>JBGAJP010000097.1:0-2973 GCA_044224855.1 Pontiellaceae bacterium
TCCCAAAGTGCATCTGCCGGGAGTTCCTTTGAGCCGAGAAAGTCTGTTGCGGTTCGCGTTTTCATTTGGCTTTGCTCAGCATGGATTTAACGGATACGCCGGGCAGGGCTCCTAGTTTCCCGGTGAGAACGCCGAGTTCGTCGGTGGAGGCATCGACGATGAGGGTGATAGCGGAGCAGGAACGTTTTTCATACGGGACGCCCATGCGGGCGACGATGATATCGCCGAAGTCGCCCAGAAGTTCGTTTACCGAAGTCGCATTGGACTCGCGGTTTTCAATAATGATGCCAATAAATCCAAGTCGCTTTTCCATTTTCGTCTCCTTCTTTTTTGCGAACCAAGGCAAAAAAAAGTGCTCCGCCGCATTTCTGCGGCGGAGCATGGAGACGGCTGGCAGCTACGCAAACCGTTTTCCTAAATTGTCCATTTGCCTTGGGTCAGGGAAGGCCCCTTGCCGCAGAAAACTTGAATACGGTACACCCGTTTCTATTTTTTGTACACTTTTCGTTCCTGGTATTCCGTGTGTAAAAGTTCGTGTGCCTTGTGGCTCAACGGTTTACCCAAGAAATCTTCGTAAATTTTTGTGATCATCGGGTTATGGTGGGAGCACCGGCGAACCGATTTTTCGTCATCTGAATAGATTCCGGCGGTTCGCTTGGCACGGATTTCGTCGGTTGCACCGTGGGGCTGTCCGCCGCCGCCGATACAGCCGCCGCGGCAGGCCATGACCTCAATGAAGTGGAAGGGAGTCTCTTCACCTTTGGCTTTGGCTTCGCGAATCTGGTTTAGAAGCGCTTCGACGTTACCCATCTGATGGGCGACTGCGACGCGGATCTTAGTTCCTTTGATGTCGACTTCTGCGGCCTTAACACCTTGCATACCACGGACATCCATAAAGTTGACATCTTTGAGGTCTTCTTTTGTGATCAGGAAGTATGCCGAGCGGAGTGCGGCTTCCATTACACCGCCGGTAACACCGAAAATGGTTCCGGCGCCGGAGTATTCGGCGAGGATGCTGTCTGGCTGTTCTTCCGGCAGATTCTTGAAGTCGATACCGGCCTGTTTGATCATGCGTGCCAGCTCGCGGGTGGTGATGGACACATCGACATCCTGAAAACCGGAGGCCCCCATGCTTTCACAGCGGCTGACCTCGAATTTTTTTGCGGTGCAAGGCATTACAGAAACTACATACATGTCTTTCGGCGCTATTTTCGCCTGCTCGGCGTAATAGGTCTTGGCCATGGCACCGAGCATCTGTTGCGGCGATTTTGCCGAAGAGAAGTTCGGAATGAAATCCGTAGCATATTTTTCCATGTAGTCGGTCCAGGCCGGGCAGCAAGAGGTGATCTGCGGTAGAACGCCGCCTTCGGTCACGCGTTTCACGAACTCCGAGCCTTCTTCCATAATGGTAAGATCGGCAGTGAAGTTGGTATCGAAAACGGCATCAAAGCCGAGACGACGCAATGCACTGTAGAGCTGGCCGGTAAGAATTGCACCAGGTTCATAACCGAACGCTTCGCCGATGGCGACGCGGACAGCCGGCGCGATCTGTACGACGCAGTGTTTTTGCTTATTTTCGATAGCATTCCAGACTTCGCGGGTCTGGTCTTTTTCGTAGATGGCGCCAACCGGGCAGTGCGCGGAGCACTGACCGCACTTGATGCAGGGGCTTTCGTCGAGAGTGACGTCTGCCGCCGGGGCCATACGGGTTTTTTCACCGCGTCCGATGAATTCGAGAGCCCAGACGCCCTGCATATCCTGACAGACCTTGGCGCAGCGTCCGCAGGCGATGCATTTTTCAGGATTCAGAACGATCGATGTGGTCGAGTTATCAACCGGCAGATCGCGCAGACGTTTTTCAAACGGGACTTCACGGATGCCGAATTCTTCAGCCAGCGTCTGAAGTTCGCAGTTGCGGTTGCGGCTGCACTGAAGGCAGTCGTTAGGGTGGGTGGAAAGGATCAGTTCGAGTACGGTGCGCCGCACTGCAACGATTTCCGGGTCGTGGGTGATGACCTTCATGCCCGAACCGGCAGCGGTGGCGCAGGCACGCAGCATTTTCGGCGAGCCTTCGACTTTGACTACGCAGATTCCGCAGGCCGCCCACGGTTCCAGATCGTGGTGGAAGCAGAGTGTCGGAATTTTTACGCCGACCTGTTTTGCGGCATCAATGAGAAGAGTTCCCGGTTTGACAGAGACCGGGATTCCGTTGATTTCGAGTTCAATCATATTCATGGGTTTCTCCAAATTAGCCTTTTTTGACGGCATCGAATTTACAGGCGGTGAAGCACTGCCCGCACTTGATACATTTCGACTGATCAATGATGTGCAGCTTTTTCACTTCGCCGCTGATACAGGAAACAGGGCACTTGCGCGCGCAGGCTGTACAGCCGACACACTTTTCAGGATCAATGCTGTAGCAGATCATCTCTTTGCATTTGCCGGCCGGGCACTTCTTGTCTTCGATGTGCGCGCGGTATTCCTCTTCAAAATATTTCATGGTCGACAGAAAAGGATTGGGCGCGGTCTGACCGAGTCCGCAAAGCGAGGCTTTGCGCATGGCGTGGCCGATATCTTTCAGTTTCTGAAGATCGTCCGGCTGCCCCCGGCCTTTACTGATCCGGTCAAGGATGTTGTAGCAGGTGCGTCCGCCAATCCGGCAGGGTGCGCACTTGCCGCACGATTCGTCGACTGTGAATTCAAGGTAGAATTTGGTGACATCGATCATGCAGTCATCTTCGTCCATGACGATCATTCCGCCGGAGCCCATCATGGATCCGATGGCCTGAAGACTTTCATAGTCGATAGGGGTGTCCATGAATTCAGCCGTAATACAGCCGCCGGACGGGCCGCCGGTCTGTGCCGCTTTAAACTTTTTGCCGCCGGCGATACCGCCGCCGATGTCATAAATGATGTCGCGCAGCGTGGTTCCCATTGGAACTTCAATGAGGCCGGAGTTATTGATTTTTCCAG
>JBGAJP010000043.1:0-18315 GCA_044224855.1 Pontiellaceae bacterium
GCGTTCCTGCTGCATGCCATGGGCTATATCAGTCCGTGCTGGCTGACCATGAATCAGGTCAATGCGCTGGGCGGTAAAGTCCGTAAGGGCGAACACGCCTGCCCCGTAGTGTTCTGGAAATTCTTCGATGAAGTCGCAGACACACCAGATACGCCGGGGCCGAACAAACGCTATGCCCTGCTCCGGTACTACAGCGTCTTCAACGTCGAGCAGTGTGACGGGCTGCCCAAGGATAAGCTGCCTGTCATCGGAGCGGCTGCACCCTTCTGCCGGCTCGATGAAGCCGAACGGTTGGTGAGTGAAATGCCGGACCGTCCTGATATCCGTCATGACAGCCGCAAGGCCTGTTATATCCCGCAGCTCGATCTGATCCGGATGCCGCCAAGGGAATGTTTCAACAGCGAGGCTGAATATTTTTCAGTCAGGTTCCATGAAACTTGTCACGCGAGTGGCCACGTCAAAAGACTGAACCGCAAAGGCGTCATGGACATGCAGACATTCGGGTCGGAACAGTATTCACAGGAAGAACTGGTCGCCGAAATGGGCTCTGCTTTCCTGTGCGGGCATTGCGGCATATTGACGAAGACCGAAGACAACACAACGGCTTACCTGAAGCACTGGATGGAAAAGCTAGAAGCCGATCCTTCCATCCTGATTCCAGCAGGCGCACAGGCGCAGAAGGCCTACGACTACATCACCGGCGATCATTCACAGACCGACAACACCACCATCGGACAGCCCCTGACATCGGGGGCTGAGCCGTCACTTGATTAAACGAAAGGATCACACCATGACCGCAACGTTGACCACATTAGAACCGGGACGTTTCTGTCCCGGACAAACCGTTATCACTCCCGGAGCGCTGGATGCATTGGCAGAGGCCGAACAGCATCCCGGGGACTTCCTGACCAGACACTTGTCCGGTGACTGGGGCGAGCTGTGCGATGAAGACATCACAGCCAACGAACAGGCGCTTATTGACGGGCTGAGACTGATGAGCGCGTACAGCATATCACCCCAGCAGAAAATCTGGATCATCACCGAGGCAGACCGATCATCAACTTGCATCCTGTTACCGGAGGAATACTAATGAGACTGAACATCAACTGGAGGCAGATCCGTGTGCCGCGTACCGCCCAACGCGTCTTATTCCTGATAGGCATGATCGTACTGATTCGGTTTCTGCTGCCGGGAGAACACCGGACTGCTGGCAAGCCAAGTCACCGGGTCGAACAGGTACGCGTCGTAGACTGGAGCGCCGTCGATAAGTCGGTCCGGGATGTCTTCATGAAAGCCGGTGCGAAGGCAGAAGAGTCTGCCAAAGCTTCGGTACGAGAATGGATCAAGGATCTAAGGAATCGGGCCGAAGAGGATTTTATCCCGTGGTACTTCTCCTACTGGAACCAGCAGGCTATGGCATTAAAGGCTATCGGGTTCCATTTGATGAAGACCCCTGCTGCGGAAGGCCTGTTCGGCAAGCAGCCCAAGGCGGAAGATCAGGTAGCGTCGATGGTTGAAAAGGCTTTCGTCAGCCATGTGCTTCAACCGGCCACAGCTCAACTGAAGATAGAAGCGATCACCCGTGAAGCGGTGACGGTCTATCTGGACACCCTGAACCAAGAACTGAAAGCGGTTCAGGCAGACTACAGCATCAGCGAGCAGGAATGGGACCGTTACCTGAACGGGGTGGCGGAAACCGTACTGGCCGTGGAAGGCAACCGGCAGGTGCCGCTGATTCTGAAAGGTGCAACGGTCGCGAGTGGAGTGGTTGCCGTGAAGATCGGACAGGCGGCCACTCAGCATATCCAGATGATGCTGTTGCGCAGAGGCAGCCGGGAGATGTTTGAGGAAGGCATGATGTACGCCGGACGGTCAGTGGCAAGAGGCTTCGGAGGCCTGGCATTCGTCGCTATGACGGGCTGGGACCTCTATGACCACCAACGAACCGTCGCACAGAATCTGCCGGTAATGCGTAAACTGCTCAGCGACTACTTCGACCAACTGGAAAGTCTGGTACTGAATGATTCGCAGTGCGGCATCCTGCAGACGCTGGAACGGGTCAGACGGACGATTGCCGAGCAGTACAAAGGGCCGTGAGGTTCGGAAAAAGGGTTCGGGAAACCGAATCCTTTTTTTAGCCCACAGACTTTGGAATGCGTTCCAATGAAGACGAGACGCGCAGAGACGACTATTTTTCGCCCAGCGTCAGCTTATTGCCACTCTTCAACCATTCCCCGAGGACAATCTTGCAGTATTTGCTCTTTTAAATGTGCATGGAGTCTGCACGCCGCTCTAATTCATCAGCCATTTTCTTGCACATATTGATGCCGATGGTCTTGGTACCTTTTCCGATTGGGTTTGTTGCCATTGATGTGTCTCCTTCTTATAGAAAAGTAATTTTACGTCACTGCGACGATCAGTTATCGCTCCGCTTAGTGCTTAACGACCATTAAAACCGCTGAGATAAAAATCAGCAGTATAACAACGCTCTGTAACAGTTTATCCGGCATCTTCACGGACAGTTTACTGCCCGGCGGGACGCCAACCAATGATCCTGCCGACATCACGGCCGCTGTCACCATATCCACCGCCCCGCCCTTGCTGTAGATCAGCGAAGTCAGCAAGGTCAGAACCACCGCGATGAAAATTGAACTGCCTACGGTGCGCCGGGCTTCCAGACCGAAAAGTATCATCAGTAAGGGTACAATCAGTACGCCGCCGCCGATAGATGTTGCTCCGATCAGCCCACCGACCACAGCGCCCATCAAGATGCCAAGAATCCGCGAATGATGCGGCCGGGAGGCAATTCGCTCAGCCAGCGTCTTCCGAACACCGCCGCTCTGCTGCCGGCGGATTTGTCCAATCAGATTCAGCACCATGACTCCGACACAAAAGAAAACGGTTCCGATGATAAACAATTTAAGCTCGTGCAGAAATCCTGGATTTGTTTCGCGATGTGTAATCCAGAATGACACGGTGGCGTTAGCCGGCAACGCTCCCGCCAGAAAAAGAAGCGAAATACGCCAATCAATGGTCTTGAGTTTAACGTGGTGAAAGGTCGCAGACACCTTGGTCAGAAACGCATAGAGACTGGCTGTTCCGACCGCCATTACAGGATTCATCTTCAATAGCAGCGTCAGCGCGGGCAGCACAAGAACACCACCTCCAACGCCAGTCATTCCTATGCAAAAACCGATCAACAGTCCCAGTACAAAACGACCGAACAACTCTAATGACGTTAGATCAAAAATATTAAATACCGCCAAATATTCCATTATAAGACCTCAAGTCAATACCAACAATAGCTGAACATGCCGGCAACTATCCAAAAATCAAATTACCTTCACAAATATCTATGCAGCCGTACTGAGTCGCCAGTTCGCGTTTTGCCGAGCGATCGTATCCACAGGAATTTTTTCCTGCGCAATCATGGCGAGAATGAAAAGCATCTCGATCGGGGTCTGCGGAGCATCGGTTTCATCCATCGAAACTTCTACCGCAAATGCGCTGCCTTTTTTCGAAGCGATGTGACGGTAAATCCGTCCGGCTTCCTGCACAGCACTCAAATAATGCTGAGCAATTTTACGGATATCTCCGGCGCTGACGGAAAGTTTTTTGTCCAAACCGGGCAGAGCAATTTCACCGATCTGCTTTCCCATCGAGGCCACAAATGCATCAACATCATTCTTCGCAGCGGCTTCGCCGATATTTTCAGCAAAATCCAGCGTGAAGAAATCGGAGGCTTCGATAAATCCGTCGACATTTGCCAGCGAAATATGGTCGGCATCCACAAAATACTTTCTGTTCCAGCCAAGCTCAGTCACAGCGGCATCCGCCTCAGTACGCAGTGAGACTGGTTCGGTGTGAACTGTTTTGTGTTCGCGGTTGGATTTATTCCAGACAGGACTGACATCTGTGCCCAGTTTTTTTGCTTCAATATAAGCCGCAAGTTGCGCCTTACCCTGATGACCGAACCGGTCGCCGCACCCCAATGTATAAACTGCTTTTACTGCCATGCCGTTCTCCTTAAAGTTGAATACCGAAATAGTTCTTTGCGTTATTATAACTAATGTTTTCAACCATCGCGCCGAGCAGCTCCATATCCGCCGGTATTTCTCCGTTCTCTACATCGTTGCCGATAAGATTACAGAGAATGCGGCGAAAATATTCGTGTCGCGGATAAGAAAGAAAACTGCGGCTATCCGTCAGCATACCGATAAAGCGACTAAGCAGTCCGAGCGATGAAAGCGAATTCATCTGCTTTTCCATTCCGTCCTTCTGGTCGAGGAACCACCAGCCGGAACCGTACTGCATTTTACCGGGACAGCTTCCGTCCTGATAGTTGCCGATCATCGTCGCCATCAGTTCATTGTCGGCCGGATTGATGTTGTAGAGAATCGTCTTCGCTAGCTGATCGGTCGAATCCAGACGGTCGAGCAAGCGTACCAGTCCCGGCCCCTGCCGGTAATCGGCAATCGAATCAAATCCGGTGTCCGGTCCGAGAGCCGCAAACGCCCGGCTGTTATTATTGCGGAACACCCCGACATGAAACTGTTGCACCCAGCCCCTGGAATAATTCATTTTGCCGACTTCATACAGAAAGGCGGCCTCGAATTTCTCGCGTTCACCCAAACCGACCGCCTCCCCGCTTATTGTCTTTTTGAAAATTGCATTCAGCTCCGCAGCCGTCGCCTGAGCATCCGGAACATAAGCCACGCCGTGGTCAGACAGCCGGCAACCGGCAGAATGAAAACAGGCATGCCGGGCATCAACGGCAGCCAGCAATGTTTCAAAATCCCGGATTTCAATCCCGGCCGCCGCCGCCAACGTCTGAATATATTTACCCCAAGCCGCCGGATTCACCAGATTCATCGCTCTGTCCGGACGAAACGTCGGCAGCACCTTCACAGCAAAACCGTCCGCAGCAATTGCTTTGTGATACTCGAGAGAATCCGCAGGATCATCGGTGGTGCACACTGCTTTGACGTTCATCTTACGCATCAGACTGCGCGCCGAAAAATCCGGCCCTCGAAGCTGTGCCGTCGCACGCTCATACACTTCGTCCACCGTTGCGGGACTCAGCACCGTATGGATGCCGAAGTACCGCTGAAGCTCCAGGTGCGTCCAGTGATAGAGCGGGTTGCGCACCGTCTGCGGAACCGTTTCGGCCCACTTTTGAAATTTTTCTTGCCAGAGCCTGCCGCCGGTTACAAACTCCTCGCTGACTCCATTCGTGCGCATGGCCCGCCACTTATAATGGTCCCCGCCAAGCCAGATCTCACCGAGATTGTCCCACCGCCGGTCTTCCGCGATTTCTTTCGGCGATAGATGGCAGTGATAGTCATATATCGGCATTCTGGAAGCATACTCATGGTAGAGCTGCCGAGCCGTCTCGGTTTGAAGAAGAAAGTTCTGATCTAAAAACTCTTTCATCGCACACCTTTCCCTACTTTCATCTGGGCCGCTTTTACATTCCCAGTGATCACATCCCACTGCTTGTCCGCAATCTGTTTCTGCGTCGCCAGCCACGTACCGCCAACAGCACTAACCACCGGAAGCGAAAGCCATTCGTTCATGTTATCCAAACTGACACCCCCTGTTGGGCAGAATTTAACGCCCAGTGACACATAAGGTGCCGACATGTTCTTGAGCATATTGACGCCACCGGCTGCACCGGCCGGGAAGAACTTCAGCATCTTGCATCCGAGCGACAATCCCTGCTCAATTTCCGACGGCGTCATAACGCCGGGAATGAACAGCGTTTTGTTCTGCTGAAAAAATTCCACCGTATCCGGATTGAGCCCCGGCGCGAGACCAAAACTTACTCCGGCATCAATGCACATCTTCGCCTGATCCGGCGTTACCACCGTACCGGCACCAACCAGCATTTGCGGAAATGCTTTTTTAATCCGCCGGAGCGCTTCCGGTGCAGCGGCAGTACGGCAGGTCACTTCAATCACATCCATGCCGCCTTTGAGCAGCGCTTCGGCCAGCGGCTCGGCATCGTTGGCATTATCGATCACAATCACCGGAATCACCGGTCTTTTTAACAGTTCGTTCAGCATAAATTACTCCTTACCGTTCAACGCCACCGGAATCACCGGTCTTTTTAACAGTTCGTTCAGCATAAATTACTCCTTACCGTTCAACGCGGGCTCCGCCGCCGCCAACCAGTTTTTTAACTTCAGAAAGCGAGGCCATCGTGGTGTCGCCGGGCGTCGTCATCGCCAGCGCGCCGTGCGCCGCGCCGTATTCGACCGCCAGCTGCGGGTCGCCCAGCTCCATCAGGCCGTAAATAAAACCGGAGGCGAAGCTGTCGCCGCCGCCGACGCGATCCATGATTTCAAGGTTCGGGCGGTGTGTGGCGGTATAGAATTTTCCGTCGCACCAGCACATCGCGCCCCAGTCATTGACCGTCGCGCTTTTTACGCCGCGCATCGTGGTGGCTGTAGCTTTGAAGTTCGGGAACTCTTTGACTGCTCTGGCGATCATCTTCTTGAAGGATTCGACTTCGAGTTCGGTCAGGTTGTGGTCGGCTCCTTCGATTTCAAAACCGAGGCAGGCGGTGAAGTCCTCTTCGTTGCCGATCATCACATCGACATATTTGGCGATCTCGCGGTTGATCTCCTGACATTTCTTCAGTCCACCGAAACCCTTCCAGAGCGACGGGCGGTAGTTCAGGTCGTAGGAAACCATCGTGCCGTATTTCTTAGCTGTCTTGGCCGCTTCAATCACCAGCGGGCCGGTCGTTTCCGACAGCGCGGCGAAGATGCCGCCGGTATGCAGCCAGCGCACGCCGAGGTTGCCAAAGATGTACTCCCAGTCGATATCACCGACCTTGAGCTGTGAAGCGGCGGTGTTGCCGCGATCAGAGCAGCCGACGGCTCCGCGAATGCCGAAGCCGCGCTCGGTAAAGTTCAGTCCGTTGCGCACCGTGCGTCCGATACCGTCATAATCGACCCACTTGATGAGAGAGGTAGCCACGCCGCCTTGCAGAATGAAATCCTCCATCAGCAGGCCGACATCATTTTTAGCGAACGCGGTGACGACCGCTGCGCGCTGGCCGAAGCAGCGGCGCAGTCCGCGCGCCACGTTGTATTCTCCGCCGCCTTCCCACGCCTGGAAATGACGTGTTGTGCGGATGCGGCCTTCGCCAGGATCGAGACGAAGCATCACTTCGCCCAGTGAAAGAATGTCATAGCGGCACTCCGCCGCCGGTTTAAGCTTCATTATCTCTGCCTCCATCAAGGTTAAAGCTTTTAGCAATTCCCATCGACAGACCCCGGATCTCTGCCAGCCCGCGCATCCGTCCAATGCAAGAGTAACCGGGGTTGGGCGGCGGCGGTTTGCCGAGATCATCCAGCATGGTGTGACCGTGGTCCGGGCGGAATGCCAGTTGCCAGTCAGCGCGTCCGGCGTCCTTACGTTTTTTCATTTCCAGCAGCGCCGCCTTGACCACGCTGTACATATCCACCGAGCCTTCGAGATGATTGGCCTCGTAAAAGCTGCCGTCGCCGTTGCGCTGGGTACTGCGAAGGTGAAACACCTGAATGCGATGTCCATAGAGCTCAATCATTCCCGGAAGATCATTATCCGCACGCGGGCTGTAGGAGCCGGTGCAAAAACAAAGTCCGTTGGCCGGCGAATCAACCATCGCCAGCAGATCGCGCACATCCTGTTCACACGATACGATGCGAGGCAGACCGAGAATGGAATACGGAGGGTCGTCCGGGTGAATCGCCATGCGCACGCCGGCCTGCTCGCAGACCGGAATGATTTCCGCCAGAAACAGCTTTAGATGCTCCTTAAGCTGCTTGCGATCAATGTGACTGTACCTGGTGAGCATGTCACGAACGTCCTGAACCGTGAATTCGAAGCTGACGCCCGGGAACACATCAATGACTGAGCGTTCGAATTTATGGATTTCTTCCTTTTTCAACGACTTGAAAAATTCTTCTGCCTTCCGGAGCTGTTCCGGAGTGTAATCTTTTTCCGCGCCGGGCCGTTTCAGCAGATAAATTTCAAATGCAGCGAAGCGAACCGGATCAAAATGCAGACATTCGGTTCCGTCAGGAAGCTTGTGATGCAGATCCGTCCGAACCCAGTCGAGAACCGGCATGAAGTTATAGATGATAATCTCAACTCCCTCCAAGCCTAAGTTCCGGACTGTTTCTTTATAGTTTTCAATGTGCTGTTCGAATCTGCCCGTCCGGGTTTTTATCTCCTCGGAAACAGGCACCGACTCTACGGCAACCCATTCCAGTCCGTATCCGGCCAGTTCCGCCTTCCGTTTCGCAATCTCTTCGCGCGGCCAGGCTTCGCCGTATGGAATATGATGCAGCGATGTGATAACACCCGAACAGCCGCACTGCCGGATATCGCTTAGTGATACGGGATCGTTCGGACCGAACCAACGAAAAGTTTCTTTCATTGCCATCATAATTACACTCCTGAAAATGCTGAAAAACCGCCGTCAACCGGAACAACTACGCCAGTCACAAAAGATGCTGCGCCGGAAATCAGATAATGAATGGTGCCGTAGACCTCATGTTGCTCGCCGAAACGGCGGAACGGGGTCTTATTGATCACCTGCTGCCCGCGGGCGGTGTAGGATCCGTCTTCGTTAATCAGCAGCGCCCGGTTCTGGTTGCCGATAAAAAAGCCGGGGGCCAATGCACAGACCCGCACTTTGTCGCCATATTTCAGTGCCATTTCGGTGGCCATCCACTTGGTGAAATTATCAACGGCCGCTTTGGCATTTGAATAGCCCAGCACGCGGGTCAGGGACTGCGTGGAAGACATGGATGAGAAATTGACCACGCACCCCGACTTTTGTGCCTTAAAGGCTTTGGCAAAAGTCATCGTCGGCATAACAGTTCCCTTGAGGTTCAGATCCAGAACCTTGCTGTAGTCTTCGATTTTGAGGTCGAATACATCCTGATCGGGCCCGATGGTTGCGCCGGGCATATTGCCGCCGGCTCCGTTAATCAGAACATCGATCCGGCCAATATCGATCATGATTTTTTCATAAACAGAATCGAGCGCCGCTTGGTCGAGCACATTACAGACGTAGCCACAGCACTTATCAGAAATCTGTCTGGCCTCGGCTACCGCCTTGTCAACCGCTTCCTGCCGCAAATCCAGATAAATCACATACGCACCTTGTTCTTGTAAATATTTAGCCGTTCCGCCCGCCAGAACCCCTGCCGCACCCGTCACCGCAACAATCTTATCCTGCAAATTAAAAAGATTTTTCATAATTGCTCCTTTTTTATCTCAATTGTTTGAGATGGACTTTTTAACACAAAATCTCAAGCTAAAACTTGCTTTTTCTACCTCACCCCCTCACTATTGAGAAAGTTTGAGGTGGCTTAAATATGGCGGTCAGTCAGAAACAAATTGCAAAAAAGCTCGGCGTATCCATTGCGCTGGTATCGCGCGTCCTTTCCGGCCGGGCAGAAGAAATCGGTATTGCGCCGGACACTATCGCACGGGTTATAAACGCTGCGGGAGAAATGGGCTATGTTCCCAGCGCCGCTGCCTTATCGCTCAAAGGGAAATCCACCCGTACCATCGGCGTGGTCGTGTACGATTTTAATGATCCCTTCTTCGGCGCGATCATCCAGCAAATTCAGACCCAGGCCCATGAACACAATTACTCACTTGTACTCGCCGGCTTTCTCAACCGGATTCCCGATAAACAGGATCTGCAGTCTCTGCATAAACACGCGATGGATGGACTGATTGTGATCGGATCGGATACTGAAACCGAATGGCTACAGGATTTCAGCCATCTTCCCGTCGCCCGGATCGGACATGGATCGGCTGAAGAACATAGCCTTAAAATAACAGTAGATGAAGACAGTGCTGCCGAACAGCTCATACGACATTTAGCCGGCAACGGGCGCAAAGACATGATTTGTATTTCGGGCCCGTTACCAGCGCACCGGTTACGTCACACAGTGCTCGGGAAAGCGGCTTCCGCGGCCGGCATTCAATCAACAACGATTGTCTCTCAGGAAAAAGATGCTTTTGCGACCGGCATGATCGTCACCCGGCAGCTACTCAAAACTGCATCAAAGGTCGATACGTTGATTTGCACCACCGACCTGATCGCAATGGGTGCATTGCACGCCCTGCATGAAGCAGATATTGCCGTCCCCAACCAAATTGCAGTCACTGGGTTTGATGACATTCCGACCGCCGCGCAGTTTATTCCGCCAATCACCACCTTCCGCCAGCCGCTCAAAGAAATGGTTCAATTGGCGGTTCAGTCCATCGTTGAACATGCCTCCTCGCAAACCATTTATCTCTCTGGGGAACTTGTCATCCGACAAACTACATAAGGTAACCCCAGCTTGGCGGACACTCCGAAACAAATCAAAGTGTTCCACAAGGAGAGTCCCATGATGCAGGACCCGCGTAAGATCGGCAGCAGGGCATTTAAACTCGAAGCAATCCGCCGGCTGATCAACCCTTCTCTTCGAGCTTCAACTTCTTACCCGACTTGAGCCATTCCCCGAGGACGATCTTGCAGTATTTACTTTTGCTGATGTGCATCGAGTCAGCACGTTTCTCCAGATCGTTCGCCATTTTATCCGGCATGTTGATGCCGATGGTTTTGGTGCCTTTTCCGATTGGGTTGGTTGCCATAGAGGTTCTCCTTATGGGAAAGATATTTTAAGATATTGCGGAAAGCAATGGGTTTTTATAGGCGTTCAACCCTGCTTTGCCCGCCACCCTACACACTAAAATAGTATAAGTTTGCGTTTTTTAATTCCGCTCTTGCCACAAGAACCGCCGGAACTTATTTTCCGCGAAATTACAATTACTCTTTCGAAGGGAATACAGCATGGAAACGTTGTCTGACTCTAAAATCGAATTGAAGCCGTTGTCTGACTCTGAAATCGAAGTCCTTGTAAGCGCCTATGCTGTCGGGACGAAAAGCGGCTGGCACTATCTTCTAACCGTTGCGAAAAACCGGGCGCTCCGATTCGTTTCCACTGAAGATGCCGAGAATATCGCACAGGAGTCTGCCATTGCGCTTTATACTGAACTTAAAGCGGGTGAGGACATCCAAAATCTCGCGGGTCGCATCTACACGACAGCAGGCTTTAAAAGCCGGGACCTACTAAAGAAAAAAGATCCAGTGAAACTCAAGAAATTGCCGGCGAAACAAAGGGAACATGATGTGGAAGAATGTGATCTGCTGAACTCTATCTCTTACCCAAACAGTATTCCGCCCGGACTCGAAACCAAAACGGATCTTGCCTCACTGACGGCTTGTCTGAAAGACATAAAGCCCCCTTGCTCCATCGTACTGACAAAATATTACTACGAAGACACCTCGTACAAAGAGATTGCTGCAATAATAGATATTCCGCCTACCCAGATCGGAGTGCGTATCAAACGATGTCTGGGCGGCCTGAAGGATACCGTGAAAGAAAAGTATCCGCTTTTTTTTGAAGAGCTTGGTGAATTTTTCGAACAAGAACCAAGGATTTATTATGACGCACAACAACTCAAAAGAAAACCCCTTTTTGACTAGCGAAGATGCTGAGCTGATCTTGCTAGACCGGATTCTCAGGGAAACAAAAGATTTAGTCTTTCCCCCGTCCGAGGCACAACTGTCTGCAACAGATGACGATGTCGCACGGCTGATGAAGGCCATCCGACCGGCCGGGCAAAAGACTCAACCTGACCCCGCTCCCGCACAGAGTATCTGGGAGCGCATCCTGCTCTTCCCCGAAAGGGCCTTGGCTGTTGCCGCGTCACTCTTCTACATGGCGGGCGGAGGACTTTTGTATTCCCTGCTGCAGCGGCCTGTTTTCGCCACCGGAGCCGTTGCCGGAACATCTTCAAACCAGAACAATACCCTGCTGGGATACTCCGGGAAGGTTACAGCTACGGCAGGTGACGCACCCCCGCAATGGCTCTATGTCCTGTCAGGACTTCTTCTGCTGACCGCGACGACCCTGCTGGTCATGGGAATACGCAAAGCGATTTCCCGAAGAGAATGTGCAAAGACCGGTCGGGACTGCTGATCCTCGGAAGCCAGAGCAATGAACCCGCCGTTTTCCTCCCTGATAAACAGACAGCGGTTTAAACTGCTGCTGATTGTCCTCGGTATCCCGCTGCTGCTTTTGACCCGGTTTCTGGTTCAGACTCTGGAACACAAACTTGATCCGGATTACGGAGAACTCGTCATCCGGGACAGCTCCGTTGTACTGAGGTCACCTATGCCCGAAGCCAGGGTGAAAGCACCTCTCGACGGATGGCAACTGGCGGCTAAACTCTGGGTGAAAAACACCGCCGTTTACTGGTACCGGCAAGCGGGAGCTGATGAGCAAACTCTGTGCAGATTCGCTTTGCCGGATGACCAGCGCAGGGCCAGCATGGTTTTCGACTATAGACGGGTGATCAAAAACTGCGACTGCGCCAACACCATCCTGTCGCCAACACATCCCCTATCGAAGCAGGTATCCAGGCTGGTATCTCCTCACAGAACCGAGATGGGAAGCCTGCAATTGAGCGTTAAGATTTATGACTCTCCGGACAGGAATGCTGTTTCCGCTCCGGATGGCAGCATCCGTTTTAATAAGGGAATTTTGGAGGGGCTTTCCGACGATGAAATCCGTGCGCTGTTCGGGCATGAACTGGGGCATATCGTGATGGCCCATCAGGAAGAACAGAACGCGTGGGACACCAACATGCGGCTCTTCCTATTCAAGCTTTCCGACGGAACAAAAACCAAACTGACAGATCCTCTGAAACATCTTGTTTCCAAAGACCATGAGCTCAAAGCAGACGACTTTTCGTTTCGGTGGGCCAAATATCACAACTACAACCTAAGGGCTCAACGTACGGTTTTTGATCAACTGCGGGATGTAAAAACTGAGCCCGGCTATCCCTCAATGATGGAAAGAGCAAAGCGTATTCAGCGCAAATTGGATTGGTATAACTTTTGCCGTTCCTTTTCAAAAAGCTCCCCGTAAAGGGATTTCATTTCCGGCCCGATAGGTTTGTCTAGGAATCTCCCTCACTGCCCTGTCGAGAGCTGAGTCATCGCTCAATATCAGCACCTCAGCCGATATTTGTTCCGTTTTTCAAGGATTGTAAAAATCACTCTGATTTTTTGTTACATCCGCGCAATCCCGTTCCTCATTCCCTTAGTACGGCGAAGAGGAGGTTGAACGCGAATGAACTTAAACGGAGATTCCTTAAACTTTTTTGTTACACCCGCGCGCGCCCAATCCTCATCCCTGTATAGGACGAAGAGGAGGTTGAATATGAAGGAGCGCAAACGAGGGTTCATCAAACTTTTTTGTTACATCCGCGCAATCCCGTTCCTCATTCCAGTAACCACAACGCAAGAGAGGAGGTTGGAGAACATGAAATAGCCGCAATGCCCGAAACAGAAAACCTCGGCCGTCTACGGAGCGGGAGATAGCCGGGAAAAGATGAACTGCTCATGAAACCAACGAATATAAAATCAAAAAGGGTCTCAATCAAGACCCGCAAAAAAGAAAGAAGGCGAGATGAAGAACAGTGGATCAGAGTTGGATGGGTTAAAAGCAATGGTCAGGATCAACAGCAGAAATGTGAACCCGGAATATGTAGAGATAATAGAAACGGAGGCCGATGACGTCTTGAGCTCGTTGCTCAAGATAGCCGAAACCGGGAATGCCGAGGCCCAGTACAATGTGGGCAACGCCTATCATCACGGCTGCGGCGTCCCGCAGGATCTTGAAAAATCAGCAGAATGGTACCGCAAGGCCGCTGAACAGGGCCATGCAGAATCGCAATGCCGCATGGGGTATTTATATTACAAGGGCGAAGGCGTTCCTCAGGATTATGAAAAGTCAGCGTCGTGGTGGAGGATGGCTGCTGAGCAAGGCATCCCCGAGGCGCAATTCAATCTGGGGTGTGCGTATAAAAACGGCACCGGTGTTCCGCAGGATGACAAAGAAGCGGTAACATGGTGGCTTCTTGCAGCCAAACAGGGTGATGAGAATGCACAATACAATCTGGGACTTGCCTGTTCCAACGGCGAAGGTACTTCGCAGGATCACAAAGAGGCCGTAAAGTGGTTCCAACTGTCCGCTGAACAGGGAAACGTGCAGGCGCAATCTAAGCTGGGCTTCGCTTACGACACCGGCAAAGGCACCCGTCCGGACTGCGTTGAGGCCGCGAGATGGTTCCGGCTGGCCGCCGATGCCGGTAACGCAGATGCACAGTACAATCTGGGGCGTTATTACGCCGAAGGCAACGGCCTCACTCAGGATCACAAAGAGGCGGCAAGGTGGTATCAGCTGGCTGCTGCGCAGGGAAATGCAAAGGCTCAGTACAATCTGGGGTGTGCGTACCAAAGCGGTCAAGGTATCCAGCAGGATTGCAAAGCGGCGGTTAAATGGTTTCGCCTGGCAGCCGATCAGGGCGATCCCATGGCGCAATGTAATGTGGCGTATGCGTATTACTACGGGGAAGGCGTTTCACAGGATCACAAAAAAGCAGTGAAATGGAATCGTCTTGCCGCCGAACAGGGTTGTGCAACAGCACAGTACAATCTGGGCAATGCCTACTATTACGGAGAAGGTGTTTCCCCGGATCGTAAAGAGGCGGTGAAGTGGTGCCGCAACGCAGCAGAAAAGGGATATGCAAAGGCTCAGAATGATCTGGGCAGTGCTTATTACCACGGCCACGGAGTCCCGCAGGATTATAAGGAAGCGGTGAAGTGGTTGAGCCTTGCTGCCGAACAGGGATGCGCCGGCGCTCAGTTTAATCTGGGCAACGCCTACAATGAGGGCAAAGGCGTTTCACCTGATCGTGAAAAGGCCGTGACTTGGTGGCGTAAATCCGCCGAACAAGGGGATGCAAAGGCACAACATAATCTTCATTTTGCTTACTCAGTCGGCCATGGAGTCAAACAGGATAAATCAGAAGCTTTGAAATGGTGCCGGAAGGCTGCTGAACAGGGAGATGTGGAGTCTCAATATAATATCGGCTGCGCATATTTCAGCGGCACCGACATCAAGAAGGATGAAAAAGAAGCACTAAAGTGGCTCCATCTGTCTGCTGAACAGGGATATGCCGATGCGCAGTGCCGCTTGGTCTGCGTTTATTACAGGGGCGAAGGCGCCCCGCAGGACTATCAAGAATCCGTAAAGTGGTGTCGAAAGATTGCCGAGCGGGGAAATGCGTGGGGAATGTACAACCTTGGCGTCTGCTTTACCCGTGGCCACGGCGTCACGCAGGATAATGTACAGGCTTACGCATGGTACACCGTAGCGGCGGCTCATGGGTATCACGAAGCGGCAACCAATCTGGAAGATATTATTGGGCATATGTCCCCTTCCCAGATTAAGAAAGGCAAAAGGCTGTCGCAGGTCTATGAAGATAAAATCAGCCGTCAGATTTCCATTGCGGCAATGTCTAACGGTCGGGCCGTGTAGGCGATAAATAACCGAGGCTCCCGGGTTAATCCCCGGGGAGCTTTTTCCACCTTAAAAGCGGGTAAACAAAAAGAGACTACCCGTTCAGTTCAACAATAATAATTAATAAGGAATTACATTATGTTTGCATCGAAAGAACAATGCGTCCGTGAAATCACTGAACGTATATTGCGCTCACAATTGACTGACGAGGAGGCCCTGTCGGCGGTGTTCAATATCATCCGGCTGTACCGCGAGACGCCCAATGCGTTTGGTAACTTCCGGGAGATGGAGGAGCCGCTAAACATTTCGGATTCATTTCCGTGGGATGAAGCTGGCCGGGAAGGATCCGAGTACTGGCAGAAGGTCAATTCGGCGATCGTCGGGATATTTCAGAACATGACGGACGGCTGTGACTATCCGGTCTGCGCAGAAGCTGACGAGCAAGAAGACGCAGAAGTTATCGAGTTTGTGGATGCCGAACCGACCGATGATCCCGTGAACTTAAATGCTATAGGCCCGATCATAAAGGGTTGGGGGCTGTTTGACTGCGAAAAGCGTACCACCGCTCCGGCGTTCTTCGAGACCCGCAGTGAAGCCCATGAGCTCAAATCGCCCAGCGAAAGCGTTGTCCGCGCAGCGATGTTCACCATTGACGAAAGTAATTTGTCCGATTAGGACAAACTGAGGCTCCCCGGACTGACACCCCGGGGAGCCTTTTTTATTACCCCGACGCCAACTACCGACCGGCCTCTGCAACCGCAGAAAACCTGTCCCGGCATATTTCTCATTAATGCGAAAAACCCCGAAACTTAACTGAGTATACCCCGGACTTCTCTCTTTTTAGGGCTGCCGAAGGGGCAAAAAACGGTAAATTCAGACCCGTTTAGACAGGGTAAAGCCGGATCCGGAGTGCATCCAGATCTTACTGACGATAGAAAACCCCTTTAAAATCGCTGTTTTTCTCTTTCAGCGGGGAAGAAATTCCAATGATTCGATAGGAAACAGCCGGTTGAGCAAAACAAAACGCCTGATTTAGCAACCCGTTCGCGTCAAAGGTCGGCTGATTTGATTGAAGGTATCCGGTAATTCGTCAGAACCCGTCCGGCAGCCGCTCTGGCCTGTTCAGTGTCGAGCACAACCATGAGCCCCTGCTCAAACTCCAGCGTCAGATATTTCTCTTTGTTCGCCTCAATCCGGGTCATGAGGTCTTTCATGTTGATAACCGCCTGACCGTTGACCTTCTTCAACAGCAGTGCTTTCAAATCGCCGTACCCGGCATTGCAATCGTCGGCCAGAACATTCAGCAATATCACGGCCTGCTCATCCGTCGTTTTCATCTCGCGGCCGATGGCTTCCGCAACCATCGTTTGCGGGCTGCCAGCCCCCCAGTTCAGAAGGATATTGGCGGTCAGAGGAGCAAATACCAGACCCCCGTGGATAAAGTAACTTGGTTTCACGTCGTAAAATATCCGACCGACTATCTGCAGATACTGAGGTTGAAGCGCAATGTTCAGCTCCATCAGCCGGCCATCCCGAAGCAGTTTCACCGTGCAGGATTCGCCCAGCATCTTCCGGCTCACGGCAAAGCCCAAGTCCACCCGCTCGCCTTTACGCAAAGCTACAGTTCCGTTGTTCGCAATATCTGCTCCGTCCAGCGCGAGGATGACATCCCCTGCTCTGAGGGGCATCACATTGGTAACCGCCGGGGCAACCCCGGTGATCAAAACACCCGACTGTCCCAGCTTCATCTGTTTGCTGGCCCTTAAAGACGGATTTTCCATGGGCTCAGTCCGGACGTTCAGCCAGCCGAATCCATCGAATTTCCCGTTATCCTCCACGTCTTTGAGAAACCGGAGGATGATGGGAGACGGAACTGCATATCCGATATTCTGTGCATCCGGCATATTCTGCATGACCACTCCGGCCAGTTGCTCACCGCTGAAGACCGGCCCCCCGCTGTTGCCCGGATTAATGGCGGCATCGATCTGCAGGGACAGGAGATTGTTGTAGGAATGGGTATACGGGGTGACTTCTATGCGGGAAACGACGCCCTGCGTAAAGGAAACCGTGTCGCCTCCCTCCGGATAACCCAGGACGAAAACCGGATCCTGAAGCTGCGGAAGATCGTGCATGATATCGAGAGAAGTCAGGTCATTGAAAAATGATTCGTCTTCCACGGTCAGCAGAGCCAGATCGCACTCGTGAGCCACCGCCAGAACCCGGGCTCTGAACTTGTCGGGTGAAGACTGCTTCCGGATAAAGACCATCGTCTGATCACTGACCACATGGGCATTAGTGAGGATCCGTTTGCCTTTAATGACACATCCGGAGCCGGAGCCTTCCTGCGGCATATCCATCCACGGGAGATCATAGGCCGGCACGGAAGCCACGGTGAAGACCTTGACCACGGAATCCAGAGGCTGGGCGAGAGAATTTTCTGTTGCGATTAAGCAGGCGAGGCCGGCGACGAACATGAGAAGATGATTTTGTCGCATAAGTTGCCCTGTCTTTGTTCAAACGTTCATTTGGAGAGATCGCGCAGAGCAGACAGTCTGGCAATAATCTTCTGTTCTAACAGTTCCTTCTCTGCGCATGTCATCTGTGCACCTAGATTGTCCATCATGGGATAGACAATCCGTTGAGCCTCCTCGTCGTTCGCATCAGCACGATACAGCAACGCCATGACATCCTCAGCGGTCAGCTTCTGCCCCGACTGCTGGGCCAGTTTCTCCGCCATCACCAGATTAAACTCTGCATACCAGGCTTCAGGATAACCGGTAGCGGCGGAAGAATAAAAATATTCCTTAGCCAGCGCCTCCGCCTCTTTGATTTCGTCCGGAGACAGGCGCGATCGCATCTGCACCAACTCAGCTTCAACCGC
>JBGAJP010000044.1:0-18048 GCA_044224855.1 Pontiellaceae bacterium
AATGAATGGGATGAGCTCGTTTTCTTGAATTCCAGTGTTTATGGCCCGGTTTTCCCTCTCCAGGAAGCTTTTGATGCTATGGCTGGCGATGCCTGTGATTTCTGGGGCATGACCGAAAATTATGAGCCGGAACGTCATCTGCAGAGTTATTTTATTGTCTTTAGAAAAGCGGTTATACAGTCCGGACCGTTTGCCGCATTTTGGGATAGTGTCTTGGAATACGGCAGTAAGAATCAAATTATCCGCAGTTATGAAGTCGGGTTAAGCAGATGGCTTTTGGAGAACGGTTTTGCAATGGGGGTATATTGTCCGTGGCCTAAGATCATTCGGTATAGAAATGCCTTTTGCAAAGCGCGGTCCAGGCGGTTTTATAATCCTTCCGTAAAGGCACCGGTTGAGTTGCTGAAATTACGCGTACCTTTTGTAAAACAAGAGGTTTTCCGTGCTAACCCCGAGAATATTGATTTGCATGTGCTCGCAAAAGACATGATCCATTCAGGCTTTCCGGCGGAATTTATACTCGATGAAAAACAGGCATTTACATATCAAATCAAATCGGATGCTCAGCCGAATTGTCCGTTTTGCGGGGCTGAGGGGCGATTTCTTTATAGGCGGCTGAAAGATAGAAGTGTTATCGGGGGGATATCGCTTTGGAATGTCCGGCGTTGCCGGAATCATTCTTGTGGTGCTGCGTGGCAGGATCCTCGACCTCGTGAAAACGAAATATGGAAAGCTTATCAGAACTACTACACACACTCGGAATCCCGACCGTATATGGAATGGTACTATCCTCCTGAATATGGATATTTCGGGCGTATATTACTCCGGATACTGAACAAGACCCTGAGACGGTTACTGTTATCAGCGAAGCGATATAATTTTTATTATCACGGACTGAGCAATTGTTCGCCCGGCAAACTTCTTGAAATCGGTTGCGGTAGCGGCGGTCGCTTGCTGGGGTTTAAGGCTCTCGGATGGGACGTTGAAGGACAGGATGTCGATTTGAAGGCGGTTGAGTGTTGCCGTGCACGGGGTTTGAGTGTGCAATCCGGCTCTCTTGAATGCTGCGACTTCAGGAAGCAATCCTATGACGTGATTCTGATGTCGCATGTTATTGAGCATCTTCATGACCCTGTTAGTGTGCTTAAACATTGCCGGGAACTTCTGAAGCCGGGAGGAAAAGTGATTATCTCGACGCCTAACATCCAGTCATTGGGCCGGCAGATTTATCGCAAGTACTGGCTGCCGCTGGATCCTCCCCGTCATATAACTGTTTTCAGCTCAAGAGCGCTCCGCAATGTGCTGAGAGCCGCGGGATTTGAGACGATTCGAGTTTCGACCATAACATACAATATGGAGATTATTTCTTTGCACAGCCGCGATATCTCACGTCATGGGTTTACGGATGCTAATTCTTTGCCTCGGGTGAAAAAAGAGCTGGTACCGGTATTCCTCCAGTTGTGTGCCCTGATTTTAGGCGCAATATTTCCATGGATTGGCGAAGAGTGTTTTGCTCAGGCCGAAAAATAATGGAAGTGTAGAGTGCATGATTTACCAGTGTTACCATGTGCCGGAAAATAGAAGGATGCTCTTTACCAGTCCTGTTTACTGCGGGTTCGGACTGGAGCCTGCAGTGAACGCCCGCATCACAGTGAACTGTCCGGAGCTGGAAGATCCTTCTGTTCGGCTGGCTCTGACAGAATATGCCGCGTTTCTGCACTTATGGAGAAATCCGCCGGACGACGGCGATGACTGGATTGGTTTTACCTCCTACCGGCAGACCGCCAAAACACCGTTTATGTTCCGTTCAGAATGGCAGGTACGCCGGGCCTTGTGGCTGCATGATGTCGCCGGCTGGGGATTTCACAAAGTCGGGCAATTGCGGGAAGGGCGCAGGCACGGTGCCGCGGCACAGGCCGAAAAGTCGCATCCCGGGATTATGGAGTTTCTGGAAATTCTGGCGGACGAATTTGATTTTGAGCTGCCCGGGCGGTTTTTTACGGACCGGTATGTTCTGTATGCGAACTACTGGGTGATGCGCAAAGAACTTTTCAACCGGTATATGGAATGGTCCTGGCCGAAGATTAAATGGTGTCTGGATCATCGCGATGACTATGATTATTTGAGAAACCCAACGCCTGCACCGATTAAGAGTAATCTGAGCTCTTCCGGCCGGGGAAAGAATGTCGGCTACGTGATGGAGCGTCTGTTCATCATCTGGTACATGATGCTGAGTCTGAAGATCCGGCGGCTGGGGCCTTTCCCGCGGTTTTAAACCGGCTTGGGCTGTATCCGGGAAACCGCGGATAAGTGCCTCGACAAGTACTGCCCGTGCCGCTATACAGAAAAGCTGATTTTCCAAACTTCAGGAACAGGATAAGGAAAGCGTGCATGACCAACAGTAATACAACCGGCTTTGCCAAACCGCGTCAGAGCCTCCAATCCCGGCTGGCCTGCTTCTTTGCCGGGGCCGGCGTTAACTACCTGCTCATTGCTACGCCGTTTAAATACTTCAGCCAGCACACGAACCTCAGCACCTGGGCCATCGCCGCGTGCAGCATGGGCGTGAGCACGGTGTTTTTCTTCCTTTGGAACTACTTTTACAACTTCCGCACCGATGCGCGGAAACGCGATGCTCTTGTCCGTTACCTCTTCGCGGTGGTGCTGATGTGGTTTCTCTCGTCAAATCTTCTGAGCTTTTTAAAGCATCACGACTTCAACCACAGACTCGCGCTCGGTCATTTTCCGCTCGACCTCGATATTATCGCCACGCAGTTCTTCCTTTCCGGGCTGAAGTTTTTCCTCTATCACAAATGGGTTTTTCCGCTGCCGAAGACGGGAAGCGGGCCGGCTCCGGAACATCCAACTTATTGAACGGAAGAGAAAATGCACGAAGAAGTAGAAGTTTCAATTATTGCTCCGGCATACAACGAACAGGACTGTCTGCCGCTGCTGGTACAGGCGATCTATGAAGCGCTGGAACCGGCGGGCTGCCGCTTTGAAATCCTGCTGGTGAATGATGCCAGTACGGATAATACGGCGGAAGTAATCCGGAAACTGGCGGAAAAGTATCCGGCTGTGCGTGCGGTCACGCACCGGTTCAACTGCGGGCAGAGCGCCGCAGTCGCCGCCGGATTCCGTGCCGCGCGCGGCAGCGTCGTGGTCACGCTGGATGCCGATATGCAGAATCCGCCGTCCGAAATTCCGCGGCTGCTGGCCGAACTGACGCCTGAAACCGATGCCGTATGCGGTGTGCGGCGTAAGCGCAATGATCATTTTATCCGCCGGCTTTCATCCCGTATCGCCAATAGCACCCGCGACCGGATTACCGGTGTGCCGGTGAAAGATGCCGGCTGCGGATTCCGCATCATTCGCAAGGACGCTCTCCGCGAGGTTCTCGTATTTAACGGGATGCACCGGTTTCTGACCACTATCCTCAAATTGCAGGGCTTTGCTGTTAAAGAAATCGAGATTGCTCACGCACCCCGGCCGGCCGGTAAATCCAAATACGGGATTCACAACCGCCTCTGGCGCGGCATCGCCGATTGTTTCGCGCTGCGCTGGTATGCCAGACGCGTTATTTCCGCCAAACGCTGCCAACATGAATAATCCAGCTGATCAGTCCGGCCCGGTCCGCAGAATTCCGTTTTGTTTCGGCGGGCGGCGTTTAGCCATCCTGACCGTTGCATGGCTGGCGCTGTTTGCCGGCATTAATTCGATTCCGGTCGAAGACCACGAGGCTTTCGTTCTGCAGACCGCCCGCGAAATGAATGCGTCCGGCGACTGGGTTCTGCCGTATTTCAACCAAATCCCCCGGTTGAATAAGCCGCCGCTTAACTACTGGCTGACACTTGGCCTTTCGCGGGCGGCCGGTACGGATGTTGAGCCGTGGACCGGGCGGAGCTGTTCCATGCTGGCCGGACTGCTTCTTCTCCTGTCGACCGCCTATGCCGGAGAAAAACTATATGGTGCCCGCGCCGGATTTCTGGCGGCTTTGCTGTTGCTCAGCACGCAGGGCTTTGCCGGATTTTCTCATAATGCACGGCCGGACTTCCTGTATTCGGCGCTATGCGTATTACAGCTTTTCGCCTGGATCGGAGCCTGGCGGGCGGCGGATGGAACGGTGCGTCAGCGGGCGCTGGCCGCCTCGGGGTGGGTGCTGGCCGGTCTGGCCACGCTGACCAAAGGTCCGCAGATCCAGGCCGTATTCCTGCTTGGATTCTTGCTGTTTCTGCTGTGCAGTCCGGAACGCCGCCGGACGCTTAAGGTCCTGCGGCCGTTCAGCGGTCTGGCGATTCTGATTGCGATCGCTCTGCCGTGGTGGCTGCTGCTTCAGCAGCGGTTGAAGACCGCCGGAATTGATATCCATCAGACACAGCTGTCCGGTTCGCTGTTGCAAACCATGTCCGACTGGAAAGAGATTCTGAGCTTCTATTATGTATTCCGGGTTCTGCAGCTGCTCCTGCCCGTCAGCCTGCTGCTTCCGCTGCTGGTTTTCCGGAACCGCCGCAAACCCGGGAAGCCGGCGGGTGTCGCGCGGCTTACTCTTTATGTCAGCGCGGCGACTATCGCCGTATTCACGGTGGGCGGTCACTACCGGCCTCATTACATGCTTCCGCTCCTGCCGCTCTTTGTCCTTCTGATAGCGGCGTGGATTGACCGGACGTCTGGGCATCCCGTGAATCGGAAGGTCTGGAACGTTCTGTTCGGGATTGCCGCCGCCGTGCTGGCAGTTTGCGCCGGACTTCTGGTTTGGCAGCAGCAATACATCACAGCGGGGTTCATTGCCGGTATCAGTATGATTCTGGTTTTTCTTCTGAAAAAGGAACTGGCCGGGCCGGTTTGGCAGGATCATCCGCTGTCGGCGCAGCTGATTCCTGCGGTGCTTCTGACCGTTCTGCTTTTTGCCGGATTTAATGCGCTGCCGCTGCGCAATACCGTACGCGGACAGGACCGGGATTTTGCGCTGTCGATCGGACGTGCAGTAAACGACGGCGACTATCTGGCGGCGTGGAGCGAGTTTCCGGACATCCTGCCGTATTACGCCCGTCACCCGGTTGTTCTGGTTAAAGACATCAATGAGCTGAAGCCGGTCTCTGATCGGCTGTCTGCCGGACGGAATATCTACCTTGTGATTCCGCAGAAGGATCTGCCGGTGCTGGCCCGTCTTTTTGAATTTTCGCCGCTGACAACGAAAGAAAATCAGCGCAAGCCCGAAAGGACGCTGGCGTTTGTGAAAATCCTGACTGTTCGTCCGTGAGCGGGCCGCTGATGAAAACCGTTTGTTACATAGCGCCGGCGCTGGAGCCGCAGTTTGCAGAATCAGGATTGAACTCCTTTGATGCGCTGATGGAAGGCTCCGGAAAAGTACAGCGGACCGTTCTTCGTGACGGGTCGGTATTCTATCTGAAGCGGGAGGAAGGCGAGCCCGTCTGGAAAAAGTGTGTTCCCATGTTTCTGCGCGGACTGCGTCCGCATTCGGGTCCGTTACGCGAAGTACGGCTTCTTCAACTTCTCCGCGCGAACGGTTTTTTGGCTATGGAACCGGTGGCCTGGGGCGAGCAGCGGCTGCTGGGAATCCCGTTGCGCGGTTTTCTAGTTGTCCGGGAAGTGAAGGGTGAAGAACTCGCCGATCTCTTTGACCGGTCAAACGGATATGAACGGCAGCAGTTGATGAAAGCGTTCGGACGGCTGACCGGGCGGCTGCACGCCAAAGGATTTTTCCAACCGGTGCGCCTGAAGGATTTAATCCATACGGACGCCGGGCTTGTTCTGATCGACCGGGAAACGTCGAAGCCGTGGCGCTCGCTGTTTTTCCCTCAGCAGTGCCGGGATTCACTGACCCGCGCCATCCGCCGCATGATCCGGGACGGCCATCATATCGGCGCCGGAAGCGCGTGCGCTTTTCTGCACGGATACCGGCGCGGAGTGGCGGAACGCTGGAAAATTTCACCCTGTGAATTAGCGGCGCAGATTTGCTTCGCGCTGCGGTCAGAAATGGAATCCTGATTATTCAGGCCGCGCGGCGTTTTTTGCGTCGGCGGGTGCGGGCGTCCATGAGTTTGAAGCGGTTGTGCATCCAGAACCACTGGTCGGGGTAGGCGCGAATGGTTTCTTCGATGATTGCCTGATGCCGCTGGGTCAGCGTTTGAATCTGCTCTTCCTGCGGGGTGCCGTCGTCTGTCCATTCAACCGGGTCGCCGATCAGCAGTTTGTATTGATTGCGTCCGGTTTTGATCAGGAAGGTCGGGACGACAACAGGCTGAAACCGGATTTGAAGCACCGCGCAGGAGGCGACCGCCAGGATTTCCTGTCCGAAGAATTGAACCGGAACGCCTTCTTTCCTGCCGATTTTCTGGTCGATCAGAAACGAAACTGTTTCGTTGCGCTTCAGCGCTTTGACGGTATTGATCATGGCGTTTTCTTTGTAGAAAACTTTGTTGCCGTGCCGGGTTCTGAGCGGAACGATGATTTTTTCGTCGATCAGGCGGTTGCTGCCCCGGCGGGCAACGACATGCGATTGAAGCCCGCTTACTGCGCCGTAGGCGGCCAGCAGTTCCCAGTTGCCGAGATGTCCGGTCAGATGAATGATGCCGTTCTGTGCTGAGGCTTTAATCTGCCGGTATTTCTCAAGGTCAGCTCCGTCCACCCGGGAAATAATTTTTTCCGGTGTCAGTTTACCGGCGATCAGCAGAAAGCTGTCGCCGGTGAACAGCGCCATATTC
This sequence comes from Pontiellaceae bacterium, assembly GCA_044224855.1. GTDB lineage: Bacteria > Verrucomicrobiota > Kiritimatiellia > Kiritimatiellales > Tichowtungiaceae > Tichowtungia. The sequence goes on from JBGAJP010000044.1 coordinate 6,726, forward strand.
TGGAAAGAACGCCATGCAATGCCGAGCCGCTCGCCGGCCGTCTTTTCAGGAAAGGCAATCTTCAGATTTTGAAGCGTCATGGAACGCCGCCGGAAACTGACCATGAAAAAGAGCGCGCCGAAAATCCGGAAGAAAAAGTTAACCAGACCTTCCGGCAGGAGTTTCAGCAGACCGATGAGTCCGCAAAGCAGCGCATATTCCGTTTTTTCCCTGACAGGATTCATCCGTTTCCAACCGGGGTCAGCAGATCGTTCAGGTAAAGCTGAGTGATCAGATCGCAGTCGAGGCGGTGGCCGGCTTTGTAGGAGGTGATTTCGCCGACAAAGCGCGCGTCAGGAATCAGTGCGATGGCTGCCAGCAGGTCGAGAACACTGCGGTGCCAGACCGGTTCCAGCGATTTGCCGTTACGGATCAGCCGCGGCTGGTTGTGGTAACGGTTTTTACGCGCGATCAGAATATTCTCATCGGTGTAGCCGAGATTGCGGACGTCCGCGAAAATTTTTCCGATGGTTTTGCAGTAGAGCATCTTTCCGTACGGCGTGTTGGTGCGTGCTTCGGCGCCGGTCTGTACGTTGGCGAAGTTGACCGGAAACCGGATGCGCTGCTGGCCGATGGCGTTAGGGAAGTTGACGGCGGCGTCCACAATCAGTTTGGGAACACCTGATCCGGTGTGCGGCGCGAACGTCAGGAACTGCCCGTGATCCCAGCAAAGCGTCACCGGCTCTTTGACCGTTACATATTTTACCGGACGATTCACAGTTCGCCGGCCGGCCCGCTCCAGCGCTTCAATCAGGTCTAGGCTTCCGCGCGCAAAGAGCGGCGGATCGCCGGAATCGATTTTGATCATCAGGTTGTCGATATCCATTCCCATGCGCAGAGCGATGATGTGTTCGACCATGCGCACGTAGTTATGCGGCCCGCCGGCCCGCAGTACAATGTTGCTGACGATCGATCCGGTCGTCCAGACGTTGTCGATCGCCACGCGGATCGGCAGGGAGGCGGGCAGGTCGGTCCGGTCCAGCCACCAGCCTTCGCGGTTGGTCGGCTCAAACGTAATGGTTGTTGTGGATTTTCCGGCAAACGTGCCCGGCCCGGAGATGCTCACCGGTTCGGCAATGGTTTTCTGCTGGATGCGGGGAGGGTGGCTCGGCTGATCGGTCAGATCGATGTCTGCCGGAATCCGGTTGAACTCCTCGTACGCAGCGGAAAGTATTTTGCTGTTGCCCGCCAGCAGGCGGCCCGGGTTTTTTATCATATCTTTGCAATCCGTGGTTAGATTATGAAATTTCGTGGTCTAAAATACGAAAGCCGCTATAGTGTTGCGAGTTCCAAACATTGAAAAATAGTGAGCATGAAAAAAGATCATCTGTATCCGCTTTATTCTGTCCTTCTTCTTTTCGTGGCTGCGCCTGCGCTGGCTATGCTGGCGGCTCCGTGGGTTTATCGGCTGCTCCGGCAGTTTGCCGTAGAAGATTCCCTGCTTGATGCCCCGTTTTACCGTGTCACTTCCCGGCTTGCCCTGCTGATGGTGATTCTGCTTATGCCGCTTGCATGCCGCCTTAGCGGATTTAAAACCCGGGCCGACTACGGTCTCGCAAAGTGCTCCAATCGCAAGCTCCTGTTCTGCTTTGGCATCGGGCTGGGTGCTGCCAGCATGCTCATCGCCTATCTGCCCGGTGCGCTGCTGGGCGTTTATGTCTGGGACGGTGATGGGAAAACCATCGGTCATCATCTCTGCACCGTTGTCAAAATTCTGACCGGCGGGCTTTTCGTCGGCATATTCGAGGAAATCCTTTTCCGCGGGTTCATTTTCAGCGCGTTGCGGAAAAGCCTTGGAGTGGTCGCGGGCATTGTGATCGCAAGCTTTCTCTTTTCCATTGTTCACTTTATGCGGCCGCTGGATCCGTCTGTCACCACGGCGTGGAACTCCGGCTTCCTGCTGGTTGGGCATCTCTTCGCCCGTGCCGGGAACGCTTTTTTGCAGGAATCCTGTACGCTTTTCTGCATGGGGCTGGTGCTTTGCACACTTTATCTGTGGCTCAAATCCGTTTACCTCCTCATCGGTCTGCACGCCGGCTGGGTCTGGGTGATGATGTTTTTCCGCCATTTCACCGATAACCAGAAAACCATGACGTGGCTCTATGGAACCAGCGACTGGATTTCCAGATCCTGGATGGGCTCTGTTTTATCCATTGTCTTTCTTGCCGCTGTCCTGCTGACCCGCAGCCGCTGGAAACAGATGGATGAAACCTCGAACAGCTGAATTTTATGGAACACCGCAGATTACTTCGTTCAGTCGGAACGGTCAGCTTCTTCACGATGCTGAGCCGTCTGCTCGGTCTGTTGCGCGAAACCGTCACTGCCGCCGCCTTCGGCACCAGCGCGGTAATGTCCGACTTTGTGGTCGCCTTCCGCATACCGAACATGTTCCGCGCGTTGTTCGGCGAAGGAGCGCTTTCCTCCGCCTTCGTTCCGGTCTTTTCGGCAGTCCGCGCAAAAGAAGGTGAACCCGCGGCCTGGCGGTTTGCGCGTCGTGTCATCACGCTGCTCGGCGCTGTACTGATTATCATTGTCGCGGTTGGTATCGGCATCACGTTTCTGCCGCCGCTCGTCGAAGCGTTTCGTCACGGTACACAGACGCTGCCGCTTCTGCGCATCATGCTTCCGTATCTCTTCTTCATCTGTCTGACGGCGCTGTCGCAGGGCGTTCTCAACAGTTTCGGAAAATTTGCGCTGGCGGCCTTTACACCGTGTCTGCTGAACATCACCTGGATCGCGTTCGTCCTGTTTGTCTGCCCGCGGATGGGAACAACGCCGGAAGATCGTATCTCCGGCGTTGCGCTCGGCGTGCTGGTTGCTGGCGCGGTGCAGCTGGCGGCGCAGCTTCCTGCCATGTACCGGCTCGGCTGGCGGCCGGGTGTTGATCTGAATGCAAAAGATCCTCAAGTCACCCGCTTCCTCGGACTTATGGGGCCGTCTGCGCTCGGTCAGTCGGTTTCGCAAATCAATATGACCATTAACAGCATCATGGCGCGCTGGGCGACGCCGTGGGCCGCTGCCACCATGTATTTTGCCGAACGCCTGCTCTATTTTCCTCAAGGCATCCTTGCCACCGCCATGAGTACGGTTCTTCTGCCGACCTTTTCCAACCACGCCGCTGTCGGCGAACACGACCGCATCCGCGAAACCATCAACCGCGCTCTGCGCATGCTTCTGTTTGTCATGATACCGGCTGCGGTCGGCCTGATGGCGCTGGCTCGGCCGGTCACCGAAATGCTGCTGGGATGGGGCGCGTTTGACGTCGATTCTGTGGATCGCACAGCGTCAGTTCTGCGCGTCTATGCGCCGGGACTTTTCTTTTTCGGGCTGGCCAAAGTTTTTGTCCCCGCCTTCTACGGACTGGGCGATACGCGTACGCCGTACCGCAACGGACTGCACAGCGTCGGCGTCAACTTTTCGCTCAACCTGATTTTTACCCTGACGCTGCCGACGGAATATAAAGCGATGAGCCTCGCCGGTTCAGCGGTTGTTTCGGAAGCCTTCAACGGCCTGACACTCGGCTGGAAGCTGGGACGCCGCATCGGTTCGCCCGGCTGGCTTTCTGTACTGGCCGGTGCCGGCCGTGCGCTGATTGCAGCGGTGATGATGGGCTTGTCGGTAATTTGGATTCACAGCTGGATTTTTCAAGCCTTGGGAAATCATCTCGCCGCGAAACTCGCGCAGTTTATTTCTGTCGGCGGAGCCATCGCCGTCGGCATGGCCGTCTACCTGCTGGCTTCCGTTCTGCTTTGCCGCCGCGAAGCCGCCCAGGTTTTCAACGCCGTTCTGCGCCGTAAATGATGAACTAAGGGAATTTTATGGAACTTGTCATTATCGTGCTGATGCTGGCCGTGAATGCGCTGTTTGCGGCGTATGAAATGGCGTTGGCGTCTGTGTCGCGGACGCGGCTGGAAGTCCTGCTGCAGTCGAACCGGCGCGGAGCGCGGAGCTCGGTTCGTATGAAGGACCGGCTGGAAGCGAGTCTGGCGGTAATTCAGCTGGGAATTACGCTGGCGGGTGCGATTGCGGCGGCTACCGGCGGAGCGGGCGTGGACGAATGGCTGACGCCTTGGTTTAAGCAGGTGTTCGGTGTGTCGGAAGGAACCGCCTCGTTTCTGGCGCTGGTGAGCTTTGTGATTCCGCTGAGCGCGGTGACAATTGTCGCGGCTGAACTGGTTCCGAAGATGATCGGGATTAATAATAAGGAAGCGGTGGTGCTGGCTCTTTCTCCGGCGATGAGTTTGGTTTCCCGCGTGTTTCACCCGATCGTGTTTATTTTCGAAGCGGCTGTTAAAAAACTTGTACGGGTTGGTCAAGGTGGATTCGCGGGTGAGCGGGCGCCGGAAGACCAGACGGGACTTTTGGAACTGCGGGCTGCGGCGGCTCTGGCGCGGGCAACGCGCATCATCGGGCCGATGGAAGAGCGTATTGTGATGTCGGCGGTTCAGCTGTCGTCCCGCACCGTCGCGGAGGCGATGATTCCTGCGAAGGATATCGCGACTATTTCTGCGGGCGCGAGCATGATCGATGCACTGATTGCGGCGCATACGCATATGCATACGCGCTATCCGGTTTGCAGAGACGCCAATAATCCGCAGAGTATTGATGGCTATATCATCTTTAAGGATATCGTGACGGCGCTGAAAGTTGATCCGACGGGATCCGGTCTCAGCGGAATCATCCGGCCCATATCGCGACTTGAATCGAACATGACGCTGGCGAAAGCGCTGGCGGATATGATTCGCGACCGGGTTCATATCGCGCTGGTTATGGAAGGTCCGACGGTGCTTGGCCTGCTGACGATGGAGGACATCGTTGAGGAGCTGGTCGGAGATATTCGCGACGAGTATGACCATCTGCCGGTTCATCTGCATCCGATCGGCGACGGCTGGCTTTCCGGCGGCGGCGTGACGATTGAGAGCCTGAAGAACGCGGTAGGCGGGTCTGTTTTTCCGGATGCAGATGTGAAGCTTACGCTCGCTGAGTGGGCGGGAACTCTGAGGGACAGCTCTGCGCAGTGCGGTGACGTGATTCAGGCAGGCGGCGTTGAAGTGCAGGTGCGCAAAGTCCGGCGGAACCGTGTCGTGGAGGCTGTGATCCGCAAGGTGGCTGAAAAGAATCCATCCGCCTAAATGGTCACAGATACTGCGAAAGGCCGGCAGTGAAGAAGTCGATGATGCTGATTTCGCCGGCGTCGTGAATTTCGGTTGAAAGTTTTTGTCCGCCTTCGAGCAGCTCTTCTTTGACTTCGCGGACAATCTCCGGATTGTCGGTGAAGATATTCAACTCATAGTTTTTATGCAGACTTAAGTCATCGAAGTTTGCCGAGCCGAAGCAGGCCCACTGGTCGTAGACGGCGGCTTTGACGTGCGTCATTCCCGGATAAACAAAAACGCGCACGCCGTTATCGAGCAGCCGTTTGACGGTTTGTTTGTTTGCGGCGATTCCGATTCCGTGGTTGACGTCGCGCGGAATGGTGACACGGACGTCAACGCCGCGTTTGCGCGCTGCGCAGAGCCGGTAAACGATGGAAGAGTTCCATAGATACGGGTTTTCGAGGTAGATGCATTGTTTTGCGTGTTCGATGGCGCGAAGCTGCCCTCTATAGATGTAGGACTTTATCGGCGTGGTGGGTGTCAGATAGAGTTCGTCGGTGCCGGAATAGTCCGGCATGTGCGATTCCGGCAGCTTGAACAGCGCAAAAGTTCCTCCGCTGGCAAGCGTCCATGACCGTTCAAAATTGGTTTCGAGTGCGTTGATGACCGGACCGGAGAGTTCGAACATGGCATCGCGCCAGTCGTAGCGGTATTCGCGGCCGATGTTCATGCCGCCGAAGTAGGCGAGCCGGTGGTCGATGAGAATATATTTGGAATGCTCGGAGGTGAGCATCGTGTGACAGGCGCGGCGCAGTTCAATGCCGGAATCTTTTTCCAGATACCGGATCATATCTGACGCTTCATAGACATAGTTGGTTGGTATCGAAGGGGCATCGACATTCCATGCAAGGCGTGTTCCGAATGAGTCGTAAAGAATCCGGACGCTTATTTCGTGACTGCGGGCCTTGAGTAGATCGGCAGTTTGTTTGGCTGTATCGTCGTTATCGAAAATATAGGTTTTTAAATCAATGCGGTTGGTGGCGGTACGGATGGATTCCTCAAACTGCGGGAAAAAGGTTTCACCGTTGAGCAGCAGGCGGGCGGTGCCTTGCGCGGGCGGGCCGGTTTTCCGCCGGAGCCATTTTGCCATTACGCCGCGCTTCATCGGAGCAGGAGCCGCACTTACTTCCGGAGTTTTGCGCAGACTGAGCAGCGGGAAGCTGATGTATCTCCTCCAGACGGAAGCAGTTTCTTCGGTCCAGAAGGTTTTGACTCGCCAGCCGAATTCGGCAGTTCCGCTGAACGGGCGTTTGGCGACCTGCACGGTGTTGTCATAGGCCAGTTCCCGTCCGACGGTGGAGCAGCCTGCGCATACAAGCAGGATAAAGCCGGCGATAATGCAGTTGCAAAAGGATTTCACTCACGGGACAGTAGCAGGCTTTTCCGGACTTTCCAATGTTTGGAAGGCGGGAGAACGGTTCCCGGCGTTTCATGGCAGGGAAAATCTCCTGATTTTATCCGCATTCAGGAAGGTTGATTTTTTCTGGAATTGGAGCTTGTACCGGTAAGGCGGGTCGGTATGATGGGCCGCTCTTAAAAATGAGCGAGTGCGAGACTATTTTACTGGACGCTCAGTTGGAGGTCGTGATAGATAATCACGCTTTTCGCGCCGTACTGGGTAATGGACATCGGTTCACGGCCTATGTTGCGGTGCGGGATCGGGAGATTAAAGCCCCGGAATGCGGTGATTTAGTGAAGGTGGAAATGTCGCCTTACAACATGGGTGTGGGGCAGATAATTATTTAGGTGAACTATGAAGGTTAAGGCATCGGTTAAGAAAATCAGCGCTGACGATATTATTGTCCGTCGTAAAGGGCGCGTTTATGTAATTAACAAACGCAACCCGCGTCACAAACAGCGTCAGGGTTAAAGAAGGAGCAGTTTCATTATGCCTCGCATACTTGGTGTTGATATTCCCGGCAGAAAGCGTCTCGAGTACGCATTGACTTATATTTACGGCCTCGGCCTGACCACTTCCCGCGAAGTGATCGCTAAAGCCGGTCTGGATCCAGCCAAAAAGGCTGACGATCTGACTGACGAAGACATTACCAAACTCACCGCAGCGGTGCGTGAAGGTTATACCATCGAAGGCGATCTTCGCCGTGAAATCGGACAGAACATCCGCCGTCTGATTTCCATTAACTGCTACCGTGGCACCCGCCATCGTCGCGGTCTGCCGGTGCGCGGTCAGCGCACGAAGACCAATGCCCGTACCCGTAAAGGTGCCCGCCGTACGGTTGGTGCCGTTCGCGGTAAAGAAGCCCGTTCAGCGGCTAAGACGACAACGCCGGCTGCAAAAGCGCCCGCTTCTAAAAAGTAAATTTTAACTGAGGACCCGATACATGGCTGAAGAAACCAAACCTGTAGAAGAAGCTGTCGAAGCGGTGGAAGCCGTTGCCGAAGAAACCAAAAAGTCCGCAAAGCAGAAAGATATTTTTGCGCAGATTGAGTCGGCTCCTGAGGACGACGGCAAACCGAAACGCCGAATGAAAGGCGCTAAAAACGTGCCATACGGCATCGCCTTCATTAAGACCACTTTCAATAACTGTATCGTGTCGCTTACCGACATGAGAGGTCAGGTTGTTTCTTGGAGCAGCGCCGGCCGGTGCGGGTTCAAAGGTTCCCGTAAGAGCACCGCTTTCGCCGCCACTACCGTAGCACAGGAAGCTGCACGCGCCGCGATTGCCCATGGAATGAATGAAGTGGAAGTCCGTGTGCAGGGGCCTGGCGCAGGCCGCGAGTCGGCTGTGCGCGCGATTCAGGCTGCCGGCCTTCGTGTTTCGGCTATTAAAGATACCACTCCGGTTCCGCACAACGGTTGCCGCCCGAGAAAACAGCGTCGCGTTTAAGCGGACGGGATTAAGTACATAAACACCATATGAACCGGTTAATGCTCGGTTCTGGGAGGAGAATACAATGCCAATCAGACTAGGTCGTTTCGAAATGCCCAAGCGGGTCGTCAAAGACGAAGCCGCATCCACCGCCACTTACGGCAAATTCATCGCTGAACCGTTTGAAGCCGGCTACGGCCGTACAATCGGTAACTCCATGCGTCGCGTACTGCTTTCTTCGCTTGAAGGTACCGCGATTTCATCTGTTAAAATTCAGGGCGCTCCGCATGAGTTCTGTAATCTGCAGGGCGTTGTTGAGGATGTAACCGATATCGTTCTTAACCTGAAAAAGGTTATTCTTAAGTCCTATACCCGTGAACCCCAGCGTCTGAAAATCAGTGTCAAAGGTCCGGGCGAAGTGACGGCTGGTGATATTCAGTGCAATGACAGCATTCAGGTGATTAATAAGGATCACCACATTGCCACGCTCGACACCAACGGAAAATTTGAAGTCGAACTCGAAACCCGAGTCGGCCGCGGTTACTGCCCGGCGGAAGGCAATAAGAAGGACGAGCAGGAAATCGGCGTTATTCCGATCGACTCCCTCTTTTCCCCTGTTTCTCGCGTAAAATACGATGTTGAAAACTGCCGCGTCGGCCGTCGTACCGATTACGACAAACTCATCATCGAGATATGGACTGATGGACGCGTGACACCTGATGACGCGCTGACAATGTCCGCCGCCATCCTTCGTCACCACCTCGACATCTTCGTCAGCTACGACAAAGACCTGATCGAGTTTGAAGCCAGCGAAAAACAGATTGATATCGAAAAAGAAGATCTGCGTCGCAAGCTGAACATCAGCGTTAACGAAATTGAACTCAGCGTTCGTGCCGCCAACTGCCTCAACAACGCCAACATCACCACCGTTGGCGAACTGGCGCAGAAGACGGAAGCCGAAATGCTCAAGTACCGCAACTTCGGTAAGAAGTCGCTGAACGAGATCAAGCAGAAGATTCTGGATATGGGCCTGTCGCTCGGCATGACGTTTGACGCCGATTTGCTCAAGCCGCCGGTCAAAGACATTGAATAGTTTAGAAAACGAGGTTCTATCATGAGACATCTTAAGAAAACAGTTAAACTCGGCCGTACCGGCGCGCACCGCGATGCGATGCTGGCAAATCAGGTTTGCAGCCTGATTGCTGAACGCCGCATCAAAACCACTCTGGCTAAGGCTAAGGCGACCCGTTCACTTGCCGAAAAAATGGTAACACTCGGCAAGGCCGGTACGCTGGCCGCCCGCCGTCAGGCTCTTGCCACGATTCACCAGCCAGCGCAGGTTAAAGTGCTGTTTGATGAAATTGCTCCCGGTTTTGCCGGTCGCGCCGGCGGTTACACACGGATTACCAAACTCGGCCCGCGGATGAGCGATGCTTCCGAAATGGTTGTTCTGGAGTGGGTGGAAGCTTCTGCGCCGGCTGAAAGCGAAAAGTAAGTCAGTAGGAGAGTTCCCATGAAAAAAGCCTCTTAAGCAACAGCTTAGGAGGCTTTTTAGCTTTTTTGTTTTAAGTTTATTAATCTGGAAAGGATTCCGAAAATGAGTCGCAGTGAGTTTATTGAGGCTGTAATCAGCAAAGCTAAAGCCAATCAGCGGACGATTGTGCTTCCCGAAGGGTTCGACGAGCGTGTCACAGATGCCGCCAACATGATTGCCGCTGAAGGTATTGCCAAAGTGATTGTCCTGGGCGATGACAAAGCCGCCGCCCGCGTCGGTAAAGGGGTCACTGTCATTAATCCGCAAACTTCCGATAAACTTGAAGGCTATGCCGCAGCTTTTTATGAATTACGTAAGAGCAAAGGAATTACGCTCGATCAGGCGCGTGAGGCCGTTAAGCATGTTAACTACTTCGGCATGATGATGGTACAGAGCGGCGGGGCTGATGGACTGGTTTCCGGTGCTGCGCACTCAACCGCTGATACCGTTCGTCCGGCGCTTCAGATTATTCGCGGCGCAAAAAAAGGCGGGATGGTTTCTGCTCTGTTTTTCATGGTCAGCAACAACGTCCCGTATATCTTCTCTGATAGCGGGCTGGTGGAAAACCCGGATGCTGATCAACTGGCGCAAATCGCAGTGCAAAGTGCGCAGACCGCGAAGCAGTTCGGTATTCCGACCAAGGTAGCCATGCTTTCCTATTCGACAAAAGGCTCTGCTTCCAATCCTTTAGTGGATAAAGTGGTTGAAGCTACGCAGAAGGCAAAACAGATTATTGCGGCTGAATATGCCGGTCAGGGATTTGAGCTGGACGGCGAGTTGCAGCTGGATGCTGCTATTGTTCCGTCGGTAGGAAAATCCAAAGCACCGGGCAGTCCGGTCGCCGGTCAGGCACGCGTGCTGATTTTCCCCGACCTCAATGCCGGCAATATCGGATATAAGCTGGTGCAGCGTCTTGGAGGTGCAGAAGCGTACGGTCCGATTCTTCAGGGGTTGCGGAAGCCGGTGAATGATCTTTCCCGCGGATGCAGTGCGGAGGATATTGTCGGTGTTGTTGCGGTCACGGTTGTACAGTCACTTTAATTCAGGAACAGGCAGGGATAGTGTAATGAAGATTCTGGTTATTAATTCGGGTTCATCGTCGATTAAATACAAACTCTACGAGTCGGTCGGAAGCGATCATGACTTTACAGTGATGGCTCAGGGCGGCGCCGAACGTATCGGTATCTCCGGCGCCAGCGTAGATTGCAAGAAGCCCGGTTGCGAAAAGGAGCATCAGTATCTGGATCTGCCGGATCACAAGAAAGCAATCAATGCGATTTTTCAGATGCTGACCGACGCCGAAAAAGGCGTTTTAAAAAGTCTGAGCGAATTGTCCGGCGTGGGACATCGCGTAGTGCACGGCGGAGAAGATTTTACCGGTTCAGTTCTGATTACCGGCGATGTGGTGGAGGCCATCCGGAAAAATTCTATCCTGGCTCCGTTGCACAATCCTCCAAATCTGATGGGCATTCAGGCTATCTATGAGTTGTATCCTGATATGCCGCAGGTGGCGGTGTTTGACACAGCCGTTCATCAGACCATGCCGCCTAAAGCCTATCTCTACGGCTTGCCAAAAGAGCAGTATACCGTTCACAAAATCCGGCGTTACGGTTTTCACGGAACCTCGCATGGCTATGTTGCAAAAATGGCGGCAAAAGAACTCAAGCGCCCGATTGAAAAACTGAAAATCATTACCTGCCATCTCGGCAACGGAGGATCGATTGCTGCGTTTGAAGGCGGAAAATCGATCGATACCTCCATGG
>JBGAJP010000098.1:0-2664 GCA_044224855.1 Pontiellaceae bacterium
ATTAAAAACTTTTTCGGCTCGCTGGTGATTTTTGCGGATCGTCCGTTTCAGCTGGGCGATTCGGTCTGCGTAGACGGCATCGACGGTTCGGTGGAGGAAGTCGGCATGCGCTCAACCCGTTTGCGGACAGCTGACGGCCATCTGGTAACGATTCCCAACGGCGAACTGGCGAATAAGACCATTCGCAATGTCACCCGGCGGCCGTATCTCAAACGCGTTACCAATCTTGCGCTTGCCTGCGATACGCCGTCCGGAAAAGTGGATCGGGCAATAGCGATCGTCAAAGAAGAGCTGAACCGCGCGAACGAAAAGATGCATCCGGGCATGCCGCCCCGCGTTCATTTCAACGAATTCACCGCCGCCTCACTTAATATCCAGGTGATTTACTGGTTTGCCCCGGCGTCCGACTATTGGGGTTTTATGGAGTTTGACCAGAATTTCAATATGGCCGTACTCCGCCGGTTTAATGAAGAGGGCATAGAATTTGCCTTTCCCGGCCGGATTCAGGAACCCAGGAAAACCGGTTAGTTTCTGCTTTGGGTGATGATGGGGCCGGATTTTTCTCCGGCCAGATCAACCATATCGACAAGAATATTCACCGTCTCGTCGAGGATCGGATCTTCCTTGTCGGCTTTTTTATTTCCGCCAAGCTCTTCGTCCTGGAGTTTTTCCAGTTCCTTCTCCGCAACAATTTCGCCGATGCGGTCGGAAAGTTTCAGCGATATTTCCGGATTTTCCATGCGTGCGCGAAGGCGGTCGCGCCGCGCGAGAAATGTTGCAAAGGCCGGGCTTCCGGCCACGCGGGCCTCGGAGTGTTGGCGTAGTTCAGGAATCGCCGGTTTAACCGAGTCGTTCCACGGACGGTAGTAGGCACCGCGCACCTGTGACCACGGCAGAGCATTCGGCAGTGATTCCTCGCCGATATCCAGCGCGTCGTAAAGAGATGGAAGCACAACGTCAGGCACAACGCCTTTGAGCTGTGTGGAGCCGCCGGCAATGCGATAGAAACTGGCCGTTGTGACTTTGATAGAACCCAGATCATCACTGAGTTTGGAAAGCGGATAGACAGTCTGTACAGTGCCTTTACCGTGTGTTTTGCTGTCGCCGACAATCAGAGCGCGGCCGTAATCCTGCAAGGCGGCGGCGACAATTTCAGAGGCCGATGCGCTGAGCCGGTTGACGAGTACAACGAGCGGGCCGCTGTAAACCGTGTCGGGATCGCCGTCCGGCAGTACCGCAACACCGCGCTGTTCGCGAACCTGCACGACCGGGCCGACTGAAATGAAAAGTCCGGCGATATCAATGGCTTCGGTAAGTGAACCGCCGCCGTCATTGCGCAGGTCGAGAATAACGCCGTCGATATGGTTGGTGGCAAACTCGCCGAGAATGCGGCGCACATCGACCGAGGCGCGCCGTGCGCCGTCTTTGCCGTTCCGTGCAGCTTCAAAGTCAGCATAAAATTCGGGCAGGGTAAGTACGCCGATACGGTGGGGCACACCGTTCGTGTCGGTGATCTGGCGGACTTCACCTTTGGCCGCCTGCGCTTCCAGTTTTACTTCATCGCGCACCAGATCAATTGTTTTGGTTCGTGTGCCGGTGGTGTCGTCGGCGGGAATGATCGTTAGAACAACCTTGGTTCCTTTTTCACCCCGGATAAGACGCACGGCTTTGCTGAGCGGCCAGTAAAGAATACTTACCGGCGCGGCATTGCTCTGGGCAACGGCAATAATTTTATCGCCGGCTTGCAATCGTCCGTCCATCTCCGCCGGTCCGCCTGCAATAAGCTGCGTGATCTTCGCCATGCCGTCTTCGCTGCGAAGCATCGCGCCGATGCCAACGAGTGAAAGGCTCATGTTGATGTCAAAGTCCTCGACGCCGCGCGGGGAGAGATATTCGCTGTGCGGATCGTAGCTGCGGGTAAAGGCGCTCAGATAGCGTTGCAGAACGGTTTCCTTGTCAAAGTTGTTATCGATCAGCAGCTGATACTGTTTATACCGTTCGCGGACAAATTCGACCGGCGTGAGCGCCTCGATCCGGGCTTCGTCGACCGTGTTGGTTTCTGCGGGCTTCGGATCATTTTTGCCGGCTTCGATGGCGGCGACCCGTGAAACGTAATCGTTCTTAACTTTTTTACGCCAGAGATCGTTCCACTCGGCTTCATTAACCGGCCACGGGGCGGTATCGCGTTTCCACCGGTAGTTTTCCGCTGCATCAAGATCAATTGGCTGATTGAGCAGCTGGTTGACATACGCCACGCGGTTAGTAACCCGCTCTTTGAACCGGTCAAAAATGACCTGAGCATAGGAGGTGTCACCGGCGGCAACCTGATTATCCAGATTCGTTGCCTGCTTCTGGAACTCGGTAATATCGGAGGCCAGAAAGAATGTATGGTCGTAGTCCAGCGAATCAATAAAGAGAGCCAGCGCGTTGGTGGCAATCGCGTCGTCGAATGTGTTGCGGTTCAGGTGGATATGCGGCAGGCGGTCGGCAACCCGGGTTGCAATCCTCTCGGCAGGGATTGGATCCTGCGCCGGCGCATTGGTAACGGCCGCATTGGCAGGGACTTCCGGTTTGCCACATCCGGCCAGAACAGCGGCAAGCAGTAATAGATATAGCGGGTGTTTGCGCATAACTTTACCTTTTTATCATAAACGCCCTCAGAAA
>JBGAJP010000099.1:0-2623 GCA_044224855.1 Pontiellaceae bacterium
GAGGCGGACAATGGCGCGGTGCGGATTTTTCAACAGAATGTTTTCGATGAGTTCTTCGAAGTATCGCGGGTTGGCGGCGAGCTTTCCTTTAAGCTCCGCGAGCGGATGTTCGTAGGCAGCGAGGCCGACAGGATCCCAGCCGTAAAGCCAGGTTTCCAGCATGTTGAGCATGATAGAAAGGCCCTGGGGAAAACTTCCGTGGTTGTTTTCGCGCAGATCGAATTCGAAAGAGTTCAGCGCGGCTTCAATGTCGCCGCGATCAAGGCCGTCCTTCGCCAGTTTTTCAAGAGTCTGGAAAATCAGCGCTTCGACTTTTCCGAGGTTTTCAACTTCGACGCCTTTCATGCCGATGGACCAGGCCGGCTGGCGCAGACTGGTTTCGAGTCCGAAACCGGCCAGGTCTTCGCCGAGATCTGATTCAATGAGTATTTTGCGCAGCGGGGATCCGGATGTGCCGGTGAGTATCTGATCCAGCACGGTCAATGCGAAGTGGAGAATGCCGTCCGGTATGGCCCAGTTGACGGTGATGAAGGCGTGCTCGTCTCCTTCGCTGACAGAGTATTTTTCTTCAATATAAACGGGTTTATCAAAGGATTTCTGAAGAGGGATAGACGAGTTTGGCGGAGTTTTAAGGCATTGAAAGCCATCGAGATATTCGCTGAGAATTTTCAGGCGGCGCTCGGGATTGTCGTTACCGTAGAAGAAAATGCGGGCGTTTGAGGGATGATAATGGGTTTCGTGGAATTTGCGGAAGTCCTGATAGGTGAGCGTCGGGATTTTTGCCGGGTTGCCGCCGGAATCGAGGCCGTAGGTGGTGTCCGGGAAGAGCGCCTGCTGGGAGCGTTCGAGCAGAATACTTTCAGGCGAAGAATAGGCCCCTTTCATTTCGTTATAAACGACGCCCTTGCAGGTGAGCGGGGCGTCGAGGCTTTCCAGCTCGTAGTGCCAGCCTTCCTGCCGGAAAAAGGCCGGTGTGATGCGCGGGAAGAAAACGGCGTCGAGATAGACGTCAACGAGGTTGTAGAAGTCCTGCTCGTTCTGGCTGGCGACCGGATAAACGGTTTTGTCCGGATAGGTCATGGCGTTCAGGAAGGTTTGCAGTGAACCTTTCAACAGCTGGACGAAGGGGTCTTTGAGCGGATATTTGCGCGAACCGCACAGCACCGTGTGTTCGAGGATGTGCGCGACACCGGTCGAATCGGACGGCGGGGTGCGGAAGGTGATGCCGAAAACTTTGTTTTCTTCGCCGTTTTCAACGGAGATGTATTCGGCGCCGGTCGGCTCATGGCGGTACTCCTTGACGGTGCCGTTGAACTCTCTGACGAACTGTTCCCGGATGAGTTTGAAATTATTCATAGTTAAAGCGGTGCAGATTAAAGATGCGACGGCTTTCAATCAACGCTAATCACGGTTTATCAGAAACCGGGCCGCGTGTTGAATGCCGCGCAGAACAAGTACAAGCACAACCGCGCCGGCCATGCCGGCGGTGTCAATACACAGATCGCTCAGTGCGGCGGCGCGGTCGGCGGTGATGAATTGCAGTGTTTCCGTAGCCGCCGCAACCGCAAAGAGGACAAGCCAGACGAACACAGCTGCCGCACGCCGCAGTGCAGGCGCGGTGATCCATGACAGAGAGGTCAGGAAAGCCAGCAAACTGAAGAGTGTAAAGTGACCGGTTCTGTGTACCTGGTCAACCGCAGTTCCTGCCAGAAGGATTAAAGGTGATTCATCTTTCGGCTTAGCCGGTTTGGGCTGTGACGATTGAACCGGGGCCGCTTTTGCGGTCTGCACCGCCGTTTGAGGAGCCGGCGCAACCGTTCCCGGAATCAGGGTTTTGACTGTTTTCACCGTTTTTTTAATGGCGCCGTCAAGAATCTGCCCCGGCAGAACGATGCCGGTCATAATCAGGACTAGTGTCACCATAATCAGAAATCCATGGCGGCGGGCCCATGGTTTCATGGTAAACAGGCAGAGACTGAAAGCCGCGACCCATAAAACACCGAAAAACAGTTTCCACCAAGGTGCGGAAGGGCGCTCGCAGACCGGAATGACGGAGATATCATCAATTTGCATGACGCCCGCGGTGCCGAGGTTTTGGATGTGCAACCGGGCATTTGCCGCGCCTTTCGGGACCGGAAAGAAATCCTTATACGTCCGCCAGCCGGTGTCTTTAGAAATATCCATTACGCCGTGATGCAGATTGAAAAGGCTTTTGGCTTTGGCGTCGTGAAAAAAGAAAATGGCGCGCGGGACGCTGTATCCTTCCTTTCCGCGCACAACTCCTTGTGCAGCTGCTTTCAGCGATACGCGAAAGGCCGGTATGTTGGTCAGGTCGTGTACCGTGAAACGCAAAATACCATGTTGATTTGAAGATGTAGTCAACACGACACCCGGTGAACTGCCGAATCCGCCGTCCGGAACCAGCTGCGTCAGCGGATTCCAGCCGCTCCAGACATTGGTTGCGGCGGGTGTACTGAAGCTGCCGTCCTGAATCAGCTCCGGACCGACGGGCATCCACGGCTCGTAAATATTGAAAAATAAAGCCATGACTCCGACCGTCAGAGTCGCGGAAAATGCGGCAAACAGGTTTCTGCTGACTGGTTTTTTAAGCATCGGAAAACAA
>JBGAJP010000045.1:0-17105 GCA_044224855.1 Pontiellaceae bacterium
ATACCCGCCGTGCAGAACGCGAAACCCGCCGTCTGGCACGTGCCGGCACAGAATGACGAAAGCACCGCAATGACCGCCCGTAAAAAAATTGTCTGCTACGACGACAACCCCGACTACGGCGGCCACCAGGTAATGGCCTGCCTCGCCGTCGAAGCGCTCGCAAAATCGACCGCATGGCAGCCGGTATTCTTTTGCAGTCCTGAAAATATACGGCTGGGAAAGCGCCTCAAGGAAATTCAGGCCGGCAGCGGCAACCTGGAAATCCGAAATACACCTTTCACCACCCGCAAACTGCAAGGCCTGCGCAACCGTTTTTCCAAAACATTCATTGGCGCTTTGCGTCAACTGCTCGAATCCGTAAACCCCGACCTGATTCTCTGCATCCAGGGCGAAATCGAAGACGGCTCGCTCGCCCTGTGCGCCGCCGAAAAAATGACCGCTCCATGCATCAGCTATATTCCCGTTCCGCACCGCATGGCGCTCATGGGTGCAAAACTCGGCACAATACGCGACGAGCTTAATGCATGGCTCTTCAAAAAACCGGACGGCTGGATCACCATCAGCGAGTCGATGAAAACGCTGCTTGAAGAGCGCGGCGTCACAGCGCCGGTCGAAGTTGTCCATAATGGCATTAATATGACCCGTTTCGCTCCGCACGATAAAATCAACGCCCGCGCTGCGCTCGGACTTCCCGCGAGCAAAACTCTGTTAGGCATGATCGGTCGTGTTGAATTCAATCAGAAACAGCAGGATTTTCTCGTCCGGACTTTTTATGCTGCATGGAAAGCTGATGACCGGATGCATCTGGTCATCACCGGCGACGGCCCCGACTGCGGACGGCTTAAAGCGCTTATTAACAAGCTGGACCTCCGGAACCGGATCACCCTGCTCCCGTGGCAGGAGGACAGCACGATTGTTTACAGTGCGCTCGACCTTCTCATTATCCCTTCGCGCTTCGAAGGTGTTCCGCTTGTTATGCTCGAAGCTTTGGCCTGTGGAACTCCGGTGATCGGCAGCGCACGCGACGGCATGAAAGACATGCTTCCCGTTAGCTGGACCTTTGAACCCGAAAACGGAGAAGCCCTCGCCGATGTTGCCGGTTATGTGTCCGGACACTGGAAAAAAGATCTGCCGGGATTGCAGGCTGAAGTCCGCAGTGAATACACCGTCGAAAAATTTCAGCAGAATTTTGAAGCGGCTCTGCACCGTTTCCTTATAATGAGCCGGTAATGTACCTCGATTTCTTCCAGCTTAAAGAGTTTCCGTTCAACGTGACGCCCGATCCGCGGTTTCTTTTCTTTTCCGAGCGCCATCGTGACGCTTTCGAATCTCTGCTCTACGGTATCGAACACCGCAAGGGCTTTATTGTACTTACCGGCGAAGTCGGCTGCGGCAAAACAACCATCTGTCGCTCCGTTCTCAACAATCTGCCCGGCACCACGCACTCAGCGCTTATTCTTAATCCTTCAATCACCGTTACGCAACTGATCCGTTCTATTCTACACGATCTCGGTATTGAGCCGAAAGGCGGCGACAAACTGGTACATATTGCCCAGCTCAACTGCTTTCTCCTGCAATGTCTGGAGAAAGGCGAAAACGTTGCGGTCATCATCGACGAATCTCAAAACCTTGCTCCCCAGCTTATGGAACAGGTTCGCATGCTCTCTAATCTGGAAACCGATCAACATAAACTCATGCAGATTATCCTCGCCGGACAGCCTGAACTCAAAGAGCGTCTCCAGAAACCGGAACTGCGCCAGCTTCGGCAGCGGGTCATGGTACACTGCAATCTCGAACAGCTCTCCGTTGCTGAAACAACCCTTTATATTCAGCACCGCCTTACCGTTGCCGGAGCCGCCGATCCGTCTGGTCTGTTTCAAAGCGCTGCTGTTGAACAGATTCATAAACGGGCAGGCGGTATTCCCCGCCAGATCAACACAGTTTGCGACCGTGCACTTCTGTCCGCCTATGTACGCAATGACCGGCAGATAACTGCACTGGATGTCGAAACCGCTTTAACAGAGCTTTCATCATTAATCGAAGTTCAGGGAGACTGGCAATGAGCTTGATTCAAGACGCGCTGAAACGGCAATTAGAAGAAAACGCAGAAATTCAGATTTCTGAAATACCGCAGAAAATACTCGCGCCGGCTGCCGATGAAGAAAAGATCCGTCCGTTTTCCGTCACTTTGATTGCCGTACTAATTGCCGCAGTAATCGCAGTTTTAACCGGTTTGGGCATCTATCTGCTTAAATCGAAACCCTCAGGAAAAGTCACGCCTGAACCCATAGCCAAATCCAGAATTTCTGTTACAGATTCAAAACCGGTTGCCGCGAAAGGAACACCCGTACCGGAAGATAAAGCTGCGGCGGATATTTCGGCAAACAAAGCGCCGGAAGCCAAAACTGTTATTATAGCGGCAAAGAAAACCGAACCTGTTCCGGCGATATCCACCGAATGGCCGGCGCTGACTCTGACGGGTATTGCCCAGGGCGACAATCAGAGTATTGCCATCCTCAACGGCAAAATGCTCACCGCCGGAAGAACATTGGGAGAAGTGACCGTAAAAGAAGTGCACGAAACCGATGTCGTGGTCGAATACCGCGGTGAAAGCCGTGTCCTGTATCTTAACGAATAATCGCCGGATCAGTGTTTCGCGCATTGAATCTTTGCGCGTTAAAAGTCCTGATTAGTCCTTCCCTATACGGCCGGTTCCGGTGTTTCATAGCAACCGTTATGAATTATATTCTTCAGATTCTATTTATTCTGGTTCTGATGACGCTCGGCTGGTTTGCCCGGCGACGAGGCATTATCGGCGAGGCCGGCACAGCGGAAATGACCCGTCTGCTGATCTCAATCATCTATCCGGCACTGATTTTTTACTCGATTACGCGTATGCATCCGGATCAGCTGGCCCGCAACTGGATTATGCCGGCCATGACCCTTGTCATTGCGGGAATCGGATTCGTACTCGGTCTGCTGACATTGCGCTGGATAAAACAGGTTGATCATAAACGGGCCGGTGCTTTTCTGTTCCAAAGCACAATCAACAATTACCTCTTTCTGCCGCTTCCGCTGGTCATGATGCTGTGGGGCCCCGAAGGCGTCGCGCTGCTGGTATTCGCTTCAATAGGATTCGAGTTAGCGGTCTGGACCGTGGGCGTCTTCATGTTCAACCGCTCCAGTAGATTTACAGCCGGCCTGCGTATCATGTTCGGTCCGCCGCTGATCACGCTGATTGTTTCCATCGCCTGGATTTGCATCCGCGATCTGTCGCCGCTCCGCCTGCCGGAAAGCCTGGTGCTTCAGCGGCTGCTGGAACTCCTCTATTTTGGTGCGGAAACCGTGGGCCGGGCCACTGTCGCGCTTTCAATGATCGTCGCCGGAAGCCGGATTGCAGTGCTGAAGACAAAAGCGGTATACGATCCGCATGTCTGGATTGTTTCCACGCTCCGTCTGGTTGCAACACCCGTGCTGTTCATACTGATTCTCAAGTGCATCCCGATGGAAGAACTCGCGCGGAATATTCTAACGGTCGTCGCCGTCATGCCGGCAGCCGTGGTTAGTATGATCTTCAGCGAGCGCTTCAGCGGCGACACCGATTTTATTGCGGCTACATTGCTGATTACCCACCTCGGGGCCATCATCACAGTTCCGCTGCTGCTGGCATGGGCACTATAAGAGAACCGTACCGCTGATTAAGGAAGGATTACTGCATCATGAGAAACAACGACATTTTGCGCCGGCTCCGTTACACCTTCGACCTGAAGGATTCGCAAATGATTGCCCTGTTCGCACTGGCGGATCATCAGGTGACGTGGGAGCAGATTAACGCCTGGTTAAAAAAGGAAGACGATCCGGCGTACAAGGAATGCAGTGACGCCCAGCTGGCGGTTTTCCTGAACGGATTCATTATTGACAAGCGTGGCAAAAAAGAAGGCTCGCAGCCCGTACCGGAAACGTCTCTGACGAACAACGTCATCCTCATGAAGCTCCGGATTGCATTAAACCTGAAGGCTGAAGATGTGCTGGAAATTATGAGTCTGGCGGATATGCCGATCAGCAAACACGAACTCAGTGCATTTTCCCGCAAACCGGATCATAAGCACTACCGCGAATGCAAAGACCAGATGCTGCGCAACTTTCTAAAAGGTTTGCAGATCAAATACTGTTCTTCGCATTAAACCGGTGTGCACTTAAAACAAAACTCCCGCCCTGTTTGCACAGGGCGGGAGCAGGTTGAAGGAAATACAGTGCGCGTCTTACGGATAGTTCGAAGCGTCTGAAATCCAGGTGGCATTTGTGCTGTTACCGACCTGCTGGCCGAGACCGCGCTGATATCCGTACGGCGAAGCCGGATGCTCGGCGTTGAGATCCCCGTTACCATAAAGGTCGAGGCCGTAACTGGCATACCGGTTGGTCGATAGACCGGTTCCCAGAACAACGCCCCAGTCCTGCCGGTTGCCGTTAACCGTCGCGGAAGCCAGCCGGTACCACAGCCATCCCGACATTCCGCCGATCATTTTCACGTTGCCGACAATGTTGCTTCCGAAGTACATACCGGCCAGTGGGCGGTCTTCCTGCGGCAGCAGAGCGCTGACATTACAGGTCCGTCCGGCCTGACAGTTCACCAGATCAACATTATTGCCGCTGCGCACAGACAGTCCTTCC
Organism: Pontiellaceae bacterium; assembly: GCA_044224855.1. GTDB lineage: Bacteria > Verrucomicrobiota > Kiritimatiellia > Kiritimatiellales > Tichowtungiaceae > Tichowtungia. The sequence goes on from JBGAJP010000045.1 coordinate 4,672, forward strand.
AGATTGCCGCCGCGGAACGCAATATTCGAAAAACGGATGTTGCCGCTGCCGCAGTTAGTACCGACGTGCCCGACCATATAAGCGCCGTTCATCCAGCAGGCCAGGAAGTCGCCTTCTTTCATGCTTTCGAGGTTAAGCGCTTTCTGAACATGGTCCGTAGAGAACCGGCAGGCGGAGATGTTGGACGGTATGAGAGAATAAGCGTCCGTTACTTTCAGCCCGTCTTTTCCCTGAATAACGGTGGAATAATCCAGCCGGACTTTATCCACACCGCCTTCAATGCGGTACTGATCCATTTCCGGCAGCTCGTCATACGCCAGATAGTTGTTGGCATCGTTCCAGTCCACAAAGGTGCCGTCAACCAGCAGGTTAGCCAGACCGCTTCCGTTGGCCTGATAGCAGCGGATATCATGCGTCGCGTTGGAGGTCGTTCCGATAATGCGGAACGAAGCCAGTGCAGAGGCCGGACGGCTGTTATTCACCGCTGTGCGCGCCCATATCTGATACATTTCAGAGTCGTATGAGTCGATCAGTGAAACACAGCCGCCCATACCGTAATCCGAGCCCAGATTGGCCAGACGGACCTGCGCGGTGTTTTCAACCCGGAAAGCGGCTCCGTAATCGACATCCGCCCAGACATTGCTGTTTAAATAAGCGCTGCTGCTGTAGATCACGCTCATCCCGAACACGCCGCTGTTCGTCGATCCGGATGCCAGTTTGATCACATGATCACGCGGCGGAAGATTGGCATCAGCGGTCTGATGCGGCACATAAATCTGAGTGACATCCTGCCCGCAGCCCAGAAACTGAATTTTCGGCTTATTGATCAGCAGCCTCGCCCCGCCGCTCGGAATGTAATAAATCTTCCGGGCGAACGTCGGATTGGTTGTGTTCAGATTCGTGAACTTCCCGGACGGCAGGTAAAGCACCGCGCCGTTTGGAAAAGCGGTAGCGGCATCGCTGACCAGTGTTGCAAACGCGGAGGCGATGATATTGTTACCGGAATCAACCACACGCGGTGAAAAACTCGTCGAGGTAATGTCAATCCACTGCTGGTCACGGATTTCCGGAAGATCAAACCAGTTGAATCCTTTGGCGGGCTTGAGCCACGTATCCGTGAACTCCGGATCGGTGGGAAGTTTCTGGATCGCCCAGGTATCTTCCAGCAGCGGACGGGACAGATCCGGCTTGGGGAAATAGCCGGTAAGACTGTTATAGCCGCTGATATTCTGAATGGTCAGCGTAGGCAGTGCGCCGCGGTTATTGGTCCGCTTGCTTGAAGTGATATTGGAGAAGAAGTTGATACTGGAGGCGATGATCGTCGGATTATGCCACGGAGCATTGGTACTGACTGTATTGGTAGACCAGTAAACTCCCCAGTCTTCGTTGGAGGTTCCGCCGGAGGTTCCGATCCGTGCGCCGGTCAGACTCAGCGAAGTCACCTCTTTGTCAATGTACAGGCCCGCGATCGGAAGATTGCTGGAACCGGCGGAGCTTTTCTTCTGTCCGCTGTTGAGCAGTTCGGCGTTGGCAATACTGAAATTCATGCCGTTCTGCACACGAATTGCGCTGTAGCCGGCATAGTTAATCCGCAGGTTCAGCATCTGCAGTCCGCCCAGGAACCCGTTACAAACCTTGACACCTTCCGCGCCGGGATAATCAATCTGGACATCCGTGAACCCGACGGCCTGGGCATTGTTGATACGAATCCCCTGCTGAGCGGTGTTCCGGATATAAACGGAGCGCAGGGTCATGTTGCCGACCCGTTCATCATCCAGCGGAGAAGTCCCGATCATGTCAATTCCGATACGTCCGCCCTGCAGGTTCGCACCGATGAACTCACCTTCGCCTCCGAACCTGACCAGGTCGGTTGTGCTGTTTGTCGCTACAGGAGCTGTGATCGTGATGCCGTGATATTTCTGCGCACCCGAGGTGCCGTCGCTGGCACCGGCACGGATACCGAAATCGCCGCGTACCCCGGTGATGGTGACATTACGCACCAGCGGCATCATGCTCGGTCCGACATCAATACCGTTGTACGGTCCGTTAGGGGAACCGCTGATTGTGACGTCCTGCACCGGAGAATGGTAAACTTCATGCATCGCAATGCCGCTTGCCTTGCCGCCGCTACTGCCGAGATCGGTACCGGTATATTTGATATTGAAGCCCCGGATACCATGACTTCTGTAGGTGGTCACGGCGGCATAGTTGGTATTCGCATTGATACGGATGACCGCCGGATACTGCAGAACCGTTACCGTTCCGCCCTGAATATTGGTGCGGTTATTGTAATCCGCATCCACAAAATCATCGCCGTAGGTAAGCGTCGGATAAACCCCGGAGGAATCCTTCAGCCCGACGAGTGTTACGCCGTCACCGCGGACAATCACCGGCCGTTTAAGGTAATATGTACCGCCCTTGATGAAAACAATGCCGCCTTTGCTGAGACCGGCATTTTTAATTGCATCAATTGCAGCCTGAATTGCCGCGGCATGATCCGTTGGATTTGCCGTGTTCGGGTCAAGCACATAGGGCGAGCCGGCCGGAAAAACATAATTTGTTCCCGACAGCGTCTTCATCAGCGCATTGGTCGGAATCGCTCCCCACGAACTTACGCTAAAGGCCAGCAAACTACTGATACCTATGATTATTCTGCTCCACCTGCGCATTCTGTATTGCATGTTTCGCTCCTTGTTCAGTTTCGTTTAATCGCAACGCTTTGTTAAAACGCTGCCGCGTGAGCAAGAAGATAGTCACGGGTTCAAGATTCGTCAAGTATTCGATATATACCGACTTGTGTTATATATATTAAATAAGAGGAAATTGATGGTTTATATAAATATAGTCAGCGTATCTGCCGAGCACCGGCAGAAGCTATAAAAGAACCGCTATGAGACGGGAAGAAAAATGGAAAAGATCGAGCCTTCACCGTAGCGGCTCTGGACGGAAACCGTACCGCCATGTGCCTGAGCAATGTGTTTAACGATGGAAAGCCCCAATCCTGTTCCGCCTTCCTGGCGGCTGCGGCCTTTATCAACACGGTAAAAACGTTCAAACAGCCGGTCGAGGTGCTTCTCTTCAATACCGTACCCTTGATCTTCAACCGATAGAAGAACCCCGCCCTCTTCAGCGCGGGCGCTGACAGCGACCGTCTTACCGTCCGCACTGTATTTGACAGCGTTGCCGATCAGGTTGATGAGTGCCTGTTCGATCAACGGCGGGTTAATAACCGCTGTCAGCGCATCGGAACATTCAACATGGATGGCAATATGTTTTTCTGCCGCACGCTGCGCGCAGACTTCAACCGCAGATTCCAGAAGCCCGCAAAGTCCGGCGGACTGCATTTCCATCCCCTCTTTACCGCCCTGTTCGAGCCGCGAAAGCATAAGCAGGTCTTCGATAATGGCATTCAGCCGGTCGGCGTGCCTGGCGACAATTTTCAGGAAACGCTCAGCTTCGACCGGGTCTTTAATGGCACCGTCGAGCAGTGTCTCAACAAATCCTTTGATGGCAGTAATCGGCGTCTTGAGTTCATGCGAAACGTTGGCGACAAAATCGCGCCTCAGGTTTTCAAGGCGGCGCAGACGGGAAACATCATTGAAAACAACAACAGCACCGATACGGCGATTCTGCGCCCCTAACAGATTGGTTCCGCGGGTCTGAAGGTAGCAGGCGTGGCGGTTCTGGATAACCAGTTCGCATTCGCGGGTTTCCTGCCCTTCGAGCACTTCGGCGACGAAACGTTGCAGGTTCACATTACGGAAAACTTCTTCAATGCTGCGACCGGTCGCGGTTTCGGGCTGAAAGACGTTAAAAAACTGCGCGGCGGCTTTATTCAGACTGATAATGTGTCCGGTAGTGTCCACAGCCAGCACGCCTTCGACCATACTGGAAAGCACGGCTTCGCGCTGGTTGCGCTCCTTGCTGACCGTTTGCAGCCGTTCTTCAAGCTGGGCGGCCATTTCATTCATTGTTTCAGCCAGCGAACCGATTTCAGCAGAGCCGGTTGAATGGAGCCGGTACGAAAAATCCCCGGCGGCAAACCGCTCGGCACCCTGTTTAATGCGTTCCAGCGGACGGGAAATGCGTCGTGAAACAAACAGACTCATGAGCGCCGCCAGCAGTAGAACCGCCGCCGCGCTCCACAGCAGGCTGTGCTCTATCCCGCTGAGCGTTTCTTCCATCCGGAGCAGAGGCATCGCCGTGCGAACCACCCCGATCAGGGCGCTGCCACGGTAAACAGGCACCGCGATGTAGATCATGTTTTTGCGGACACTGCTGCTGAACCGCACAGACCGGCCTGTCCGGCCCTGCTCGATTGCCGTTTTAACTTCCGGGCGTTCGCGGTGGTTTTCCATCTGCTCGCGCGATTTATCGGACTCACCGGCCACCGTTCCGTCCGGAAGAATCAGGGTGACGCGCGCCGGCGATTTTGAACCCAGCCTCGAGCTGACCGCGTTGAGATAAGCCTGATCGGTCACATCAAAACGGTCACGAACCTGCTCCGCGGTGAACAGAGCCAGCGCCTCCAGATTTTCAGCGACCTGCCTGCGGTGAAAGCGCTCCAGTGCGGAGGAGAAAACAGCGAAAAAAACCAGCAGAGTAAGTCCGGTAATGAGGAGATGTCCCGGATAAATCTGCCAGAAGATGCGCCGCGTGTGCATGACTATTCTTCGTCCTTAAAGCGGTACCCGATACCGCGCACGGTTTCGATACAATCGCCCGCCTTTTTCAGCTTCTTCCGCAGGCCGACCACCTGCACATCAACAGAACGCTCGGTGACCGGATAGTCTTCGCCGTGCACGGCATCCACAATCTGGTAACGCGTGAAAACCCAGCCGGGACGGCGGGCCAGAAAATGAAGAATGCCGAACTCGCTTGCAGTGAGGTCAACCGGCTTCCCGCCTACCGTCACTTCATGGCGTCCGGGATGAATGACAATGTCACAAATACGCAGCACGTCCTCGGCATCCGGTGGCGGCACAGCGGCTTTACGGCGCAAAACGACTTTCACCCGGGCGACCAGCACCTTGGGACTGAACGGCTTGACGATGTAATCCTCAGCCCCCAGTTCGAGGCCGGCTACGATATCGCTCTCTTCGCCGCGGGCGGTCATCATAACAACCGGAATATCGCGGGCATCGTCATTCTGTTTGAGCTCCCGGCAGATCTGTAATCCGTCTTTGCCGGGCAGCATGAGATCGAGCAGAATCAGATCCGGTTTTTTCTGCGTGACAGCTTTCAGTCCGGCTTCGCCGGATTCCGCTTCGCTGACGCCAAAGTTTTCGCGTTCCAGATTATAGCGCACCAGCTCGCGGATATCTTCTTCGTCCTCGATAATCAGAATCTGCGTTTTCGCTACAGCCATAAGCTCCCCTATTCATCCAGCATCAGGCAGACACAGTGATACACCGGCTGGTGCAGTTCCTGCACTTTGAATGTTTCAGCGGCCGGAACTTTGATGACGACATCCGCAGCGGCGGCCAGCGCGCCGCCGGCTGATCCGGTCAGTCCGACCGTTTTCAGCCCGAGTGCTTTGGCGGTTGCAACGGCATGATTGACGTTTTTCGCGTTGCCGGACGTGCTCAGTCCGATCAGCACATCGCCGCGCCGTCCCAGCGCGCTGACGAGCTGGGCAAAATTGAAATCCGGATTACGGTCGTTGGCCCACGCGCTCTGGAAAGCTGGGAACGAGGTGAGCGGTAGAACGGGAAAAGCACCTTCCAGCTCGGCGGCCAGTTCCGGCGGAAGTGCAGTCGGAAGCGGACGCGTTTTACAGAACCGCTTGAGCAGTTCGCCTGCCCAGTGTTCGGCATCCGCCCCGCTTCCGCCGTTACCGCAAATCAGGAGTTTGCCGCCTGCACTCAAACTTTCTTGCATGACCGCCGCAGCGGCGAGAATGGAACTCCGGCAGCTTTCCAGTTCCGGATAACGTGTAATCAGTTCATTGAGATGGACTTCTGCTTTCATATCATTCTCCGCATTTCTGCGGATGAAACTACCTCACCGCGCTTTACTAGACAACAGATTTCAGACTTTCCCGTCAGAACGGTGGCGTACGATGTTCCCTTCGACCAGATAGACGACGTCTTCAGCAATATTAGTGGCATGATCGCCGATCCGCTCAATATTCCGCGAGGCCAGCAGCATATCCAGGCAGACGCTGATGCAGGCCGGATTTTTCTGTATCTGTTCTTCGACAAACCGGCGGACCTGCCGGCAAAGCTGGTCGACTTCGTCGTCGGACCCGCAGACCGCTTTGGCAGGTTCGGCATCGAAATTCACAAAAGCATTCAGGCTGTCGTGCACCATATCGCGAACCCGCGTCGCCGCCTGACTAAGCTCATCGGGGACAACCAGCGCCGGTTCCTTGCAGATTTTAACAGCGCGCTTGGCGATATTCGTCGCCAGGTCGCCGATGCGCTCCAGGTCATTATTAATCTTCAGCACCGCGGTCAGAAAGCGGAGATCGGTCGCCACCGGCTGGTGCAGAGCCAGAATTTTAAGAGCTTCCTCCTCGACCTCGACCTCGACCTTATCCACATCGAAATCGCCGCGAATCACCTGTTGAGCCAGCTTTTCATCGCGGGTCAGCAGTGCCTTGACAGCAAGGATCACACTCTCTTCAACCTGAGCGCTCATCGACAGAATCTGCCGCTTGAGCTGTTCGATTTCCTTCATAAAAACCATCGACATAATGTCCTCCTTATCCAAACCGTCCGGTTACATAATCCTGTGTTTCCTGCAGGTGCGGATTCTGAAAAATCATGCTGGTCGGACCATACTCAATCAGCCGTCCCAGATACATGAACGCGGTGTAATCGCTCACCCGCGCAGCCTGCTGCATGTTGTGTGTCACAATCACAATCGTATACCCGCCGCGCAGATCGGCAATCAGATCCTCGATTTTATTGGTGGCAATCGGGTCGAGTGCCGAACAGGGCTCATCCATCAGCAGGACTTCCGGTTCGGCGGCAATGGCGCGGGCGATGCACAGGCGCTGCTGCTGACCGCCGGACATACCGAGAGCACTTTCGTGCAGACGGTCTTTCGCTTCATCCCAAAGCGCCGCGCCGCGCAGACTGCGTTCACAAACTTCATCCAGCACCGCCTTATTGCGCTCGCCGTCGATACGCAGCGAATAGATCACGTTCTCGTAAATGCTCATCGGAAACGGATTGGGCTTCTGGAAAACCATCCCCATGCGCTTGCGCAGCTCAATCACATCCACCGACGGCGCATAGACCGGCTCGCCGTTCAGTTTCATCTCGCCGTTGATCCGCACCGTACTGAGCAGGTCGTTAATCCGGTTGATCGAGCGCAGCAGCGTCGATTTTCCGCAGCCGGACGGGCCGACCAGCGCTGTAACCTTCCCTTTTGGAATAATCATATTGACGTCAAACAACGCCTGCTTGGCCCCGTAGTGCAGATTAAACCCCTGAACATCCAGCAGCGCTTCTTCGTGTTTCAACGCATCGTGCGTTTCAGTCGGAAACGTTTTTCCGGCGGCGATCTCCGCAAGGCGGTTCGTTTTCTTCTTCGGCGGGCTGTGCATAGTTATGGAATCCATAAGAACTCTCCTTAAAATGAGGCAGAAACAAATTTACGGCGCAGGCGCGTCCTTAGACGGACAGCCAGCAGGTTCAGCAAAAAAATCAGTACGATCAGCAGCAGCGTCGTCGTGAAAACCATCGGCTTGGCGGCCTCACTGTTCTGGCTCTGGAAGCCGAGGTCGTAGATGTGAAAACCGAGATGCATAAAACTGCGCTCGGCATGGACAAACGGCGCCACGCCGTCCACCGGCAGCTCCGGCGCCAGCTTCACCGCGCCGACAAGCATCAGCGGCGCGACTTCGCCCGCGCCGCGCGCCATCGCGAGAATCATGCCGGTCATAATGCCGGGCAGCGCGCGCGGCAGGATAATCCGTTTGATTGTCTGCCACTTGCTTCCGCCGCAGGCATAGGAACCTTCGCGCATCGAATTCGGCACGGCGGCCAGTGCCTCTTCCGTAGCGACAATCACCACCGGCAGCGTCAGCAGCGCCAGAGTCAGCGATGCCCACAGAATACCGCCCTTTCCGAAGGTCGGATTCGGCAGTGACGAGGCAAAAAACAGTTCGTCAATCGAAGCGCCGATCAGGTAGCAGAAAAAGCCGAGGCCGAACACGCCGAAGACAATGCTGGGTACGCCGGCCAGATTGTTAATGGAAATACGCACCGCGCTGACGATCAGTCCGGGTTTGGCGTATTCGCGCAAATAGAGCGCCGCCATCACACCGAACGGAACCACCGCCAGCGACATCAGCAGCGTCATAATCACCGTGCCGAAGATCGCGGGGAAAACGCCGCCTTCGCTGTTGGCTTCGCGCGGTTCATCGCACAGGAATTCATGCCAGCGGCTGAAATAGATTCCCGCCTTGCCGGCAATCGAAAGCTGATTGGCCGGATAGGCGCGGACAATATTTTCCAGCGGCATCGCCACCGCTTTGCCCTGCGCCGTTTTCAGATTCAGCACATAGCGGCTGTTTTCGGCACGCAGCAGACCGATTTCATCCTGAAGTTTTTTAAACTCAGTCGTAACGGATTTTTCTGTTTCCAGAAATTTCGCGTGCTCCGCCTGCCATGCCGGACTGTTCAGTCCGTTGCTCAGCTCCATCGTACGGAGATCCAGCCGGGCTTTTTCGAGCCGACGGTTGACGCGGCCGATTTCATGTGTTTCGAGCTCGCGGATTTTGGCCCGCCGGTCGCTTACCTCACCGTGATACCGGTTAAATGCTTTCCAGGCGTCTTCCGGTGTGGAAGCCGCTGTTTCGCCGCCCAGCGTAAAGCCTTCCGGAAATCCGTAAAAGCGGCCCCACGCGGTGCGCTCAACCACCAGCGCCCACTTCGGCAGGCTTTCCGATTTGATTTCGTGGCTGTTGACCCAGGTGAAATGTTCGCCGGAGATTTCATAGTTTCCAGTACGCACCAGTTTGCGGTGCAGAACCCGGACGGTTTCCTCGTTGCTGCGGAAACTTTCGTCGCGGGTGATTTCACCCATGTAAACCTGATTGCTCACCGTTTGAATCTGCGGCACCGGAACCGGCCAGAGCGTGGCGATTCCGTTATAAAAAATGAGCAGCAGCAGTCCGGTGATCATGCACAGCGCAACGGCCAGCCCGCCGCCGGTCAGCCAGATCATCGGCTCGCCCTGCGCGAAAAGCGAAACCTTCGCGTGACGCCGGCGGGGCTTGGCTGCTTTTTCTTCTACCGGTTGAAAACTCATAGCTCCACCGCCTTTTTACGGAAGCGCATGCGGATCAGTTCCGCGATGGTGTTGAAGATAAAGGTCAGAACAAAGAGAACCAGCGCGGCGAGGAACAGCGTGCGGTAATGCGTGCTGTTGCGTACCGCTTCCGGCAGTTCCACAGCAATGTTGGCGGAAAGCGTCCGGAAGCCGTTGAAAATATTCCATTCCATCACCGGCGTATTGCCGGCGGCCATCAGCACGATCATCGTTTCGCCGACGGCGCGGCCGAGGCCGATCATAATCGCGGAAAACAATCCGCTCATCGCCGTGGGAATAACAATGCGTACCGCCGTCTGCCACGGTGTCGCCCCCGCCCCCAGCGACGCCGAGCGCAGGTGGTCCGGCACCGATGAAAGCGCGTCTTCCGAAATCGTGTAGATGATCGGAATGATGGCGAAGCCCATTACAAATCCGACAACCAGCGCGTTGCGCTGAACGTAGGTTCCGAACAGCCCGCTGCACGGATCAAAACCAAGCGACTGGAAAAGCGCGGCGGCGGCCACTGACAGCAGCAGCGCGGCGGCCAAGCCGAACAGAAATTTGATCAGATCAAACAGCGCACACTGCATCCGCGACCAGTTCATTGAAAAGGATCTCAGCCGCGGATCGATCACAATACTGAAGAACCAGGCGACCAGCAGGCAGGAGATAGGCATCATCAGCAACGCCCAGCCGCCGAAAGCCGTACCGATCTGTCCGTCGAGCCAGCGCATAATATCGCCGGCAAAACAGAGCTTTTCAATCAGAGGACTGACAATCCATGCCAGCCCCAGTCCGACAGGAACAGCCAGCAGCATAAAGACCAGACGGAAATGTGCCAGCCGGAGCGTCCAGCGCTGCGGAATAATCTGCCAGATATACGCGCCGAGCAGAAACGACGCCGGAACGGTAATAAAGACCGTCATGAAAACCGTGAGCATACCGGCGACAATCGGCGCCAGCACCAGCGCAGCGATAAAGCCAAGCACGACGCTCGGCAGGCCGGCCATCATTTCGACGGCGGGCTTGATGTGCATCCTGGCGCGCGGCGAAAGAAATTCGCTCGTAAAGATCGCGGCCAGCAGCGCCACCGGTACGCCAAAGAGCATTGAGAAGAGCGTCGCTTTGAGTGTTCCGAAAATCAGCGGCATCAGGCCGAGCTTAGGCTCGAAGTCGTCGGTGCCCGACGACGACTGCCAGACGTGCTCCGGCTTTTCGGCGCTTTCGTACCAGACGGGCATGAAAAGCGCAGCGGGGGTCACTTCCGGATGCCGCGGATCAATATTCCATTGAACAAGCTGTTTGGGCGTCAGCGCCAGCAGTCCGTCATCTTTGGGAGCCAGCACCAGTGCCTGTACCGGCGCGTCGCCGGCGGCCAGATGCGCAAGCTGTTTCTGGCTGGTCACATGAAAGAGATCGACCGTGCCGTCGGCATACCCTGCGGCAAACATACGGATGCGTGAAGAAGAGGCCAGAGCGGTGACGGCGGCAGATCCATGAAATGTGTGTGTCTCAGTCAGTGAAGTTTGCGAGGAGCCGTTCGGCGAAAGCGTTGGAAACCAGACCTGAACTCGGCCGGTTGAATCGCCGGCCAGCAGCGTGGTGCGACCCAGCAGCAGCTGAAGCGAAGTCAGTTTACGATCCGGTTCCGGAATAAGGTCAATCCGTTCGATCAGCGACGGACCGGCGAAGTTGCGGGTGTCAAAACGAAGCAGTGTGCCGTCGTGCCAGGCGGCGCAAACGGTATCGCCCAGCCCGGAGAGAAGAACCCACGCGGGCGGTTCGCGGTGTTCTTTGGTATTGTATGGAATCACAGCGGCAGTGCGGCGAACCGTCACCTTACCGGTCATAATATTTTCGCGGCGGGTAAAGCGCAAAAGCGAAAGGGTTCCTTCATCGTTCAGCATCACGGAAATCTGACCGGCAGGACTGTTGATCTGATCCAGCAGACGCACAGCTGAAGAAGTTTCGCCGGGAACGGGTTCGTCAAAAACAGCAGATAGTTTGACGGAACGGAACTGTTCCGCCGAAATCCGCTGAATTAACGAGCCGTTCCATTCGCCGGTTTTATTTTCCTCCAGCGCCTGGAGTTCCGGCGGCAGATCCTTTGCATCGACATACGAGGTTAGAAAATTAATGCGGCCCATTTGAATCGAGCCGTCGGCAAAACCGCAAAGCACCTCGGATGTCTGGGCATCCTGTGTGAAGGCGGTCAGCGCGGCGTTAGTAAACAGCATTTGTTCGGAAATCACTGCGCCGGTGTCGAGCCGCGTGCAGACCAGCCGTCCGTCAGCGTAAAGAACGCGGTTCATCAGCCCGTATTCGTCGGACTGGATCGAAAACGGTTTCGTGCTGTCGGCGGCGGGCCGGTTCAGCGTTTCGACGCCGTCAATGCGCGCCGGACGGAAGAGCGGAACGGTGACGTAGAGCAGATAGAAAAAAACGGTGGAAACGGCAAGGATGGTGCCGATTCCGCCGACGGTAATCAGCGATTTTGAAAAACGGTCTGACACCCGCACACTCCAGTGCGTTTTCTTGCGCCTTGCCCGTCCTGTAAAACTTTGCGTCATCCGTTTCGCTGCCTCCGGTTTTAATGTCAAAGGATAGCGACCGGTTAAGGCCGCCATCCTGACAAATTATGATTCGGTTTAGAAGTCTGCTTTAATACCTATCGATTCCAGTGTTTTGCGGGCGATGTTGGCGGGCACCGGGAAGTATCCGTCCTTCACCACGTCCGTCTGCCCTTGTTTACTGAAGATGTACTTGATGAACTCGCGGCGGAGCGGATCCAGTTCGCTGCCGGGTTTATAGTTCACGTAGAGGTACAGGTAACGGGCCAGCGGATATTCGCCGGCGTAGGCGTTTTCCGGTGTCGGCTCCACAGGATAGGAGAAAGCATCCCGCGACAGAGGAATGGCGCGTACGTCAGCGGTTTTATAGCCGATGCCGCTGTAGCCGATGCCGCCTTTATCGGTGGCGACGCCCTGCACGACCGCAGAACTGCCGGGCTGTTCTTTCACTGAGTCTTTGTAGTCGCCTTTGCCAAGCGCATTTTCTTTGAAGTAGCCGTAGGTGCCGGAAGCGGCGTTACGTCCGTAGAGACTGATCGGCAGATTTGCCCATTCACCTTTGAGTCCGAGCTGACCCCAGCCGGTAATGTCTTCCGA
>JBGAJP010000002.1:0-124626 GCA_044224855.1 Pontiellaceae bacterium
GGAAATGACTCCCTGTTTCCGCTGCTGCATCTGCAGAACTTTTTCTTCGACGGTGTCTTTGGTGATGAGCTTGACGCTGTACACCGTGTTTTTCTGTCCGATGCGGTGCGCGCGGTCGGTCGCCTGATCTTCCACGGCCGGATTCCACCACGGGTCGTAGTGGATAACCATATCGGCGCCGGTCAGGTTGAGTCCGCTTCCGCCCGCTTTGAGACTGATCAAAAAGACCGGAATGGAGCGGTCGGTGTTGAACTGCCTGACCATTTCCTGCCGGTTTTTCGTGGCGCCGTCGAGATAGCAGTATTTGAGTTCGCGCGCTTCCAGCTCGCGCCGCAGGATGGCAAGCATCGAGGTGAACTGGCTGAAAACCAGAATGCGGTGGCGCGCGTCGATGGCTTCGTCCACCAGCTCGAAGAAGAGTTCCATTTTGGCGGACGGAAATTCGCTTTGGAGCCCCGGCAGCTTAAGCAGGTCGAGATGGCAGCAGGTCTGGCGGAGGCGCAGCAGCGTTTTGAAAATCTGCATACGCGAACGGTTGAAGCCCTGCGACGCGACCATATCGCTGATTTTGCGCTTCGAACTTTCGAGCAGTTCTTTATAGACCATGTACTGATCTTTGCTGAGCGTGCTGTGTGCGACGCGCTGGATTTTTTCCGGCAGGTCTTTGGCGACTTCGCGCTTGAGGCGGCGCAGCAGGAACGGATGCAACTTGCGGCGCAGCTTCAGTTGCGCCAGTTCGGCGTCAGGGCCGCCGCGGCTGATCGGCAGTTCGTAGTGCTCGCGGAACGCTTTATGGTTGCTGAGGTAGCCGGGCATCAGAAAGTCCATGATGGACCAGAGGTCGGCGACGCTGTTTTCGATCGGCGTACCGGTGAGCACCAGCTTGTGCAGGGCGCGGATTTTTTTGGCGGCAACGGCGTTCTGGGTGGAACGGTTTTTAATGTGCTGGGCTTCGTCGAGGATGGCAACAGCGAATTCGTGTTCCAGATATTTTTCGATGTCGCGGCGCAGCAGCGCGTAAGAAGTTATAATCAGATCGCTTTCGCCCACCTTTTCCCAGTGGTCGTGGCGTTCCGCGCCGTGCAGTTTGAGTACGCGCAGGTGCGGCGTGAATTTTTCAGCCTCTTCCGCCCAGTTGTCCACCAGACTGGTCGGGCAGATAATGAGCGCCGGTTTGCCGCGAGCTTTTTCGTTATGGCGTTCCAGCTGCAGCCAGACCAGAGACTGGAGTGTTTTACCGAGACCCATTTCGTCGGCAAGAAGTCCGCTGAAGCCGCTGCGCTCAAGGAAGCGCAGCCAGTAGACGCCGTCTTTCTGATAATCACGCAGGGTGCCTTCGAGCTTTTCGCCGAGCGGTTCCGGCTCGATTTTCTGCACGCGGTTCTGCGTCTGCGCCATCTTCATCCAGTCGGGCGACGCTTCGACATCCACGCCGTCGAGCGAATGGAGCGACGCCTGAACATAGGCGGCGTAAATATCGTTCATGCGGAATGTGCCCGCCGCGCCGCCCGCGCCGAAGGCGCAGTCGCTGAACACTTCGCGCGCGGTTTCGATCGCGTCGATGTCGAGCAGGATGGTGCATCCGTTCTTTTCGACGAACGCTTCGCCCATATTAAGAGCGCGCTGGATTTCGCTTTCGCTCAGGCTCTGCCCGCCGCTGTTTTCATAGGCGTAGCCGACATCGAAAAACCCGCCGCCGGAGGCTTCGTTGATCCGGATAACGGGCGTGGTGAACTCCGCTTCGTCCATGAACGGAGCGACGCGTCCTTCCAGTTCCACACGCCAGCCGTACCGGCGCAGGCGGGGAATGGAGCCGCCGAGAAAGTTCAGCACTTCGCGCGGCCCGACGATGGAGGTGAGCAGATCGCCGCGGTGCCCGCGGAACCCGGTCGGCGCGAGTTTTTCAAGAGCCTTTTTTTCCGACTCGGGATTCCGTATGCGGTATTCGAGAATGTCATCCGGCGACGGAATGGCGAAGCCGCCGGCTGCTTCGTCGCGGGCGGCGACGAGTACGATCTCGCCGTATTCGGCGTAAAGTTTAGCGGAAAGCGAGGCGCGGCTGCCGCTGACAACCAGACGGAAGCGCGGTTCCGCAGGCGTCAGCGTGAAAAGATCCGGCGATACCTTCGTATCCACCGGAATAAGGTTTCCGAGCGTTGGAAGTTCGTGGTGCAGAAAATGCGGCACAGCGGGCCGAGCGATGCGCGTCGGATTATGATAAATGCTGCGCAGCGGAGCAGGCAGCAGCTCCTCCAGCTTCCGGAATGTATTCTGTTCGAAGATCCATCCTTCGCGCGCACCGATGATGAAAAGCGGACTGCCGCTGCCGCCGGAGGTTTTAACATGCATGGAAAGGTTGAGTTCGCCGCTCGCTTCGTCGAGATCCATTCGCAGGCTTGTGCTGACGGTGTCCGGCAGAACGGTCAGCGGCTGGGTTACGCCCTCTTCAAAAACCGGTTTGTTGATGCACAGTTGAAGCAGGTTGATGAAGTCGGCTTCGCCGGCAACGAGCCGTCCGCGGGCCGGGCCTTCGCAAATATCTTCGAGAACAAAAAGCAGGTTTTCATCCCGCGGTGTGAATGCAAGCGGAACATCCGCCGGCACGGCATTCAGAGGAATATCCCGTCCGTTGTAATTGGCGAAGCAGCGCAGCGGAAACCGTCCGCCAAGCGACTGTTCGCGCCAGTTCTGTTCGAGCTGGAGGCGCAGCACAGCCGAAACCGCTTTGGGATGCCCGGCCGGAACGCGGGTGATGTATTTGGTTTCGTCGAGCTGTTCGAGGCGCGCGGCACGCTGTTTTTCTTTCAGGGCTTTTTCCTGCCTCAGCGGATCACTGTACAGTTTGATGGCTTCCAGGCCGAGCGCGACAAGATGGGCGCAGATGAGGCCGCGCTCCTGATTATCGCGGCACGGGCAGTGGTTTTCGACCAGTCCGTCTTTGGTCAGTTCAAATTTGGTGCGCATCCCGCGAATGCCGATGGCCAGTTCGCCGGATATAAACGGATGTTCGTATTCAACTTTTTCGACCACGCCGCGTTCGAACAGCAGCTTGCCGTCGCGGAACGACTTCCAGCCGGCCCAATCCTGCAGAATTTTCTGTGTAAACGGTAACGCCATTCTCTGCTTTCCCATGTTTGGAAAAATGTAATCCATTCTTTCCAAATACAGGAAAATAGCGAGCCGAATTTTCCCGTGTTCCGGATTTATTCAAACGGGAAACGGTGCCGGGTGAGATGCTGTTCGTCGCGCATGACGATGAGCTGTTTCTGCAGCGCGTCGTCAACCGGCGCGCCTTTTTCTTTGCGGTCGAGCCAGGTAAGGTATTCCTTTTCGCCGCAGGTATAGATCCGTTCCGCGCCGGGCGCTTTCTGCGACGCGCGCAGTTCGCGGAGAATATCGCCGGAGGTTTTTTTGAAAGCGGCGCGGTCGCAGAAGTGTTCGATGTCGATGGCCATGAAAAAATGTCCGAGTCCGTACGGGCAGGGTTTTCCGTTTTCATCGATGCCGCTGAGCTGCCGCAGGAAGCTTCCCTGCTGGAGCGCGGCGGAAAGCAGTTCGACGACAGTGGCAAAGCCGTACCCTTTGTAGCCGCCGGTTTCTTCACCGATGCCGCCGATCGGGGTGAGCGCCGCTTCGCCGGTGACGAGGTCTTTGAGAATCTGAGTAGAATCGGTTTTTGTTTTTCCGGCGCGGTCGATGACCAGGCCGGGCGGACAGGCTTTTCCTTCGCGTTCATACTGTTCGATTTTTCCGCGCTGGAGAATCGAAGTGGCGTAGTCGTTGGTGAAGGAAAACTCTTCGTCGGTCGGGATACCGAAGACGAGCGGGTTGGTGCCGAGCATATTTTCGACGCCGAAGGTCGGTGCGATGGATGGCCGGGCGTTGGTGCCGGTCAGCCCGATCATGCCGGCGTCACATGCCATCAGGGGATAATATGCAGCGAACCCGTAGTGGGTTGAGTTGCGGGCGACGACCATGCCAAGACCGTAAGTGCGGGCTTTTTCGATGGCCATTTCCATGCAGCGTTTTGCGATCACCATTCCCATACCGTGATGCCCGTCCACCACTGCAGTCGCCGCCGCATCGCGTACGACTTCAAATTGTGTAACGGGCTGCTGGATTTTCTGCTTTACGATCCGGTCGTAGTAAATCGGCTTAAGCCGTCCTACACCGTGAGAGTCGATACCGCGTTTATCAGAGGTGATGAGAACGTCTGCGCAGATGCGGGCATCTGCTGCCGGCACGCCGATTGACTGGAATACATCGACCATGAATGTTTCGAGCTGGTCAAAAGGAATATCGCAAGTCATCTGATTATCCTTCCGTAACGGAGGTGATGATTTTCTCAAAACGACGCATCCCGCTTTCAAGCGAGTGCTTTTTCCCGACAAGTTCACGGGCGTTACGAACCATCCGTGCGGCAAGCGCCCGGTCCGTCAGAAGCCATTCAACGCTTTGCGTGAAGAGTTCCGGTGTGTCGGCGACAAGACAGTTTACGCCGGTCTGCGCGTCGATGCCGGCCATACCCAGAGATGTCGATACAACCGGTACGCCGCCCGCCATCGCTTCAAGCACTTTGGTACGCAAGCCGGATCCTAGCCGGACAGGCGAAACGAAAACGCGCGCCCGGTTCCGGTAGGGGCGAATATCCGCCACTTCTCCGGTGACGATAATCCGGCGGTCTTTTTCCGCCAGCCGCTGAATACACGGACGGACGCCGGCACCGACAATATAGAATTTGACTTCGGGATGCCGTTCGCTGAGGCGAGGCCAAACATGATGATAAAACCATTCGACGCTGTCTTCGTTAGCAGGGTCGCCCATAAAGCCGGTCAGCAGTATGATCGGCTCCTTGGGCACAGGAGGATGCGCCTGCAGGTGACGGATATCCACGCCGGCCGGCGCGACGGATACTGCAAGATCCTGCGCATAATATTGCATGGTGAAACGGTCTTGCGGTGTAAGAACTAAGATCCGGTCAGCGCTGCGGTACATATCGAATTCGTATTTCTGAAGGCCGCGAAGCTGAGGAATACTCTTCAGGTACAACTTTAATCTCACTTCGCCCAGGGATTTGTACTTTTCATATGAATCAGTTACGCACCGGTGACAGGAAATAACCTTATGAATTGCTGAAAGATACGGGTTTTTATGCAGATATTGGCCCATTTCAGAGAACTCGGCGATAACAAGGTCGTACTTCCCTTGTTCAGCCGCTTCACCAACTGCTTTCATCATGTCGCGCGAGTAACTTTTCCAGAAAACTGCCGGCCGACTCAATGCAATATAGTCATGAAAGGCCCGAACAAAAATATTCCGGCAGGGATGAGGCAATTTACGAAGTTCGGTTAGAAGCGGCTTTAACGACTCAATCTGCCCGGTTGTTTCACCCTGAATGAAGGTCAATAGACCGATCCGGTGGCCTTGTTCAGACAGATACCGGATACGCTGATAAATAAGACGGTGGCCGCCTGCCACTTCGGCATGAGGCAGTTTATTGGTAAGAAAAAGTATCTTCATGGCGGCGCCTTTTCAGTAAAGCTCCTGCACCATTTCCATAAATTCTTCTGGAGTATAGTCGCTTAACTTCCGCCCGGAAGATTTTACAAATTCATCAATCCGTCCGCAGATTTTCTGAAGCTCTTCATGGGTTTCTCCGGAACCCATGAGCACTTGATAGGCATCCGCCTGCGTAATCCGGATTTGCCCGTCTTCGTGGTCAAATCCGACGCCCAGCAGTCCTATAACCCGGCTTTGTCCGCCTTCTCTCATCTCTTTTTATCTATTCCCACTTGCACTCTTCGAGAATCTCTGGCTTATTTCCCGTTCTTCTGCCCGATTGTGTAATGGTAGCACAGCAGACTCTGAATCTGCTTGTCTAGGTTCAAATCCTAGTCGGGCAACCAATCTGACATTCTTATGATACCCGGATGGGCATCAGCACATACAGGAACGGTACGCCGGTTTTAATTACTCCCGGGCTCAGTTCATCCGACAGTTCGAAGAATATTTCGTCGGAATCAAGATGACGAAGCGGCGCCATTAAAAAGCCGGGATTAAAAGCGATGGAAATTTCTTTTCCTTCATATTTTACAGGGATGGTTTCACGGGCTTCTCCGATATCCGGGCTGTTAGTAACCAGTTCGAGTTTGTTTTTCCCGAAGTTCAGCCGGATGGAAGCTGTCTGATCATCCGTGAGCAGTGATACGCGGCGAACAGCATTCAGTATGGTTTCGCGGTCAATGGCAATTCGTTCTTCGCACTGCGCCGGGATAACCTGTTGAAAGTTAGGATAGGTTCCTTCGATCAGTTTGGAAATAATAAGAATCCGGTCAAAATCAAAAGCCACCTGTGTAGCAGACACGCGAATCCGTAATACGCCTTCATCGCCAAGCGTTTTAATCAGTTCGTTCAGAGTTTTAGTAGGAACCACCAGATTAGCCTGCGCATCTTCTGAAAATTCAACTTCCTGCTCAACCAGTGCCAGACGGCGTCCGTCCGTGGCTACAACCGTCAGTTTTTCATCTTTAAAGCTGAGCAATGCACCATTGAGGATGTAGCGGGTTTCATCGGTAGATGAGGCATATACAACCTTCTGAAGCATCTCTTTGAAAATATTCTGATCGATTGTGTAGACGGCGCTTTCTTCAAACTCAGGCAGCGGCGGGAAATCTTCCTCCGCCAGTCCAACCAGTTTAAAGAACGAAGGCCCGCACCGGATCGTCGCTACATCTTTGGCGTCCACTTCAATTTCAACCTGTCCGCCGGGCAGTTCACGACAGATACTGAAAAACCGGCGGGCTGGAAGTGTGGTTCCGCCTTTTTCGTTAATTTCCGCCGTTGAGCTGGTTTTAACGCAGACTTCCATATCGGTCGTGGTTAACGAAACCGTATCGCCTTCAGCTTTCAGAAGAACGTTCGAAAGGATAGGAAGCGTGCTGCGCTGTCCGACTATAGATTGAACTTTTTGAAGCGCTTCAAGCAGAGCATCTTTTTCAACTGTGAGTTTCATCAACAACCCTCCGGAATTAATAGGATTATAAATTTATATAAACCGTATTATTATTAGTACTGTAAATAGGTTAGTCAGTCAGCCTATTTTTTGTTTTAAACCCGTCTAATCAGCCTACTTAGCTTTGTGGATATCTCTGTTGAGAAATCGAGTGAAACTCCGCCTTATTCCAAGTAACCTGAAGTTATTGTTTCTATACCCAGCTTATCCACAGGATATAAGTGCGTTGTTAATTCCCCTGATTGGCTTTCTGTGAGCTGTGACTGACGCGCTGACGAAGCAGAGAAAGTGTCTGTCTCAGCTTAATATCCTCAGTCTGACGCTGCTCCACGAGCTGGCAGGCATGAACGATCGTGGCGTGGTTACGGCTGAAGGCATCGCCGATCACCGGAAACGACTGACTTGTCATCGTACGTGCCAGATACATGGCAACCTGCCTGGGCCAGGCGATGTTCTGCGGGCGCTTCGGCCCGACCAGATCGCTGACACGGATATCGAAATGCTCCGCAACAGCCTTCTGGATGCCTTCTATACTGATCGCGTGCTTCTTTTCCTGATCCAGCGTATCGCGTAGCAAATATTCCAGTTTTGACCGATCCAGACTCTGCCCTGTCAGCGAAACGTAGGAGGCAACGCGAATCAACGCACCTTCCAGCCGTCGGATATTGGATGAAATCCGTTCGGCAATATAGAAAAGCAGGCTCTGATCGATCATCAGATTCAGCTGCTCGCATTTTTTACGGAGGATGGCCACGCGGGTTTCAATATCCGGACTTTCCAGTTCAACCACCAGACCCCATTCAAACCGCGATACCAGACGCGGAGCCAAACCCGATAATTCACCGGCCGGCCGGTCCGAAGTCATCACAATCTGCTTATGATTTTCGAAAATGGCATTAAAGGTATGGAAAAACTCCTCCTGCATCCGCTCCTTACCGGCGAGAAAATGGATATCGTCGATCAACAGCGCGTCCACCGTCCGGTATTTTTTACGGAACTTGGCCAGTGTATTGGTCTGCAACGCTTCAATGTATTCATTGGTGAACGATTCGCAGGTGGCGTAGCACACTTTGCCGCGTGCATTCTTCGAATGGATGAAGTTGCCGATCGCCTGCATCAGATGGGTTTTGCCCAGACCCACATCGCCGTGAATAAAGAGCGGATTGTAAGCGCGCGACGGCGCCTGCGCTGACGCAATGGACGCAGCGTGGGCAAACTGATTCGACGGACCGACTACAAAGGAGTCAAACGTGTAGTTTTTATTGAGATTGTGCTCAACCGGTTTCTTCGCCGGCGCAACGGCGTGACTCTTCTCTTCCTTTTCTGCCGGCTGTTCCGTGATCAGCGAATAATCCACCGTCAGCTCAATCTGCATCTCGCGACCCGAAACAACACCCAGCGCTTTCCGGATGAGCGGAAGGTAATGCTCCTCGAGCCAGGACTGATAGAAATCATTTCCGACCACCAGAACAACCCGGTTGTCTTCCATGCTGCGGCACTGAATAACAGCAATCCACTTCTCGAAAATATCTTTCGGAAGCGTTTCCTGCAGGTGGCTGCAGGCATCTTCCCAAAGCTTATCTTTATCTTTGCGCATAGGGCTCCAAATCGGCACAGTTACAAAATCATTAACAATTCAAGGGGAGATGTCGACAGGTTGTTAACAAGCGAATCCCCCCTGCGCTTTCGCGACGAGGAGAAGCTAATAAACTCAGCGGAGATGCCCAAGAGTAAAGCCCGACCCGACAGAAAAAACCGGACCGGACACAAGATGTAGATTGGAAAACAGGACAGCCCACAAAATACCGTCTAAAGATCGGGAAAAGAAAAACTCACCAAACGCATCTTTTTTTTGTAAACAGGCTACTAACAGAACCTTTACGCATATGAAAAAAGCAGCACCTGTCCACATACTTATCAGCAGCACTAATAACACCGCCGACATCCGTTATTTGTGCGGAGCGGAACCTCCTGAAACTGCGGTGCTTATCCTGAAAGGAGCCCGTGGAACACTCATCGTTTCCGAAATGGAATACAACCGCCTGCGCCGAACCGTTAAGCGCGGCATCACCGTTTTACATCCGGCACTCTTCGGCTCTTCCTGGAAAAAAGGTCCGGCCGACTGGATAAAAAAAACTGCGGCCGGGAAAAATCTTCGTGTTACCGCTGACTTTCCGTTCGGTCTCGCTGAAAAACTGAAACGCGCCGGTTTCAAAATCAAAATTTCCGACGAAGCGATCTGCCCGCAGCGCGAAATAAAAACCGCAGACGAAATTTCTGACGTGAAAAATTCCCAGCGCGCCGCTGTCGCCGCCATGAACGCCGCGATTAAACAGATTGCCTCGTCGGAAATCGGGAAAGACGGACTTCTGCGTTGCGGCAAAACGGTTCTTACATCGGAAATGGTTCGCGCCACCATCTGCCACACCCTGCTCGACCGTGATTGCATCGCGACCGAAACCATCGTCGCCTGCGGACCGCACTCCGCCGATCCGCACGAACGCGGAACCGGCCCTCTGTGCGCCGGACAGCCCATCGTTCTCGATATTTTCCCGCGCTCGACCGCCACCGGCTACTGGGGCGACCTGACGCGCACCGTCTGCCGCGGCCCGGCACCGGCGGAACTGAAAAAAATGTACAACGCCGTCAAAGCCGCGCACGCCGAGGCGCTTAAAGCAGTCAAAGCCGGAGCCTGGACCGACGATGTTCACGCTGCCGCCGCAGGCGAACTGGAACGGCGCGGATTCAAAACAGAAATCGTCAACGGAGTTCCACAGGGATTTATTCACGGAACCGGCCATGGCGTCGGACTCGAAATTCACGAAGCGCCGCGCGTTTCATCCGCGAACCATCAGAGACTGAAAGCCGGAATGATCATCACCATCGAACCCGGCCTCTACTATCCGCAACTCGGCGGCATCCGTATCGAAGACACCGTCGCCGTCACCAAAGACGGCTATCAAATGCTCGCCGCCTGCCCCAAACGGCTGGAGATATAATTGTAGGGCGCGAATGATTAAAACCTTCGCGCCGAGACACAGCAGAAATACGGCGGCAGAAGAAACTATTCTGACCGCTTTAGTCCGAGCCTCTGTGCGTATTCGTCGGCAAGCGCCTTTCCTTGCGCGAGCTGTTCCTGTGACATCTTGTTCTCCAAAATATATACGTTTCGTATAGCATCCTGTTTCACTGGGGCATCTTCGTCAGCTTGGGTTGAGGCCAAATAAAAAAAAGCGTACGCCGACAGAGCGTCTTTTTTAACGCCGGTACTATCTGTATAGCAAACGCCCAAATTAAAAATGGCCTTGGTATCGCCTTGTTCCGCCGCCTTTTCATACCAAGCCACAGCCGCAAAGAAATTTGTGGGGACACCCAGTCCTTTTTGATAAGCAAAACCAAGACTCCGTTGTGCTACTGGATTTCCTTGTTCTGCCGCTTTTGTGAACCAAGCAACTGACTCTTTATAGTCTTGTTTTACCAGTGTCCCGTCATAGTAGCTACACCCCAGAAAATTCTGTGCGGCGGCGTTTCCTTGTTCTGCAGATTTTATAAACCAATTCACAGCAGCCGGCTTGTCTTGAGGTGCGCCTAATCCTCTCAGATAACAAAATCCGAGGTAGTTTTGAGCAAGAGCATTTCCTTGTTCTGCCGCTTTTCGATACCATTCGACGGCTTTAGTAAAATCTTGCGGGAAAGCTTCTCCGCTATAATAGAAAGTGCCTAAAGCAAGTTGAGCCTCCGGAAGTCCTGCTTCTGCCGCTTTTTGAATCCATTTTGTTGCTTCAGCTTTGTCTTGAGAAACGCTGACCCCCTTGTAATAAGCACAGCCCAATTCGAGTTGAGCTCTTGCATCGCCTTGCGAGGCTTTTTCTTGCAACACAGACAAATCTTCTCCACAACCAATAATCGGCAGAAAAGACAGCCCGGCGATTAGAGCGACAAAAAGCCCCTTGTATTTCATGAGAACCTCTTTGGTTTCAAGCCCGCTCGATATCAGCGCCGAGAGCGCGGAGGCGTTCGTCGATGGCTTCATAGCCGCGGTCGATGACCTGCGCGTTATCGATAACGCTGCGGCCGTCGGCGCAGCAGGCGGCGATCAGCATCGCCATTCCGGCGCGGATATCCGGGCTGCTGAGCCGTGCGCCGCGCAGCTGCGATTTTCCGCTGACGACGACGCGGTGCGGGTCGCACTGGATGATGTTGGCACCCATAGCCATCAGGTTGTCCACAAAGTACATGCGGCTTTCGAACAGCTTTTCGAAAAAGAGCATCTGCCCCTGCGTCTGCGTCGCCAGCACGATCAGTACGCTCATCAGGTCGGACGGGAACGACGGCCAGATGCCGTCTTCGATTTTCGGCGTAAAGTTTCCGAGGTCGGAAACGATCTGCCGGTCCTTTTGTGCGGCCAGAACCAGTGTTTCGTTTTTAAGCGTCCAGCCAACGCCGAGTTTGGAAAATCCTTTTTCAAGAACGCTGAGCGTGACGGCGTCGCCCGGTTCGGGAATTTCGAGCGCGCCGCCGGTCGCGACCGCGGCAGTCAGGAAGCTTCCGGCTTCGATGTAGTCGGGCTGAACCGTGTGTTCCGCTCCGGCCAGCAGTTTGACGCCGCGAATGTGCAGGCGGTTGGTGCCGATTCCGGCGATATCCGCGCCCATTTTGACGAGCAGGTGCGCCAGATCCTGTACGTGCGGTTCGCAGGCGGCATTGAAGATGGTGGTTTCGCCTTCGGCGAGTACGGCGGCCATCAGAATGTTTTCGGTGGCGGTGACGCTGGCTTCGTCAAGAATCAGGTCGGCCCCGACCAGCGCTTTGCGCTTAAAGTGGTACGGCGCGGTATCGTTAACTTCGATACCGAGCGCGCGCAGTCCGTAAAAATGGGTGTCGAGGCGGCGGCGGCCGATAACGTCGCCGCCGGGGGAATGAATCAGCGCCGATCCGTGCCGTGCAGCCAGCGGACCCGCCAGCAGAATGGAGGTGCGCACTTTGCGGCAGTATTCTTCATCTAATTCGGTGGCTTTAAGACCTTTGGCGCAGAGCGTTACGCATCCGCCGGATTTTTCAACCGATACGCCGAGCGACATGAGCAGTTCGAGCATCACGCGGACGTCGGCGATATCGGGAACGTTGCAGAGCCGGACCGGCTGATCGGTCAGGGTGCAGGCCGCCAGCATAGGAAGAACTGCGTTTTTGTTGCCGCGCGGAGAGAATTTTCCGCCAATGATATTGCCGCCGTTGATGATGAATTTTGCCATGGCGCAGACAATAGTCATTTTCCGGATGTTTGGAAAAAGATTCGTCGGATTTTTCCGCTGTTTGGAACTGGCGGGCAGTTCGCCGCTTGGCTAAACTCCGCCGCATGAAACGTCCGATTTTTGCTCTGCTAACCGCCCTGGTTTTCACTGTGACGCTTTGTGCGTGCGCCACAGAATCTGTCAAAGGGTCGTCTTCCGCGCCTCAACCGGCTAAAGAACCCGTTGTGCCGGTTAAAGAAGCGGCACCTGTTGCAGAAAAAGTGATAAAACAAACCGGCGCGGCGGTTGAAGCGGCACCCCTATCAAAGGAGCTCTCTAACGTAATGAGCGGTTCTGTTGACTCTGCGCTGCCCGTTCAGGAAAAAAACAAAAAAAGTCTCAAAGATACAGGCGCATCCTTGCCTCCGGCCCTGCAGATTCTGGACTTCGCCCGCTCGCAGCTTCCGAAAGAGCCGATCCGGATGAACGGTTCGCTGAAGGAGCGCGCGGAAAACGGCTTCGTCAAAAAAGAGCTGACGGTTGAGATGGATCTCAACTGGGGTGCCGATCCGGCGAATGCAACCTACCGCATCCGCAACGAAAAGACCGGCGCTTTCCAGACGCTGGAAATCCAGTGGATTCCCGGCGGGCCGGAATTCCAGTATTCCGAAAACAATAACGATGTAACCAATTTCAACCCGAATACAGAAATCGACGGGCTGGGCGTAACCTGGGACGATCTTAGCTTCTCGTTCCTCTGGAGTTTTGACGCGAAAACGCTCCGGACGGATAAAAAACTGGGCCGCGACTGCTTTGTAGTGGCTGTTCCGCGCGGTAAAAACCAGCTGCTGCTCTGGATTGAGCAGGACACCGGCCGCCTGTTCGGCGCGCGCGAAGAAGATCCTGCCGGTAATCAGGTCAAAGAACTCAAGGTGGTCAGCGTCAAGGAATTCGACAAACTCTGGATGGTGAAAGACCTCGATATCATCCGGCCTTCAGAGAACGGGCGTACCAGTCTGCGCATTGATACCGTGGAAACGGTCGATCCGGCGCCCGCAAAGTAAAATTCCGCAGATTCCGGCTTGCAACCAGTTTTCGAATTAGCATAATGACCAGCCTTTCGACGCGGGTGTAGCTCAGTTGGTAGAGCATCACGTTGCCAACGTGATTGTCGACGGTTCGAATCCGTTCACCCGCTCCATTCTTTTTCTGCCACTGCACTTTTCCTTTCCCCCTTTCCGGCCATTGTGGTTACATCCCGTTATGATTACGCAGGATAAATGGGAAAAACTGTACGAACGGATGGCCGCCCTGCATATTCGCGAAGAGGATCTGACGGAGAATTTTATTCGCGGCTCCGGCTCCGGCGGGCAGAAGATCAATAAAACCTCGTCCTGTGTACAGCTGCACCACACACCATCCGGCATCGAAGTCAAATGCCAGTCTTCCCGGCTGCAAAGCTCCAACCGTTTTTTTGCCCGGCGCGACCTTTGCGACAAACTCGAAGAAAAGCGGCTTGGTGTGCAAAGCCAGCGGCAGCAGGAGCAGGAAAAAATCCGCCGGCAGAAACGCCGCCGGTCGCGCCGCGCCCAGAATAAGATGCTCGAAGGGAAACACCGGCAGTCGGATAAAAAGGCATTACGCCGTCGTCCTGCGAGTGAATAAATTTATGAACACCGAAGCCAGACTCCGGAAGCTGGATGAAATTTTCCAGGAACTTGGAAAAGTCGTCGTCGCTTTTTCCGGCGGCGTGGATAGTACTTTTCTGACCGCGGCCGCCGTCCGTGCACTTGGCGCGGAAAACATTCTGGCGGTAACCGCTGTTTCCGCGACGCTGACCGATGATGAAAAAGCCGAAGCCGTAACGCTGACGGGAAAAATCGGCGCCAAGCACATCCTGCTCGAAACGGACGAGTTCAGCGACGATCTTTTCACCGCCAACTCTGCGGAACGCTGTTACTTCTGCAAGAAAGTGCGCTTTGAGGCGCTGGTTAAATGGGCCGCCGCGCGCGGTTATCCATGGATCGTCGAAGGCAGTAATGTAGATGACGCCAACGACTACCGGCCCGGAAGCCGCGCTGTCGCAGAAATGCCCCAGGTTCGAAGTCCGCTCAAAGAAGCCGGACTGACCAAAGCGGAAATCCGCGAAATTTCCAAACAGTGGAACCTGCCGACGTGGGAAAAACCGAGCGCCGCCTGCCTGGCTTCGCGCATTGAATACGGACTGCCGCTAACTCCCGAGCGGCTCAAACAAGTTGAAGAAGCCGAAAAATTTATCCGTCTGCTTTGTAAAGGACAGCTCCGCGTCCGACATCACGGCACGACGGCGCGCATTGAAGTCGAACCCGAATGGATTCCGAAGCTGGCGGAACCGGAACCCGCGCGTAAAATTTCTGAAAAGCTGAAGGCGCTGGGTTTTCATCACGTCGCGCTGGATCTTTCCGGCTACCGGATGGGAAGCTTGAATGAGGATTTGAAATGAAACTGTTTGAAGAGATGGGTTTCGCGAAGATCGACCATCATCGTGCGGAGCGCTGCGGTTCGCCGGAGGCTGTTTTCTGCGAAGGCAAAACACCGGAACAGGTCGCGCAGATTGTCGAGCGGATGAATCAGGGTGCGCATAACATTCTGGCGACGCGGGCGAATCCGGAAACTTTTGCGGCGGTAAAAAAGCTGGTGCCGGAAGCGGAATATCACGACGTTGCGCGGCTCATTGTCGTGCGGAAGGAAAAGCTTACGCCGGATTCCGACCGCTTCATTCTCGTGATAACTGCCGGAACGAGCGACATTCCTGTTGCCGAAGAAGCCGCGCTGACGGCAGAGCTGATGGGTCACCGCGTCGAGCGCGTGTTTGATGTCGGAGTTGCAGGCATTCACCGTCTTTTTGCGCAGGAAGAAAAAATCCGTAGCGCGAATGTGCTTATCGTCGCTGCCGGAATGGAAGGCGCACTCGCCAGCGTAGTCGGCGGACTGGTTTCAAAACCGGTGATTGCTTTGCCGACGAGCGTTGGTTACGGCGCGAGTTTCGAAGGGCTGGCCGCCCTGCTCGGCATGCTCAACAGCTGCGCCGCCGGCGTTGCGGTGGTGAACATTGATAACGGCTTCGGTGCCGGACGTCTTGCCGGCCTGATTAATTCGATGAGGTGATTTTATGAAAACACTCTATCTGAGCGGATTTTCGGGAGTCAGCGGTAATATGTTTGTCGGCGCGCTGCTGGCTGCCGGGCTGCCGGAACAGAAATTGCGCGAGATGGTGAGCTCCCTGCCTGTCTCCGGTTATCAGCTTAAAATTGAAACCGTGGTAAAGTGCGGCATCAAAGCGACGCACTTTGACGTGCT
The DNA here is from genome assembly GCA_044224855.1 of Pontiellaceae bacterium. Classification (GTDB taxonomy): domain Bacteria; phylum Verrucomicrobiota; class Kiritimatiellia; order Kiritimatiellales; family Tichowtungiaceae; genus Tichowtungia. The sequence continues at coordinate 15,583 of JBGAJP010000002.1, forward strand.
GCTCGACCATGCTGAACATCACGCGCACCGGCACCTCGGAGATATTGTCAAAATTATCGAAGCGGCGGAAATCAGCGATTCGGTAAAAGCGCGGAGTATTTCTGTTTTTAAAAAACTCGCCGCAGCCGAGGCGAAGGTTCACGGCACGACCATCGATAAAATTCATTTTCACGAGGTCGGCGCCGTTGACGCAATTATCGATATCGTTGGGACGGTCTTCGGACTCGAAGTGCTTGGCATCGAAAAGCTTTACGCCGGAAATTTACGAACCGGGTACGGATTCATAAAATGCGCGCACGGAGCGATGCCGATTCCTGCGCCGGCGACGACGGAATTGTTGAACGGTATTCCGTACACGCACGGCGATATTGAAAAAGAACTGCTGACGCCGACCGGTGCCGCGCTGCTCGCCGTACTTTGCGATGGTTTCGGCGACCGGCCCGCCGGTTTCGTTTCCGGGGAAACGGCGTACGGTGCGGGCGGATGGAATCTGGATACTCCAAATGTTCTGCGCGCAGAACTGGGCGACATCGCGGAAAAGGCTGACGAACTGCTGGTGCTGGAAACCAACATCGACGACTGCAATCCGCAGATTTTTGATTATGTGATGGCGCGGCTTTTCAAAGCAGGCGCGCTGGACGTTTGGCTGACGCCGGTCCAGATGAAAAAGAACCGGCCGGCGGTAACGCTTTCTGCTCTCGCACCTTCAGCGCTTCAGGAAGAGATCGAAGAAATTATTTTTACGGAAACCACAACGATCGGTATTCGCCGATATTCGGTGCAGCGCACTGCCGTCGAACGGCGCGAAGAACTCATTACGACGCCGTGGGGACCGGTGCGGGTGAAGGTCAGCTCGATCAACGGGAAAGTTTGTTCCGCGAAGCCGGAATATGATGACTGCCGAAAACTGGCTGAAGCGAGCGGTATACCCCTTAAAGAAATTATAGCTCTTGCCGGAAATCAAAACGTTGATTTCTGAGAGGGAGTCCCCTACATTCCGCACCCATGAACGCACAGCCGCCTAAAAAACGACTCTGGCGTCGGGATAGTCCGGTTCCCAACCCCTACCGGGATACACTGAGCCAGGAAATCGGCTACAAGCTGGACTCCCGTTATGCGGGATGCCTCCTGATGGTTTTTGCAACCGGCCTGCTGCTGCTGTTCGGCTTCGCTTTTCTCGTCTACTGGCTCATGAGCTGAGCTTAAGCCGTTTCTTCTTCGGCGGTGGAGCGTTTCATGCGTTTGCGCTCGTTATCGGTGAGGTAGCGCTTGCGCAGACGGACGTTGTGCGGCGTCACTTCAACCAGCTCGTCGTCTTTGATGTATTCCAGCGCTTCTTCGAGGCTGAGTTTCTGTGCCGGCGCAATTTTCATGGCGCGGTCCGAGCCGGAAGCACGCATGTTGGTAAGCTGCTTGGCTTTCTGTACATTGACGAGCAGATCTTTATCGAGGCAATGCTCGCCGACGATCATGCCTTCGTAACACTCTACGCCCGGATCGATGAAGAAAATACCGCGCTGCTGCAGGCCGTCGATGGCGAACGCAACGGAACTTCCGTTACCCATGCTGATCAGAACGCCGTTATTACGGTGGTTGATTTCGCCGGCATAGGGCGCGTAATGGAGAAAACGGTGATTGATAATCCCCTCGCCTGCTGTAGCGGTCATCATTTTGCTGCGCAGACCGATCAGTCCGCGGGTGGGAATGTGGAAGGTCATATTTTTGCGCAGACCGAGCTGATCCATACGGATCATTTCACCGCGACGCTGACCGATCAGTTCGATGGCTTTGCCGGCGTATTCATCCGGAACATCGACCGTCAGAATTTCAATAGGCTCTTCTTTGATGCCGTGATGAGTGCGGAAAATTACGCGCGGCTGAGCGATAGTCAGCTCAAAACCTTCGCGGCGCATGGTTTCGATGAGAATGGACAGGTGCAATACGCCGCGTCCGCTGACGATGAAGGCGTCGCCACCGGTTTCTTCAACGCGCAATGCTACGTCACGCTCGGTTTCTTTCAACAGGCGGTCACGGATGTGGCGGCTGGTGACATATTTGCCATCTTTTCCGAAAAACGGTGAGTCGTTTACGCGGAAAGCCATTGAAAGCGTCGGTTCATCGAGAGCGATCAGCGGCAGCGCTTCCGGATGTTCGATATGCGCAATAGTATCGCCGATATCGATGTCCATAATGCCGGAGATGGCGCAGAGGTCGCCGCACGGGATGCTGTTTGTTTTTGCGCGGCCGAGGCCTTCGAAGGTTTGCAGTTCTTTAAGTTGCACCGGACGTACCGAGCCGTCGCGTTTGATGATGCAGACCGGAGTTTTCAGGTCGAGTGTGCCGCGATAGACGCGACCGATACCGATACGGCCGACATAGTCATTGTAGTCGAGCGTCGTGGCCTGCATCTGGACAGGACCTTCTTTAACCGGCGGACCCGGAATGTGTTTCACGATAGCGTCCATCAGCGGCTTGATGGAGTCGCGCGGGTCGTTCAGGTCGGTCACGGCCCAGCCGTCGCGTCCGCTGGCGTAAAGTACCGGGAAGTCGAGCTGGTCGTTGTTGGCTTCGAGCTCAACGAAAAGGTCAAAGACCATGTTATGCACTTCGTCGCAGCGCGCATCCGGCTTATCCACTTTGTTGATGATGACAACCGGCTTGAGGTTCAGTTCGAGCGCTTTATCGAGTACGAAGCGCGTTTGAGGCATCGGCCCTTCGGCGGAGTCGACCAGCAAAAGAACGCCGTCGGCGAGGTTGAGTACGCGCTCGACCTGCCCGCCGAAGTCGCTGTGGCCGGGAGTATCGATCACGTTGATCTTCACGCCGTTGTAAACGATGCTGATGTTTTTGGAGAGAATGGTAATGCCGCGTTCGCGCTCGAGATCATTGCTGTCGAGCAGACAGGTCTGAAAGGCTTCGTTATCGCGCAGAATGTGAGCCTGCTTGATGATCTGGTCGACCAGCGTGGTTTTGCCGTGGTCAACATGCGCGATAATCGCGACATTGCGAATCTGTTCGTTTCTCATAAATTCTCCGGATAAGGGCGGAGAATCTACGCACCTGCCGGGAAAAAGCAATCCCGCCGATGTTAAATCTGCGTGGCCCTAATTTATAGAAAGACGCAGATCAGAAGATATGACAGGCGGGACCGCCGTTCTTTTCAAAATAGCGCTGATGATATTCTTCGGCGCGGTAGAACGGCCCGGCCGGTAAAATCTGAGTCGCGATCGGCTTTTTATATTTGCCGCTTTTATCGAACGCAACTTTAGAGGCTTCGGCGGCGGCCCGCTGTTCGGGCGAGTGATAAAAGACCGCCGAACGATATTGGGTGCCGGTGTCCGGACCTTGCCGGTTCACTTGTGTCGGGTCGTGCATACGCCAGAAGAGATCCAAAAGTTTCTCATAAGAAACTTTTGCGGGATCGAACGTAATCTCAATCGCTTCTGCGTGCCCGGTGGTATCAGTGCAGACCTCTCTATAGGTTGGATTGACGGTTTTTCCGCCGGTATAGCCGACCTGTGTATCAATCACGCCAGACATTTGGCGGAATGCCGATTCAACACCCCAAAAGCATCCGGCGGCAAACACAGCTTTTTCGGTTTTCACTGTACCCTCTTCTGCCGGAGCGGTACCGGCAATCGCGACAAGCAGGATGCTGATCAGTAGAGTTTTCATCACAGCAATAGACACCAGATCGAGCGGACAGCTCAATTTGGCGTCCATCTTCTTTCGCCAAGTCACTTCAGTACGGCGAGCGCGGCATCGTAGTCCGGCTCCTGCGTAATTTCCGGAACCTGTTCAGCGTAAACCACTTTTCCGCTCTCATTAACAACCACTACTGCGCGCGAAAACAGTCCGGCCAGCGGGCCGTCGGCGATGATTACACCGTAATGATCTCCGAATGCGGAGCGGAATGCCGAAGCCGGTACAACATTTTTAATTCCCTCAGCTCCGCAGAAACGCCCCTGGGCAAACGGAAGATCCATGGAAACGCAAAGAACCACCGTGTTCTTCAACGCGGCCGCTTTTTCATTGAATTTGCGAACGGACATGGCGCAGACACCCGTATCAATGCTCGGGAAAATATTCAGCACAAGCCGCTTTCCTTTGTAATCGGCCAGTACAGTTTCTGAAAGATCCTGCTTAACGAGCGTGAAGTCCGGTGCCGCGCTGCCTTTTGCCGGCAGTTCGCCTGCCGTATTTATCGGTGAGCCCTTGAAGGTAATTTTAGCCATAGGAACGCTCCTTTTTTGAATCAATGCCTGATGCGGATTTATACGAAGAGGGTTGCTTTTGCAAGGCGCAACCCGTTCAATGTGCGCCTTATTAGAGGATTATGAAAATGAGTGCAGCCCCCCAGCAAAGAATTATCGCCATCGTTGGTCGTCCAAATATTGGAAAATCGGCGCTGTTTAACCGGATTGTCGGCCGTCGCGTCTCGATTGTACATGAAGAGTGCGGCGTCACCCGTGACCGTGTGATGTGCGAAGCCGTATGGAATGAACAGTATTTCGATGTAATTGATACCGGCGGACTTGGAACCATGGACTCCGGCTCGGCGCACGATATTCTTGTTGATAGCACCAACAAGCAGGTCGCCGTCGCGATCGAAGATGCTGCCGCGATTATTTTTGTGGCGGATATCACCACGGGAATTGTTCCGATGGATGAAGAGGTCGCGCGGCTTCTTCATCGCGCCGACCGGCCGGTATTTATCGCTGCGAACAAAGCCGACACACCTTCCCGCGATGAGCAGGCCCCCGAATTTTCAAAACTCGGCTTCCCGGTTTTCCCGGTTTCCGCACTCCATAACCGGGGTATCGATGCGCTGTTGCAGGCCGCTGTGGCAAAACTTCCAGCAGCACCGCCGCGAGAAAAACGTACGCCGCTTCGTGTGGCAGTAGTCGGGCGGCCAAATTCCGGTAAGTCATCTTACATCAACAGGTTATTAAATAGCGAACGCGTGATCGTTTCTGAAATTCCCGGTACAACGAGGGACAGCATCGAAATTCCTTTCACAATCGGCAGCGGTCCGCATGCGCGGCACTATCTGCTGATTGACACCGCCGGCATCAACCGGCGCAACCGCCTGTCGGGAGCGGTTGAGCACTATAGTAATGTGCGTGCAGAAGAAAGCATCCAGAGCGCCGACGTTGTTATTCTGCTTATGGACGCCACCGAAGGACCGAAACTGCAGGACAAAAAACTGGCGGCCAAAATTATCGAGGCGCAAAAAGGATGTATTCTGGCCGTCAACAAATGGGATGTCGCTGAAGGAAAAGAAGTTACGCAAACAAAATACGAACCCGCGCTGCGCAAAGAAATGCCGTTTCTCGACTTTGCCCCGCTGCTTTTTCTCTCGGCAAAATCGGGCTACAACATCCGCCGCAGCGTAGAGCTGATCGATTACATTTCAGATCAGGTTCAGATCAAGCTTTCCACCGGTGTACTTAACCGGATTCTGCAGGATGCCGTGCAGAAAAATCCGCCGCCGAGCGTCAACGGACGACCGCTTACAATTTATTATGCCACCCAGGCCGGCGTGAAGCCGGTACGTGTCAAGTTGTTTGTAAACAACACGTTAAGAGCAACATCATCATATAAACGCTATCTCGACCACGAAATCCGCAAGGCCTTCGGACTCGAAGGTGCGCCGATCGAGCTGAAGTTTGTTCCCCGGCCTCGTCCGGATCTGGAAGAGAAGAAAAAGAAGCGCAAGGTATAATACGGGTTTATTTGCCGGCTTTGAGCCACACCGACAAGATGGAAATGTCAGCCGGGTTGACGCCGGAGATGCGTGAAGCTTGGCCGAGGTTTTCCGGCCGGATGGCCTTCAGCTTTTCGCGCGATTCAAAACGCAGTGCGATAATGGCGTCGTAATCGAAATCCGCCGGAATACGCTGCTTTTCTAAAGTTTGGAAGTCAACGATGCGCCCGGCCTCCCGCTTGATGTAGCCTTCATACTTGATGGCAATTTCAACCTGTTCGATCACTTCCGGTGGCAGATCCGGCTTTTCGCCCGGCAATCCAGCATAATGGCTGTCCTGCCGGCAGAGAGTCTGTGCCAACGAAGACCCGGCAAAGAATTTTTTCCGCAGCCTTTCTATCTCCAGATCAATCTGCGCCTGCATCTGGACGGTTTCCGCCAGATCGGCGGCAGATACGATTCCCAATGCTTTTGCGCGCGCATGAAGCCGGAACCGGACATTATCCTGCCGAAGCGTCAGCCGGTGCTCAGCGCGCGAAGTAAACATCCGGTACGGTTCATCCGTACCCTTCAAAACCAAATCATCAATTAAAACGCCGATATAAGCCTCATCGCGGCCTAAAATAAATTCAGGCAGACCAAGAATCTTGCGAGCAGCATTAACTCCGGCCACAAATCCCTGGCCGGCAGCCTCTTCATAACCGGTCGTTCCATTGATTTGGCCTGCAAAATAGAGGTTTTCAACCGTTTTTGTTTCCAGAGTATGAAAAAGCTGCGTAGGCGGCGCGTAGTCGTATTCAATGGCGTATGCAGGACGGATAAACACCGCTTTTTCCAGTCCGGCGATGGAATGAATCATTTCCAGTTGTACGTCTTCCGGCAGACTGTTGGATGTTCCGTTGGGATAAATCCGCACGTTATTGCGGCCTTCGGGCTCGATAAAGACATGATGCGAGGTCCGCTGCGGGAATTTTACGACCTTGTCTTCGATCGACGGGCAGTACCGCGCTCCCGCACCCTCGATCATTCCGCCGTATAAAGAGCTTTTTTTCAGGTTATCAGCGATAATTTGATGGGTTTTTTCATTGGTATGAGTCAGCCAGCAGGGAATCTGATCCGTTCCGGGCGTCCATGGGCGTAGCACTGTTCCATGTGGAACATCCGCCGCCGCTCCTTGGCGCAACGGTTCCACGTGGAACTTCTCGTAATCCTGCCGTGCGGCGCGCGAAAAGAATGGCGGAGGCGCATCGCCAGGCTGAATCGCCATTTTTGAATAATCAATGCTGTCTTTATGAATCCGTGGCGGTGTGCCGGTTTTCATACGGCCCAGTTCAAATCCAAGGCTCTTCAGCGACACTGAAAGATCATCCACCGACCGTTCACCCCAGCGTCCCTCATCAATAATAGTCTGCCCAATCATGATACGTCCGCGCAGGAAAGTCCCTGAAGTCAGCACTACAGATTTTCCGGCTATTTTTTCACCGGATTCTAAAATCACCCCGCGCAGCTGTCCCGACTCAGTCCAAAGAGCTGAGACCGCTGCCTCAAGCACGGTCAGGCTTTTCTGCTGATCAATGACAGCCTGCATTCGGACGGGGTAGAGGTTTTTGTCGCATTGAGCTCGAAAGGCCTGAACCGCCGGGCCCTTGCGGATGTTAAGCGTTCGGAACTGAATGCCGGTATAATCCGTATTGCGCGCCTGTTCACCGCCTAATGCATCTAACTCGCACGTAATATGAGACTTAGCGATTCCACCGATCGACGGATTGCAGGACATCTTGCCGATAAACTTCTTTTCAAGACTAATCAAAGCGGTTTGGGCGCCGAGCCGCGCGGAAGCCAAAGCGGCCTCGCATCCGGCGTGTCCGCCGCCGACCACGATCACATCAAAGGAGCTGTTTTTCATGAGGTCGGGAATGATGGAGCGGCGGAAAAATAAAACCAGATTTTTCTTCAGCAACCAATACAAGGAACCTGTATTCTGCAGAGATGAAGAATAACCTGTTTGACCAGATTCCCGGACGCGCAGCAAAAGAGCTGTTTACCGAACTGCTTTCGAATGGGAATATGCGCATTGAGCGGATCGTATCATTCGGTCAGGCATCTCCCGCAGGATTCTGGTATGACCAGCCGGAGAGCGAATGGGTGTTGCTGCTGGAAGGCGCTGCACAATTGCAGTTTGAAGATCGGCAGGTTGATCTGCTGCCGGGCGACTACCTGAACATTCCAGCCGGAATGCGCCATCGTGTGGAAAAAACCGCCGAAACCGCGCGAACGGTCTGGCTGGCTGTTTTTTATAAATAGGCGTTTTTTTGATAAAAACACCATGAATCGAGGCAAAAAGGCGAAATTTCGTTTAAAAAACGACTGATTTTTAAAATCAGCCTTGGGCGGTCTTGTCAGTATGCGCCTTAACTTTCAGCTCGATGTCATGCTCATAAAGCGCGTTAAAAACGTCTTCGAGATCGCCTTCCATAACGCGGTCTAGTTTATAAAGCGTCAGGTTGATGCGGTGATCGGTCAGGCGGTTCTGCGGATAGTTATAGGTGCGGATCTTTTCACTGCGGTCGCCGGAGCCGACCTGCGAACGCCGGGCCGCCGACTGTTCAGCTTCAATCTGCTGCTGCCGCGCTTCATAAAGCTTCGAGCGCAAAACCCGCATGGCTTTGGCTTTGTTCTTGTGCTGTGAGCGTTCGTCCTGACACTGAACCACCACGCCGGTTGGAATATGAGTGATGCGGATGGCTGAATCAGTCGTGTTAACGTGCTGACCGCCGGATCCGCTGGAGCGATAGGTGTCGATGCGCAAATCTTCGTTTCTGATCTCGATATCCACTTCTTCAGCTTCGGCGAGCACGGCGACGGTGGCGGCGGAAGTATGAATACGACCCTGCGTTTCAGTGGCGGGAACGCGTTGTACGCGATGGGTACCGCTTTCGTACTTCAGCTTTTTATAAACCATTTCGCCTTCGACCGAGAAAACAACTTCCTTATATCCACCGGTTTCGGAAGGGCTTACGTCCAGGACAGAAATTTTAAGCCCGTTATTTTCAGCATAACGGCTGTACATGCGGTAAAGATCGCCGGCAAAAAGCGCGGCTTCGTCGCCGCCGGTGCCGGCGCGGATTTCCATGATAACGTTTTTGGAGTCAGACGGATCGGGCGGGAGCAGAGCCACCTTGACCGCTTTTTCTGCTTCAGGCAGTTTTGCCTCAACGTCCGCCAGCTCGGCTTCGGCCATTTCACGCAGTTCGGCATCCGTGGAGGCATCTGCAAGCATGGCGCGGCTTTCAGCGGCGGCATCCTGCAGTTTCAGAAAAATTTCAGCGGCGGCGGCGACCCGTTTCTGATGCGAATAGTCGTGCATCAGCGCCTGCATTTTCTGGGGATTGGATGCAACGCCCGGCGCGGACATTTCCGTTTCCAGCCCGGAGATGCGTCTGTTCAGGTTTTCCAGATAAGCTTTATTAATCATGGCGGGACACAAAAAGGCCGGCCTCTGAAAACAGAGTCCGGCCTAAACGTGCGTCGTTACTTGCCGTAGCGCTTGCGGAAGCGGTCAACGCGACCTTCCGTATCAAGCATTTTGGCCGTTCCGGTGAAGAACGGATGGCAGGCGGAGCAGAGGTTTATGTGCATTTTCTTAACGGTCGAGCGGGTTTTAATTACGCTGCCGCAGGCGCACGAAATTTCTGCGTCGGTATATTCAGGATGGATTTCTTTTTTCATTTTTAACCTAGTCCTTGTAAAAGAGCGGGTCTTTTAATCATAACGGGCCGCGCGGCGCAAGCCCTTTTTACCGGCACTTATAATAGGTCTCGCCGTTGCGCACCTCGGTTTGCAGCCGGGGATCGCCAAGCAGCGCCAAAACTGCCGCCAAATCAGCACCGAAGTTTTCCGCCAGCTGGGCTGCCGTCGCAGGATGGCGGCGGATCAAATCAATCAGCTTTTTGACGCTCAGTTCTGCGGAGGATTCTGTGCCGGCGGAAAACGACGCAATGACGTCGGCGCACGGCGTGAAAAATTTACAAAACGCATCCAGTTTTTCTTTAGCAACGGGTCGCGCCTCCGCTTCGGCCGGCGGACGGACGGCAGTATTCAGGTGGATTTTATCCGGACGGATTCCGGCTGCGGCTGCGGCGATTTTTTTTACCTGTTCAGGATCGGCATTAATACCTTCCATCAGAAAGACTTCCATCCACAGATCACCGCGGAAAACATTCCGGAAATCGCGCTGGCCAGCCAGCAGCTGGTCAAAAGAAAGGCCAGGTGCGGGGCGGTTGATTTTTCTGAACGAAGCATTGTCCCACGCGCTCAAACTGACTTTCACCACATCTGCATTCAAAAGTTCGTCGCGCACGGTAATCCGGTGGAGCAGGGTGCCGTTTGAAAGAACGATCACCGGAATTTTCGTATGAGCTTTTATAAAACCAATCAGCTCGCCGAGCCGCGAATAGAGCGTCGGTTCGCCCGAGCCGGCGAATGTAATGACGTCGGCCTGACCGTCTTCCTTCAGCCACTGTTCAACTTCAGCGCAGACCTCTTCGAACGGGACAAATTCGGCGCGCTCTGTGACAAGCCGCGTCGTGCAGCCGCATTGGCAGAAAACGCAATCGAACGAGCAGGTTTTGAACGGCGTCACGTCGATACCGAGCGACCGTCCGAGGCGTCGCGACGGAACCGGCCCGAAGAGATATTTGTAGGAAGAAGCCATAATTTATTCCACGGGATCCGAGATTGCGGTTTCGCGGCCGGTCCGCCGCTCAGGGCGGATTCCGGTAATTTCAGGAACGGTTCCCCCGGAACGGATTACATTGATCCAGTCGCCGATTTTTAAATCCATTGCGCGAAGATGCTCCAGACTGTAAAGCGAAGCGCGCTGAACCGTTGCGCCTTGAATTTCAACCGGATCAAAGTGTGCAACCGGCGTCAGTTTGCCGGAAGCGCCGCGCGACCACTCGACGTTCAGCAGCCGGGTTTGTACCGGAGTCTCTTCATACTTGCGGGCGATGGCGCTGCGCGGATGATGCGCCGTGGCGCCGAGCCGGTTCCGGACCGCCAGATCGTTCACTTTGATAACGACTCCGTCGGTCACGAACGGAAACTCCGCCCGTCGGCGATTCATGTTTTCTACTGTCGCAAGCACTTCCACGGTCGGGACTGTAACACTTTCGATTACCGGCAGCCCGTTTTTTTTCAGCAAAGCGAGGGATTCTGTGTGTGTGGCAGGCAGAATATCGCACGACAGCAGTTCAAAGCACTGGAACTCCAGACCGCGCTTGGCGACTTCGGCATAGTCGGTCAGCATCAGCGTTCCGGACGCGACATTACGCGGATTTTTCAGCGGCTCCTGACCGTTCTCCGCGCGCCGCCGGTTCAGTTTTTCGAAAGCGGGCAGGGGAAGAATCATTTCGCCGCGCACGTCCAGCTTCGCCGGAGCGTTGGTCAGCGTGACGGGCGCCGCGCCGGAAGCGAGCACGGCGGACGTTACATTCGCGCCGGTTTTCCCGTCGCCGCGCGTCAGCGCCTGCACCAGCAGGCCGTTGCGGTAATGAAGGATCACGGAAACGCCGTCGAGCTTGGGCTCAACGCAGTAGAGCAGATTCGTTCCGGTTTTCTGGAGAAAGCGCGTCAGGTCGTTATCGGAATAGACTTTTTCAAGGCTCAGAACCGGTGCGGCGTGCGCGACCCGACCGGATTCAGCGACCGGCGCGCCGACCGGATTTTCTCCGGCCAGTTCCGGATAATCCGCCAGCAACCGGTCATACTGGTTGCGCAAGGCATCGTAAGCGGTGTCGCTCATAACCGGTTGATGTTTGTTGAAATAGGCGTCATCGGCCTGACGGAGAACCGTTTGCAGCGCGCGGGCCTGCTGTTCCGCCTCCGGCGGAGCCGCCGGACAGACCAGACGGACAAAAATGAAAACGAGAAACAGTTTACGCAGCATAGCAGGCTCCTTGGTTGAAGTTGTGGACCGATAAAACTTTCAAAGTGTTTCTAGCGGCTGCCCGGCTCAAAAGCGAAACATTTTTCGGGTGCATTCCGCGCCGTTCGCGGCTACAAACTTCTGCCATGAGCAAGATCGGCATTATCGACTACGGCATGGGCAACCTCGGCAGCGTTTCCAACGCCTGTAAATTTCTCGGGCTGGACGCGGAAATTATCTCCGCGCCCGGACAAATGGATTCGTGCCGCGCCGTCATTCTTCCCGGAGTCGGAGCATTCGGCGACTGCATGGCGCACCTCACCGGACACGGCTTCGTTTCGCCGATTCAAAAATGGATCGCCGCCGGCAAGCCGTTTATGGGCATTTGCTTAGGACTTCAGGCGCTTTTCCAAACCTCGGAAGAAACGCCCGGCGTCGAAGGGCTTGGAATTTTTAAAGGCGGCTCCAAGCGCTTCCGGATCTCGCCGGAGCTTAAAGTTCCGCAGATCGGCTGGAACGCGGTGAACCAGAAAAAACCGGACTGCCCGATGTTTGCGGGCATCGACGACGGGGCGTACTTTTATTTCGTGCACTCCTTCTACGTCGCGCCGGAAGACCAAAGCATCGTCGCGGGTGAAACTGACTACGGAATCAAATACTGTTCCGCCGTCTGGAAGGACAACGTCTTCGCCGTCCAGTTTCACCCCGAAAAAAGTCAGGCCGCCGGCCTGCAAATGCTCAAAAATTTCGGCGGGCAGCCATGAAGAAATCCGCCCGCTTAATTTTCCTGCTTATCGCCATGCCGTTCATTACGCACGCCGGGCTTGTCGTTGGCAAAGACGAACAGGGCGTGAAAATTCAAATCCAGTCTGTTGATGGTAAAGCCGCCAAAGGCGAACCGGTTCGGCTGACGCCGGGAACACACAAGCTGGCCGTTTCCTGCATCAAAACAGAATCCTACGGTGCGCTGAGCGTGGACACCATTCTCGTGCTGACCGTCAAACCGGACTGCGACTACGAACTGCTGGGTCTTTTCGATGGAAAGAACGCAAAAGTCGCCGTTAAAGAAAAGGCTGTGCGATGACGAAAATGAAAAAAGGCCGACTACCGGAGCACAACATAAAAACGGTGCGTTTGGCAGCGACACTATCAATCCTGTTCGCATTATTATGCATACCGGCGGCGGCTATCGATTGGAATAGAAATCAATATTCCAACGTATGGGGAGCGCACCGAATCACATTGTTGCTCTGGGCCGTGTTCACTTTCATTCCGCTACATCAGACAAGATATCGAAATTACCGGTTCTATCTTTTGTTGCTTTTCGCGCCTGTCGCCATTTGGCCCTTTGAGGCTTGGTTTTTTATCGTTTACTCCATCGTAGATTTTGCGCCGTAATTACCGGTCATTTTTTCGATTGTTCGGTGAATGGCGTAGTTTTATCGAAGTCTGGCAGGTAGGTTTCCTGGCTTTCGAGAGTTTGGATGAAGGCGTTTTCGAGGCCGAGTTCAAGAGCGTAGTCGGTGATTTCGTCATATTCCTCCGCGATCAGCGGACGGTTCAGTGCCGGAATCCCGCAGGCTTTATACTGCGGTGAATACTGCGACATGATGCTGACGGAAATGTCCGGCGACAGTTCTACCAGAAATTTCAGACAAGCTTTGCTGTTTTCAATCTGGCCCGGCAGAACGAGGTGGCGGACGAGCAGTCCGCGCACGGCAACGCCGTCATCGTCCAATTCCAGCAGTCCGACCTGATCAAACATTTCGCGCAGAACGCCGGGAATGACGTCGGCATAATCGTCCGCCGCCGAAAACTTCTGCCCGAGCGTGTTGTCCATATATTTAATGTCGGGCAGGTAAATATCCACCAGTCCGCGAATCTGGCGGAGCGCGGCGACGGAGTCGTAGCCGTTGGAGTTGTAGACGATTGGAACGGTAAGTCCTTTTTGCCGAGCGGCTTGGATTGTATCGGCCATCTGGGAAATCATGTGCGACGGCGAAACGAAGTTGATGTTGTGTGCACCGTCCGCCTGAAGCCGGAGCATTTCGCCGGCGAGCTCTTCTATGGAAAGGCGTTTTGTTTTTGAAGCATCAAATTCCTGACTGATCTGCCAGTTCTGGCAGAAAACGCAACGAAGGTTGCATCCAGCGAAAAAGATGGTGCCGGAGCCGCGCGTTCCGGAGATTGGCGGTTCTTCGCCGAAGTGCAGTCCGGCGTGCGAAAGCAGGATATCGCCGGGCATGCGGCAAAAGCCGGTCTGTCCGGCCAGCCGGTCGATGCCGCAACGCCGCGGACAGCATTCGCACCGGTTCAACTGTGCTGAAAAGGGTTGGTTCACGGCGGTGGTTATAGGAAAGAACAGCGCCGGGCGCAACCGGCGGCTTCTTTTTTTCGTGTAATACGGGGCTCCGGTGCGTATTCTCCCGCCGATGATCACAATTATTCCGGCAATTGATTTGAAGGGCGGTAAATGCGTGCGCCTGCGGCAGGGTCTGGCCAACGAGGAGACGGTTTATTCCGATTCTCCGATCGAAATGGCCAAGCATTGGGTGCGCGCCGGCGGCGAATTTCTGCACGTAGTTGATCTCGACGGAGCGTTTGCTGGGCATCCAGTTCATACAGAAGTGCTGCGCGAAATCTGCTCGGCCATTAAGATTCCGGTCGAAATCGGCGGAGGAATCCGCACCGATGAGCACATTGAACAGCTGTTGGCTACCGGCGTTTGCCGCGTCATTCTGGGAACCCGCGCCTGTGAACATCCCGAAGAGCTGGCCCGGCTGGTCCAAAAGTTCGGCGGCGAGCGGATCGCGGTCGGCATTGATGCCCGCGCGGGCAAAGTCCAGACCAAGGGCTGGGTGGAAACCACGGATATCGAAGCGGTCGATCTGGCGAAAAAGGTCGATGCGGCCGGCGTCGGCACCATTATTTACACCGATACCGCCCGCGACGGGATGCTGGACGGCGTAAATGCTTTTGAAATGGGCAAAATCTGTTCGGCGGTTTCCTGCAATGTGGTCGCTTCGGGCGGCGTTTCGAGCATTGAAGATATCCAGCGGCTGGCGGCGCTTAATTGCGACAATCTGACCGGTGCGATCGTCGGCAAGGCGCTTTACGAAAAGACGCTGACCATCCGGCGGTTGAAAAAAGCGGTACAGTAGTTTCTTCCGCACGGTTTTTACGGCGGCAGGATCCCAACTTTTAACGTGTTTGCGCTTGAAGGCGCGGGGCCGAAACGCCATATTTCGCGGCTCTTTTATTTAAGGAATAGAACCGAACCAAAACGAGGACAGAACCATGGCCAGAACAGTACAGTTATCCAAGGTCCGTAATATCGGAATTATGGCGCACATTGACGCCGGTAAAACCACCTTCAGCGAGCGCATTCTTTTCTACTCGGGCAAGTCGCACAAAATCGGCGAAGTGCATGACGGCGCCGCTGTTATGGACTGGATGGTTCAGGAGCAGGAGCGCGGTATCACCATTACTTCCGCCGCAACCAGTACCATGTGGAAAGACCACATGATTTCGCTGATCGACACCCCCGGCCACGTGGACTTCACAATGGAAGTGGAGCGCTCCCTGCGCGTACTCGACGGCGCGATTGCGCTGTTCTGTGCGGTCGGCGGTGTTCAGCCTCAGTCCGAAACCGTCTGGCACCAGTCGGAAAAATACAGCGTGCCGAAAATCGCTTTCGTTAACAAAATGGACCGCGTCGGCGCCGATTTCTTCGGCGTGGTCAAAGGTATTCAGGAAGAGCTGGGCGGCAACGCCGTGCCGGTGGTCATTCCGATCGGCTCTGCCGAAGAATTTGCCGGGATCATCGACCTGGTCAAGATGGTTGCCATCTATTACGACGAAGCGAGTAAGGGCGTTGATTTCGAAGAAAAGGAAATTCCGGCCGAACTGCTCGAGCAGGCCAAGGAATGGCGCAACAATCTGGTTGAGAAATGCGCCGAGCAGGACGAAGCCCTGATGGAAAAATATTTTGCCGGCGAAGAGCTTACGACTGAAGAAATCCGCACGATTCTGCGTAAGGCCACCATCGCCCGCAAAGTCGTTCCGGTTTACTGCGGCTCAGCTTTCAAGAATAAAGGTGTGCAGCGTGTACTCGACGGCGTTGTATATCTGCTGCCTGCGCCGAACGAAATCCCGCCGATCATCTGCGAAAAAGGCGGCGAAGGTGTCACCCGTCTGCCGAAAGACGACGACGCGCTTTCCTCGCTGGCGTTTAAGATCATGTCCGATAAACACATGGGAAAACTGACCTACGTCCGCGTTTATTCCGGAACGCTGACGGCCGGCTCGACCATTTACAACAGCACCCGCGACAGAATGCAGCGTGTCGGCCGCGTTCTTCGTATGCATGCCAACAAGCAGGAGTCTATTGACGCCGCTTATGCCGGCGATATCGTGGCCGTTGTGGGCCTGACCGAAACCAAAACCGGGGATACGCTGTGCGCCAAAGAAAACCCGATTTATCTCGAAGCCATGGAGTTTCCGGCTCCGGTTATCTCCATCAGCGTTGCGCCTGAATCCAAGATGGACAATGAGAAGCTTGGCGAAGCGCTGCACCGCCTGGCGGATGAAGATCCGACGTTCGTCGTCTCCTTCGACCAGGAAACCAGCGAAACCATCATTTCCGGGATGGGTGAGCTTCACCTCGAAATTATCGTCGACCGTCTGAAACGCGAGTTCGGCGTACAGGCGAAAGTCGGCCGTCCGGAAGTGGCCTACCGCGAAACTGCTACCGTGGCGACCAACGGCTCCTACAAGCACGCCAAGCAGTCCGGCGGACGCGGTCAGTACGGCCACGTTGTGCTGGAGCTCGAACCGCGCGGTCCCGGCGAAGGTTTCGAATTCAACAACAAGGTGGTTGGCGGGCGCATTCCGCAGGAATACATTCCGTCGGTCGAAAAGGGTGTCATTCAGGCGCTGCAGAGCGGTCCTTACGCCGGTTATCCGGTGGTCGATATGCGTGTCAACCTCGTGGACGGTTCTTACCACGACGTAGACTCCAGCGATTTCGCCTTCCAGATCGCAGGCCGTCAGGGCTTCAAGCAGCTTTTCCTCAAAGGCAATCCGCAGCTGCTCGAGCCGATCATGTCGATTGAAATCACTACGCCCGAAGAATATATGGGCCCGGCCTCCGGCAGCATCTGCCAGCGGCGCGGACGGATTGAGTCGATGGACAGCCGCGGCGGTATGAAATTGATTCGCGGGTTCGCCCCGCTGAGCGAAATGTTCGGCTTCTCGAACACCATCCGCTCATTCTCACAGGGACGCGCCTCGTTCACGATGCACTTCGAACATTATGAAGCCGTGCCGTTCTCGATCGCTGAAGAAGTGGTCAAGAAGCGCCGTGCCGAAGGCAAAGTCCGCGGCGGCGAAGAATAAACCGCTTCGTTCCGCACAAACGGAAAGCCCCTTCGCCGGGGCTCAGAGTAAAAGCCGCTCCGGAAACGGGCGGCTTTTTCTTTTGCCGGAATCCGCAGGATTATTTTTTCTGATCGGCGGCAATAACTCTTTTGATGAACTCGACATATTTAGCGCTGCCGCCGGATTGATAGCCATCGCGTGTGATGACCTTGCCCTGCGGATTCAGAATCAGCACGGTCGGAAAGCCTTGAATGCTGTAACGCTCCGCCAGCGCCTGATTGGCAGCTTTCTGTGCTTCCGGCTGTTCTTTACTGCGGGGAAAATCGACCAGCACGCAGATCAGGCCGGTTCCGGCGTAGTCGGTAAATTCTTTTTGTGAAAACACCTCCTGCTCAAGCTTGATACACCAGCCGCACCAGTCCGATCCGCTGAAGTCTACCAGTACATACTTATTCTCTGCTGCAGCCTGTTTCAGGGCGGCCTCGTAATCTGTTTTCCAAAGGCCGGACTGTTCCGCCGCAACGGCATGCTGATTACATCCGCACAAAAGAGCCGACACCAAAACCGTTACGCCGATAATTTCTGCTTTTTTCATAAGGCCTCCCTTTTCTTCTGCCAGCATACCCGCCCAATAAAACCGTGCCAAGCCTTGAGCAGGCTCTTCTGTTGCAGTATAAAAGACCGCATGGACTTTATTGCGTTCGATCTGGAAACTACCGGCATTCAACCGAAAACGGATGCTGTCATCGAAATCGGTGCCGTGCGCTTTCGCGGGGCCGTGCCGGCCGAAACCTTCTGTACGCTCATTAATCCCGGTCGGCCGATTCCGCCGGAAGCCTCTGCCGTTAACGGAATTACCGACGAGATGGTTGCCGGTCAGGCCAGAATCGAAACCGTTCTCACGGATCTTGCTGATTTTTGCGGCGAACTTCCACTGGTTGCCCACAACGCACCGTTCGATTTCAAATTTTTGCTGGCGGCCGTTGAAAAGCACCGCGCCCGCGCGCCAAAAGGTGTTGTACTTGACACCTGTGCGCTTTCCCGGATTATTTTTCCCGGCATGTTTAACTATAAACTCGGCACGCTCGTCCGGCATTTCGGATTTCCGAACGGCACTTTTCACCGCGCCGAAGAAGACAGCGTCTATTGCGGACTGCTTTTTGCGCGCATCGTTGAAGCGCTTGAAAAAGCCGGACAACCTGCCAGTGTCCATGCGCTGCTTGACCTCGCCAAGCAGCCGCCTATGAAATTTCCGCAGTACCAAAAACAACCCGAGCAGCTCGGCCTGTTTTAGGTTTACGTTGACACGTCTTTGTCCGGCTTTTACGCTCTGACCGAGAACCGGGGTTATAAACCGAACCACAAGGAGATAAGATGAATTGGTATCTTGCTGTCTTGAAGAAATACGCGGAATTCAACGGGCGGGCGGGCCGCGAGGAATTCTGGATGTTCGTTCTGATTTCTTTTATCGCCTCGCTCATACTGTCCTTCATCCGTCCGCTGTGGCTCATCTACAATCTGGCCGTACTGGTTCCCGGCATCGCTGTGTGCACCCGCCGGCTCCACGACACCGGCCGGAGCGGATGGTGGCAGCTGCTGTCATTTATTCCGCTGATCGGCCCGATCATTGTGATCGTGTTTGCGGCGCAGGCCGGACAGCCCGGGGATAATCAGTTCGGTGCCAACCCCCAAAAAGGCGCTTAATCTGGCCTTCTCCCTCAAAGATGAATTCAGCCGTCGCCCCGGTTTTTCATATGAATATAAAATGGAATACGGGGGTTTTTCTTGCCGGCCTTTTGATGCTGGTGCCGGCGCAGTCGTTGTCTCAACCGCCGGTGCGGGTAGTTTGCGTCGGTGACAGCCTGACCGCCTGCGGCGGGCCGGGCGGGCGTTATACCGATTATCTTTCGGCCTGGCTTCCTTCCGCTGAGATCATCAACAAAGGAATCAGCGGCGACACGCTGGGCGGCGGACGGAAGCGCTATGAGCAGGATGTGCTGGCACTTTCACCCGGCATCGTAGTGATTGAGCTGGGCGCTAACGATTTCTGGAAAGCCAAACGGGCGATAGAGGAATTAGCCGCTGATCTCGAACATATGGTAAGCGCGGCGCGGCGGACCGGAGCGCAAGTAGTAATCGCCAGCTGTTTCGGCGATGTGGAAACCGGCGACGCTTCACCGGAATTTCAGGACGATATTCGGTCCCGCTACGCCCGCGAGATAGCCCGCTTTGAAAGAGACATCGCCGCCTGTTACGGCTGTTTTTATGTGCCGAACATGCAGGTGGATATTAAACCGATTACTGATCATCCGCAGTTCTGGGCAAAAGACAGGCATCCCAATAAGGCCGGCAACGAATTCGTGGCCCGCCGCATTCTGCCGGAACTCGAAAAAGCACTGTCTGCTAAGCGTTAAAACTGCTAAATGCCATCCTGCTGACTTGACCTGATGGAACTCAGACGGTAGCTTCTACAACCTTTCACGCGGGTGTAGCTCAATGGTAGAGCTCCAGCCTTCCAAGCTGGCTGTGAGGGTTCGATTCCCTTCACCCGCTCCAGTTTTCCAGCCGCAGATTCGGATTTACATCGTCCGGCAGAACAAACGGGTGCCCGCTGGAGATTTTAATATACGCCGCGCCGGCAATCATGGCGGCATTGTCGGTGCAGAGTCTCGGCGAAGAAAGTTTCAGCGGTACGCCGCACTTTTCCGAAAGCCGGTTGAGTTTTTCGCGCAGAACTTTATTAAGCGATACGCCGCCCGCGCAGGCAAATGAGGCGCACTCATACTTTTCCAGCGCGCGCTCAAGGCGCACGGCGAGCGCGTCGGCGACAGCTTCCTGATAGCTGGCGATCAGATCCCGTTTTGCGGATTCGTTTTTCATCGTTTCGGGATGATTCTGCACATGGTAGAGCAGGGCGGTTTTGAGTCCGCTGAAACTGAAGCAGAGCTTGCGGTCGAAATCATATTTCCATTCGCCGCCGGCGTTATCGAGTCCGCGCGGAAAGCGCACGGCTTTTGGATTCCCGCCTTCGGCTGTTTTCTGAATGATCGGCCCGCCGGGATACCCGAGCCCGAGCAGCATCGCGCCTTTATCCAGCGCCTCGCCGGCCGCGTCGTCGATCGTCTGTCCGACGACTTCGTAACAGCCGGGCGCTTTCATGTAAACCAGTTTGGTATCGCCGCCGGAAACCAACAGCACCATCATCGGAAACGCTCCGTCAAGCACGGGTGAAGTTTCGCTCAGGAAGACGGAATAGATATGACCTTCGTGGTGATGGACGCCGGTCAACGGAATGCCGAGCCGCCGACTGAGCGCTCGCGCGGCGGAATAGCCGATCAGCAGAGAACTGGAAAGGCCGGGGCCGTAGGTCACCGCAATTCCGTCGAGTTGTTCAAACGTACAACCGGCTCCGTGCATCGCTTCTTCGATAATGCCCGGCAGTTTTCTGACGTGGTCGCGCGAAGCGATTTCCGGCACAACGCCGCCGTACGGCGCGTGCTTGGCAATTTGCGAATAGATGATATTGGAGCGCACTGCGCCGTCAACCAGCACGGCGGCGGCGGTTTCATCGCAGGAGGTTTCTATTCCTAAAAGAATCACTTCATCCATTCCTGCTGAATCATCATACCCTTGAGCGTGCCGATCGCGTAGTCGAGCTGGATGTCGCGGATTTCCGGCTCCAACGGAAGATCTTTGTCAGCTTCTCCGTCTTTTTGCGCCTGTTTCAGACGAATTTTGAAAAGGTCTTCGGGATTCATCACGACTTTAACGTCGGGCTCGATGCCGTGTTCGTGAATAACGCGTTCGCTGGGCGTGTAGTATTTAGCAGTAGTCAGCTTGATCGCCGCGCCGTCTTCCAGCGGCAGAACACTCTGCACAGACCCTTTTCCAAACGTTTTTTCGCCGACCAGCACCGCGCGTTTATGATCCTGCAGGGCACCGGAAACAATTTCCGAAGCGCTGGCGCTGCCGCCGTTCACCAGAAGAACGATCGGGAAGTCTGTGTAATGTGTACTGCCGGACGATTTAAACGGTTTTTGATCCATTTCCGCAGTACGGCCCTTGGTGAAAACAATCAGATCGCCGTGCGGCAGGAAAAGTTCCGCCACGCCCGCGGCGGCGGTCAGCAGGCCGCCGGGGTTTCCTCGCAGGTCGAGAACCAGCGCTTTCATTTTCTGGTCTATCAGCTTCTTCAGCTCGTTCTTTAAATCTTCCGCCGTCGGCTCATTGAACTGGGTAATGCGGATATAGCCGATGCTGTCTTCAATCAGTTTGGCGTCCTTCACGCTGGCCACTTCTATGTTTTCCCTTGTGATGTCCTGCTCCTTCACCTCATGCGTCGAAGGCCGCACCGATTTGAGCTTCACGCTGGTTCCCGCTTCGCCGCGCATCTTCTTAACCGCATCCGCCAGCGACATTTCCCGCGTTTCTTTCCCGTCGATTCCGACAATGATATCGCCGGAAAGCAGTCCGGCGCGAAACGCCGGTGTATCTTCCATCGGCGAAACAACCGTCAGCATACCGTCTTTCATACTCACGACCAGCCCGACGCCGCTGAAGCGTCCGGCGGTATCATCCTTCATATCCTCATAGGACTCGGTATCCATGAACTGGCTGTAGGGGTCGAGATCCTGAAGCATACCGGTCATCGCGTGGCGAACCAGAGAATCGTAACCGGCCTCATTGGTATCCACATAACTGCGGTGAACCTCTTCCAGCACCTTGGTGAACAGCGCAATTGCTTCGTAGGCGTTCGTGTACGATTCCGCGGCGCGCGGCGCGGCGGTGAAGGCGAAAAGCACGGATAAAAAAACAGCCGTTTTGAGTTTCATAATATTTCCCCTGAAAAGTCCGGTGAGCCTATCCGATTTAGTCCGGAAATTGGAAGCTCAGACTGTGGTGCGCCAGATCTGCTGGAGCGCGCGGATTACTTTTTCCGGCTCCGGGCTCTGCATGATGGCACGCACGGCGCAGAAGTTGACCGCTCCCGCCTTCAGCACGTTGGCGAGATTGGTTTCGTCGAGTCCGCCGAGCGCCACGCAGGGGAGCGGCGAGTTTTTAATGATCGTTCCGGCGTGCTCGACGCCGAGCGCCGGATCGGCAATCGCCTTGGTCGGTGTGGGGAAAACCGGGCCGACGCCGATGTAATCCGGACACAAGGCCCGCGCCGCCAGCTCCTGCGCTTCGCTGTGCGTGGAAAGCCCGAAGATTTTACCGGGCGCGCTCCAGAGTCTGCGCGCCTCATCGAGCGGCATGTCGCCCTGACCGAGATGAACGCCGTCGGCGTCGGCGGCCCAGGCCAGTTCGACGTCATCGTTCATAATGAAAAGCGTCTTGGTTCCTGCCGTAACGGCGCGAACCTTGCGGGCTTCCTCCAGAATCGCGGCGCGGGATGCATTTTTCATCCGCAGCTGAACATAGCGCAGTCCGCAATTCACCGCCGCCTGCGCGCAGGCTTCGTATCCGGTGACCGGATCGGTCATCACTAGGTAGAGTCCGAATTTTTCTTTCATCTGAGTCTCCGTCGGCGAAGTTTTTCCTCTTTTCAAACCGATTCGGCGAGCCTATCTTCCGCGCAGTTTTCTGCACGAAAGGAACTATGAAACTGCTTGCCCTTCCACCCGCCATGATCTCCGCGCTGTTGCTGGCCTGCTCCAATGTCTTCATGACATTTGCCTGGTATGCGCACCTGCGCGATCTGGCCGGGCGCAAATGGATCATTGCCGCGCTGATCAGCTGGGGCATTGCGCTGTTTGAATATCTGATTCAGGTGCCGGCCAACCGGATCGGCTATACACAGTTGTCGTTGTCGCAGCTCAAAATCATGCAGGAAGTCATCGCGCTCTCCGTATTCGTCCCGTTTTCCATCTTTTACATGAACCAGCCGCTCAAACTCGATTATCTCTGGGCCGGCCTTTGCATTCTCGGCGCGGTCTACTTCATGTTCAGGCCGTAAGCCGGTTTCCGGTAAAGCCGGAACTTAGAGCCAAGCTCGTAGATCAGGCTTACAAGCGGCCGGGTTGCGCCGGGTGAGGGCACCCGGCCTACAAAGCGCATTTAAAACTGTAGGCCCGGTCCCTGACCGGGCGGCGCAGATTTGTAAGGAATTTAAGCCCGGCTTTGACTTTCTTTCTCCCGGCGACTAACGTGAGCGCACGTTATCCGGCACTTATTGGAGACCACGCATGAAGGTAATCCGACTGGCACTCGCTACGCTTTTTATCGCAGGCATCGCACAAGCATCCGAAGAGTTTGAAATAAAATCCTATTCTCCGGACACCGGAACCGTGGAAATAAAGTGCGCTACGGGACTTACCAGTCGGGTTTTTAGTTCATTCAGTGCAGACGACCAGCAGAAAATAACCGATTGGTTGACGGATAAGGAATTTCAGTCGTGCGGTCTGAATATTGAAACCGATAAAAAAGAGGATCGAACAAGGTCGCGCGCAGGAGAGCGCGCAGATTTATCCTATATTGTAACACTGAAAAATCAGACCCAGGTGGAGTTCAAAAATGTTCAAATAGAGTACCGGATGTTCTACGAAACGCAGTCAGGAGAATCTAAATCGAAGAACAGTAAAGCCGGAAGTCAGTTTTATAAAAAGCTTCTGCCGGGCGAAACGGTGAGTTTTGAAACCGCGCCGATGTTGATCCGAAATGAAAAAATAATGACCTCGGGAAGCTGGTCTTTCGATTACGTTGATGCGCGTTCGACGGTTTATGTAAAAGACAGGTTTATTGGTATGCACCTGTGTGTAAGTAAAAAAGGCCGCGACGGTAAAACTATTGAGCGGGAAAAAGAAGACGGGCTTCCTCCGGAAAAGAAAAGCTGGGCGGATTATCCTCCGCCGGAGGAAAAGCCTGTTACGCCCGGAACACGTCCCGATTTGCATAATTTGAGCGAAACCGAGATTAGAACGTATACGGTGCAAGCGGACGGCGGGGATTACAAAAGCGCATACTTGCTATGCAGCTATTACAGCTTCCAAGGGAATAAGGAAAAAACCATAAAGTGGGTTTCGAAAACCAGGGAATTGATCGCAAAAAAGGCGCCGAAAGAGGATCAATCCATTGCACAAATGCGCGCTTCATTAGAACGGATGGAAGTACATGCGAAGTGATAAACGCTGTCCCAGTTTTTGAAGACCGGCTCCAATTTTTTGGCGCGCAGCATCGCGCAGAATTCATCGAGACCGCGGGCGTCGCTGACGTCGAACTGCCCTTCTTTTGAACCTTTGCCGCCGTAACCGCCGACGGTGGTTTTGCTGGCGATGCTCATCTTGTTAACGCCGAGTCCGGCCATACCGTCGCGGAACGGCGCGCCTTCGCGGGTCGAAAGAACCAGCGGGACATCCGGCAGGCAGATGCGGAAGGCAAAGATAATTTGCGCGAGCATTTTTTCGTCCACCGGATGCGGCGGAACAAAGCCGCCTTCTTCGTTGCGGATGCGCGGGAAAGAGACGGCCAGCCCGGCCTGCCAGAAGTTCTTTTGCAGGTGGCGGACGTGGCGATAGAGCGCGAGCATGTCATAGCGCGGGTCGGCAAGTCCGAGCAGCGCGCCAAGTCCGGCGAAGCGCATTCCGCCCGCCAGCGCCCGCGCCGGAGCATCCAGCCGCTGGAGGAAATCTTTTTTCGGTCCCCAGCGGTGCATTTGGTCGTAGGTTTCCGGATGATAGGTTTCCTGGTAGAGCGTTACGCCGGTACATCCGGCTCCCGCCAGCGAACGGTATTCCTCTTCCGCCATTGGAAAAACTTCGACGGTAACGTTATGAAAACGCTTGGCCGCCAGCCGGACGCATTCGCGCAGATAATCGAGATCCGCCTGCGACGAACGTTCGCCGGTCAGCAGGAGAACTTCTTCGAATCCCATCGCATGGATGGCATCCAGCTCTTTTTCGACGGACGCGAAATCCAGCGCGTGGCGGTCGGTGCGGCGGTCGGCGGCGAACCCGCAGTAGGCGCAGCCGCCGGAGCAGTAGCTGGAAAGGTAAAGCGGAACATAAAGCTGAATCGTGCGGCCGAAGTGGCGTTGCGTCAGCGCCTGCGCGCGTGCCGCCATCGGCTCCAGAAAACTTTCCGCCGCCGGCGAAAGCAGCGCGGCGAGCGTTGCTTCATCCGGCGCTTCCGCGCCGAGCGCCTGCCGGACGTCTGAAGCGGAGAAGATTCGGTTCAGCCACGGTTCGGGGGTTAACCATTCGGGGAGAGCGTTCATAATTTGTCGAATCTATCCTATCCGTCCTATTTTAAAAAAGAGGTTAGCGGGCTTGTTGCCACAGCCGCATCACTTTTCGGCATAAGACCCGCCTGCCGCGCGGCATAGCCGGTTTCGACGCCGAGCGCAAAGGCGCGCGCCATTGCGACCGGATCTTTGGCGGCGGCGATGGCGGAATTCACGAGCACGGCATCGCAACCCATTTCCATTGCGCGGGCCGCTTCGGACGGCGCGCGCAGTCCGGCATCGACGATCACCGGAATGTTGCTGTCGCGGATGATCAGCCGGATCATTTCCGCAGTGGAAAGTCCGCCGCCGCTGCCGATGGCCGCGCCGAGCGGCATAACCGCCGCACAACCGACGTCCTCGAGCTTTTTCGCGAGAACCGGGTCGGCGGGAATATAGGGCAGAACAATGAAGCCGTCGGCGGCCAGCTCTTTGGCTGCCAGATAGGTTTCAATCGCATCCGGCATTAAATGATGCGGGTTCGGATGGATTTCAACTTTTACAAACGGGCTGCCGCTGAGTTCGCGTCCGAGCTGCGCGGCGCGAACGGCTTCCTTGGCATTCATCGCGCCCGACGTATTGGGCATCAGCTTGATACCTTTGAGTTTCGCCAGCGGCGCGCAGAGATCATCGCTGGGCTTTTCGCGGTTGAAGCGGCGCAGCGCCACCGTTACTAATTCCGTGCCGGAGGCTTCGATCGCCGCAATCATCGTTGCGGTATCCGAAAATTTTCCGGTGCCGAGGATGAGTCTGGATATGAACTCATAGCTGCCCAGTTTGAAAATTCCTTTTTCATCATTCATAGTTCATCCCTCATCCTTCTCTCAACCGCCTCCGACGAACGTCAGAACCTCGATGGTATCGCCGTCGTTGAATTTGAAAGTTTTCCAATCCTTTGAAAAAACCAGATCGCCGTTCACCGTCAGGGCGGTGTGTTCCGGCATTGCGCCAAGTTCGGCCAGCAGGGCGGGGACGGTTCCGTCGCCGCGATGCTCGTGTCGTTCACCATTTACAGTCAGATACATAAAAAGCTCCCTTTTTGAAGGGAGCTCTGCCGCAATGCGTCACTCCCTTTCGCCGGTACTAACCGGATCAGGTTCTTCGGGTATTATCTCAGCGCGTCCGCCTTGCGGCGTCCGGCACCCCGGGAACGGAAAAGAGGATGCCAGCGGAAGTTTGAAATGCATAGATCAAAAAAGCGTTTATTTTGTGTTGCCCAGCCGTGCGGGTCTGCTATCTTACGCCCTCACTTTTTCAGGCCCTATCGTTCAGCGGTTAGGACACCAGGTTTTCATCCTGGGAACACGGGTTCGATTCCCGTTGGGGTCACCATTCGACTCGTTCACGTCGTGAACTCGCTCATGGCAGGCCATTCGACGGATATTGTTTTATCACAACACTTCACTAAACCGATAAGAACGAGGCGAATGGCCGCGAGCGACCAACGGGAGTCGAGGGGCTGGCAGGCCAAAATTCTCCTTCCCAAAGCGCATCAGAGCGGCTAAACGGAAGAAATGAACTTTTGGGTTTACCTGTTGCGTTGCTCCAACGGCTCTTATTACGTCGGCCACACGGATGATGTCGCCCGACGGCTTGAAGAGCACAGCGCCGGTAAAGGCGCGGAACACACGCGAAAATACCGGCCGGTTCATGTTGTTTATACGGAACCCTTTGATTCGGAATGCGATGCTATACGCCGCGAATTGCAGATTAAGCGGTGGTCGCGTTCAAAGAAAGCGGCGCTGGCGGCCGGCGAACTCCAAACCCTTAAACAGCTGGCAAAACGACGAACCGCATAACGAGAATGCCAACGGTTTATTGGGAAACGGGGATCCTTGCCATATTCCCGCTGGCGTCGTAATGTTTCCGTAGCGGAAAGGCATTATGAAAAAGATACTCATTTTGATTCTGGCGGTGTTGCCGCTTATCTCTGGGGCTCAGTATAAGGGCGCTGATAAACTACCCTTAATAATTCGCATAGATGAAGCGTCGGACTATAGGAGATATGAGGTTCCGTCGGAAAATTTTTTGTTTATAACCGGAATTTTATCCGACGCGGAGCGAACAAAGCTGAAAATAAGCGTATCTTCACACAATGGAGCTCATCAAACCACATACACCCAAAGCTGGATTTTCACACGACTAGATATCTCGAATATTTCTCAAGCTGAAATATTCTTACCGCAATATTCCACCATCGAATATGATGGCGTCCCTGTCATAATTTTTGGCTATCTAGCCAACAGGGGGGCGAAGCTGGGGCGATAACAAAAACCTGATTTTGCCTTTCGTCTAATAAAAAAGCCGCTCGGTTGAGCGGCTTTTCGTTTTACAGTCCCTGCTGCTGATGCAGTTTTTGCAGTTCCCGCATTCTTTCAAGCCGTTCTTTGGCGGCGGCTTTGCGTTTCGCCGGCATCGCTTTGATCGGCCGTTCATTTGGCAGCAGTTCGCCGCCGACAATGGAGGCCCCGCCATCGACATAAAGAGTCTGGCCGGTAATCTTTTTGGAGCCTTCGCCCAGCAGGAAGACGACCGCACTGGCGACCTCCTTCTTATCGTTAATGACATCCCACGGCAGCGGGCTCATTTTTTTCCAGACCCGCGCCAGATGTGCAAAGTGCGGAATCGATTTGGCGGCTTTGGTTGCCAGCGGGCCGGCGGAGACGGCGTTGACACGGACGTGTTCGCGGCCGTATTCACGGGCCAGCGCGCGCACGAGAGCTTCGAGCGCCGCCTTGTTGACTCCCATCCAGTTATAGAAGGGGAAGGCGACCTGCGAGGCGAAGGAGAGGGTGACGATCGATCCGCCCTTATGCATGTGTTCCTGCGCGAACTGCGAAACCGTGGCCAGCGAGGCGCAGCTGATATGAAAGCCCTGTTTAACATCCTCGATCGCATCGGTGTAAATACGGTCGCCCAGACAGGTTTTTGGATTGGCGAAGCCGATGGAGTGGACGATACCGTTGAGATCGCCGATTTCTTTGAAGAGACTCCGGACTTCTTCTTCGATGGTGACGTCGCAATACCGGATGTCCATCGCGTCTTTCTCCTCCTGGGAGATATCCGTGCAGCCGCGGTCGAAGAAAATCTTTTTGAGGCGCTCGTTCTGCACCGTATAAATTACTTTGCCGCCCGCCTCTTCGATCATCCTGCCGGTGGCATAGGCGATCGAGTCGGTGTTGAGCAGGCCCATCACTACGTAGGTTCCGCCTTTTTTAATCATAGATCCTTCCTTTCAGAAAACGGTTTATGCGCGTGAAAACGCGGGACAATGCCGGATTTTTTCCGCAAAAAAAGCCTTAAGTTGACTAAAAATCGACCCGCAGAAGCGGGCAGGTGCTGAAGCGGGCCTCTTTAACGGTGTTGATCAGGCCGATCTGTACGCCGTCCAGCCGCTCGCAGTGGTTGATCAGCCCGAGCTGCAGACCGCGCACATAGCGGGCATGGTTATAGATCAGGCCGACCTGCGCGCCGTTGACGTTTTCAAAGACGAAGTTCCAGATGCCGGCGACTTCGAGCCCGTCCAGCGCGCCGGCCATGGTGCTGATCCCGCCGACCTGTACGCCGTCTGACTTGCCGATGACATTGGCCGCTACGCCGGAAAGCTGCAGGCCCTTCATTTCGCCCGTTTCCGCAAGAATGATGGCCGCCTGTACCACGCCGTCGGCGGCGATTTCCGACTTTGCCATCAGTCCGCCGATCTGAACGCCGCGGGTTTCTTTGGACTTAGCCGTCAGTCCGCCGACCTGCACACCGCGGGTATAGCGCGACTCGTTAAACAGCAGGCCGAGCTGGACGCCGTTGGCATACCAGCCGGTTTCCGTGAAAACTCCGCCGATCTGCACGCCGGCGAGGTTTTCCGCTCGGGCTTCGTAGAGGCCGGCCTGGAAACCTTTGGTCCAGCATTTATCCGTTTCCGATTCGGACACGGCGGAAAGTCCGCCGATCTGAATACCGTTCACTTCGCGGGCCCGGCCGAGCAGGCCGGTCAGTTGGACGCCGTAAATGTTTTCGGCGTCGGTTGTCACCGTCGCGACCTGAATCCCGCCGACATCTTTGGTTTCGGCATTCCAGAGCGAAAGCTGAACTCCGCCGAAATCGTGCGTTTCGTTACGGTAGATCGCCATCTGCAGCCCGCCGGCATCTTCGGAAACGTTCCAGAACCCGAGATCCAGCCCGTACATAAAGCGGTTGTCGGCAAAGTAGCAGTTCAGACGCAGACCATGGACGCCGTAGTCTTTAGGAAAGAGGCTGTGATACTCGTCGACACTCAGTTGAATCGGGGTGCTGAGGTGAGTGATGGATTTTTCAACCGGCATGGCCCCGTAGATCGAGCCTGCCGCCAGCGCGAAGAGGAGAACAAGCGTCTTTTTCATAGGGCGGCTTTTTACCACGCACCCCGTTAAAGATAAAGGCAAACCTCGGCGGAACCGTCCGGAGTTTCCGTTTCCACGGCGGCGTTAAAGTGTGCTAACGTGCCGCCGGTTTTCAACAGTTCGGAAATTTATGCAGACACAGGACTATGATTTTCTGGTGATCGGCAGCGGGGTGGCGGGATTGACCGCCGCGCTGCGGCTGAGCGCGCACGGCAAGGTGCTGGTGGCTTCCAAGCGCGAGGCTTCGGAATGTAATACCCGCTATGCGCAGGGCGGCATCGCCTGCGTCGTTGATCCGGCCGACTCCATGGCCGAGCATATTTTTGACACGCTGCAAACCGGCGGCGGGCTCAGCGAAGAATCTGCTGTCCGCGCGATTGTTGAAGGCGGGCCGGAACGGATTGCGGAACTGGAAACGCTGGGCGTTCATTTCGAGCGCAATGCCGAGCATCCGAACGACTATGATCTCGGGCAGGAAGGCGGCCATTCCCGCCGCCGCGTTCTGCATTCGGGCGACATCACCGGTCAGGCACTGAGCGAAGGACTGCTGGCTCGCGCCAAAACCGACCCGAATATCACCATTGCCGAAAACTGGCAGGCGGTTGACGTCATTCCAACCGGCTGGATCGGGCTGGGCGGCGAAAACCGCTGCGTCGGCTGCTACTTTCTCGATAAAGACTCCGGCGAAATCCTTGCCGTGCGGTCGCCGGTCACCATTCTTGCCACCGGCGGGCTGGGCAAAGTTTACCTTTATACCAGCAACCCCGACGTCGCCACCGGCGACGGCGTAGCGATGGCGTGGCGCGCCGGACTGCCGATTCGCGATATGGAAATGGTTCAGTTTCATCCGACCTGCCTTTATCATCCGGACGCGAAAACCTTTCTGATTTCCGAAGCGGTGCGCGGCGAAGGCGCGAAACTAATCGACCGGCGCGGGCGGGAATTCGTTTACGACTTCGATCCCCGCGGTCCGCTGGCTCCGCGCGACATTACAGCGCGCGCCATCGACTCGGTGATGAAGAAATACGGCGACCCGTTCGTCTATCTCGACATCTCACACCGCGACGCAGAGTTTCTGCAGCAGCGTTTCCCGACGCTTTATAAAGCCTGCCTGAAATACGGCTTTGACATGGCTCGCGCACCGGTTCCGGTTGTTCCGGCCGCGCATTATTCCTGCGGCGGCGTAATCGCCGACGTCAACGGCCGCACGGCGATGCCGGGGCTTTACGCCGTCGGCGAAGTCGCCAGTACCGGCCTGCACGGCGCCAACCGGCTGGCCAGCAACTCGCTGCTCGAAGCGCTGGTCTGCGGGCACCGTTGCGCGGATGAAGCCGTCCGGCGGCGGAATGAAAATCCGATCGCGGATATTACGATTCCGCGCTGGGAATGCGGCGACGCGGTTTCCAGTAATGAAGAGATCGTCGTCGAACACGACTGGAACGAAGTGCGTTCAGTGATGTGGGACTACGTCGGGATTGTCCGCTCCGACCGCCGGCTGGCGCGCGCGCGCCGCCGCATCCACACCATCCGCGAGGAAATCCGCAGTTACTATAAGGAATACCTCGTCACCGCCGACCTGATTGAACTGCGTAACCTTGCCGCTGTCGCTGAACTGATTGTCCGTTCCGCCCAGCGCCGCAAGGAAAGCCGCGGACTGCATTACAACGAGGACTGGCCGGAAACCGTCGCTCACGCGCGGCACACCGTCATTCAAGACCGGCCCGGCGGCCCGCTGGATGTGGAATAGGAGTGGACTCAAAGTCTTCTAGCCGGATCTACGGCTGCGCCCTAAGTTCCGGCTTTACTGTACTGCCGGAGCTCAGCCGTATTCCGGCGTGGTTCCGGCAAGGGCCCAGCGTCTGCTGGATGCGGAATAGAGATTCCAATGAGCAGAAGAATCCGGTAGAAACCATCCAATGGTTCGACAAGCTCACCACAGGCTTTTTGGAGGCGAGGCGTTTATGAAGATAAAAACCGGTGCGATGGTGTTTCTGCTGACGGCAGCCGCTGTATTTGCGCAAACAGAAGAAGAGCAGTTCCCGCCGATGCCTCCGCTGGCGGATGTTTATCAGATCACGACGGATTTGCAGATTGCGAAGGCGGCGGAAATCGTCGCGCAGTTCCGCGATCCGGGCGATGCCGTTTCCGCGCTGTTTACCAATACGGCCGAGTTCGGCGGCGGCGGTCCGTTGCGCGGTCCGCTGTACGTAACGCCGATGCCGCCGGTTCCGAAAACAACGTATGTTCCGAAAAATGCACCCGATACGCTCCAGATGTACATCGACAAGGCGAATCCGGGCGACGAGCTGGTGGTGGCGCCGGGCACGTATGATACCGGCGGGCGGCGGCTGAATCAGGAAGGGCCGGCGACACGGCTGGTGATTGATAAGCCGCTGACGCTGCGCAGCGAGGCCGGGGCGGAGCTGACCATTATTGCCGGCGGGCCTTCGACGCGCTGTATTTATATGACGAACGGCGTGCGGGTGATCGGTTTTACGATCAGCGGCGGCGAGACGATGAAGGAAGGGCCGGAGGGCAATAAGTTCACGGCGCTTTCCGGCGGCGGTGTCTGGAGCGAACCGGCGGGAATTCTGGAGGACTGCACGGTGGTGAGCAATACGGCACTGTGGTACGGCGGCGGGCTGTACGGCGGCAACGCGATCCGGTGCGTTTTTACCGGAAACACGGCGCGGCGTTCCGGCGGCGGTGCGAGCAAGGCGCGGCTGGGCAACTGTCTCGTGCAGTATAACCGCGCGGCGCATTTCGGCGGCGGTACGCATCACTGCGAGCTGCGCAACTGCACGGTGACACATAACCGCGCGGAGGTGATGGGCGGCGGCGCGGCGTTCGGCCTGGCGCAGAATGCGGTGCTGCATCACAATCAGACGCTGCTGAGCGGACATAATTTTTTCAATGTGAAGATGAGCTACTGCTGCAGTATGCCGCTGGCTGACGGACCGGGAAATATCGGCGCGGAGCCGGGGTTTAAGAATACCGATCAGGGCGTTTTCCTGCCGACCTACGATTCCGCACTGATTGACGCCGGTACGAATAATTTCATGGAGGTCGATCTGGTCGGCAATCCGCGGATTCTCGACGGCAACAACAACGGCCATGCGCGCATTGATATCGGTGCGTACGAATATATTCACCCGAAGGCCGACAGCGATCGCAACGGAATTCCGGACCGCAAAGAAGTTCCGGTGCAGGATGCGGCACTTCGTCCGGAATTCCCTGCTGAATAGGCCGCGGCCCGTCAACCCTGCCTTGACTCCCCCGTGCGCTCTGCTAGCATGTCGCGTCTTTTTTTGAACATTGGATATTAACCAATCAGACAAGGCGAAAACCTAAGGAGAGAACCCGATGGCGACTAAACAGTACGTGTACTTCTACGGATTCGGTAAAGAACATACCGAAGGCGACAAAACAATGAAGGCCATTCTCGGCGGCAAGGGAGCCAACCTTGCAGAAATGGCGAATGCGGGCCTCCCGGTTCCTCCCGGTCTCACGATTTCCACTGAAGCCTGCGCCTGCTACAGCAAGAGCGGCGGAAAATATCCCGAAGGCATGGAAGACCAGCTCAAGAAGACGCTCAGCAAGTTCGAAAAACTGATGGGCAAAAAGCTCGGCGATCCGAATGATCCGCTGCTCGTTTCCGTTCGCTCCGGCGCCGCAATCTCGATGCCCGGTATGATGGACACCGTTCTCAATCTCGGCCTGAACGACAAGTCGGTTCTCGGTTTCATCAAGCAGACCGGCAACGAGCGCACCGCGTGGGACTGCTACCGCCGCTTTATTGATATGTTCGGTGATGTCGTGATGGGCCCTTATACCGACCTCGAACACCATCACTTCGAGGTCGAAATTGAAAAGCTGAAGAAAAAATATAAAGCCAAAGAAGACACCGACCTGACGGCCGAACAGCTCAAAGAGCTGGTCGATATCTATAAGAAGGTCTACCAGACGCATGTCAAAAAGCCGTTCCCGCAGGATCCGATGGAACAGCTTAATCTTTCCATTCAGGCCGTATTCGGTTCGTGGAACTCTGAGCGCGCTGAAAAATACCGCCAGATCAACAAAGTAACCGGCCTGCTCGGCACGGCCGTCAACGTTCAGGCAATGGTGTTCGGCAACAT
Organism: Pontiellaceae bacterium; assembly: GCA_044224855.1. Classification (GTDB taxonomy): domain Bacteria; phylum Verrucomicrobiota; class Kiritimatiellia; order Kiritimatiellales; family Tichowtungiaceae; genus Tichowtungia. The sequence goes on from JBGAJP010000002.1 coordinate 49,325, forward strand.
GGGCGAAGAGTCCGGTACCGGCGTAGCCTTCACCCGCGACGGCGGAACAGGTGACAGCAAACCGATGGGCGAATATCTCGTCAACGCGCAGGGTGAAGACGTGGTGGCCGGTATCCGTACGCCGAAAAACATCGACGATATGCCGAATGAGAAATCTCCGATCTGGAAAAAGGCGCACGCTGATCTGCTCAAAATCATGGATCGCCTTGAGAAGCATTACAAATACCCGCAGGACGTGGAATTCACCGTGCAGGAAGGCAAACTCTGGATGCTCCAGACCCGCAACGCCAAGCGTACCGGACTGGCAGGCGTTCGCTGGGCCGTCGAAATGGTTTCCGGAAAAGATGTTTACACCGGCAAGACGCTTTCCAAAATTCTGACGCAGAAGGAAGCCCTGATGACGGTTTCGGGCGAAGACCTTGAACAGCTGCTGTTCCCGATCTTCGACATTGCGGCGGAGAAGAAAGCCAAACTGATCACTACCGCGATGCCCGCAGGACCCGGCGCTGCCGTTGGTAAGATCGTCTTTGACGCCAAAGAAGCTGAACACGCGGTTGCCAAAGATCCGAAAGCCCAGGTTATTCTCGTCCGTCATGAAACCAGCCCCGAAGATGTCGGCGGCATGTGGGCGGCGCAGGGCGTACTCACCTCCACCGGCGGCATGACCTCCCACGCGGCGGTTGTTGCGCGCGGCTGGGGAAAATGCTGTATCTGCGGCGCAGGCGCGCTTCAGATCGACTACAAGAAACGCACCGTCACCGTCGGCAAGAAAGCCTATAAAGCGGGCGACTTCATCAGTCTCAACGGCTCAACCGGTATGGTCTACGAAGGCCAGATCCCGACGCAGTCGAGCCCGGTCGTTTCCGGCGTGGTGGACAACAACGCCGCCGCCAAGAATCACCCGATCTACAAAATGTACGAACAGGTTTCGCAGTGGTCGGATGCTAACCGCAAGATCAATGTGCGCACCAACGCCGACACCCCGAAAGATGCTCAGAACGCCCGCGCGTTCGGCGCCGAAGGGATCGGTCTCTGCCGCACAGAACATATGTTCTTCGAAGGCGACCGCATCTGGGCGATCCGCGAATTCATCATTGCCGAAAATGAAGCCGGCCGCAAGAAAGCTCTCGCCAAGCTGCTCAAGCTGCAGCAGAAGGATTTCGAGGGTATCTTCAAAGCGATGGACGGCCTGCCGGTTACGGTTCGCCTGCTCGACCCGCCGTTGCATGAATTCGTTCCGCACACCGCGAAAGATCAGGCTGAAATGGCCAAGCGCCTGAATGTACCGCTGAAACAGGTCGCCGACCGCGTTCAGCAGCTGCATGAATTCAACCCGATGCTCGGTCATCGCGGCTGCCGTCTCTCCGTGACCTATCCGGAACTCTGCGTTATGCAGACGACCGCGATCATTGCCGCCGCCTGCAAAGTCGGCAAGGCCAAGAAGAAAGTCAAAGTACTGCCGGAAATCATGATCCCGCTCGTCGGAACCAAGGCCGAACTGGACTTCCTCGTACAGATCGTCCGCAAGACCGCCGAAGAGATCATTAAGAAAGAAGGCGTGAAGCTGAAATATATGGTCGGCACGATGATCGAAATTCCGCGTGCCGCACTGACGGCTGATGAACTGGCGGAAACCGCCGAATTCTTCAGCTTCGGCACCAACGACCTCACGCAGATGACCTTTGGATTCAGCCGCGATGACATCGGCTCCTTCCTGCCGGATTATCTGAATGAGAAACTGCTGCCGTGCGACCCGTTCCAGCATCTCGACCAGCGCGGCGTAGGCCAGCTGGTTCAGATGGGTGTGCAGAAAGGCCGCTCGACCCGTCCGGATCTCAAGTGCGGTATCTGCGGTGAACACGGCGGTGATCCGGCCAGCGTGAAGTTCTGCTGTAAAGCAGGGCTCAACTACGTCAGCTGCTCGCCGTTCCGCGTACCGATCGCCCGGTTGGCTGCCGCTCAGGCCGCCATTCAGGGCTAAGCCCGAACCCGTCCAAACGGTTCAAAAAGCGTCCCGGAAATTTTCGGGGCGCTTTTCTTTTTCCAAGGGTTGAGAAAACTGGTAGAAGCAGTCGCAATCCTTTGGGAGAGCCCGCTTTCCCGGATAATTGATATTAATGAGCAACAACCCCAAAAATGAGCAGAGTTCCGGAGCCCCGGACGATCTGAATCTGGTTCACCGTTCACAGGCCGGTGATATCGCCGCCTATGAAGAACTGGTCCGGCGCTATCACAGTAGAATCTACGGGCTCATTTACAGTATGACCAGCAGCCGGGAAGATGCCGAAGATCTGGCCCAGGAGGTTTTTGTTAAAGCGTGGAAGGCGCTCGGCCACTTCCGGGAACAGGCCGGATTTTATACCTGGATCTACCGGATTGCCCTGAACCGCACCATTAACTTCCGTAAACGGCGCAACCGCCGGCAGACCGTTGACTTCGACGAATTCGATCCGGACATTAAAACCGCCGAATCCTACCGTGAATTTTCCAGTAAAGGGTCGGTTCTGCGCAAAATGAGCCTCGGAGAGTTCCAGGAAAAAATGAACGCCGCCCTCCTCAAGCTGTCCGAAAAGCACAGAGCAGTGGTAGTTATGCACGATGTGCAGGAAATGCCTCACGCCGACATCGCCAAAGTGATGCACTGTTCAGAAGGTACAGTCCGGTCGCGCCTCTTTTATGCGCACAAGCAGTTACAGGCAGAGCTGGCGGAGTTTATAAAATGAGCAAAAATAAAAATACAACAGTTCCTGAACTGGATATGGCCGGTTTGCTGGCGCTCAAAACCTATGAACGTCCGGACAAAGTCCGCGTTGAGAAAAATATTCAGAACATCATGCGCGCAGTCCGCTCCGCCGATAGAACGCCGTCACTGCTGATTTTCCCTGATAAGAGTGCCGCATGGATGTTTACCCAGCCGCGCTACGGCGTTGCCGCGCTGTTCGTCCTTTTCCTCGGACTGCACATGCTCAGCCGCCCTATGCCGACCGCATCAATCGGAACTACGAATCTCGAAAAGCCCGAGCTGGCGTCGACTGTTGCAGCGGCTGGAACCAACCAGCTGAATAGCACTACAGCTCCGGGGCTTACGCCAACCTATACTTCACTGGCCGGCGAGCCCGCGACGCTTTCTTCTTACGTCAAGTAAGCCTTACAGCAGGGGGAAGCGGTTGGAGAAGGCGATTACTTCAGTGCGGATTTCCGCCAGCTTTTTCTCATCCGCCATATTTTCCGTGACGGCCTTAAAGAAGTCAGCGATCTGCACCATATCCTCTTCCTTCATGCCGCGCGTTGTAACGGCCGGCGTTCCGAGGCGTACACCGGAAGTAACGAACGGACTCTTCTGGTCGAACGGAATACCGTTTTTATTCGCGGTGATCGAAGCTTTATCCAGCGCATTGGCCACATCTTTACCGGTGAGGCCGGCTGAACTGACGTCCACCAGCATCAGGTGATTGTCGGTTCCGCCGGAAACAATGCGGAATCCATTGGCCTGCATGGCCTCAGCCAGCGCCTTGGCGTTTTTAACAACCTGCTGCTGGTAGGTTTTAAATTCCGGCAGCAGCGCTTCGCCGAAGGCAACCGCTTTGGCAGCGATTACGTGCATCAGCGGGCCGCCCTGGATGCCCGGGAAAACCTGCCGGTCGATGTCGGCCGCGAATTTTTCTTTGCAGAGAATCATGCCGCCGCGCGGACCGCGCAGCGTTTTGTGCGTCGTGGTGGTCACGAAGTCGGCGTCCGGCACCGGGCTCGGGTGACAGCCTGCCGCAACGAGTCCGGCGATATGCGCCATATCAACCATGAAGTAAGCGCCGACGGAATCGGCGATCTTGCGCATCCGTTTAAAATCGATAATGCGCGAGTAGGCGCTGGCTCCGGCGACCAGCATGCGCGGCTTATGCTCTTCAGCGAGTTTCTGCAAGGCATCGTAGTCGATCTGCTCGTTGTCTTTGCGGACGCCGTACGGAACGATCTTGAAGAAGCGGCCTGAAAAATTCATCGGATGGCCGTGGGTCAGGTGTCCGCCTTCGGCGAGGCTCATGGCGAGAATCGTATCGCCCGGTTCGAGAACGGAATAGTAAACCGCCATATTGGCGCTGCTGCCGCAGTGCGGCTGGACGTTGACGTGCTCGGCGCCGAACATTTGTTTGGCGCGGTCGATGGCGAGCCGTTCGGCTTCGTCGGCACATTCGCAGCCGTTGTACCAGCGCTTGCCCGGATAGCCTTCGGCATATTTGTTGGTCAGGCGCGAACCTTGCGCTTCGCGCACGGCCTGGCTGACGATATTTTCCGAGGCGATCAGCTCGATATTGTTTTTCTGGCGGACGTTTTCGTCGCGCAGGATTTTGTACATTTCCGGATCGGAATCATAAAGCGCGATGGCATCGCTGGTGCTCTTGCCGAACGCCTTGATCTTATTAACGCGCCGTTCATGGCGTCCGCCGGTTTCCGGCTTGTTGGCCAGCCAGGTTTCGAGGATTTCCTGCGAGACGGAATCCGCAACGTTGTTTGCTCCGAGACAGAGGACGTTGGACGCGTTGTGGATGCGGGTCAGCTTCGCCATTTCCGGTGTGCAGCAGACGGCGGCGCGGACGCGCGGGAACTTGTTCGCGGTAATGCTCATGCCGATACCGGTGTTGCAGATCAGAATTCCTTGATCCGCTTTGCCCTGCGAAACCCGGCACGCTACCTGGGCTGCGTAATCCGGATAATCGACCGCTTCGGCGGTATTGGTTCCGACGTCTTCGACTTCAAAACCTTTTGCCTTCAGAACACTTACAAATTTTGCCTTCAGCTCAACGCCGCCGTGATCCGCACCGATAACGATCTTCATGGGTTCTTCCTCTCTTCCATCATATAAAGAATCAGGTCGGGCAAAGCGGCGTCGATTTCATCGCGTACGCGACGGTAAACGTCCAGCGCCTCCCCGACCGGGTCGTAAATATCAGCCGCGCATTGTGCGACTCCGAACGATTTTAGCAAGAAAACTTTACCGGCGCTTTCCGGCGAAATTTCCAGTATCGCGTCCCGGTGACAGCGGGTCATGGTGACGAGTAAATCGGCCTGGCGGATCATCTCCGGAGTCAGCCGGCGGCTGTAGTGACCGGTGATATCGATTCCCTTTTCGCGCAGCGCTTCTATTGCGCCGGGGCTGGCCGGAAGCCCGTTACTTGCACGGACGCCCGCCGAGGAAATATCCCAGCCGCAGTCGGGACCGAGCAGTTGTTTTAAAAGCCCTTCGGCCATCGGGCTGCGGCAGGTATTGCCGGTACAGACAAAAATCAGCTTTCTCATGATATCACCCGTTCAATTTCCACCTTGGAAACCGCTCCCTCGCGCAGGATTTTTACCGCATTCCCGGAGCATTGAACAACTGTACTCGGGACTTTCCCGGTACATTCACCAGCATCCAGAAACAAAACGGCATTCTGTTCCAGCGACTGGAAAGCTTCCTGCGCCGAAACGGCGTCTGCGCCGCCGCTTTTATTGGCGCTGGTCAGCGCAATCGGACGGCCAAAGGCGCGGGCGAGCGCTAGCGGAACTTCGTGGGCCGGAACCCGGAATCCGGTCGGACCGTCCGGCGTATCGAGTACCAGCGTCAGCGGGCCGGGCCAGTATTTTTTCGCGAGAGCCAGGCCGTGTTTCCCGAACTTTGCGCCGAGCTTTTCAACCTGTTCGAGACCGGCGGCCAGCCGGGCGACCGGCTTGCCGCGGTCGCGCTCTTTGGCGGCATAGAGGTTTTCCAGATGCGCCGGATCACAGGCAATGCCGTAAACCGTTTCAGTCGGCACAACCACCAGCCCGCCGGCCTCTAAAAGCATACAGGCCCGGCGGATGAGCTCCGGCTCGGGCCTGTCGGCGTTAATCTGGACGATTTCAGCCATTGATCTGCTTCTGCAAATCGGCATCGGACTTGAGCACCTCTTTACGCATTTTGGCTTTATAGCTCACCAGCTTGCGTTTCAGGTCGGCGTCGGAAAGAGCCAGCATCTGTACGGCGAGAATCGCCGCATTGATCGCGCCCGCTTTGCCGATAGCGACGGTGGCGACCGGAACGCCCTTCGGCATCTGTACGGTCGAAAGCAGCGAATCCATTCCGTCGAGCGCCCAGCCGGGCATCGGAATTCCGATCACCGGAAGAATCGTGTGCCCGGCGAGAACTCCGGCGAGGTGCGCCGCGCCGCCGGCCGCGCCGATGATGACCTTAAATCCGTTCTTGGCCGCGTTTTCGGCGAACTCGCACGCTTCGTGCGGTGTCCGGTGGGCCGACATGACTTTCACTTCGGCTTTGACTCCGAATTCTCCCAGAGTCTGGAAACAGGCTTCGACCGTTTTCCAGTCACTGGCGCTTCCCATTACAATAGCAACCTGCGGTTTGGCCATAATGTTCTCCTTTAGCGCCGGGTGAGGGCACCCGGCCTACAAAATTTCTCAACTGTAGGCCCGGTCCCCTGACCGGGCGGAATCAGCGGTTCAATTCACGGTGGGCAATATCTTTGCGGTAAAACGCGCCGTTCCACGAGATTTTTTTCACGGCGGCGTAGGCGTTATCGACGGCGGCGCGCAAATCTTTGCCGATTCCGGTGACGCCGAGTACGCGGCCGCCGGCGGTGACGACCTTGCCGTCCTTAAGTGCGGTTCCGGCGTGGAAAACGACGGCGTGTTCCGCCGCCGCATCGAGGCCGGAAATTTCGTCGCCTTTTTTATAGTCACCGGGATAGCCGCCTGCCGCCATGACGACGCAGACGGACTGCTCTTTTTTCCAACGGATCAAATCTTCGGACAGAGTACCGTCAATACAGGCTTCGAGCGCGGGAATGATGTCGCCGTCCCAGCGGGCCAGCACCGCCTGCGTTTCGGGATCGCCGAAGCGGCAGTTGAATTCAACCACGCTCGGCTTGCCGTTATGAATCATCAGCCCGGCGTAAAGCACGCCTTTATAGGTAATGCCGCGCTTTTTCAGTTCGGCCAGTGTCCGGCCGTACACTTCGGTACGGACGATATTCAGCACGGCTTCGGTGGCGACCGGCGCGGGCGAGTAGGCGCCCATGCCGCCGGTGTTTGGCCCTTGGTCGCCGTCAAACACGCGCTTGTGATCCTGCGACGAAGCGAGCATCACGACGTGTTCGCCGTCGATCAGCGCGAGAATGGAGGCTTCTTCGCCGACCAGGAAATCTTCAATCACGACACGGCTGCCGGCGTCGCCGAACGCTCCGCCAAGCGCGTCCTGAATGGCGGCTTCGGCCTGTTCGACGGTTTCGGCAACCGTTACGCCTTTACCGGCGGCGAGGCCGTCGGCTTTGATGACAATCGGTGCGCCGCGCTGGCGGACATAAGCGCAGGCTTTGGCGGCATCGGTGAACACTTCGCAGGCGGCGGTCGGAACTCCGGCGGCCTGCATGATTTCCTTGGCGAATTTTTTACTGCCTTCCAGTTCGGCGGCGGCTTTGCGCGGACCGAATACGCGGAAACCGGCGGTTTCCAGCGCGTCGGCCAGACCGGCGCAGAGCGGCGCTTCGGGGCCGATCACGGTCAGGTCGGGCTGGTTGGCTTTGGCCCAGGCGACGATTCCGGCGACATCGGTGGCGGAAAGGGCGAGGTTCGTGCCGAGCTGGGCGGTACCGGCGTTACCGGGTGCACAGAAAAGCTCCGGCTTGCGCGAATCATTCTTCAGTTTCCAGCAGAGCGCATGTTCCCGTCCGCCGTTTCCAATCACCAGTACCTTCATCAGAAAAGCCCTTTCGTTGCGAGGCGCATAGTTAGCCTGAATTCGCCGGTTTGGACAAGCTTCGGGCGGGAAGTTTTACAGAGGCCGCAGGGCTTTGGTTCGTCGTGATGGGGCTCAATAGCCCCACTTGAGAATATGCATAAATGAAAGAGCAATTGATCCTAGCGTACAGCCAAAGACAATAGCTATTAGTTTAAAGATCGATTTCCCCCATTCTTTTTTTTCAATTTGGAATTTCTGTGAGAAATAAATCGAGAATCCCAATGTGACTGCTAATTCGAATCCAAATAAATCCCAATATTGAGAGGATGAGTCAGGATCATTGACCGGTAAAAATGACAAAAAATAGCAGAGGATAATAGCGCAGGGAATGATAACAACCGCCTTCAACAGCCATTGGAAAATCTTAAATTCGGTGGTGCTCATATTAAGGCTTTTGAAAAACCATGAGGTTACGGGTGTAGAAGTTGGCGACGCCGGCGGCGATCCAGAGCGGTTGCCAGTCGGCGGAGATGTTATAGGCCGGGCGGAAGCCGTGCGCTTTGAACAGTTCCTTCCAGTATTCCGGCGGCTGTTCGTTGAGGTGGCCGATTCCGCCTTGTCCGGGGTGCGCGGCGGTGAAAACGACGACCGGCGCAAGCGCGCAGAGCAGGGCGACGTAGCGGTCGGCGGCATCTTTCGGCAGGTGCTCGGCGGTTTCCATGCTGACGGCGAGGTCGAACAGTTGTTTTCCGCTCCACCGTTCGGCAGTGATATCAAATTTGCGGACGTCCAGTCCGCGGGCGCGGGCGATGTCGAGTCCGGCTTCCGAAGAATCAAGGCCAAGCAGCCGGCGGACGCCGAGTTTCCGTAATGCGACGAGCAGTGCGCCGGAGCCGCAGCCGACATCAATAACGGATTCCGGGCGGAAGGTTTCGACGATGGATTTCGATATTTGCGGGACGCTGCGCTGCGCATAGGGCTCAACCAGAGTCTGGTAATATTTCGGCGAGTAGATGTCGTCGCGGTCGCCGGTTTTTTCCATGATCCGGAAGGCGAAGCGGTGGAGCGGTCCGGTTTTCCGAAGCGGTGCCGGGAACAGGCGGTAAACGTGCTTCAGAATGGTGAAGAGTTTCGACATAGAATGCCTGCGGTATAACAGGGAAAGGCTGTTTCGGCAAGCCTCTGGACAGGGCGCAGGCAAACCGCTAGCCTGCGGCGCATGAAGGAAACCTGGCATAAAGACGACCTTGTTCAGTTGAAGCCGAAGCACGATGTGTTGATCGCGATAGATTCCGACGGATGCGTTTTTGACAGCATGACGATCAAACAGCGGATTTTTCATACGGGTATGATCCGGTTCTGGGGGCTGGAAGGATACGAAAAGGAATTCCGGCAGGTGGCGGAGTGGACGGCGCTCTATTCGCCGTGGCGCGGGCTGAACCGCTTCCAGTTGCTGCTGCGGATTCTGCAGGGCTTCAAAACCTATGTCCCGGCGTGCGTAAATCCTCCGGACACCGGCGCGCTGGAAGCGTTTGTCCGCTCAGGTGTTCCGCTGAGCGCGGACGAGCTGGCGAAACGGATTGCCGAAACCGGCGATCCGGAACTGAAGCGGGCGCTCGACTGGAGCCGGTCAGCCAGCAAGGAGATCGCGGAAGTTTCTGAAATGCCGGTTTTTCCGGAGGTTTCCCGTACGCTGGAGAAAATCCGCAGAATGGCGGATTCGATTGTCGTTTCGCAAACGGCCGAAGAGGCGCTGGTACGCGAATGGCGCAACGCAGGACTTCAAAAATTTGTCGACGTGATCGCCGGCGCGGAGCTGGGCTCGAAGATCGAGTCGCTTTCCACTGCGATGAAAGGCCGCTATGCGCCGGAGCGGACGCTGATGGTCGGCGACGCGCCCGGCGATCTGGAAACCGCCCGCGCCACCGGTGCGCTTTTCTTTCCGATTATTCCGGGCGGTGAACCGGCCAGCTGGATCGAGTTGCGCGAAGAAGCGCTTGGACGGGTTTTGGGCGGAACGTTTTCAGACGGTTATCAGAATCATCTGATCAAACGGTTCGAGGCTGTTCTGGCTGAAGTTCCGCTGTGGGCGGAATAATTTAAAAAGGTTGCGCCGCGCGCGGATAGTTCCCTATTGTTCCGTAGATTTTTCAAAAAGGTACCCAATGCATTATATCGTTCATATCTCTCTTTGGGCCGCCGTCACCGGCTGGCTGGTTGCGCAGACGACCAAGATGATTATCTGTCTGGTGCAGAGCCGCCGCCTGAATTTCCGTTATCTGGTGAGTACCGGCGGAATGCCGAGCGCGCATTCAGCGATGGCCTGCGCGGTGGCGACGACGATCGGCATGACGGAAGGATTTGATTCGCCGCTGTTTACGCTGGGCTTCTGTTTCGCCGCGGTGATCATGTTTGATGCGCAGACGGTGCGTGCCGCGGCCGGCAAGCAGGCCAAGCTGCTGAATCAGATCGTGGACGAGCTGTTCAAGGAACACCACTTGTCGGAAGTTAAGCTGAAGGAGCTGCTGGGCCACACGCGGCTGGAAGTATTCTTCGGTATGCTGACCGGCATTGTTTCAGCGCTGGCGCTGCTGCGCTTCTTCCCGCCGGCGCAATAAAAAAGCCCTCCGCCGGAGCGGAAGGCTTTCGTGTACGCTGCAACCGGGTTTAGCCGGCGCTGATCGCGCCCATCGGGCAGGTTCCTGCACATGCGCCGCAATCAACGCAGCTGCCGGCGTCGATAACATATTTGCCGTCGCCCGCGCTGATCGCTGATACCGGGCAGGTGCTTTCGCAAGCGCCGCACATCGTGCAATCGTTAGAAATTACATAAGCCATGATACTCTCCTTAGGTTAACAGCAGGTCACCTGTCCCTGCTTTTGACGGCGGGCAACGTACCACATCATCCCGTGAGTTCAAATCTGAAACAGAACGGACTTTTCCTGCAACTCCAGCGGCTTACTCCTCGGTTGCATCGTCCGGCAGGGCGGGATGTTCGCCGGAAAGCTCCACTTTTTCGATTTTCCCGAAGCGGCTGGTGATTTTGCGCGCGGAAGTCTGCACATCATCCGCGTCTTTATGCGCCTGGCCGATGTGCGCCGCCAGTTTATCCATCCGGTCCTGGAAGCGGGTGAAATCCATTGCCAGCGCCGTCAGATGTTCTTTGATGAGGTGAACCTGCCGGCGGGTGGCGGAGTCTTTCAGTACGGCCCGCGCGGTGGTGAGTACGGCCATCATGGTCGTGGGGGAAGTCATCCATACCCGGGCGCGCTGCGCTTCTTCAACCAGTTCCGGACAGTGGCCGTGAATTTCCGAAAAGACGGCTTCGGCCGGGATAAACATCATGGCGCCGTCGGAGGTTTCGCCGGGGATGATATATTTGGCGGCGATGTCCTTGATGTGCTTTTTGATGTCCTGCCGGAACTGCCGTTCGGCGGCGGTGCGGTCGGCGCCGCCCAGCGTCAGGTCGGTCATGCGCCGGTAGCTTTCCAGCGGGAATTTCGAATCAATGCAAATGGTGCCGGTCGGTTCGGGCAGAAACAGTACGCAGTCGGCGCGCACGCCGTTCGGGAACGTGTGCTGAAGGGAGTAACTGTTTTCGGGGAGCATATTCGAAATCAGCGCGCCGAGCTGCACTTCGCCGAAAGCGCCGCGCGAGCGTTTGTCGGAGAGCACTTCCTGCAGGCTGACGACGTTGACGGTGAGTTTATCGATTTTTTCCTGGGCCTTATCAATCAGCGCCAGCCGCTTGAGAACATCGCTGAAAACCGTCGTGGTTTCCTTGAATCCTTTGTCGAGCCGCTGTTCGACCTTTTCGCCGATCTGATCGAGCCGCTGATTGTTGGAGGCAATCAGTTTTTCAATCTGCGTCTGAACCGCTTCTTCGCTTTTGCGGGTGCGGGAATCGATCTGGCCGGTCAGCGTATCCAGACCGCGAGTGAGCATTTCCAGCCGCGTGTCCTGCCGGGTGCTGCCGTGCAGTGCCAGGCCGATCTGAACCAGTACCAGCAGGGCGAGAACCGATAAAAGGATTAGAATAAAAAGTTCCATAAAACATCTCCGGACGGGCCGCGGGCAGCGGTCCGCAGTGCTTGACACTTTACGCGGCCCGCCCGATACTGCAACCGTTTTATTTTTGGACCGGAACGCAAAAATCATGAAATTCTTCCGTAAAAAAGAGGTTAAACCGGCCGGTACCCGGTCGCAAAATCCGGCACCGGATTCCGCCAATTTCTATTCGCAGCACGCCGGCGAAGCTCCGTTAGATGAGTATTCCATTGATGCCGGCGGGCGGCAGACCCGCCGTACTTCACGGCACAGTCCGGCGCGTATTCGCGAAACCAGCAACCGTGCCAGCAGCTGGGCGATTTCTCTGCTGCTGTTGAGAGCTGTTTTGATCGTTTTATTGCTGGTTGTCGGCTTTATCGTGTTGAAGCTGGTGCTGGATCGCGCAGCAGAGCCGTCGGAGAAGGAGCAGCAGCAGTGGGAGGCCACTTCGGCTTTGATGGAAAAGGCACCTGCCGCGGCAGCCGCATCCGTGAAAGCGCAGCTTCCTGATGAATTAGTCATCAATCCGAATTTGATCGGGCAGAGGCTGGAGCAGTGGACGCTGGCCGAGCGGCACTTCCGCTCCGCCGAGGCATTGAGTCGTCGCGGGATCGATGACGAAGCGATACAGGAGCTGGGTCAGGTTTTACGTGCGTCGCCGAATAATCGTGCCGCGCAGCAGCAGCTGCTGAATATTTACATGCGGAAGAGGCTCTATGCGGAAGCCGTTCCGCTGTGTATCCGTCTGCTGGATCAGGACGGCTTGCAGCAGAATTTACAAATGAATCTGTTGCAGGCTCTGCAGGCGAGCGGACAGACCGAGGCGGCCCTGCTACTGGCGGACCGGATACTTCTGGATCAACCGAACAATTTGACGGTTCTCACGGTTGCCGCCGCCGGACGGATTGCGCAGGGCGATAAAGATGCTGCATTGGCGCTGTTTGAGCGGGTGCTGGCAAACGATGCTAAAAACACGGGCGCACTGGAGGGGTGCGGCAGGATTTATTCTGATCGTGGCGACTATCAGAAAGCCGTTCCGTATTATCTCGAACTGGTTCGGATGGATCCGAAACCGGCCTACTATCAGGTGCTTGCCCGCTGTTATTCGCAGCAGAATCAGGCGGGTAAAGCGGTTGTATTTATGGGACAGGCAGCCAGTCTGTTCGGTGAAGCAACAGTGGCTCCGTGGCTGAGAGATACAGTTTTCGATCCGGTTCGCGAAACCGTTGAATTTCGCTCGTTTGCTGACCGCCTCGTCGGCGTTGAAGCCCGCAAAGCGATTGAAGCCATTAGTAAACGCGAAGTTGAAAAGGCAGCACCCGCAATACCTGGCGGCGGGCTCGAACTTCCGAAACAGCCTGATCTGAAGGCCAAATAAAAGAGACTGAATGATCGCGGCTCAACAGGTGCGGCGCCCGCTGGTTGGAGTCGCCCTGTCGGTCGCCGCCGGCTTGACTTTTCAGCGTTGCGTCGGCGGTTCGCCCTTATTTCTGCTTAGTATAACCGCTTTTCTTTTAGCCATTGCCTGCTGGATCGTCTTGCGCCGGCAAGCAACGCTGCTGATTTATATCGCCTTCGGGCTGATTGCGGCCGCACACAGCGCAATTGAAGAAATGCCGGCGTTTTCACGGGCGGCACTGCCGGCGGCCGAAATGAATTTTCATGAACAGGAACTTACCGGAACGATAGACGATGAGCCGTCCGTTTCGGATATAGACGGAACCGCTTCCTTCCTGTTTCGCGCGGCGGCCGTAAACTATGCCGGAGAGCGGCGGCCGGTTGATGCTGTTTTGCGGGTGTATCTGAAAGATCCTGTTGCACCGGTCCGGTTTGGAGAACAATGGCAGCTGAAAGGGCGTTATACCGGCTATGAAAATCCGCGCGGCGGTGCCGACGGGGTTGTGAGCGCTTCCGGGGCAAACGCCCGCAGAATCAAGCCGGCCGGCGATACGCTGGCCGAACGCTGTTATGAGATCCGCCGTCGCGCTGCGGCTCTGCTTCGTCCGGGTGTTGAGACGTTCTCCGAACAGACGCAATTACTTTATGCGATGCTGCTGGGATACCGGCAGGCCATTCCTCCGGATCTCTATCAACTGTTTACCCGCACCGGAACGCTGCATATTTTTGCCATTTCCGGCCAGCATGTTGTGATTTTAGCCGCGATCTTCATTGCGGGGTTGAAAATCTGCGGCATTTCCCGTCCGCGCTGGGGACTTCTGCTGATTCCCGTACTCTTTCTGTATATTTTCACGACCGGTCTGCAGCCGAGTGCTTTGAGAGCTCTGACGATGGCGGCAATTTTCTTTGCGGCACCGCTTGCCGGCCGCCGTCCCGACGCACCAACATCCATTGCACTGGCCACGATTTTATTGCTGGCATTACAACCCGCGAACATCGGCGATCCGGGCTTTCTTCTTTCTTTTGTCGTTGTCTGCGGGCTCATCATGGTGCACGGCTGGGCCGTCCGGCAAATCAACGGACTTCGCCTGGCGGGCCGGGATGCGCCTCTGAAAAAACTCAGCGGATCGAACCCGGCGGCCCCGTTATTGCGCAGTACCGGTTTGCTGATGCTCACGTCGATCGCGGCCTGGCTTTTTTCGGCCCCGATTACCGCCCTGTTTTTCAATACACTTTCTCCGGTGGCGCTGATCGGCAATCTGGCGGTTATCCCGCTGACTTTTATGATTATGCTCGCCGGATGTCTGGCGCTTCTGAGCGGCGCACTGTTTCTGCCTTTAGCGGCACTTTTCAATCAGGCCAACCAGCTTCTTATAAGCTTTTTGATTTGGATCGTTCGCCGTCTTGCTGAGTTGCCCGGATCCTGCCGGGCCGTTCGCGCGCCTTCTGCCTGGGTGACGATCCTCTGGTATGCCGGACTGGTTTTGTTTTTTACCGGGCCGATCCGCTGGCGGAAAGGTGCGGTGCTGCTGGTGCTGCTGTCCACGCTGTTCTGGAGTGCGGAACATTTCGAAATTAATTCCGGCCTGAAGATTCTGCGAGAGGGAGACTCGGCAATGGCGTTACGGCTGCCCGGGAAGCGGTGGGTACTGGTCACGGACGGCAATTCCTTCAGCGCGGGACGCACAATCCGGCTTTTACAGAAAGAGGGGATTAACCGGTTGCACGCGCTGGTTGTAAATGATGCCCGCGCAGATGCTGCCGCAATCCGCCGGCTTCAGGATATCTTCCGTCCGCAACAGACCCGAACGGCTGAACGGAATGAAAAACTCAGCTGGGCTGTGAGCGGAGGCGCGGTCTGTGTTTCTCCGGGACGATGAGGGTCAGCGGCTTTTTTCCAGAGAAACGGTTGCGATTTCGAGCTGGTCCGCCAGCGTTTTGAATTCGCCGGTATTGCGTACGGCATTGAATTCAGCACGGCTCATCCATGCCAGCGCGAGTTCAGGGTCAATTAGCTGAATGCCGCGTTTTAATGCTTCAATCGCTTTGTCCTGCTGTCCGTTCTGTATTTGAACCTGCGCGAGCAGGAAATAAACAGGTGCAACGTCCGTTATCTCTTTTGTCAGCTCGGTCAGGAAGGTGGCGGCCTCTTTCCAGCGGCCTATTTTTGTTAAATAAAGCGCATAGGACTGCATTGTATCGACGTCGTTCGGCTGCAGATCGAGGTATTTTTCAAAGTGAAAAATTGCATCGTTATCGCGTTTCATTTTCTGGTAGAGCACGGCCAGATTTTTGTGACAGACCGGACTTTCGGGCTGAAGCACAAGCGCACGGCGGAGATATTTTTCGGCGTTGTCATATTCTTCTGTGCCGATATACGCTGAACCGAGGTTGCTCACCACATCAAACACTTCTTCTTCCCGCAGTGCTTTTTCCAGATGCTGAACAGCCTGCGGGTATTCTTTCCGCTGAAGGTAAAGCATTCCTACTGCCCGGTGAAGGCCCTGGATGTCGGGATAAATTTCAACCACTTTCTGAAAATGTTCCAGAGCCTGTTCCGGCTCATTGATGGCTAAAGCCTGCTGTCCCATAATGATATGATATGCGGCTTTTTTTATCCATTTGGTCGAAACCGGTTTCGGGCCCGGTTTGTCATTATTGTCTGTCTGCGCGCTGGCCATCTGGTAATCCATTACCCAAAGAGCATCTGCCGGCAGAGAATAGCGCGGAATGTACGGTTTTTCCTGGGCGAGGGCTTTTTTAGACGGCTTGCGCTCGCTCAGAAAGTCACGAAGAACCACCGCAATCAGCGTCACAGAAAGTACGATGGCCAGCGAACCGAATAAAAGCGAAACCACCCGGCTGCGCCGCAGGTCACGTTGACGCGTTTCAATCAGCTCTTGCGCGACTTGCGGAGTAAAATCCTTTTCAAAGTCGTGAGCACTGCCTTGGTAGATATCCCGGATCTCGTCTTTTTTCTTATGCATGAGCGGCTCCTCGTGCTCTCCATACAGGCAGAATATGGGGTGAGTGACGGGATTCGAACCCGCGACATTCAGAATCACAATCTGACGCTCTAACCAGCTGAGCTACACCCACCATCATTCGAAAGCGTGGTAGAGTAATAAAAAATCGGTGGAAAGCAAAATATATCTACCCGTTTTAATTTTCCGACGCACCTTTTATGTTCAAATTTGTGGAGAGCGACACTTCCGCCAATTCCAGTTGATATAAAAGGGCTTCAAAAGGCTCGGTGCGGGCGATTTTCTCAAAGGCGTCGTCGTGCATTTCAGCGATGGTCTGTCGCGGGGTGAGAAAACGTGCCGCACTCCGCAGAGCGCGAACCGACCGATCGGTGTCGGCATTCTGTGCAGCGGTTCGCGCCAGAAGCAGCGAGACGGCCAGAGGATCGGAACGGTCGTTAATCCCCTCAAGAAAAGCAATGGCATCATTTGTTCGTCCGGCGGCTGTAAGGTAGGCGACATAAGCCGGAATCAGCGGAACATCCTTCGGATTAAGTGAAAAATATTTTTCAAAGGAGGTTGCCGCATCGTTGATCCGGCCGGCTTTTTGGTATAAGAGGGCGAGGTTTTTATAGCTTCCGGACAGCTCCGGCTGCTGCTGGATCGCCTGCTTCAAGAGCGCTTCGGCTTTTCCGTAGTCTCCAATTCC
This sequence comes from Pontiellaceae bacterium, assembly GCA_044224855.1. GTDB lineage: Bacteria > Verrucomicrobiota > Kiritimatiellia > Kiritimatiellales > Tichowtungiaceae > Tichowtungia. The sequence goes on from JBGAJP010000002.1 coordinate 66,151, forward strand.
GATGTATGCAACACCCAGATTATTAAGCACTTCAATGGACGAGTGCTCCTCCAGTGCTTTTTTCAGCTGTTCAACGGCTTTCTCAAAATACTGACGTTTTAAATAAACTTCGCCCAGATAGTGGCGCACGCCGGTTATTGCGGGAAAGGTATCAACGGCTGCTTCGAGATGGTTCTGGGCGGCAGACAGCTCGTTCATTCGAAGCGCCTGTTCTCCCATCACAACATGGTATGCCGCATTTTTTACCCACTTGGACGAAAGAGTTTTTGGTCCGGGCGGCTCGCTGCTGTCGGCTTGCTGCGCAACCTGACGGTACTCAAGCGCCCACTGTTCATCCAGCGGCAATGTATACGCGGCAAAATAAGGCTGTTTTTTTGCCGCAGATTCCGTCTGACTCGTAGCGGTGGATAAATAATCCCTGACAACAGAAGCGGTTAGAAAAACTGTCAGCGCAATCGTCAATAAAGCGGCAGACACGTTAAAAAGCCAGCGGCGGCGCATCTCGCTCTCAAGAACCTCCGGAATTTCCTGTGACGGCGCTGTTTCGGGCGCAGGATCTTCGGACCGGTAGATATCCCGGATATCTGTATCTGGTTTTTTCATGCACAGTAATTCAGACGCGGTATTCCTGCCGCAGGACCGCATCGGTCAGCACCAGCGCGGCCATCGCCTCCACAATCGGAACTGCTCGCGGCAGAACGCATGGATCGTGACGGCCTTTGGCTTCAAGCGTAACCGGCTTGCCGTCCAGAGATGTCGTTTCCTGCGACTGTCCGATCGTTGCCACCGGTTTAATCGCAATCCGGAAGACAACCGGCTCGCCGTTCGAAATTCCGCCCTGAACGCCGCCGCTGTAGTTTGTTTTCGTTCCCAGCCGCTCGCCCTTGCGGATAAACGCATCATTATGCTGTGAACCGCGCATCAACGTGCCGGCAAATCCGGAACCGATTTCGAATCCTTTGACGGCCGGAATGGAAAGCATCGCCTGCGCCAGCATGGCTTCGAGCTTATCAAACACCGGCTCGCCCAGTCCGGCCGGGAAGCCTCTGCAAATACAGGTGACGGTTCCGCCCAGTGAATCCTTTTCATCGCGGGCTTTTTCAATCGCAGCGATCATCTTTTGCGCAGTTTCCTCGTCCGGACAGCGCACCAGATTGGTATCCACCATGTCGCGCGTCAGTTCCCCGGTGATCTCCGGCGCGGTAATCTTGCCGACTGAACTTACATAGGCAGCGATTGAAACCTCGCCAAAGCGCAGCTTCAGCCACTTTTCTGCAATTGCACCGGCCGCGACGCGTCCGATCGTCTCGCGCGCGCTTGACCGGCCGCCTCCGCTTGACGCTTTTACGCCGTACTTCATTAAATAGGTGTAATCCGCGTGAGATGGACGCGGTACGGCGGCCATATCGCCGTAATCGCCGGGGCGCTGATCACGGTTGTTCACAGAAAGTGCAATGGGCGTTCCGAGCGTAATCCCGTTTTCGGTTCCGGAAAGAATCGTCACCGTATCCGCTTCGTCGCGCGGAGTGGTCAGCGCGCTTTGCCCGGGACGGCGGCGGTCGAGCTGAGGCTGAATATCCGCCGCTGTCAGCGGCAGGTTGGCCGGGCATCCGTCTACAATTGCGCCGACGGCTTTGCCGTGCGATTCGCCGAATGTAGTCACCCTGAAAAGTGTGCCGAATGTACTGCTCATAACCGTTCTCCGGATAATCTCCCAAACAATGGGAGGCTTTATACACCCTTTTCTCAAACATTGGAAAAAATTCTGCCGGTTTTTCTGGATCTTTTTAGTGCGGGCTGACGGGGAGCGGCTGGGCAATTGGAAAAACGAACCGGAACCGGTAAAGAAAATATGGCGGAGAGGGGGGGATTCGAACCCCCGGTGCCTTTAAAGGGCACACACGCTTTCCAAGCGTGCTCATTAAACCACTCTGACACCTCTCCGCAAAAAAGGTTTCACACGGTAGTGTCTTCACTGCGGTCTGCCAAGTCATTTTCTACGGCAGGTTCAAACGGCTCGGCGGATTCATCCGGTACGGAATAAATAGATGAAGCAGCCGGTTCCGGCAGGCGCTCTTCACTCTGGCGGGCGAGGAACTCCTTCGCCAGTAGACGGTAGGCATTGGCACCTTTTGATGCCGTGTCATATTCGGTAATCGGTTTGCCGTGGCTGGGCGCTTCGCTCAGCCGCACGCTGCGCGGGATAAAGGTCTTATACAGCCGGTCGCCGAAATGTTTATGAACTTCCGCCGCCACCTGCTGGGCCAGATTGGTGCGCACGTCATACATCGTCAGCACGATTCCCTCGATGGACAGACCCGGATTTCCGGCGGAACGTACCTGCTCAATCACATTGACGATTACGCTCAGGCCTTCCAGCGCCAGATATTCGGCCTGAATCGGGATCACAATCGAATCGGCGGTGTAGAGTGCGTTCATGAAAAGAATGCCGAGCGACGGCGGGCAGTCGAGCAGGATTACGTCATACTCGTCCTGCTCAACAATCGGGCGCAGAGCGTTCTTCAGGCAATGCAGATAATTATCCATGCGGGCGATCGCCACCTCGCATCCCGCCAGATCGAGTTCCGACGGAATCATGTGCAGCCGCTTCGTTGCCGTGGGCTTAATCAGTGTACGGACATCCGCCTCGCCGAGCAGTGCGGAGTAAATACTGGCACCTTCTTCTTTCGCCAGACCGAGCGCGCTCGTTGCATTAGCCTGCGGATCGAGGTCGATCAGCAGAACGTTTTTACGGCGTTCAGCCAGCGCGGCGGCCAGATTGACAGCGGTGGTGGTTTTCCCCACGCCGCCCTTTTGATTCGCGAGTGCAATAACTTTGGTGCTCATGTGCGGGCTAGAATAGCTCATAAGCCATCACGCTCAACCCGAAAATGGCGGCGGTTTCGGTGCGCAGGATTTGAGTCCCGAATGTAACGGGAATCGCGCCCGCTGCGATGGCGGCATTTACTTCTTCCGTGGTGAAATCCCCCTCAGGTCCGATCAACAGCGCGGCGGTCTTAATCTTTAATGGATCGAGAGACCGGAAAACGTCGCGGAAGGGGCGGGCGTTCGGATGAAGCGAGCCGATAAACACGGCGTCGGCACTCAATGAAATTACGCTGAATTTTTGCAGAGGAAGAAGTTCCGGCAGCCAGGCGGTACCGCACTGCTGAGCCGCGTTGCGGATAATGGCTTCGCCGCGCTCAACCATCTTTTCAATTTTAGCGGCGGGCAGACTGGTATTTTTCGTGATCACCGGCTGAATCCGCCGGACGCCCAGTTCGGTCGCCTTCTGCAGAATCATTTCAAAGCGGTCGGGTTTGCAGACCGCTTGAATGAGCGTGATTTCAACCGAAGGCGGCGGAACGATTTCGCGGGCGGTAATCCGGACGGTGACCTCTTTTTTCGTTACGGAATCCACAATGCCTTCGGCGCGGGTTCCCTGTCCGTCAAACAGCGTCAGCTCCTGACCGGCCTCGACGCGGAGAACCCGTGCGAGGTGGTGCGACTCTTCGGGCGAAAGCGCAATCAGGTCGGCTTTCAGCTCTCCGGGCGGCACGAAGCTGTTGATTCTCATTTTTCTTTTTCCAGAGCCCGTTTGTGTTCGTAGAATTTTTCGGCCGCTTTGAGCATCTTCTGCGTCAGCGGGAAATTCTTTTCATTCAGCAGTTCGGCCGCTTCCTGCAGCTTTTTCTTTTCCTTACCGCCGAGGTTTTGCGGAATTTCAATCTGCACGACGACGTGCTGGTCGCCGGTGCCGTAGCGCGGGCTGACAATTCCTTTGCCTTTCATCCGGAAAATTTTACCGCTTTCGGTGCCGGCCGGAATTTTAAGCTCCGCGCCGCCGTGGATGGTCGGTACGTGCACTTCGCCGCCGAGCGCGGCGATATGGAACGGAACCGGAACTTCGCAAATGATGTCGAGGTCGTTGCGTTTGAAAAACTCGTGTTCACGGACGTGCAGTACGATATAAAGATCGCCTGCCGGGCCGCCGCGCAAACCGCCTTCGCCTTTGCCGGCAATGCGCAGGCGCGAGCCGGTTTCAACGCCGCCGGGAATTTTCACGTCAATGGTGCGTTTGTTACGAACCAGGCCTTGGCCGTGGCAGGTGGTGCAGGGTTTTTCGATCACCTGGCCCGCACCGCGGCAGGCCGGGCAGGTCTGGCGGAACTGAATAAATCCGCCGCCGCTAACGACTTGACCCTGACCGCGGCAGGTCGAGCAGGTTTTCCGCCCCGAACCCGGTTCCGCGCCGCTGCCTTTGCAGCGTTCGCAGGTTTCGTTGACGTTGATGCGGATTTCACGCGAGGAGCCGAGAACGGCTTCTTCGAAATCAATATCCAGATCGAAGCGCAGGTCGGCACCTTCCTGCGGTGCGTTCGGATTCTGCGATTGTCCGCCGCCGCCGAAAAAGTTTTCAAAAATACTGCCGCCGCCGCCCGCCGCGCCCATAAAGGTGCGCAACGCCTCTTCAAGGTCGATTCCGCCGCCGCCGAAGCCGCCAAATCCTCCACCACCGCCGCCGCCGCGCCCTGCGCCGAAGGCGGCGTGGCCGAACTGGTCATATTGCTGACGTTTTGAAGCATCGCTCAGTACTTCGTAGGCTTCGGAGACTTCTTTGAATTTCTCTTCGGAGGCTTTATCGCCGGGGTTTTTGTCGGGGTGGTACTGAATGGCCATTTTGCGATAGGCCTTCTTAATCTCTTCCGCTGACGCGCCTTTGGCAACGCCGAGCACTTCGTAATAATCTCTTTTTTGTCCGGGCATTATTCAGATTCCTTTTGATCGGCAGGGCCGCTGGAGACGATAACCTGCGCGGCGCGCAGCAGTTTTTCGCCGAGCAGATATCCGCGGCGGACCTGTTCGATGACGGTTTCCGCCGGTTTGTCGGACGGCATGTGCAAAATCGCTTCATGGCGGTGCGGATTGAACGCTTCGCCGACCGCGTCGATCGCGGTCACATTGAACTTTTTCAGGACATCCAGCAGCTGGTTATAAACCATCCGGAAACCTTCGGTAACCGAGCAGTCGGTTTTATGTGCCTCTGCGCTCTTGAAGCCCATTTCGAAATGGTCGATGACCGGCAGCATTTCGAGAAAAAGCGATTCGTTGGCCATCTGGAAGAGCTCGCCGCGTTCGCGCTGGGTGCGCTTTCGGAAATTATCAAAGTCCGCCTGCAGACGGAGCAGCTGGTTTTTCAAAGGCTCCTCGTCTTCTTTCCGGATGACAACCGGTTCAGCGGCGGCCGGTTCGACAACCGTTTCCGGCTGTTCCGGTGCAGTTTCGTTTTCTTCTGTTTTATGTTTTTTGCTCATCATTAAATCCTTCTTGCGGAATCCGGTTAAAATGGTTCCGAACCTTGAAAAAATACGCATTTGAGCCGGCTAGTCAATGCCGGAGGATGCGGCTAGTGGACTTCAAGGGCGATCAGGGTCATATCGTCATATTGCTGCTGCGCGCCGACGTGCCGGACCAGCCGTCCGCGGACGGCTTGAATGAGCGAATCCACACCGCCGGCAGCTTCGGAATCAATAGTTTGCAGGAGGTTGGCCGTTCCCCATTCTTCGTTTTTCTCGTTGAGCGCCTCGGTGATGCCGTCGGTATAAAGCACAACAACGTCGCCGGGGGAAAGCTGGACGGAAACATCCTTGATGGCGCTGTCGAAAATATCCGTCCCGGCCAGGCCGATAGCGATTCCGGCGGCATCGAGCGCTTCGGATTTGTCGTTCTCAACACGTTTGAGCAGCGGGCGCTCGTGGCCGGCGCGGGCCAGCCGGAGTTCGCGGGTACGGGTGTTGAGAACCATGTAAAGCATGGTGATGAACATATCTTCGGCGAGATTGGCGCTCAGAACGCGGTTGAGTTCCGACAGCATGCGCGCCGGACTTTGTTCCTGCGGCCCGCGGGCGCGGAGAACGCCCTGACAGACGGCCATCATCATAGCTCCGCCGATGCCTTTTCCGGAAACGTCGGCAATCGCGATACCGAGGTGTTCGCTGTCAATCTGGATGACGTCGTAATAGTCTCCGCCGATGTTGAAGGCGGGCAGATTATAGGCGGCGAGCCGGACGTCTTTGAGCTGCGGCAGGTGCTGCGGAAGCAGTGACATCTGAATCTGCTGTGCGGCCTGCATATCGCGGTCCAGCTGCCGTTTACGGTCCAGGTCGGCTTTGAGTCCGGTGTAGTGGACGGGAACGGAGGCCTGATCGGCCATCGCCTGAAGCAGGTTGAGGTCGCCGGGCGTGAACGGCTGGCCATCGGTGCGGTTGGCGAGTGCGATTACGCCAAGCACTTCATTACCGAAACGCATGGGAACGATCAGCAGAGAGCGGATTTTAAGAAAATCATCCGCATAGGAAGGAACGCGGGCGTCGATTTCCGCATCTTCGACGATAATGCTGCTGCCGACGGATGCGGAAGCGCCGATCAGTCCTTCTCCGGTGGCAACCGCGCGGGTTTTTACCAGTGTTTCCAGATACTGCGATTTGGCGAGCAGCTGTTCGGTATGCACCTGTTCGGCGTCGTAAAGCGGCGGAAAAATTCCGGAAACGGCGCGGGCAAAGAGCTGTGTACGCTCGGCGTTGTAAAGGTAGATGGCGCCGGAGGCGGCTTTGCCGGTTTTTGTGGCGAAAAACAGGATTCGTTTAAGCAGCGAGTCGGCTTTGATCTCTTCCGCATCTGCGAACACTTCACCGATGTTATGAATAAAGTCGAAAATGACTTCGCGCTCCTGCCGGAGCGCAGAGTTCTGGCGGCGGATCTGCCGGCTGCGGCCAAACGTCCGGTAGAGCAGGGCGGCGGTGAGCACGCCGAATATAAAAATCAGGAACGGCGCGATCCAGATTGACAGTCGATCAGCCATAAAAAATTCAGTTAAGCCGGTCTACGTCAGCTTTCAGGTATTCGATGACCCGCTTGAAACGCGGACGGTTCTCTTCGCTGAGCTCTACCAGAGTCTCATGCGCCTGCAATGCGGTTTCGGCCAGCTCTTTTTTGCTGACTCCGGCGATAGAGAGTGACTTGGCATCCTGATCCGGCATTTCATGGCCGTGGCTGTGGCTGTAGTGGGCGATTACCTGATCCACGCCGAGAGTCGCCAGCAGGTTGGCGTTTTTTTCGGAAAGGTTGATCAGCTCCAGCGCCTGATTGCTTTGTTTCAGACGGCCGGAAAGTCCGGCGAGGACGCCCATGAACGTACTGTCCATACCGACGCATTCGGTCAGATCAAGTACCACCATCGAAATCGGCCGCTGCGCGACAACCTGGGCAATGAACTGTTTCAGGGTCGTGCTGACTTTGAAGGAGCCGCGCCCGGTCACGCGTATGAAAACTTTATCCCCGGCAATGGCCGCCTGCAAATCGTCGTTACTTTGTTCAACTCCAAGCATAATAAAGAATTCCCCATTTCAAGCGGCGAAAGTTTAGTCGGCTGTACGGAGCAGTGCAAATGATAATAAGCGAAAACATTACCCGGCCGGTCCTATAATCACGACACACTCGCCTTTAACCGTGCGTTCGCCGAACCGCTGCCGGATTTCCGCCGGCGTGCCGCGGATCAGTTCCTCAAACTTTTTTGTCAGCTCGCGGGCCACGAAAATCTGCCGGTCCGCGCCCATGACCGCTTCAATTTCTTCCAGCAGTTTCAACAGGCGGTAGGGCGATTCGTAGAAAACCGCCGGGACCGGCAGTGCGGCGCACTGTTCCAGCGTCCGCCGCCGTGCGCCGCTCTTGCGCTGAAGAAAACCCGCGAAAAGAAAGCCGTGTCCGCCGAACCCGCTCAGCGCCAGCGCCGTCGTTACCGCCGTTGGTCCCGGCGCGGAGGTAATCATGACGTCGGCCGCGCGGCAGGCTTCCACCACGCGGGCGCCGGGATCGGAAATGCAGGGCATCCCCGAGTCTGTCACCATCGCTACGGCTTCGCCGTTACGGATGCGCGCGATGATTTCGTCGCACCGCTGCGCCTCGTTGAACTTATGACAGCTGATGCAGTGGGTTTTGATCTCAAAGTGATTCAGCAGATTACGCGTTGTCCGCGTATCTTCGGCGATAATCAGCGAAGCCTCTTTGAGCGTTTCTATGCCGCGCGCGGTCATATCGCCCAGATTGCCAAGCGGTGTTCCTACAATATAAAGACCCGCATCCATCAAAACTCCTTTAACGCTTCAATGACTTCACACAACGGCAGGCCGACGACATTGGAATAGGAGCCGTCGATCCGCCGCACCATACCCGCCGCGCCGTTTTGGATCGCGTAAGCGCCGGCTTTATCAAGCGGATCGCCGGTCGCGACGTAGGCATCAATTTCTTCATCGGAAAGATCGCGGAACTGCACGGCCGTGGCGGAATGGAAACAGACCGTTTTTTCCGGCGACCGCAGGCAGACGCCGGTGATGACTTCGTGCATTTTGCCAGAAAGCAGGCGCAGCATCGCTTTAGCGTCGTTTGCATCGGCAGGCTTACCGAGAATCCTGCCCTCAATGGCGACGACCGTATCGGCGCCCAGAACGATTGCTCCGGAAACGGCCCGGACGCTTTCCGCCTTTTCGCGCGCGGTCCGGACAGCGTACTCCACCGGCAGTTCGCCCGCGTGCAGTATTTCGTCAGCGTCCGGCCGCAAAACTTCGAAAACGAAGCCTGCGCTCTTCAGCAGTTCGACACGCCGCGGCGAGGTGCTGGCGAGAATCAGTTTTTGTTTGGTTTCCATAGGTTGGAAAGATAGCATCCCCACCGGTTTTAAAAGGCAGAGGATAAGCAAAGCATGAAAAAATACCACTTCAATAAACGGGTTCTGGTCACCGGCGGTGCCGGATTTCTCGGCTCGCACCTGTGCGAAGCGCTGCTGAAGCGTGACTGCGATGTTGTTTGTGCGGACAACTTTTTCACTGGCCGGCGCGGTAATGTCGCGCATTTGCTGGATAATCCCCGTTTTGAAATCCTGCGGCACGACGTCACCTTTCCGCTGTTTGTTGAAGTGGACGAAATTTACAATCTGGCGTGCCCGGCTTCTCCGCCGCACTACCAGCACGATCCGGTGCAGACCACCAAGACCAGCGTCATCGGCGCGATCAATATGCTCGGTCTGGCCAAACGCGTCGGCGCGAAGATTTTCCAGGCGTCAACCAGTGAAGTCTACGGCGATCCGGAAATCCATCCGCAGCCTGAAAGCTACTGGGGCCGCGTTAATCCGATCGGAACGCGCTCCTGCTACGACGAAGGTAAGCGCTGTGCCGAAACACTCTTTTTCGACTATTACCGTCAAAACCACGTCAAAATAAAAGTTGCCCGCATCTTCAACACCTATGGTCCGCACATGCACCCGAATGACGGCCGGGTGGTCAGCAACTTCATCATGCAGGCGTTGCGCAACGAGCCGATCACTATTTACGGCGACGGTAAGCAGACCCGTTCGTTCTGCTATGTCAGCGATCTGATCGCCGGATTCCTCGCGCTGATGGACTCGCCGGACGAGGTCACCGGGCCGGTCAATCTTGGCAACCCCGGCGAATTCACCATGCTGGAACTGGCCGAAGCCGTCATCCGGCTTACCGGCTCCAAAACCGAACTGGTCTTCAAGCCGCTGCCGTCTGACGACCCGAAGCAGCGCCAGCCGGTCATTACGGTTGCCAAAGAAAAACTGGGCTGGGAACCGAAAGTACCTCTGGAAGAAGGGCTTAAGCACACCATCAAATACTTCAAACAGTACGCCTGACCGCATTATGAAAAAGACGGATGCCCCAATTTTGAAATACAGCGCCAAAGGGCGCTCGACCCGCATTGAAGATTTTCTGCTTCGGCCTCCGGTCGAAAAAGGCGCGGACAAAATCGCCGCCGGCGTTTTGGCCGACATTAAAAAAGACGGCGACAACGCCGTGGTAAAATATGCCCGGCAGTTCGACCGTTCAACGGTCACGCTGGAAACGATTTGCGTTTCCGAAGCCGAACTTGCCGAAGCGAAAAAAGCGGTCGATGCCGACTTCAAAAAAGCCGCCAAGGAAGCGCATAAACGAATCACCGAATTTGCTGTCGCCGGACTTCGCGAGGACTGGCGGATGCCTGCGCCGCAGGGCGGCTGGCTCGGCGAAAAATTTGTCGCGCTGGATCGCGTCGGCGCCTACATCCCCGGCGGCGCGGCGCCGCTCGCCTCGACTGCGCTGATGACACTTACGCTCGCACAGGTCGCCGGCGTTCCGGAACGGGTTGCCTGTACGCCTGCCAATGCCGAAGGAAAAGTGAACCCGTACATTCTCTATGCGCTCGATCTGGCGGGCGCGACCGAAATTTATAAAGTCGGCGGCATCCAGGCCATCGGCGCGATGGCGTACGGCACCAAAACCATTAAGAAGGTGCAGAAAATCGTCGGCCCCGGCGGACCGTATGTGACTGCCGCCAAGCGGCTGGTGTACGGCGAAGTCGCCCTCGACATGGTCGCCGGTCCGAGCGAAATCGCAGTGCTGGCCGACGAAACCGCTAATCCTGCGCACGTCGCCGCCGACCTGCTTTCGCAGGCCGAACACGGCACCGGCTCCGAAAAAGCATTTCTGGTAACCACCTCCGAAAAACTGGCGAAAGCAGTTCGTGCCGAACTGGATGTACAGTCCGCGAAGCTGACACGCCAAAGTCCTGTTGCTCAAGTGCTGGCGCACGGCTGTCTGCTGGTTGTGGTGGAAAATATCGAAAAAGGCATCGAGCTTTGCAACCGCTTCGCGCCGGAACACATGGAAGTGATCGTCAAAAACGCCGAGCGCGTGGCGGCAAAAATTTACCGTGCCGGCGCCATTTTCATCGGGCCGTGGACGCCGGAAGCCGTCGGCGACTTTGCCGCCGGGCCGAGCCACGTTCTGCCGACCGGCGGCACGGCGGCCTTTTTCTCCGGCCTGACGGTCGAAGACTTCCGCCGCCGCGTCAGCCTGATTCACTTCACCAAAAACGACCTCAAAGAAACCGTTTCGGTGGTCGAAGCATTCGGCCGCGTTGAAACCCTCGACGCCCACGCCCGCTCCGCCACCATCCGATTAGAGAAATAAATATGAAAAGTTTGATTAGAAAATCTGTGGAAGCAATGAGCGGTTATGTTCCGGGCGAACAGCCGAAGGGCGAGGGCATTATTAAACTGAACACGAATGAAAATCCGTGGCTCTGCACGCCGGAGGTGCGCGACATTCTGAACGAAATCGACATCGCCGAGCTGGCGAAATATCCCGATCCGCTCTGCACCGACGTGCGACAGGTGATTGCTGAGAAGCACGAGGTTGGCCTTGCTAACACCTTTGCGGGCAACGGCTCAGACGAAATTCTGGCCCTTTGCATCCGCGCCTTCTGCGAGCGCGACGGATCGGTCGGCTATTTTGACCCGTCGTATTCGCTCTATCCGGTGCTGGCGCAGATCGAAGAAATCGAAACGAAACCGGTGGCGCTGGACGAAAATTTTGAATGGCAGATGCCGAAGGGTTACAAAGCGTCGGTGTTTTTCCTGACCAACCCCAACGCGCCGACCGGCATGCTTTTCCCGAAGGCCAAGGTTGAAGCGTTTATCAAAACATTTCCCGGCGTGGTGGTGATCGACGAAGCCTATGTGGATTTTGCCCGCGAAAGCTGCATGGAGTTCGCAACGAAGTACGACAACGTGATCGTGGCGCGGACGCTTTCCAAATCCTATGCGCTGGCGGGCATCCGCTTCGGCTACTGCGTGGGAGCCAAGCCGCTGATCGATGCGCTGCACAAGATTAAAGATTCCTACAACGTCAGCCGCCTGACGCAGGAACTGGCGCGCGTCGCGCTGCTCGACGACGGGACAATGGAAGCGATCACAGCGGCTGTCAAAGGCACCCGCGAGCTGATTACATCCGAACTGAAAGACCTTGGATTTAAAGTTTATCCGTCAGAAACGAATTTTGTTTGGACCAAGCCGCCGAAACCGGGCGCGAAGAAAATTTATGAGGAGCTTCGCAAAAGCAACATCTTTGTCCGCTGGTTTGACGGGCCGAGAACCAAAGACTGCCTGCGCATCACGGTCGGCACGAACGAGCAGGTAATGACGCTGATCGAAAATCTGGAAGAAATCCTCGGGAAATAACCGTATGGCCGCTTGTCCGAATAAAGAAAAGAATCTGGCTTTCTGCACCTGCACTTATGATTGTGCGAAAAAGGGGCTTTGTTGCGAATGTGTAGCTTATCACCGCGCTAAAGGGCAGATTCCGGGCTGTTTTTTCTCGAAAACCGGCGAAGCAACCTATGACCGTTCAGTCAACGCCTTTATTAATGATCGGTAAACTCCTGTTTTTGTATATACAGATATACTAAAATATATACCTAGTAATTGACGGCTTTTAAAACCGTCATTATCCTCCCGGTTCAAGCGGCAGCGTTTTTACCAAAAGACGTTGCGATAAAACTGAACAAACCGGGAGTAAAGCATGCAATACAGAATACGCAGGTGGAGCAAGATCATCTCAGGTATCAGTCTTCTGCTGATATCGGGTTTATATGCGTGGGGAGCGATTCCGACTAACGCACTGATGAAAACACTGTCGGGAACAAATTATGTTTTTCCCGCCGGATCGCCTTATGTCCTGGATCCGAACACAGCCAATCCCGGCGACCACGCGGCGGCGATTCAGTCCGCCATTGATGCCATCAAAAATGCGGGCAGCACGAAGGGCGGCATCGTTTTCGTTAAAGGCGGAACCTATTATCTCAAACGGACCGTGATTGTCCGGGGAACCGGCGTGACGCTGGTCGGGGTAAAGGATTCGTCCGGCGTTTATCCCACGTTCACGTACGGTGATGATTTTGTGGATGCGGACTATAATAACCGCGTGAGCATCACGAACACCCAGGGCCGGGCCATAACGGTTCTGGACTATCCGGCTGTCATCCGCATCAACGGAAACACCAATTATTCAACTTCGTGTTCATACAGAAGCCACGGCATCCGGGGATTCAACATCAAGTACACCGGAACGAACCTCGGCAGTGACGGCGGCCGGGCGACCGGCGTTGCGCTGTATGAAGTTTATCATTCTCCCGTTCAGGATGTGACCGTCAGCGGATCGCCGAACGGGCCGTACAACGGCATTGACACCGGCTCCTGCATGATGCCGATGGTTCGTAATGTCACGATTACCGGCGTGCGCGGAGCTTTCGGTATCCGCGCCGGTGCCAGCGACGGATCAGCGGGCGCTCAGAAATATCACGGCATCACCATTACCGCTCCTATAGCGACAAACAGCACAACCGATCTGATCCGGTTCGGAGGTGAAGGTGAATTTATCGGCGCAAATCTGCAAGGCGGACGCATCGGGATTGATATGGTCGGGACTTCTCCGCTGGATGACGAACGGATCGGCAACCTGACCTTACGCTCCGTTTATATCCGGAATACCGCCCAGCAGGGTATCCGGGTCAACCATGCCCAGGCGCTGGGTTTTACGGATGTTCAGATCGACTATGCCGGCGCGGAAGGGATTAAAGTTTGCGACGGATTGCTCGGCGGCCTGCAGATGCTGAATCTGCGGGTTAACTATGCCGGCTACAGCGCGATCCGCGTACATAACGGCATGAACATCAATATCGCCAATGCCGAGCTGCTCAACAGCGGACAGAAGAAAAGCGGAGCTGCGGCAACCAATCTGCCGATCGCCGGCCTTTATATTGATAAAGAAGTGACTTCGCTGAGTCTGACCGGGGCAAGAATCGGCACCTCCAGCGGCACCTCCAACGAAGACTGGGGCGTTTACTGGTCTACCAATACGGTCAGCACCAATGCCCCGTGGCATACGCCGACGATCATCGCATCGAGCATTAATTTCTTCTCCAATATCACCACGAGTAAGCGGACCAATAACCGCGGAGCACTGCCGACGCTGACGATCCAGAACCTGAGCGGATACAACAGCCTTACCGGCTATTTCCCCGCGCCGGGTTTGTCCCGTCCGCTGATGGAAGATACGTGGACGATCCAGAAACTGCCTACTGATCCGGAGTTTACGGATACATGGCTCAAGCCCGCGAAAGGATTCAACTGGTTTGATCTGCCGGAAATCCGCGATCAGCAGTGGATCGACATTACCTCGACGAACTTTTCCCCGCGCGTGGTTGATGCCAGTAATAACATCATTTCCTCCGCCTTTACGACGCTGGTCAATGATGCGGCGTCCGCCTATCCGAACGGGGCGGTTCTTTTCATCCCGTCCGGAAAATTCACGAATCTGAACACAACCAATCCGACCTATGCGCGGAAGATTTATTACATTCCGGACGGCGGCTCGCGGCTGCTGATCAATAAACCGAAAATCCAGTTCCTGGGCTGCGGGCATGATGTAACGCAGATTTACGTTCCTCATCAAACAACAAACGCCAACCTTCCGCCGCGCGACCACGTGATCAAGCTGGCCTCCGGATCGACAAACAGCGGTATTTTTGGAATGAGCGTGATCTATGATGATGACGCCTATCTGAACAGCAATGTCTGGGCGGATGTCAGCTACGGTGCGGCATTCCGGGTTGAAAATACCGCGCAGGTTCGTCTGGCCAATCTGGGTTCGGATTACGGCATGGGAGGGTGTGTTTCCCTCGTTAACTCGTACGATTCCGAGCTCTACCAGATGTGGGCCCGCACCTCGGTGAATAACAGCAGACCCACGTCCGCGCTGGCTTCCTACCGTTTTATCGGCACCACCTCCAATGCCACGCACGACATCCGCTGCCTGCAAGTCAACGGAAGCAGTGTGGCTAGCCTGCTGATTGACGGGACATTTGTAGACTGGAACGATGCGAATAATTATCTGGCCTATGATGACCTGCCCGAACTCGATCAGTACCGCATCGAAGGCGGTGTGGACAAGGTCCGGATTGATTCCTCTACGGTCATTCAGGGTAAAAACGGGCTGACGGTGGCGGAAGCGTACTCTCTGAAGCCTTCCAACATTTCATCCTGCCGGTTTGCCACAGACCACGTTCAAAAGGCGCTTAATCTGGAGGCGATGAAGGATGGCGATTTCCTGGCCTGCTGGATGAATGGAGCTTATATGATCGGCCATGTCGGCGACAATTGCAGCGGTGCCAACATCCGGTTTTCAAATATTGCCTTCCGCGGCGGCAACCTGGAAGGGTTGTCTGTACGCAGCGGCAGTAATATTGATGTAGTGAACTGCCAGGCGGGCCGGACCTGCAATGTCAGCACACTGCTTCCGCAGGAAGACCGTCCGCTGGCGGGCATTTTCTTCGGAAGCGACGTCAGCGGCAATGTGAAAATGATCGGCGGAATGTCGGGCTGGCTGTGGTACCGGCTGGCCACGGCTACCGACAACGGCAACCGACAGGACTGGGGCGTTGTGCTGGGTTCCGGGTTTGCGACGAACCGGTACACCAGTTACGGTCTGGATCTTTACGGTAACGGCGATCTGAATGCCGAACATCCGGCTTCGCCGTACGGATATCAGCGCGGGCTGGGCAAGCAGAAAGCCAGCCCGGCGACCGATGCAGACTGGATTTCAGACGCGTCGAACTATCCGTAAAGCTTCGTTTGTTGCAAAAAAGCCGCCCGGCGAGTAGCGGGCGGCTTTTTCTTTTTTGAGGCTGCTACGGTTGAGCTGATCCGGGGAATAAACCTGCTCTAATCAGCGGGCGTTGTATCAGGTAGCCCCGGCCGATGATTGGGATTATTTTTCTTTCGTTATACGTATTCGCATTGGCTCTTGGTCGGGGAGCCTGCCCAAATCAATCCATTCCCCGCACGCCACAGAAATCTTCGTATCTTTGAGTTCCTGAACTTTGAAAAAAGGAATCCGACTTCCATCAGATAATTTCTTCCATTCGGAAACAGAACGCTTAGTTGCCGAGAACTCCAGATCAAACTTGCTGTTTTCCTTCGGCATACATTTTGAAACACACAACTGTGCGCCCAACCCGATCTCTTTGCCTTCAAATGAGATCCTGTCTTCAAACTCTTTGAGTGCTTGCTGATTCCCGTTCATTTGAACTGAAACCAAATCGGCTGTGTTTGTTGAGAATTGGAACTCTACGAGATAGGTTTCAGCGCGGGCTGAAAAACCGGCCAGCAACATTGCTGCAAACAGGACGGATTTCATTTTTCCTTTTGATCCCGGTATTATTTCTGCACGGCCTTGAAAGCGGCGAACGCCTTAACTTCCTTGTCGAGCGCCGCGTAGGCTTTGGTGGTCTGCAGGCGGGCATAGAGCTCTTTTTCTTTGGCGAGCTGGTCGGCAATTACCTTCGGGTCGAGCACCATAAGCGCGTAGGCAGTGAAGGTGTCGCCGGCGGTTTCATATTTCAGGGTCTGCGCGACGCTTCCGGCGATCTGCTGTTCGGTGATCACCTTGACGGCGCTGTTGAATCCGGACAGGAATAAAGAGTCGGACGGAATTCCGGTTTCTTCGGAAAAGGCTTTTTCCAGCGTTTCGAACCGGGCAGTCATCATTCGGTTTAGTTCTCTGCGTCCATTTACCTTGGCTCTGTTGAGTGCCAGCTCGAGACTTTTAGATTCAGCGGACCCGACGGTCGCCAGTCCGCCTGCTTCATTCATCGCATTTGCAGTCTGCTGCATTTCCGCGAGCAGTATCGACTGGACTTCGGGAACAGGAGCCTGCTCTGCGGGTGTAACCGGAGCTGTTTCCGGGGCGGCGACCGGAGGGATTGCGGTCGCTGGCGTGCTGGTTGAACAGCCGGACAGGAGAGTCGCGGCGGCGGTGAGGACAGAGTAAAGCAGGGATTTTTTCATGAAATGACTCATTTCCGGTTAGCGGTATTTTTACCGGGAAGAAAATAGAGCATTCATAAAGAGGCGGCAACCGATAAATCGGGTGTTTCGGCTTGAGATAGCGGGGCTCTATCCTTATAACCGAGACCTATTTTCCCACGGAAAGGAATGGCTATGCACATAGTGGTCTGTATTAAGCAGGTACCGGATTCCGATAAGGTCACAATTGACCGCGAGACGAACCGTCTCAACCGTACCGGAGTCCCGAGCATCATCAACCCTTTTGACGAAAACGCGCTGGAAA
This sequence comes from Pontiellaceae bacterium, assembly GCA_044224855.1. Taxonomy (GTDB): domain Bacteria; phylum Verrucomicrobiota; class Kiritimatiellia; order Kiritimatiellales; family Tichowtungiaceae; genus Tichowtungia. The sequence continues at coordinate 83,172 of JBGAJP010000002.1, forward strand.
TGGCGTTGCAGCTCAAGGACAAACACGGCGGAAAGATCACCGTTATTTCCATGGGGCCGCCGCAGGCTGAAGAAGCGTTGCGGACAGCGCTTTCACATGGCGCGGATGACGCGATTCTCATTTCCGACCGCAAGTTCGGCGGCGCCGACACCTGGGCCACTTCCTACACCATTACACTGGCGCTCAAAAAACTGACCGAACCGGTTGATCTGCTTCTTTTCGGAAAGCAGGCGATCGACGGCGATACCGCGCAGGTCGGTCCGGGCGTGGCCCACTTCTACGGTGTACCGATGATCACCTACGCCAAATCCTGCGAAGTAACGGATAAAGGTTTCCGGGTTCATCAGGTGACAGACCACGGCTACAACGTCTGGGACGTTGAAAAACCGGCCGCGCTGACCGTGGTTAAAGAAGCCAACAGCCTGCGCATGCCTTCGCTCAAGAAGAAGATGGCCGCTAAAAAAGCCGAAATTCCGGTTTGGGGTGTCGAACAGCTTCAGCCTGAAGAAAGTAAAATCGGTCTGGCCGGTTCGCCGACCAAGGTGAACAAGGTTTTCGCTCCGCCGGTTAAGCTCAATAAGGAAATCCTTTCCGGCGAGCCGGCGGACATGGTCAAAGAACTCATTTTCAAACTGCGGGAGAAGAAAGTCCTATGAGCACCAAAAAGGAAATCTGGGTTTACGCGGAACAGGAACACGGCAAACTGGCCGGCGTGGTTTTTGAATTGCTCTCCGAAGGACGCAAGCTGGCGGCCAAGTCGGGCTTTACTCTTTGCGCGGTACTGGCTTCCGCGAACGGAAAACCGATGCATCAGGAGCTGTTCAACTACGGCGCAAAGAAAATCTACAACGTCGAAGATTCCCGGCTGGAAACCTATCAGAACGACTACTTCGCCAAAGTCATGGCCGACCTGATCAAGGCGCAGAATCCCGAAATCGTTCTTTACGGCGCCAGCACCATCGGCCGCAGTCTGGCACCGACCGTCGCTGTCATGGGCTGGGCTGGGTTGACCGCTGACTGCACCGAGCTCGACTTCGATACCGAACGCCAGTGTCTGTTACAAACTCGCCCGGCCTTCGGCGGAAACATCATGGCCACCATCATCTGCCCCGACCACCGTCCGCAGATGTCGACCGTCCGTTCCAACGTGTTCAAAAAAGAGCGTGTCAGCGAGAACGAAACCGGTGAAACGGTTGACGTGAAGGTTGACCTTTCCGGCGTGCGCGAACGCATGAAACGGGTTGAAAGCGTCGTTGAAGAAGTTAACACCGTTGACCTCAAAGCCGCCGACTACATCGTTTCCGGCGGACGCGGCATCGGCGGTCCCGAAAAATTCGAAGTCGTCGAAAAACTGGCCAATGCCCTTGGCGGCGCGGTCGGAGCTTCGCGTGCTACCGTTGATGCGGGCTGGATTTCTCATCACCACCAGGTCGGCCAGACCGGTAAAACGGTTTGCCCTCTGATTTATATCGCCTGCGGTATTTCCGGTGCCATTCAGCATCTGGCCGGTATGCAAAGCGCCGACCTCATCATTGCCATCAACAAAGATCCGGACGCGCCGATTTTCGACGTGGCCGACTTCGGTCTGGTCGGCGACCTGCACCAGATCGTGCCGGAATTCACCAAGCAGATTAATGCGCTTAAAGCGTAAAGAGAGCAATCTGCGATCGAATGCAAAGACATGAATAAAGGCGCATCCATAATTCCGGTTGAGCGGGTCGAGCAGTCGATCTATTTGATCCGGGAGCATAAAGTTATGCTGGATCGCGATCTGGCGGTGCTTTACGGCGTGGAAACCCGTGTGCTGAATCAGGCCGTTAGACGAAACATCGAACGTTTTCCAAACGACTTCATGTTTGAGCTGACCCGGGAGGAAATCATGAGGATATCACAAACTGTGATATCCTCCGAAGTGCCTGACATTAAGTATTCAAAACGTGTTTTTGTCTTTACCGAACAGGGTGTGGCAATGCTTTCAGGCCTTCTGAAAAGTCCGCGGGCGGTCGAGGTAAACATCGCCATTATGCGTACATTTGTGAAATTGCGCCGGATGCTGGAGTCCAGCGAAGAATTGTCGCGCAAGCTGGCGGAACTGGAGTCCAGATACGATGAGCAGTTTCGCACCGTTTTTGAGACGATTAACGAGCTGATGATTCCGCCGGAGCCGAAAAAGAATCCGATTGGGTTTCATGTGCGCGAGGAACCGGGCGTTTATACAGTTCGGAAAATTTCGTAGAAGCGGAGATCACAAACCTTGGAAAACATCGTCATCATCGGAACGGGGCCTGCCGGTTTAACCGCCGCTGTTTATTCGGCGCGGGCCAACCTTAATCCGCTGGTGATCGAAGGGTTTCAGCCCGGCGGTCAGCTCATTACCACCAGCGATGTTGAAAACTATCCGGGGTTTCCGGAAGGGATCGACGGCGGTACGCTGACGATGCAGATGCGCCAGCAGGCCGAACGCTTCGGCGCGCGGTTTAAAACCGGTGAAGTCGTTTCTTCCTGCCTGAGCTGTCTCCCGCACAGCATCACGCTCAGCGACGGCGAAAAGATCGAAGCGAAAACCATCATTATTGCGACCGGTGCGAGCGCGCAGTATCTCGGCATTGAATCCGAGCAGAAACTGATCGGTCGCGGAGTTTCCGGCTGCGCGACCTGCGACGGCGCGTTTTACCGCGATGTGCCGGTCGCCGTAGTCGGCGGCGGCGATACCGCGATGGAAGATGCGCTTTTCATGACGCACTTTGCTTCCAAAGTTACGGTTATTCACCGCCGCGACCAGTTCCGCGCTTCCAAAATCATGGTCGACCGCCTGCTGGCGCACCCCAAGATTGAAGTGCTCTGGAACACCGTGATCGAAGAGGTGCTGGACGTTGCTAAGAACGAAGTGACCGGCCTGAAAATCCGTAACGTCAAAACCAATGCAGTTTCTGAACTGCAAGTCAGCGGACTATTTGTCGCCATCGGCCACAAGCCGAATACCAAAGCCTTTGCCGGACAGCTTGATATGGATCACGCCGGTTATCTGATCGCCAAAAACACCCGCACGAATATCGACGGTGTGTTTGCGGCCGGCGACGTGCAGGATTCAGTTTACCGTCAGGCGATCACTGCTGCCGGCTCAGGTTGCATGGCCGCGCTGGAAGCCGAACGCTATTTAGGAAGCATGGAATAGGAATCAACTAAGGAGAACAGTATGGGCGAAATCAATTATGGATTGACGGAAGAGCAGCTTGAAATCCGGGCCATGCTCGATGAATTCGGTAAAGAGCGTATTGTACCGGTGCGTGCTGAACTGGATGAAAAGGGAATCTTTCCTTCTGCTCTGCTCAAAGAGCTCGCGCAGATGGATATGATGGGTCTCTACATCGACGAAGCCTACGGCGGAATGGGCGTTGGCCATCTCGGCTTCTGCGTTGCCGTCGAAACGCTCAGCAAATACTGTATCGGCGTTTCCGTTTCCTACGCCGCTAACGCGCTCGGTGCCGACCCGATCATCATCGGCGGCTCTGAAGAGCAGAAGAAAAAATATCTTTCTCCGCTCGCCAGCGGCGAAAAATGGGCCGCTTTCGGTTTGACCGAGCCCAACGCCGGTTCCGATGCGGGCGGCATTGCAACGACCGCTGTCAAAAAGGGCGACAAGTACATCCTTAACGGAACCAAGCAGTGGATCACCAACGGCGGCGAAGCCGACACCTACACGATTCTGGCTGTCACCAATAAAGCTAAAGGCGCCCGCGGCGTTTCCTGCTTCATCGTTGAAAAAGGAATGCCCGGTTTCAGCTTCGGCAAAAAAGAAGACAAGCTCGGTATTCGTGCCTCGGCGACCCGCGAGCTGATTTTCCAGGACTGCGAAGTTCCGGCGGAAAACCTGATCGCCAAAGAAGGTATGGGCTTCCTGCTGGCGATGAAGACCTTCGACATTTCCCGCCCGGGTATCGCCGCGCAGGGCGTCGGTCTGGCTCAGGGTGCGCTCGACATGGCCGTCGACTACGCCCGCGTCCGCCACCAGTTCGGCAAACCGATCATTGCCAACCAGGGCTTGCAGTGGATGCTCGCCGATATGGCGATGAAGGTTGAAACCGCGCGTGCCATCACCTACGCCGCCTGCAACACCATCGACGGCGGTGAAAAGGATGTCTCCAAAATCTCCGCCATGTGCAAATGCTATGCCGGCGATGTCGCTATGTCCGTCACCACCGATGCCCTGCAGGTTCTCGGCGGCTACGGCTTCATGCGCGAATATCCGGCTGAAAAGATGATGCGCGATGCCAAGATCCTCCAGATCTACGAAGGCACCAACCAGATTCAGCGCGATGTCATCGGCGCGGCACTCATCAAAGAGTACGCCTCGAAGGCCAAGTAAAAGTTTCCAATCACCGGAAACAAAAGCCGCTCCGGAAACGGGGCGGCTTTTTTGTTGGGAGATAAACGCAAAGACGCAAGGTGAGCCAAGTTTCGCGAAGCAAAGTTACAGATGATTTCTCTGCGCCTTTGCGTTAAAGTTCGGTTCATGAAACGGCGGGTCATTTATTGGGCGGCGGGCATTTTTGTACTGCTGGTTGTTACACGCTGCCACTTCGTTGCGCCGCCGTTGCGCCGCGCCGATGCAGTCGTCACGATAAGAACCACCGGCTACTGCGCCTGTCCGGAGTGCAGCGGCTGGAAGTTCAACTGGCTGGGCTTCCCTGTTTCGCCGGGCGGGAAGGCGAAGATTATCGGTCGTACATCCAGCGGAAAAGTCGCCCGTCCCGGCATAGTGGCCGTTGATCCGGACGGTTTTCCGACCGGAACAAAATTTTATATTCCCGGCTACGGCTGGGGCCGCGCCGAAGACATTGGCGGCGGCCGGGGGATTGACCTCTATTTTTGGACGCATCATTCCGCCGAAAAGTGGGGCGCACAGACCAAAAAAGTCAAAGTCTGGTATCCGCGGAAATGATAAAGTCAGAGCGCTAAACCAGCTCGTCCAGTTTTTCGAGTGTGAGGCCTTCGAGGGAAGCGATGACGGCATCGGCTTGCGTCAGGGCTTCGGGCGGGTAGCTGTTGGTGACGGAGAGTACTTTCAGTCCTGCGCCTTTAGCGGACGAAATCCCCGCCGGGGTATCTTCAATTGCCAACATGAACCCGGCCTCTGTAGACGCGGCGGGTCGCCGCGTAGTTCCGCGCCCATCGGACGCAGCTACAGCAAGACGTTCCGCAGCAAGCCGGTACGGTGCCGGATCGGGCTTGCTGATGTGCGTGTCATCGGCGGTGACGATGGTGTTGAACGCTTTTTCAATTCCAAGTTTTCCGAGGATCGGAAGAATGTCGGAGCGCAATGCGCCGGAGCAGATGGCGACCGGCAGTTTTCCTGACAGATGTTTGATCAGCGCAACGGATCCGGGCAGGGCTGCGGCACCGTCGCTTTCCAGCAGCTCCTGAAACACGGCGGCTTTGCGGGTGATCAGACGGTATAGCTCTTCTTCAGTGATGCCGGGCAGAGCGTGGCGGAAACTGCCGCGATCATCGAAGCCGATATAGGTGCCGACATATTCCGTCCACGAGACAGGTTTGCCGAGCGGTTCCATCATCCGGTTAAACGCTGCCCAGTGGAGCCGTTCAGAATCCACAATGATGCCGTCGAAATCAAAAATTACTGCTGAAATCATGATGCGGAATGTACGATAAACGATAAACGATAAGCGATGAACTATTTTCGACTTTTGACGGTTTTGACTGATGCAGTGAGCATGGCATTCAGTTCCCGGGCTTCGTTCATTAAGCCGGACAGCTTCTCAGTATCGGCGACACCACTTTCGCCAAGAAGCTCCAGCCAGTAACCGGTTTCTTCCAGTTCTTGAAGGCCTCCTTCCAGCTTGCTGATGAATTCAGCGTCGGAACGGGCTCGGCCGGCTTCGCGATAATGCGCTCCGACCGAAGTTCCACTGCGCAAAACCTGTTTTCCGAGTACTTGAGCTTCGGTTGATTTCGGCAGCGTGCAATACATCCGAATGATTCTCAGCGCGAACTCTTTGGTTCTTTGCTTTAGGGCTCCCGATTTATCACTCATCACTTATCCTTTATCACTATCGCCGCTGCCTTCGGCGGCGGTTGATTCTTGATGTAGAAGTAGCGGCTGACGAGTCCGACCCAGCAGATGAAAAGGATGAGCAGCATCCAGGTCTTTTCTTCGTCGGTCATCGTGAACCGTCCGCGCAGCCAGATGATCAGCTCTTCGAGAATCAGCGATCTTTTTTTCATCAGGCCTCCGAGGCTAATGATTCGGGTTAAGAAAAGTAAATACTTAATTATAAAGACGACGCGATCGGCGTGAACTTTACCGGCGGAATGCCGGATGTAATAAAGAAATTTAATATATATAGTAAAATATCCTTTATTTTAGTAATGTCATTCCTTACAAAGACCGCCTGCTAGTTGGAGGGCGAATTGTGCGACATGGATTTACACTGGTTGAAATCATGATCATCGTTGCTGTTATCGGAGCGCTGGCCTTATTTGGGGCTCCGATTATTTATGGAGCCTACAGCAATTCAACCGAGACGATTTGCGCCCGCAATGTCAGTGAAGTCGAAAAAGCTAAAATGACACTGGCTCTTCCTGTCGGCACTGTAAAAGGTGCGATGGGGATCGCAAACCAAGATCAGGATATCTCGTCCAACCTGTTGATGGTAATGAATATTGATGATCTATCGGAGCTTCAGGTAGGTGACCGGAAAATACAGGTCGGCTCCCTGAAAGAAAAAGCCCGTTATCAATAACCGTCGGGCCTGTCCTGTTTCCCGCCAGCGAGAGGCTGTTGCCGACACACGCCACGTGGATTGCCTGTGTTGACACAGTCGAAGCATCCGGCGAGCAGGATTAACAAAAGCGGTCTCATGATCGCTACTTCGTAGTTCCGGACCGGTTCATTGTCAACCAAAGGAAAGGTGGAACGCGGCCACCGGCCGCGTTTTATTCAAAAAAGTACAGCCGTTTCAAGGCAGGCAGGATGCCTGCGGTACGTATCGCCGCCATCCTGGCGGCCTTGATGGAATCGGCGGAAATGTAACGTCGGCTCATAGAGCCGATTCTACGTCCGGCTGTCCCGGCTTTGTCTTTAATAGCTCGACTAACGTCTCGAATGTTAACAAACCCTGTTTGAACTTCTGATATGCAGATTCTCCATGCGCATTCATTCTCGGCCAGATGAGTGGGACAGAAACCAATGGCTCAAGAACCTTTTTGCTTCGCTTGAGCAAGAGGGAGAGGGTTTCCCACCACTCTGAATTTTCAACGGTTTCGCCCGGATCTTTTATAGCATGTAAATAGGATCCTAACTGGCCGTAAATTTCATTGAGTTCGTCAAGATTTGGGATGGTAAAGACAATTGGCAAGTTAGCGGCTATAACTTGCGCTTTAGTATATTCCAGCTTGAGCATGAAATCGGGCTCTATTTTTAAAACAGTATTTTTTAAATCACTGGCACGATACAGCTTTTGTTGTGACTTACTCAAATCCCGGTGAACTGTTGCTATCCACATGAACAGATACCGTTCAATGCCCATGCGGAATTCAAGAGCTGCATAGAGCATAAATGATGCGTCCTGAGTTTTTTCAAAACGAATGAGATTGTCGATTGCTCTGTCGAAATATGCTGGGTTAAGGCGGAGCTCCATTCTAATTCCTCAGTCTGTTTTTCTAAAGTCCCAAGCCTACGGTCTCTAAAGCCTTTTTCTCTCCCTAATGCGCCTCCAGCCAGTTATTGCCGGTACCGCAGTCGACGACGACGGGGACGGATAGGGGCAGGGCGTTGCTCATCAGTTTGCGGATTTCTTCAATCAGTCCGTGTTCGTCCTTGTGGAGTTCAAAGACGAGTTCGTCATGCACCTGCAGCAGAAGGCGGGTTTTAGCGTTCTTCTGTTTGAGCATGTCGTGGATGCGGATCATGGCGATTTTAATCATGTCGGCGGCGGACCCCTGGATCGGCGCGTTGATGGCGTAGCGTTCGGCGGCGGCGCGAACGGTTCCGTTGGCGGTGTTGATGTCGCGGATGTGGCGGCGGCGTCCGGCGATGGTTTCGACGTAGCCTTTGTTGCGCGCCGTTTCGATGATGCCGTCCATGCAGGCTTTGACCGCCGGATACTGTTTGAAATAGCTCTCGATAATGTCCGCCGCTTCTTTGCGCGGGATGCGCAGACGCTGGGCGAGGCCGAAGGCGGAGATGCCGTAGATGATGCCGAAGTTGACCATCTTGGCTTTGCGGCGCATGTCGGAAGTCACGTCGGCCAGCGCGACGCCGAAGACGCGCGCGGCGGTGGCGGTGTGAATGTCTTCGCCGCTTTCGAAAGCGGCTTTCATGTGCTGGTCGTCGCTGAGATGCGCCATGATGCGCAGTTCGATCTGCGAATAGTCGGCGGCGAGTAACGTGAAATCTTTTGAACCGGCGACAAAGGCGCGGCGGATTTCCTGTCCCTGTTCCGTGCGGACGGGAATGTTCTGAATGTTCGGGTCGCTCGACGCCAGCCGTCCGGTGGTGGTGACAGCCTGACTGAACGACGTATGAATGCGGCCTGTTTTTTTGGAAATGAATTCCGGCAGCGCATCGACGTAGGTGCTTTTGAGTTTGGTCGCTTCGCGGTAGTCGAGCAGGACGCGGGCGATTTCGTGTTCGGTCGCCAGCTGGTCGAGGACTTCTTCGTTGGTGGTGTACTGTCCGGTCTTGGTCTTCTTTGGTTTATCAACCAGCTTCAGCTCGTCGAAGAGGACTTCGCCGAGCTGTTTCGGCGAGTTGAGGTTGAACTCATGTCCGGCCAATTCGTAAACCTTCTTTTCATAACCGGCGATTTCACCGGCGAGCCGGCCGGAAATTTCCTTGAGCGCGGCGGTGTCGAGCGCGATACCGTTGGCTTCCATTTCGACCAGAACCGGAATGAGCGGGCATTCGATGGTGTCGAAGACATTGGTGAGTTTACGTTTCTCCAGCTGCGGCTCCAGAATTTTGCGGAGCTGGAGGGTGACGTCGGCATCTTCGCAGGCGTAGTCGCTTAGCTTATCGACCAGCACGTCGGCCATGGAAAGCTGTTCGCTTTTCTTTTCGCCGATCAGCGCGGTGATCGGAACCGGCGCGTAGCCGAGGTGCGTGCCGGCCAGCTTGTCGAGTCCGTGGCGCTGGTCGGGATCGAGTAGGTAATGCGCGAGCATCGTGTCGAATAGTTTGCCGCGCACCTCAACGCCGGCTTCGCGCAGCATGGCGATGTCGAACTTGAGGTTGTGTCCGGTCTTTTCGATCTGTTCGTTTTCGAAAAGAGGTCTGAAAATCTCCAGCGCTTTGGCGGATTCCGTCTCGCTAGGTGGAAGAGTGACAAACCACGCTTCGTGCGGCTTGATAGAAAACGACATTCCGACCAGCCGCGAGGCACGCGGATCGAGCCCGGTCGTTTCGGTGTCGAAGCAGAAGCGTTCCGCTTCCCCCAATTCAACCGCTAGAGCTTTACGCTCTTCGAGCGTTTTAACCAGATGATAGGTGTGCTTCACGTCATCGATGGTTTTATAAACCGGCGCGGCTTCTTCCGCCGGGACGTTCTGTGCGGCCTGCCCTGAGTCTTGTCGAAGGGCAAAATCGAAGAGATCGCCTTGTCCGCCTTTGGGCGGCGGCGGAGCATAGGAGGCTACGGGCGCAACCGGCGCGGCGGGTTTGCCGAAGAGCCGTTTAGAGAAAGAGGAGAATTCAAATTCGGAAAAGAGGGCGGCGAGTTTTTCTTCGTCGAGTTTTCCGCGGTGCAGCCCGTCGGGATCATATTCGAGCGGCGAATCGGTTTTGATAGTCACAAGCCATTTGCAGAGCCGGGCGCGCTCCTTGTTGGCTTCGAGGTTTTCCTTGAGCTTGCCTTTGAGTTCGCCGGTATGTTCGAGCAGATTTTCAATCGAACCGAACTGCGCGATCAGTTTCTGCGCGGTTTTGGGGCCGACGCCCGGTACGCCGGGAATATTGTCGGCGGCATCGCCCGCGAGTCCGAGAATGTCGGTGACCTGATCGATGCGCTCGATCTCCCAGTATTTGAGTACTTCGGGAACGCCCATGATTTCGGGCGGCAGACCGCTCTTGGCGGGTTTATAGACGAAGGTGTGTTCGTCGACTAGCTGGGTGAAATCTTTGTCGGGCGTGACCATGAAGGTGTCGAAGCCTTCTTTCTCCGCGCGGCGGGCGAGCGTGCCGATCAGGTCGTCGGCTTCGAAGCCCTGCGCGGTGATGATCGGAATATTGAAGGCTTGCAGGAATTCCTGAATGCAAGGAACGGCGGCGCGGATCTCTTCGGGCGTTTCTTCGCGCTGGGCTTTGTATTCGGGGAACCGGTCGTGGCGGAAGGTCGGGCCGGAGACGTCGAAGGCGACGGCGATGTGCGTCGGGTTCTGTTTTTCGATCAGTTCGAGCAGCGTGTTGAGAAAGCCGAAGACGGCGGAAACGTTGCGGCCCTTCGAGTTGATCATCGGGTTGCGCATGAAGGCGAAGTAGGACCGGTAAACCAGCGCCATACCGTCGAGAAGGAATAACTTTTTGCTCATGCGGGGAGTGTAATCAAAAATCCGGCGGTTGGAAGAATTTAACCCGGCTCTTGAAAAGCAGGTTAAAACTCGATCTGCATTCCCATTTCGACGACGCGGTTGGCGGGCAGGCCGAAGAAGGCAGTGGCCGACTGGGCATTGCGGGACATCAGTACGAAGAGCCGTTTTCTCCACGCCATCATGCCTTTAGCCGGTGTCACCACCAGCGTTTCGCGGCTGAGGACGAAGGTGCAGGCGTTCGGATACAGATCGATGCCAAGGTTGCGACAGCTGGTCAGGATTTCTTCGATGGCGGCTTTTTCCATGAAGCCGTAGCGGGCGGTTGCGCGGTAAAATCCGCTGGTAAGTGTTTCCATCTGAACCCGTGCGGCAGGGTCTACATACGGCTCGTCGGCGGCAAGGATCGTGAGCAGAACCACACGCTCATGCACAGACCGGTTGAGTTTGAAATTATGAAGCAGTGCCAGCGGCGTTCCGAGGAGATTGCCGGACATGTAGACGGCTGTGCCGGGAACCCGCATCGCGTGGCCAAGACTCAAGTCGTCGAGGAAGCTTTCCAGCGGCAGCAGACGTTCTTTCATATGGCGGCCAAGCAGATGACGGCCTGTCCGCCAGGTTGTCATTACAGCCAGGAATCCTGCGGCGACTACCAGCGGAAGCCATCCGCCGCGCCAGATTTTCAAGACGTTGGCCGCGAAGAACAGAACTTCCATCACGAGCAGACCCGCGCACAACGCTCCGGCACCCAGCACATGCCAACCCCAGCGTTTGCGCGCCACGATGAAGAAAAGCACAGTGGTGGCAATCATGGTCAGCGTGACCGCGACGCCGTAGGCTGACGCCAGATTACTTGAAGAGCGGAAACCGAGTGTCAGCGCGAGGCAGCAGACGAGCAGGAAGCCGTTGATGATCGGAAGGTAAACCTGACCGCGCTGTTCGGATGAGGTATGGCGGACTTCCATGCGGGGCAGGTAGCCCATTTGAATCGCCTGCATGGTCAGAGAAAACGCTCCGGAGATGAGCGCCTGAGAGGCGATGACGGAAGCGGCGGTGGCGAGGGCGACGAGAGGGTAGAGCGCCCACGCCGGAGCAAGCATGTAGAAAGGGTTGGCCAGCGTTTCCGGCTGTTTGAGAATCAGCGCGCCTTGTCCGAAGTAGTTCAGCGCCAGCGCCGGGAACGCGATAAAAAACCACCCCAGCCGGATGGGGCGGGGGCCGAAGTGGCCAAGGTCGGCATAAAGCGCTTCCGCGCCGGTGACCGTCAGGAATACCGCGCCCATGACGATGAAGCCGATTTTTCCGCTGTGCAAAAGGAAGTCGATACCATACAGCGGTGAAAGCGCCGCCAATACTTCGGGAGCCATTACAATGCCGCGCAGTCCAAGAAGGGCGAGCACAGCGAACCAGACCAGCATGATCGGACCGAATACTCCGCCGACTTTACCGGTACCTTTGTGCTGGAAGGCAAAGATGGCGATGAGAATGCCCAGACTCAGGGGAATAATCCACGGTTCAAAAAAAGGCGTGGCGACGTTCAATCCTTCCACCGCACCCAGCACGGTGATGCAGGGAGTGATCATGCCGTCGCCGTAAAGCAGGCTGGCTCCCAGCAGACCGGTCATCACCAGAATGGTACGGCGTTTCCCCCGGTTGGCTTCATCGGCGCGGGTGAGCGCAAACAGCGCCAGGATGCCGCCTTCGCCGTGATTGTCGGCACGAAGGACGAAAGTGATGTATTTAAGGCAAACAATCAGAATTAATGTCCAGATGACGAGCGAAAGCACGCCGAGCACATGCGGTGCGGTGGGTATTAATCCGTAGGCTCCGTGGAAACACTCACGCATAGCGTACAGCGGACTGGTGCCGATGTCTCCGAATACCACACCCAGCGCGCATACAATCAGGCCGGCTGTTTTCCGGCGGCTCACCTCGGCTGTTTGCATAGTTTTACTTTTCTAATGAAGTGTTAAGAAGCGGCTGTGTATCAGAAGACGGAGTATAAGGGAATGTAAAATTCACAGCTGTGCTCCGCACGGCTTATTGAAACAGTGAACCGATCAGCTCCGCACCCATAATATCCAGGCTCTTCATATTCTTGGAGGCTTCGAGCAGGTCGGAGAGTGAAAGCAGTTCCTCGTAAATCATCAACCGGGCGATGTACTGCTGATCAGGCGGTACACTGACATTGATCTTTCCGGCGGAGCGCGACAGGGTGAACGAAATGTCATCCTTGCGTACCTGATACGTTTCCGTCTCCATCTGAAGACGGTTGACAAAAAATTCTTCGTGCTGGAATGCGCGCACCAGCCGTTGCATCAGAAACTCGGCAATGTCGGGGGACGGGAAATCGAGCGAGAAAGTTTCTTCTTTTTCTTCGGTTTCCTGTTCGGCGTGCTTTAGGCCGGAGGACTGGCTGCGGAACGAACGAACCAGCAGCGGCGGGGCCAGCAGGGTGGTGATCATAGTCATTAAAATCGCTACGCCGAAAAGATCCTGACCGATACATTGCGAAGAGAGTCCGATGCCCGCGACGATCAATGCCACTTCGCCGCGCGGCAGCATGCCCAGTCCGATGCGCAGCGAACCGTGAAGGTTGAATTTGGTCAGATAGGCCGGTATGCCGCAGCCGATGACTTTGGCACCGATTGCCAGCATCGAATAAACCAGTCCGAACAGCAGGGCGTTGCGCATGGAGGAGAAATCCACCATCATGCCCATTACGCAGAAGAAGACCGGCACCAGCATGTCGTAAACGCCTTGAAGACTGTTCTGCAGTTCCTGCACCACATCCGTCCGGGAGAGCGAAAGCCCCATAATGTAGGCACCGATAATCATCGCCAGCCCGGCCATTTCGGAAAGTCCGGCCAGCATCAGCGCCAGACCGAGCGATATAGAGACGATGACTTCCGGCGAGCCGAACCTCTTCAGTACGCCGGTCAGCTGCCGGGCCAGCATCAGGCCGAGTACGGTGCAGACAATCCAGAACCCGAGCGCTTTCAGCGCGACGACTCCGACGTGACCCCAATTCATGGTTCCGCCGGCGTTAATCACTTTGGTCATACCGACCACGATGGCGAGCACGACGATGCCGAGCACATCGTCAATCACCGCTCCGGCCAGAATGGTGACGCCTTCCGGCGAGGACATTTTATGCTTTTCGGTCAGGATGCGGGCAGTGATCCCCACGGAAGTCGCGGTGGAAATGGTGCCGAGGAAAAGCGCCGCCGGATCCATAAAGGAAGGAGCCATCCCAAACAGTACCGCGCAGAGGTCGCCGAATATAAAGGAAACAATCAGTCCGCCGGAACCGACAAGAAATCCGACAACCGAGTAGCGCATGAAGACGCGAAGGTCGGTTGCCAGGCCGGAAAGAAACAGCAGAATGATGGAAGCGATGGTGGCAATTGCGTAAAGCTCAGAGGAAACGGGCAGGCCGATAGTCTGTGTTTCAAAAAGCGGGCCGATGCCCGGCAGCGGGATTTTTGATCCCAGTGCGTACGGGCCGATCACCATACCCGCGACCAGTTCGCCGAGTACACTGGGCAGTTTCAGAAACCGCTGGAACACAAAGCCGCCCATGCGTGCAGCGATAATGATGAGCGCGAGCTGCATCACCAGCAACGTCATCACCTCAGCGGGAGAACGGGCCTGCGCAACCTGCTGCACCGCCTGGATAACAGAAGCGGCGGTTTCAGAGGCGTTAGCAGCAGGAATCATGGAATTCCCTTTACGCAGTCAGCAACCGGGCAATCTCATCAGGCGAACTCGCAGACAACAATTTTCCGCGCAGGTCTGGACGGCTCAATACCTTGCTGATTTCCGCCAGGAACTGAATATGCGGTCCGGCGCGGTTTTCAGGAGAAAGGGTGATGACAAAAATATGCGAAGGTTTTCCATCCATGGCGGCGAAGTCAACGCCGGCCCGGTGAATGGCAACGGCAGCAACCAGATGATCCACCGCATTTGTTTTTCCATGCGGAATAGCTATGCCGTTTTGCATACCTGTGGACATTTTTTCTTCGCGGGCCAGCACAGCCTGCACCACGGGTGCGCAGTCGGTGAACTTTCCGGCAGCAGCCATAAAGGCGACCATCTCTTCAATGACACCCTGCTTAGTATCGGCTTTCAACTCCGGCAGGATCGAATCCTCGGCGAGTATTTTTTTTAGATTCATGCATTCTCCCGCTCAAAAAATGAGATCCGTATTCTGGCCTTCTTCGGAAAAGGGTCAATGAAAAACCCGTCTGAAAAAACGGTGCGATCTTCACCAACCCCTAGCTATACTTAATTATTATCGCATTTCACCTTGCGCGCTTTCTGCAATTGCAGTAAGAATTCCCCAACAAATCGGGGCCAAATACGAAAGGCCGGAAACAGTAACCAAGTGTAACAGGAGAACCAGCAATGGCAAAAGCAGCTACAAAGTCTCAGATCATCGCCAAGATTGCCGACGATGCCGGCATCAGCAAAGTTCAGGCGAAATCCGCCCTCGAATCCATCATCGCACAGGCCTATAAAGGCGCCGCAGCCGGATTCACCGTTCCGGGCCTGGGCAAGCTGGTCAAAGTCAAACGCAAAGCCCGCATGGGTCGCAACCCCGCCACTGGCGAGCAGATCAAGATTGCCGCTAAGACGGTTCTCAAATTCCGCATTGCTAAAGCCGCTAAGGACGCCGTCCTCGGTTAATCGCTGTCGCGATTTACAGCCCCGGTTCGCCGGGGCTGTTTTTTTATGCTTGCGAAATTCCGTTTATCCGGATAAGCAGATTAATATGACAGTTATTCAGCAGCTTAAAAGTTCCGGGCACCCGCTCATTTCGGTGGAATTCTTTCCGCCGAAAAACGAAGCGGCGCAGAATATTTTTAATAAAGGAGCTGTTGAGCTGACTGGGCTCCACCCTGACTTCGTCTCCGTCACCTGCGGGGCAGGCGGTTCCGCCGCCGGGCCTACACTTGAAATCTCAAAACAGCTTCGCGGCCTCGGCTACGGTGCCGTCATGCCGCATTGCACCTGTGTCGGCGCATCGCGCGGCGAACTGGCCCGCTCAGCGGATGAAATTGTTGCGCATGGATTTCAGAATATCATGGCACTGCGCGGCGATCCGCCGCGCGGCGAAAAACTTTTTAAACCGGCTGCTGACGGGTTCCGCTACGCGGCCGAACTGGTTGCGTTTCTGCGCGAGCGCCATTCGAAGCTTTGTATCGGCGTGGCCGGTTATCCGGAAAAACATCCGGAGTCGCCTGGCCTTGAAGAGGATATCCGTTGTTTGAAAGCAAAAGTCGATGCAGGTGCTGATTTCATCACGACGCAGCTTTTCCTGCATAACCATGTCTATTTTGAGTTTGTTGAAAAGTGCCGTTCGGCAGGCATTGCCGTGCCGATTGTTCCGGGACTTCTTCCGGTTATCTCGCTCGAACAGATCACGCGGATGCAGAGCTTCTGCGAATTCCATGTGCCGGACAAACTGCTGCACAGCCTCGAAGCGGCGCAGAACGATCCTGTCAAAATGGAACGTATCGGTCTTTACTGGGCGATCGAACAGATTTCCGAGCTGGTTGAAAACGGTGCGCCGGGCATTCATCTCTACCTGCTGAATCGCGCCAAAACCGCATTCTATCCGGAACTCTTCGCCTGTCTCTCCCGCGTTCGCGGCCGGTAGTTTCAATGTTTAGAAAAAAAGTTTCCAAACACCGGCGAAAAGAGCATATGTTTCTCTCATGTTCAGCAAAGCTACAGCTTTAATTCTGATCGCCATCGTGCTCGCCGGGTGTTCGACGCCAACCTACGACGACGGTACGGCAAAAGAGTATTCCGATATGCCCTGGAATACGCCGGCCCGCTGGGAAGGAAGCATGAATATTCCCGGCATGAACGATTACAGATAAAAAGCCTCCGGGGAACCGGAGGCTTTTTGCAGAAAGACCGGGTTCCCGGTTCTTAGTTTCCTTGGAGAATCCGCAGCATCCGGCGCAGCGGTTCAGCCGCGCCCCAAAGCAGCTGGTCGCCGCAGGTGAAGGCCGCGAGATATTCCGGGCCCATCTTCATTTTGTGGATACGTCCGACCGGAACGGTCAGCGTGCCCGAGATTGCGGCCGGGGTCAGACGGGCAAGGGTTTCTTCTTTGGTGTTGCCGACTACATCAACCCATTCGTTATCATTGCGGATGATGTCGAGGAGTTCTTCCAGCGGCACATTTTTCTTCAGCTTGATGGTGAGTCCCTGACTGTGACAGCGCATGGCGCCGATACGTACGCAGAGGCCGTCGATCGGAATGGCGGTTTGGGTTCCGAGAATTTTGTTGGTTTCGGCAAAGCCCTTCCACTCTTCTTTGGTCTGGCCGTCTTCCACCGCTTTATCAATCCACGGAATCAGCGAACCTGCGAGCGGTGCTCCGAAGTGCTGGGTCGGAATCTCTTTGCCGCGCAGACTGGCTGTTACCTTGCGGTCGATATCGAGAATAGCCGAAGCAGGCGTCTGCAGATCAGCCGAAGCGGTCTGGTGCAGAGTGCCCATCTGGCTGAGCAGCTCGCGCATATTCTGCGCGCCGGCTCCGGAGGCCGCCTGATACGTCATGGACGAGAGCCACTCAACCAGTCCGGCTTTAAAAAGTCCGCCGAGCGCCATCAGCATCAGGCTGACGGTGCAGTTGCCGCCGATGAAATCTTTCTTTCCGTCGGCAAGGGCATTGTCGATGACCGGGCGGTTGACCGGATCGAGGATGATAACGGCATCTTTGTTCATGCGCATCGTTGAAGCGGCGTCGATCCAGTAGCCTTTCCATCCGGCGGCGCGCAGTTTGCCGTGAACGGCCTGAGTATAATCGCCGCCCTGACAGGTAATAATGACGTCCATGTTTCCGAGCGCATCAATATCCGATGCGTCGAGAAGCACCGATTTGCCCTGGCCGACATCCGGCGCAGGCTGCCCAGCCTGGGAGGTTGTAAAGAAAACAGGGTCAATTCCCGCGAAATCATTTTCCGCCAGCATCCGTTCCATCAGAACAGAACCGACCATGCCGCGCCATCCTACCAAACCTGTTTTCATTTCGCTTTCCCCTGAATTTAAAAGGCGGTCACGGTATTTGATTTAAAAAACGAACGCAAGCCGCTATTGTCCGCAAACTATGACGTTTTTAGCCGAATTCATGCTGCAGACCAAGCCGTTTTGGGAGTACAGCAATCCGCCTCTGGGAACGGTGGCGGCGGGACTGCTTTTTCTGCTGCTGATCTGTGCCGGAATCGCGATCGATGTCGGGCTGGTTCTATACTGGATAAAAAAACCTGTACGCCGGCCTGAACTGAAAGACCGGCTGGTTTCCCGTGCTTTACCGTGGCGGTTGATACTGATTTTCTTCGGAGCGTTAGTCGGATTCTACCTGCTGGCTTCATGGCTTTATATGTTCAAATTCCCGTCCGGAGAAATCGGACCGGAAGCTGTCATTTTCCAGACGCTGTTTTTTCATCTGCCGGTACTGATTCTTCTGGGTCTGCTTTTCCGCTGGGCTGGGATTCAATGGTGCGAACTGTTCGGCTTTAACTGGAAGAAGGCCCCGGCACTGCTGGGCCTTTCCGTCCTTTTTTATCTGGCGGCGCTTCCGCTGCTCTGGTTTTACAGCGCGCTCTACCAGATTCTGCTTCAGCAGTTCGGCTATGATTTCTACCTGCAGGATGTCGCACAGGTGCTGATGGCTCCCGCGCCGTGGTTCACCCGCACCTGCCTGTTTTTTATCGCCATTATTGTGGCACCGGTCTTTGAAGAAATTGTTTTCCGCGGCATCCTGCTTCCGTTTGCAGTCCGCCGCGCGGGGTTCTGGCCGGGCATGATTCTGATTTCCGTTTTCTTCGGCGGACTGCATCTTCACCTGCCGTCATTTTTTCCGCTGTTTCTTCTTTCGATGATGTTCAGCCTGGCTTACGCCCGCACCCAGTCGCTGCTGGTACCGATCGGTATGCATGCAGCCTTTAACGGCATCACGGTGCTTCTTCTGATGCTGGTGGGCGGATAAACCGATAATTTGATTGAAAGCTTTCGGCGGACGGGTAAAAAGCGAGGGTCTTTGAACCGGATTAAGGAGAAATCATGAATTTTTTAGGTGTAGATATCGGCGGAACCAAAATGGCTCTTTCTATCGGAAACGAGCGCGGTGAAATCCTGGTTGATCAGCGGTTTCCCACCGATGCGGGCAGCGCGCAGAAAACGCTGGAGCAGGCGATCAAAGTCGCCGATGAACTGATCGCCAAAGCCGGACTCCGTGTCGAACAGATCGACGCTATCGGGATCAGCTCGCCCGGCCCTATGTGCTCCCGCCGCCGTATGATCCTTGAAACGCCGAATCTCAAAGGCTGGAACCATTTCAAAGTCGGCGACTTTTTTGAAAATCATTTCAAGCGCCCGGTCTTTATGCAGAACGACGCCAACGGCGCCGGGCTGGCCGAATATATGTTCGGTGCCTGCAAAGGCAAAAACCTGATCTACCTCACGATGAGCACCGGCATCGGCGCGGGCATCATCTGTAACGGGCAGCTGCTCGCCGGAACCAACGACCTCGGCGGCGAAGTCGGCCACTTCACGCTCGATCTGAACGGTCCGCTCTGCGGCTGCGGAAGAACCGGCTGCTGGGAAGCTTTCTGCGGCGGCAAAAATTTCGCCGACCAGGTACGGGCCGACATCGTCAACGGCGCACAGACGTCGATCCTGAAAGAAGCGGGCGGCGATCCGGAAAAAATCGGTATGCAGGAAGTCCGCGCCGCCATTCGTTCCGGTGACGCCTACGCCTGTAAAAAGTGGGACGTCTTTATCGAAAAAATGGCGCAGGCTGTCGGCATCCTTCTTCAATCATTCAATCCCGAAGCCATCGTCATGGGTACGCTGGCCATTCACGGCGGCGACCTTTTCCTCCCGCAGATGATGGAACGTCTGCCGAAATATGCCTGGCAGAGCTGCATAGACGTCTGCCGGATTGAAGCCAGTGTGCTTACCAATATCGGCGAACTCAGCGCCATTGCCATCGCCATTGACGGCACCCGCCATCTGAACAAAGGATAAACGCCATGCTCGATATCAAATTCATCCGTGAAAATCCGGCCGCCGTTAAAAAAGCGCTCGCCAGCCGCAAAGCCGAAGCCGACATCGACGGACTGCTGGCACTCGACGCCGCCCGCCGTTCTTCCATTACCGAAGCCGAAGAACTGAAGAGCACCCGCAACAGCGCATCCAAAGCCATCGGCGGGCTCATGAAAGAAGGCAAAAAAGCCGAAGCCGAAGCGGCCAAAGAAGAAGTCCGCAAAATCGGCGACTGTATTGCCGAGATCGACGAACAGGTTCGCGTGCTCGACGAAAAGATTCTCGACGCCCTTCTTTTCATTCCCAACATGCCGCGCCCGACCGTCCCCGTCGGCGAAAGCGCCGACGATAATCCGGTTGTCCGCACCTGGGGCGAAAAGAAAACCTTCGGTTTCAAAATCAAGCCGCACTGGGATATCTGCGAAGCGCTGAAACTGGTCGACTTTGAACGCGGGACTAAAATTTCCGGACCCGGTTTTCCGGTGTACACCGGGCAGGGCTCAAAACTCCAGCGCGCCCTTGTTCAGTTCATGCTTGATCTGCATACCGCGGAACACGGCTACACCGAAGTCGAACCGCCGTTCTTCTGCAACGCCGCCGCCATGACCGGCACCGGCCAGCTCCCGAAATTTGCCGAAGACATGTACAACATCCAGCTCGACGGACTCTATCCGGTTCCGACCGCCGAAGTTCCGGTCACCAATCTCTACGCCGACGAGATCATTGACGTTGAAAAACCGCTCAAGCTCACGGCGTATACTCCGTGCTTCCGCCGCGAAGCTGGTGCCGCCGGCCGCGATACGCGCGGGCTGCTCCGCCTGCACCAGTTCGACAAAGTTGAAATGGTCAACTTCGTGAAGCCGGAAGATTCCGAAAAACAGCACGAAATCCTCGTCCGCGAAGCGGAGAAGGTTTTGCAAAAACTCGGACTGCACTACCGCGTCATCGAACTCTGCACGGCCGATATCGGCTTCAGCGCCGCCAAGTGCTACGACATCGAACTCTGGGCGCCCGGCGTTGAAAAATGGCTCGAAGTATCGTCGGTCAGCAACTTCTGGGACTACCAGGCCCGCCGCGCGCGCATTCGCTGCCGCGACGCCAACGGCAAACCGCAGTTTATTCATACGCTGAATGGTTCCGGCGTTGCGCTCCCGCGCCTCGTCATCGCCATCATCGAAAACAACCAGAACGCCGACGGCACCGTCAACATTCCTGAAGCTCTTCGTCCTTACATGGGCGGCCTTACCAAACTCGGCTGATCAAGGTGGCCACGGAATCCTTGCCGCGGATGCCAGCGGCTGGAAGCCGCTTCCACACTGTGCGCTTGTTAATTAACGCCCGTTGGCGTTAATTAGCGGGCGTGAACCTGATCGAAAAAGTCAAAGCGGCGATTGAGTGCGGGAATCTCATTTCTGAGGGCGCGCATGTTGTCGTTGGCGTTTCCGGCGGCGCAGATTCCGTCGCGCTGCTTCACGTTTTGCATCGGCTTGGCTATCCACTGACGGTCGCGCACCTGAACCATTCCATTCGCGGCGCGGAAGCCGATGGCGATGAAGCGTTTGTTAAAACGCTCTGCAAAAAACTCGGAATCGAGTGTGTCACCCGGAAAACCGATGTTCCGGCGCTGGCCAAAGAAAAAGGCAACTCGCTCGAAATGGCCGCCCGCGAAGCGCGGCACGAACTCTTCCGCATTTTCGGGTCGGCGCGCATTGCGCTGGCTCACCACGCTGACGATCAGCTCGAAACGTTCTTTCTTCGCGCTGCGCGCGGAACCGGTCCGGCCGGGCTGGGTGGAATGCGCTTTTTCCAAAAATTGGAAAACGTAGACGCGGTGAGGACACCGCGTCTACGATCTTCTCTAACGATGATTCGTCCACTGCTTGGAGTCCGGCGGGCGGAAATTATCCAATGGTTGCGGGAAGAGAAAATCGAATGGCGCGAGGACGCCACCAACACCGACGAAACCATTTCGCGCAATATCGTTCGCCATCAAATTCTTCCGGTTCTTGGAAAACTCAATGAACGCGCGGCGGAGAATATCCTGCGCACCATGGAAATTCTGCGCGACGAAGAAGACTGTCCGGAACGCGCCGCGCGCCGGCGAAAAATCCGCGACTGGCTGATTGAGCAGGGCGTTACTCCGACCTTTGACGCGGTTGAACAGGTCGTTTCGTTTTCCGAAAAAACAAGCGGAACGCAGTTTCTCGACCTCGAAGGTCTCCGCATCGTCAACGAATACGGGGCACTGCGTGCCGGCTCGCAAATTTTTCCAAAAATCGGAACAATCAGAATGGAAGAAGGCGTTGGAATCCTGCGCGGGCCGTGGTGCGCGTCCGTTTCGCTCGCCAAAGTTGCGGGTCGGGAAGTGACTGTTCGCGCCGCGCGGCCGGGCGACCGCATGGAGCCGTACGGCATGGAAGGCTCGAAAAAGCTTCAGGATATTTTTACCGACCTGAAAATTCCGAAGGCTCAGCGCGAAAACTGGCCCGTCGTCGAATGCGGCGGAGAAATCATCTGGCTCCCCGGCTACCGCATCGCCCGTGGCTGGGAACTTTCGTCGGATGAAGAGCCGGCGATGCATCTTTATAGCGCCGAACCAATTTAAGCCTGTTGGCAGGCGGAAGGCTTGATAAAGCGGTCTTAGGCGGTTAGTCTCCGAATTCAATCAGTCAGGGATTTTAGATTATGGAAAACGAAAACGATAAACCGCTGCCGCCGGAGCCCGAAAAGGGCGGGGCGCCCCGTAAAAAACTGCCGCAGGTGAAACCGCCGATGCCGATGAAGGGCTTCGCCGCCTGGTTTCTGCTGATGGCGCTGGTGCTGATGGCTTTACAGTTCTTTCAGAAGCCGGAACAGGCGGAACAGACAAGTTATAATCCTGACTTTGTCCAGCTGGTGAAGTCAGGCCGGATTATCAGCTGCGAAATCGTGCGCGACACGGCGGGTAACGATTACATCAGCGGCGAGAAGACAACCTTAGATGCTAAAACCGGTAAGCCGGAATCATTCCGCGTAGACGTAGTGGTCACTGAAGACCTGCTGAAAATGCTTCAGGAAAACAACGTGACCTTCAAGGTGCGCGCGCATTCGCCGTTCTGGCCGGTTTTCTGGAATGTGGCGCCGTTTATTATCGGCTTCCTTATCATCTACTTTTTCTTCTTCCGGCAGATGAAGATGGCCGGCGGCCGCGCGATGAGCTTCGGCAAGAGCCGCGCCAAACTGCTTCAGCGCGACGATAAAAACCGCACAACCTTTGCCGATGTTGCCGGCGTGGATGAAGCCAAGGAAGAGCTGCAGGAAGTGGTCGAGTTTCTGAAGAACCCGAAACAGTTCCAGCGGCTCGGCGGTAAAATGCCGAAAGGCGTTCTGCTGGCCGGTTCACCCGGTACCGGTAAAACGCTGATTGCCAGAGCCGTTGCCGGCGAGGCGGACGTGCCGTTTTTCTCGATCAGCGGATCGGACTTTGTCGAAATGTTTGTCGGCGTCGGCGCCAGCCGGGTGCGCGATATGTTTGAACAGGGTCGTAAGAGCGCACCGTGCATTATTTTCATCGATGAAATCGACGCTGTTGGCCGCAGCCGGTTCTCCGGCATGGGAGGCGGACACGACGAGCGCGAGCAGACACTGAATGCGCTGCTGGTCGAAATGGACGGCTTCGATACGACCGAAGGCGTCATCATTATCGCCGCCACCAACCGTCCCGACGTGCTCGACCCGGCATTGATGCGTCCGGGCCGTTTTGACCGTCAGGTTTTCATCGACCTGCCGAATCTCAAAGGGCGCGAAGAAATTCTCAACATTCACGTTAAGCGCGTTACGATGGCCAAAGAGGTCGATCTCACGAAAGTGGCGCGCGGTACGCCCGGCTTTTCCGGCGCGGATCTGATGAATCTCGTCAACGAAGCGGCGCTGCTGGCGGCGCGGCGCGGCGCGGTATCTGTCGAGCTTCCCGACTTTGAAGAAGCCCGCGACAAAGTTTCATGGGGCCGCGAACGCCGCAGCCACATGCTCGACGCCGAAGAGAAAAAGCTGACGGCTTACCACGAAGCCGGACACGCCATTGTGCTGGCGAAGACCGAGCAGACCGAACCGGTGCATAAAGTGACGGTGATTCCGCGCGGCCGTGCGCTGGGCGCCACCATGCAGCTGCCGGAAAAAGACCGCTACACGCAAGGCCGCAAGCGTCTGATGGGCATGCTGATCGGCCTGATGGGCGGACGCGCAGCCGAAGAGCTGATTTTCGGCGATGTCACCACCGGCGCACAGAACGATATTGAACGAGCCACCCGCATCGCCCGCGCGATGGTCTGCGAGTTCGGTATGAGCGAAACGCTTGGCCCGCGCAACTACGGTTCTGATCAGGAACAGATGTTCCTTGGGCGCGAAATCAGCCGCAGTGAAAAACACAGTGAGCAGATTACGCTGAAGATCGATGAGGAGATCGACAGCATTCTCAAGAAGGCGCACGAAACCGCCGTGAATATTCTGAAGGATCACCGCGATCATCTCGAACTGATCGCTGAATTGCTTATCAAGTATGAAACACTCGACGGCGAGCAGGTGATGGAAATCCTGAGAACCGGTAAAGCTCCGGAAGAGCTTCTCAAAAACGGCAACGGACATAACGCCGCGCCGGTTTTGCCCGATGAAGTGAAGCCGGAAGAAATTCCGTCTGCTGAATAGCGTTTCTTCGGGAGTCCCCGGTCGCTGCCGGAATACGTAAGCCCTGCTTTCCAACTGGTTTGGAAGCGGGGCTTTTTTAATCTCAGACAACAGACTGGTTTTCTGGTGTCCTGAAATGCAAAATCCCGGCGTGAAAATCGGGTTGAAAAAACGGCCGAAGCGATTACGCGGACAGGATCCCGGCCGGGCTATGAAACGGAAAATCACGCGCTGTGCGATAGAAGCCGGCGTGGTCAGTATCGGAATTCATCTGCTACTGCTTTTTTTTGCCGGTTCTGTGGTGGTCTGGCGCGTTGCTCATCGGCAGGCGACCGCTTTTAAAAGCGAAAATTTCCAACCGCCCAAGCCTGCGGATCGGGCATTGCAGCTGCCGGTTAAAGTTCAGTTGATGCAGAAAAAAGGATCCCGGCCCAAGGTAACTTCCCGGGTTGTCAGTGCCGCAGCTTCTCATTTTACACTTCCGTCCATGGAAGTTCCGGACGCATCTTTTAAACTTGCTGATAACGGTGAGGCGCTGCAAAGCCTGAACAGCCGCGGGCTGCCCGGCGGACTGGATCTGGGTGTTACCGGTGTTAACTTTTTCGGCACCCGGTCCAAAGGCGAAAAAATGGTGTTCATTCTGGATGCCTCCCGGCAGATGATGGAGGACGCAAAAGGCGGGTACTATACCTATAAATATGCCAAAGACAAAATCCATCGGCTGGTGGATGCAATGCCGGCGGCTACATTATTCAATGTAATGGCGTACAACGATTCGAGTGTCGATATGTTCCGCCCTCAGCCGGTGCCGGCCACTCAGGCCAACCGGGATGCGCTGAAAACCTGGATTGCACTGATTAACAGTGATCCGCACAGCGTCGGGAAGGTCTCTTCCAATTACCGGTCGACTTTTACATACAAGTCCGATATCGGCGGCAGAGCCCGGCACTGGCTGAAAGCGGTGCAGGCGGCGATGGAGCAGACGGCGGATAATATTTTTGTTCTGTGCGCAGGTTTCGGCCGGTATAGCGCATCTTCCGCCCGTTCGGACGATCCGCCCGGCGAAGTCGAAAGGGATGAAAAACGACTGGCCGAATACCGCGAAAAAGTGGCTGCGGTGAATGAAAGGGCCTTGAAGGCTTTTAATGCGGAAAATACAGCGCGCGCAAAGAAGGGGCTTCCGCCAAAAATCGTTTACGATTGGAATGATTACATGACGCAGGAGCTGCGGCTTGTGATGCCGGATCCGCCTCCCTCGACCGGTGCGGGGGGCGGTGGAGGCGCGTCGCCGCCGGATCCGGGAAAACTGGTTTTAGATCACATGGATGCGGTCGTAGCCCGCCACTATACACCGCAAAAAATAATGCCGCCCCGGGTGCATTTCGTCTATTTAGTTGCCGCTGATGCCAGCCTGTCTGAAGGCTATATTGATCTCGCGGCTCTGGAAAAGACAGCAGATGCTTTCCGGGGTGATTTTGAACTTTTGCGCGGCGCAAAAACCATGAAAAATCTGATCCGGTACAATCCGGATTCTAAGAATACCGGAGACTGAACGGTTTAAAGACAGGGCAGGCTGGAAGCCTGCGATACGTACCGCAGGCTTCCAGCCTGCCTTGATCAAATATTGAATATCATCCGCAAATGGTATTATACCAGCATAGCGCGGACTTCCTCGGCGATTTGATCTTTCAGCCACTTTGGGCTTTTGACTTTCGCGTAACGGCCAAAGGCCAGCACCCAGCGTTTGATTTCTATGTCGCCCTTGGCTTCAAAGCTGATTTCCACGCCGCCGTTCTTGAGATTCTTCACCTTTTGTTCCGGATGCCATAGTCGTTCCTGAACGCTCACAGCAATCTCGGGGTGGAACTGGACTGTCACCTGAAACGGCGCGTTTTCCCCGCCGAATTTTGAAAAGGTGTTGGCCAGTTCTTTTTTCGGATCAAATGAACCTCTGATATCTGCCTTTTTGCTGAGCAGCTTGATGTTCTGAATGCGGGCGAGGGCGATCTGCCGGAAGTTGTCGAAGCCTTCGTATTGAACGAAGAGATACCAGTCGCCTTGCAGATTGGCCAGATGCACCGGAGCAACGCGCGAGGTTTTTTCACCGCTCCAGTTCCGGTACTGGATTTCAATCACTTGATGGTTTTCCAATGCCTGGACAACCGTGTTCCAAACCTTGGAAGAAATCGGCATCGCGGGCGGGACGGTAAAACTGAAGCGGGTGAACAGCTCCTCAGGCCGAACGGTGATGTTGTCCGGTAACAGAGCGGAGAGTTTATCGAACACCGCCGTCAGCTTTTCCGCCATCGGCGTTCCCTGAAACTGCTCAAGCGCCTTGGAACCGATCAGTAAGGCGGCCAGCTCTCCTTCGTTCATCTGAACAGCGGGCAGCATAAAGGTCGTCTCGCTGTAGAAATAACCGCGCTTCAAGGCATCATATTCCAGCGGAGCTCCCATGCGGTCGCGCAGAAACTCGAAATCCCGCTGGGCGGTCTTCGTGGAGATTTCCCGCTCCACGGCGAACGACGTGCAGTTTGGAAATTCGTTGTTGCGTAGCCGTCGGTCGAGATCGAGCAGCCGTTCCGCCTGAGTTTTGCTTCTTTTCATAAGTCCGGAGTTAGTCATACCCGGAAGAATAAATCAATCCATAGGACGCCTGGTGTCTGATCGGCTGTGTAAAATCGGGGGCATGAACTTAAACAGAGAACAGTTTTTGAAGGCCGTCGAACGAGGACAGGCGTTGCTCAAGGAATTGAAAAAGGATTATCCGGAACTGAATCTTAAACCGGTCTTTTCCCGCTTCGGCCTGCGCTCAGGACAATGCGACATCACCACCGACCTGCGGAAGATACTTTCAGAGTTCCCGGAAATGGTGACGGTCTCAGATGAAACCAGCGCGACCGAGCTTCCGATTTACTGCGGCGATATCCTCATCGAATATCGTCCCGGCGAACTGAGGTATGAACCGCTCCGGCGGGTTCAGCAGGATCCCCGTCTGCCGCTTGGACTCAATACCGTCGGCAACATCCGTGTTATCGCCGGTTCGCTGGAGTTGCTGTCCGAGAAAGAGCTGTGATACGGTGCGACCATTAAAGTTGCCGGGCAAAACTATTACTGCGGAAAGATGTTTATGCGCTATCTGACTAAATCCCGATTTAAGCTGGCGACAGAATGCCCGACGAAGCTGTTTTATACGCGCAAGAAGGAGTATGCCGACCAGTCATTGGCGGATTCGTTTCTGGCAGCGTTGGCAGAAGGCGGCTATCAGGTCGGCGAACTGGCGAAAGTGTACTATCCGGCCGGGCACGACATAAAGAGCCTTGATCTTGAGCGGTCAGTGGCCGAGACGAGCAAACTGCTGGAACAGGATAACGTCACAATCTTTGAGGCGACGGTCCGTTACAAAAACCTTTTTATCCGCATTGACGTGTTGCGCAAGCAGGGCAATGTGTTTGATCTGGTTGAGGTGAAGGCC
Organism: Pontiellaceae bacterium; assembly: GCA_044224855.1. Taxonomy (GTDB): domain Bacteria; phylum Verrucomicrobiota; class Kiritimatiellia; order Kiritimatiellales; family Tichowtungiaceae; genus Tichowtungia. The sequence continues at coordinate 110,917 of JBGAJP010000002.1, forward strand.
AAGTCGTTCGACGACGAGGCTGAGTTTGTCGGCAAGCGCAGTGGAAAAGTGACGCCGGAATGGCAACCTTATCTTATCGATGTGGCCTTTCAGGAATACGTTCTGCGCCAAGCCTTTCCGAAAGCCATTATCCGCCCGGCGCTGATGCTGGCTGATAAAAACTCCCGCACCTCCGTAGACGGACTGAATCAAAAATTCAAAATCATCAAAACGGAGGGTAACCGCACCGAAACGCGGAGAGTCGGCGATGTGTCGCCCGCAGCCCTTGGGAATAAAATCCTGATTGAGGCAGATGTCCGCGAATATGTGAAGATGCTCCAGTCCGAAACCTATGAAGTCGGCGGGAAGGCTTTCGATTTTGAAGGCTATGTTGAGTTTCTATCTGCGAAGTATGCGGCGGATCAAAAAATCCCGCCGGTCGTCGAGTGCGGTAAATGCGGCGGTTGCACGTTCAAAACTACGCCGGAAGACGAGGCCGCAGGTAAAAGAAGCGGTTACAAGGAATGCTGGGAAGAGGCACTCAGCTTCAGTGAGCAGGATTTTGAAATCCCAAGTGTGATGGCGCTCTGGAACTTCCGTAAAAAGCAGGAATGTTTGGAGACGCACCGATTCTTTCTGCGCGATCTGTCCGAGTCCGATTTCGACCTCGAAAAGCCAACGCAGGCGCGGCAGTGGTTGCAGGTGCAGAAAACCGTCACCGGTGACGTTTCGCCGTGGGTGGATATTCCCGGACTTAAAACCGCGTTTGCTGAATGGGTCTGGCCGTTGCACTTCATCGACTTTGATACCTCGGCAGTAGCGGTGCCGTTCAATAGCGGCCGCCGACCTTACGAGCAACTTCGACTTTGTACGGGCACTGAAAGCCGCGCTTGAAAAAGATCGGGGAACCGTCTTCCGCTATGCGGTGCATGAAAACAGCGTACTCAACCAGATTGCCGAGCAGTTGGCCGGAGCTGAAGACGTTTCCGACCGGTGCGAACTGATCGAGTGGATCAAAACCATCACGCACAACAGCCAAACGGGTTGGGCCGGATCGCGCGACATGGTGGATTTGTGTGAACTGGTTAAAAAGCACTACTACCAGCTCGATATGGGCGGCAGTAACTCCATCAAAAAAGTACTGCCCGCCATCCTGAACAGCTCGACTGCATTGCAGGAAAAATATTCAAAGCCGGTTTACACCAGCCGCAACTTCACCGATCAGGTTTGGATTCAGAAGGACGCTGCCGGACGCGTCAAAGACCCCTACAAACTGCTGCCGCCAATTTTCGCCGACATCCCGCAGGACGAACTCGACCGGATCGAAACAGACGGCACGTTGGCCGATGGTGGAGCCGCCATGACCGCCTATGCCCGGATGCAGTTTTCCGACGTACCGGAAGCCGAGCGCGAAGCGACCTGTAAAGCGCTCCTGCGCTATTGCGAACTCGACACCCTCGCCATGGTCATGATCTACGAAGCCTGGCTGGAGATTTTGAATTAAGCACAACATGAAAGAGGTCTCGAATGGGAAACATGGAAAGCAGCATAAGTAAAAAGATTTGCACGTTCTACGAACAGCTTGGATTGGATAAGAACCATCGATATCTATCTTGGGAGCATTGCTATAAATACTTTACAGGAACAGAAATTGATACAGATGTAGACAAGGCTTGTCTGCACTTGGCTTTCTATCTCGCAAGCTGGGGAATGTATCGCGGATCAAGTTTTTTGCTTTGGAAGGACTATTTGATTCACAAACCCGTTGTTGAGCTTCTATTAAAAAACAGACACCTCCAGGCGGTGGATTTTTGCCGCGCTGGGGAATCCGAATTGACGGATATTTTTAATCTTATGGCATCAATAAAAAAGTGGTATCAAGATCGGGAAAACATCCAAAGCGTGAATGGCGACATTAACAGGATAGTTAATGTTACAGACACCTTGGCGACAAAGATAGCGCTTGGAACTTTGGGATGCGTTCCGGCCTACGATCGTTACTTTATAGATGGACTGCGGCTGAGCGAGTTGCCTTATTCAGGATTGAAGCAGGGTAATTTTTTAAAGGTTGTTAGATTCTATCAGGAAAACGAATTCGACTTTAAGTGCGCGCAAAGAGAAATTAAAGAACGCGGAGGCGTTACTTATCCCGCAATGAAACTGGTGGACATGTATTTTTGGCAAATTGGATTTGAAAATGATCCGGCCACGAAAAAATAACTGGTTAGCTTGAAAAAGACCCCTTGTTTTATGAAAAAGATTTTTTGCATGAAGAAATGGTCTTTGGCCGACAAGGTGGCGTGCTTGTTTGGTAGGTAAAAATCGCCAAAAGGAGAAAACTATGGGGTGTGTAGTTGTAATTAAAAACGGGCAGGCGCGGCGAGTTGATCCAAAAACGGGGTTCGACAAGGGAAGCGTGGGATCATCAGGTGTCGAAGATGCTGCCAGCGATGGGGAGTACATTGTTTTGGTATACGACAATGGTAAAGCCAAGCGCTACGCAGCCGATACCGGTTTCGAAAAGGGGAGTGTAGGGTCATCTGATGTAGAAGGGTGTAGCATTTCAGGAGGAATAATAATTCTCACTTATGGAAATGGTAAATCCCGTCGCTATGATGCTCGTACGGGGTTCGACAAGGGATCGGTTTAGTTAAATGAGGCACTCCAGCGGATTGAGCCGGAAAAGGATTTGCTCTGCGTCTAATGTTTGGGAAAAGAGGTCGCCCCGGGAGGACGGCTTTTGATTAACGGCGCGGGCCGGAGCGGCGGGGCGGCGGACCGCGGCGGTTATCCCGTCCGCTATCCGGACGGCTTTCGCGGTAAGGCGATTTGCGTACCGGCGGCGGCAGTACCAGCATATCCGGCTCGGGCTGGATACACGGCAGTCGTTTGCCCAGCAGTTCTTCAATCGCGGGCAGCTCGAACGATTCTTTTTCGCAGGCGAAGGTGACGGAGATGCCTTTTTTCCCGGCGCGGCCGGTACGGCCGATACGATGCACATAGTCATCGGGCTGAGAAGGAATATTGAAATTGATGACGTGCGTAATGTCGTCGACGTGGATGCCGCGTCCGGCGACGTCGGTGGCGACGACGAGCTTGCAGCGTCCGTCTTTAAAGTCGGCCAGAATGCGCTGACGCTTATTCTGCGCAACGGCGCCGGAGAGAATTTCGCAGTCGATACCGTAGCGGAAGAGGGCGTCGGAGAGACGTTCGGTCTGATCGCGGCGGTTGGTGAAGATGAGTGCCGAGCTGTCGCCGACTTCTTTTTTGAGGATGTTGTAGAGCAGAGCGAATTTCTGGTCGTCGGTAACGATGTAGACCTGCTGATCAATCAGCTTGGTGGCGTTTTGATCCGGTTCGATTTCGATTTTTCCGGGATCGGTCATCCAGGCGGAGGCGAGGCGCATTACTTCGTCGTCGAGGGTGGCGCTGAAGAGCAGGGTCTGGCGGTTTTCTTTGGGCGGGGTTTTGTAGACAATTTTGCGGACGTCTGGAATAAAGCCCATGTCGAGCATGCGGTCGGCTTCATCGATTACAAGAACCTCGACTTCGCGGAGGTTGATGACGCCCTGACTGGCGAAGTCGATGAGACGACCCGGCGTAGCGACGATGATATCAACGGGCTGTTCCAGCATGCGGCGCTGTTTGTCATAATCGATGCCGCCGTAGATGGCGATGGTGTGGAAAGGAGTATATTTGCTGAGCTTTTCCGCATCGTCGCGGATTTGCATGGCGAGTTCGCGCGTCGGCGCCAGGATGAGTGCACGGGGCGTTCCTGGTTTAGGTGCTTCCTGTCTGCTTTTGATAAAACGGGTCAGAATGCCGAGCAGGAAGGCGGCGGTTTTGCCGGTTCCGGTCTGGGCTTTTCCGGCCATGTCCTTACCCGCGAGGGTGAGCGGCAGGATTCCGGCCTGAATGGGTGTACAGTACTGGAAGTTGAGGTCGGCGATGGCGTGCAAAACATCGACAGGAAGGTTTAAGTCCTGAAAACGGGTTTTGCCTTCCTTCGGTTCGACCTGAAAGGTGGCGGGATCCCAGGGTTCGGCAGGTTTGCGGGGCTGAACAGGTTTACCGGTGTGCTCGAAGTGGCGGCCTTGTCCGCCGCGATGAGTTTTATGTTTACGGGGAGCTTCCGCTTTCGGCTGCGGTTTGACAGCCGGTTTTTTTGTTTCAGCGGCCGGTTTGGCCGGGGCTTTGGACTGCGAGGGACGGTAGGTTTCCTGTTTTTTGAACAGTTTTCCGATTTTTTCGATAAACGAAGGCATGAACTATAATTTCCAGTTTCTGATCTATGACTGCCGATTGAAGCGCGGGAATGCGGCCGGAACCGGCAAATCTTTGAGAAGGGGTGGAATTAAAAAGGTTTCCGTATTATTTTGCCATAAATAAATTGGAATTTAAAATGGGGCGCTTTCGAAGGCTGAAAGGAAATTCATGCAGATTGCCTGTTTAGATCTGGAAGGTGTGCTGGTGCCGGAGATCTGGATCAATGTTGCCGAACGAACCGGCATTAAGGAATTGCGCGTCACGACCCGCGATATTTCCGACTATGATGTACTGATGCGCCAGCGTCTGCACATTCTTGATGAACACGGCCTGAAGCTTGCCGACATCCAGAAAGTCATTGCCAGTATGGGCCCGCTTCCCGGTGCACACGAATTTCTGAACCGGCTGCGCGAAAAGTTTCAGGTCATCATCCTTTCCGACACCTTCTATGATTTTGCCGCGCCGCTGATGAAACAGCTGGGTCACCCGACGTTGCTTTGTCACCGTCTGAAAATTGATGCCGACGGCCGCGTGGCGGACTACCATCTGCGGATGCCCGACCAGAAACGTGAAGCGGTCAAAGCACTTCATCACCTGAAATTCAAAGTAGTTGCCGCAGGTGATTCCTATAACGACACCGCCATGCTTGCCGAGGCAGATGCCGGAATCCTGTTCTGTCCGCCGCAGAATGTCATTGATGAATTTCCGCAGTTTCCAGTCACCACCACTTACAATGAGCTGTACGATGCTTTCCTCAAAGCAGGTATAGAAATTTAAAGGAGAAATCTCATGGTACGCAAAGAAAGACACACAGCCAAACACCTGATCCAGCTGCAAGAGCTGGTTGTAGCCCGGGCTCAGCAGCAGGCCTCCATGCCGTCGCAGCGCCTGCAGCAACTCGACAAAAATATCGCGACACTTGCCGGCGAGCTGCCGATTGAACTCAAAACGCACTTCAACCGTCTTTTGCAGAAAAGCATTGAAGCCATTGTCCCTGTGACAGGCGGCAACTGCTCTGGATGCGGTTTTGCGCTGACCAAAACCATGGTTAACAGCATCCATGCCGGCGACGAACTTAACCGCTGTCCGAACTGTACGCGCATTCTTTATGCTCCCGATATTCCGCTTACACGACGTTCGACGCGCCGCCGCTGGGGCGATCCCGTCAAACGCGGCATCGAACGGTTTTCCGCGCCGGAACTGATGATTGCGTCTCTCGAAGGAACAACCAAAGAAGAAGTGCTTCTCGAAATGTGCGAAAATCTGCGTGCGGAAGGGTATATCGAAAACTGCACCGACCTGCACGACGCCGCGCTGCGCCGCGAAGCGATTGTTTCAACCGCCGTCGAACACGGCATTGCGTTTCCGCACGTACGCGGCGTTGAAGGCGGCGGACTGACGCTGACGCTGGGCGTCAGCAAAAAAGGCGTTGAGTTTGGCGCTCCTGGCGAAAAGCTCACTAAAATTTTCTTCTACATGGTCATTCCGACCGCCGCGAGCGCCTTCTACCTGAAGCTGCTCTCCGGGCTGACGCAGAGTTTCGCGACTAAAGAAGCGCGCGACTCGCTGCTCAAAGCCAAGACGCAGGAAGAGCTCTGGAAAGCGCTGGTTAAAGCCACCAAGAAGATGATCCAGTAATCCCGGATCCGTTATTCCATAAAGCGGACGGTGATGCGGTAGTAACCTTTGGATTCGGCATTGTGAACGGCGTCGGTCCAGCTGTTCTGCGGCCAGACGATTCCGGTCGCCAGAGGTTGGAAATTTTCCGTTAGCGCCGGCGTCCACTCAATGGTGTAAACGCGGCCGTCAACTGAATCCCAGCTCAGTACGCAACGGTCGGTCTGACGAAGTTCAAACCAGGACTGTGCATTAAGCGGATCGGAATCGGCCAATACCTCTGCCGCATTGCTTAAACCGTCATGGTCTTCGTCCAGCGCCGGGTTAACGACCGTACAGGTGCCGATAATAATGCCGCCGCTGCGCGCCAGCAGATTGGTTCCGGTTTTGTTGATCCAGAGCATAACTTCAGGCGCGACGATGTTGGTTCTGATATTTTCAAAACTGATTTGCAGCCAGCTTTCGCCGTTAGCCAGCCGGTACAGATTGCCGTAGTGCATTCCAGTGAACGTACCGGCGGCAGTGCTTTCCAGCTGAACATTCAGTTTTTCAACCGCAACACGGATGTTCTCGTCCGGCATCTCGAGATGGTCGATGCCGTTTTTATTCCATATGAAGACTCTTGGGCGCAGGCGTATAACGCCGGACCGTTCGAATGAAATCTGTTTCCACCACGATCCATCCGCGAGCCGGTAAATATTTCCATGCCCGAAGCCGTGGAAATATCCGTCGATTTCGCTGGCAACCGGCGCATTTACCAGCGGCATGGATGCTTCCGCAGTGCAGGTGCCGATAACAACATTGTTGCGGTCGAGGAAACGCAGCATAGGCTGGCCATTTTTCATCCAGCGCCAGACGGTGACGGGCGAAGTTTCGCTCTGAATGTTTTCAAATGAGATCTGTTCCCAGGCGGTGCCGTCCGCGAACTGATAGATGTTCCGGTAATGCAGTCCGGAAAAGGAATTGGTAACGGTGCTTTCTGCAACACTTAACGGAGCCACAGCCGCATAACCGGTGACGTTGGTTACAACCATTCGTCGCTGGCCGAAAATATTCGTGACCGTCACATAAGGCCGGTACAACGCGGGACTGATGGTCTTGACGCCGGCGGCGCATTGCTGCCAGAACTTCCCGTTTTCAAGTTTGAAGATCGTGTCGCCGCTCCAGCCGTAAAAATTCCCGGCGATGCGCGAATTTCCGGTGACTGCGGCGGTAACCGTGATGGTGATCGTTTCACTAACCGTACCGTCTTTGTCGGTTGCATAAAATGTGACGGCATAAATACCGGCCGGGGCGGCACTGTTCCAGGTGAACACGCCGTTCGTAAAGAAAGCGCCATGTGGCAGATTGGTTGCGGTCAATGTGAAGGTGTTATTGTCTACCGGATCGCTGGCAGTAACAGTAAAGGACAGCGATCCTTGTTCGCCTACTTCGTGATTTCCGATCGGATTAAGCGTCGGCGGACAGTTGCTTGCCGCGCGGCCGGCTTCTACGGATACATCGTCGATGTACAACGTGCCGGAGCCGGTTTTGCGAAAACGGATGTGTATACTGCCAAGCCCCGACAGGTCGATGACCTGTCCGTTCCACTGTTCGGTGTACCCTGAGAAGGGGCTGCCGGCGGTTGCCGTCCACGGGCCGGTTATATCCGGAGCGTACTCCACGACAATAGCCGGATCGGAAGCGGTGGTGTAGCTCCAGAAAATTAAAGTCTGCGCATTGCTGATTTGCGGTGTGATCAGATAGTCACTTGTTGCGTTCAGTCGCGCGCAGGAACTTCCATTAAAGGCGTAGGTTGTGCTTTGCTCCACAGAGTTTGTAATCCAGCCGCCGGAAGGGAATGTGCTTTCAAATCCTTCCGTCCAGAGTGTTTCCGCCAGACAGCAAGAGAGGGTGCAACAGAATGCATAGATTAACAGCAGGCTTTTCATAGTTCCGCAGATTGCCGGAGGTTCTTTCTATAGCCGGAAGCATCCACCTGGTTGGCGGTCACGAAAATCAGCAGGTTGCGTTTCACATTACGTTCGCCTTCCGAGCGGAAGAGGCGGCCGAGAAGCGGAATTTTCCCGAGGAGCGGGACGCTGTCCTTGAAGGTTTCGAGCTGTTCCTTAATCAATCCGCCCATGGCGATGGTGCTGCCGTCTTCGATCGTCACGGTCGTATCAACCTTGCGGGTTTTAAATACCGGCCGGCGGGCGATCAGCCGGTCGGCGTTGACCGTGCGACTTTCTTCCCGGAGGGTTAGAAAGTCGATCAAGTTGTTATTCGCCGGAGTATCGCTGTTCATATCCAGCGATTCATTGCCGTACTCCGGCCAGATGGTGCTGACGTGCTGTTCGTCAAATCCGGCGAGCTCGCGGATTTCCGGCGAAAGTTTCATGTTGATCGTTCCGTTTTCAGGATCGAGTTCGGGGGTGACTTTCAGCATGACACCGGTGCGCTCTTCCAGATAATCAAGCGGGACAAGACTGGGCGGGGCATAACGTTCGATCTTTACATCGTATGCTGACGGAAACCAGTGTACTTCGCCGACGTGGATACTGGCCGTTTCTCCGCTTTTGGTGAGAATCTTCGGCGCGGAAAGCAGGTCGGAACCTGCGGTGCGCTCCAGCGCGCGGATAAGCAGATCAATTTTCAGATTACCCTTAACTTTCTGCACCAGCAGTTCACCTGCCGTTCCGATCATACCGGTACCGGCCGGATCGGTTGTTGCATTTGCATAGGAGTTGAACGATGTGGCTCGCCCGCCGGCATCAACGGATCTTCCCAAGGCATCCTGCCCGGTGCGCAGGCTGTCGGTGAAAAGCGTCTGTCCGCCGGGCATGGTCAATGTGTCAGAGGAGATATTTTCTCCGGGCGTTCCGATTATCCAATCAAAACCCAGTTCGTCGAGCGCTCCTTGCGAGACTTCGATAAATTTGGTTTCAATTTCAACCTGCCGCGACCGTTCTTCAAGCGTCTTGCGGTTGTAGCGGTCGAGCAGTTTCGACACCGTTTCGATATTTTTCGGCGCATTGCGCACCAGTAGCACACGGAACTCCTGATTGTACTGTGCACTTGTACCGGGCGGGAAGGGAACGGTGCTGAAAAAACTCCTCATGTCCATTGCCTCGCCGGTCTTTCCTCCGGTATGTGCGGCCATTTTCCCGCCGACCGACGGTATGACATCGAATTCCGCTGATACGATTTGTTGAGACAGTTCATAGTTAACCGGCATCAGACCGACCCTGTCGGAACCGATTTCATATTTCATGCCCGACATTTGCGTGACGATGTCGAGTATCTGGAGCGCGGAAAGATCGGTTCCGGAAAAGGTAACCGTCGGCAGAGCTGTTTCGGACGCGCCGAACACCACCAGATTAACGCCTTTGCATTCCGGATCGAATTTCCGGAACATGGCGGAAAGTTCCTGCACTACCGGTTGAATGCCGGCGTCCTGAAACGCGATTTCCGGAATACGGATTGCTGCCAGCCGATTACGCAGAATCTCCGCCTGTTTTTCATCCTCAGCCGATCCATCCGGTTTGGCGGCGGAACCGGGGGGTGCTTTTTCAGCCTCCGAAGTACTCCATGACGACTGCACGTTTTCCAGCATATGGGCGCGGACGGTTTCATGGGGTTCTTTGCCGCCATTGCTTTGCGCGGGCGCAGAAACCGGCACCGACAGCGCGAAGATCAGCAGAATGGACAAATAAACGGACAGGATGCGCATATAATTTCTCCAGAAGTTATCCCGGTGGTTTTCCGGTGCGCGGAGCATAATTTCATCTTTGGTAATTATTCAATACTTTATACATCTTACTTAAAAATAAATAAGACCCGGCCGGTTGATTTCCGGAAAAGGAAGTGATAGCTTGGCCGCCCTTATTCAAATGCGGAGGAGTGGCTGAGTGGTTGAAGGCGCGCGACTCGAAATCGTGTGTACCCTTTAAAGGTACCGGGGGTTCAAATCCCTCCTCCTCCGCCAATCATCTGTTTTTCGTCTTCCCGCGAAACATCAGCCAGAGCCGGAAGCGGATTCTTTGCCAAAGCGAAGGCCTGTTCAAGTTCGGTCGAGACTGCGGCGCTTTCATGTAATCTCTGTCGTAAATACCCATTGGCCGGATGATTTCAGCCGGGGGGCTGCCCGGCAAGCGAATCTTTTAAAAACCGGACGGAAAGGGCCGCAAGCCGAATGGTGGAGCGGAAGGGGATCGAACCCTCGACCTCCACGTTGCGAACGTGGCGCTCTACCAATTGAGCTACCGCCCCATTAAAGGAGCGCCGAATATAGGCGGGCTCTTTTCGCCGGGCAAGTTCTAAAACTCTCCCGAACAATTAAGTTGATCTTTGGACTGCCTGACCCCATCCTCCGCGCGCCTGAAATTTTCGGGCCCCGGTGTTTACTTGCAGGAATGAAGATCGGTATTTGGGTTCCTGCAGCAAACATGGGTGTATCAATGAAGTTTACCGAATTGGGGCTCAGCCCCGAAATTCTCGAAGGCATTTCCCGCCTTGGTTTCGAAACCCCGACGCCTGTCCAGGCGGCGGTTATTCCGGCGATTCTAAAAAACGGCCGCGACCTGGTCGCGCTGGCACAGACCGGTACCGGCAAAACCGCCGCGTTCGGTCTGCCGGTGTTGCAGATGCTCGATACGAACATCAAAACGCCGCAGACGCTGATTCTCTGTCCGACACGCGAGCTCTGCATGCAGATCGCTCGCGACCTCGAAAATTTCGCCGCCTGCGTACACGGTGTTCGTGTTCTGGCGGTTTACGGCGGAGCCGATATCCGGCTGCAGCTTTCCGCGATGGTTCGCGGCGTGGATATCGTTGTCGCCACGCCGGGCCGAATGGTCGATTTACTACGCCGCAAGCGCGCCGACTTTTCAAAGATCAAGCGCGTGGTACTCGATGAAGCCGACGAAATGCTGAACATGGGCTTTGAAGAAGACCTAGAAGCGATTCTTTCAGAAGTTCCCGCCGGCGCTCAAACGCTGCTTTTTTCGGCGACAATGCCGCGCCAGGTGGCCTCGATTGCCAAGAAATACATGAAGGATCCGGAAGAGATCACGGTTGGAACACGCAATGCCGGCGCTGAAAATGTCAGCCACGAATATCTGGTTGTCCACGCCAAAGACCGCTACCGCGCGCTGAAGCGTCTGGCTGACTTTTATCCGGACATGTACGGGATTGTTTTCTGCCGTACGCGTCAGGAAACGCAGGATATTGCCGACCATCTCGGCAAAGACGGCTATAAAGCCGAATCACTGCACGGCGATTTGAACCAGCAGCAGCGCGACCGAGTGATGAAACGCTTCCGTGCCCGCGATCTGCAGATGCTGGTCGCCACCGACGTTGCCGCCCGCGGCCTCGACGTAAACGATCTGACGCACGTCATCAATTACAGCCTGCCGGACGATCTGAGCAGCTACACGCACCGCAGCGGCCGTACCGGCCGCGCCGGCAAGACCGGCGTTTCAATCGCACTGATCAACATGCGTGAACACAGCAAGGTGAAGCATATTGAAAAACTGCTGGGCCGGAAATTTGTCCAGCGCAGTGTGCCGACCGGCGCGGATATCTGCAAAGCGCGGCTGCTCGGTCTGATGGAACGCCTGAGCCAGGTGAATCCGGAGCCGGGGCTGATTGACGAAATCCTGCCGTCGCTCTGTGCGAGCCTCGAAGGCGTTTCGCGCGACGAACTTCTGCGCCGCTTCGCTTCGATGGAGCTGCAGCGCATGCTCGACTACTACAGCAAAGAGCCCGACATTAATGCCGAGCCTCTGCACGAAGGCAGTCATGCCGCCCGCAAGAAACAGACCGCCGCCGGTGGACTGGTTGAACTTTGCATGAACGTCGGCAAGGCCAATCGGCTGAGCCCGAAACAGCTGATGAATCTGGTGAATGTTGCCGACCGCAACAGCAGTGTTGAAATCGGCCGGATCAACATCACGCACATGCAGTCCTATTTTGAAGTGCCGCGTGATGCCGCACAGGGTGTGATCGACAGCTTTGCAAGCAGCCTCGTTGATTTTGAAGGCCGCAAAGTCAGTGTGTCGCTGGCCGGCGCGGGCAACCCTGCAAAACGCGACGCGAAGCGCGCGGCGAATCCCTACCGTCCTAACCGTCCGAAAAATAAACCCGGTCAAAAGTCGGGTCACTGGCAGAAATAATTATTTATCTTTCGAGCGGCGAAGGAGCCCGGAAACCTCTTTGGGAAGATCGGATACTTCCTTCGGCAGGTTGACGAAGCGCCACTCCGGTTTATCCAGCGGGCCTTCGAGCTTGAATTCCAGCAAACGGAAAAGCGGCGCGGTTCCTTCTTTAAGAGCCGTCGCGGCCAGCCGTTGCAGCTGACTCTTTTCTTTGTCGTCACCGCCGGTCGTCTGGCGCATCGGCTCGGCGGCAACGGTGAAATCAAGTCCCTTTTCCGGTGAATAGTGTCCGCGTCCGCGGGCGCTGACCAGCGTGCCGCCGAGCTGCGCATTTTCGCTCCAGATGGCGCCGTCGTGCAGTTCGTAATCAGCGGCGAACGCGGTGAGCGAGAAGAGGTTGAATGCCGGGAAGGCGGACTGTGTCAGCCGCGAAAACCCGCCGAAGAGCGGCACGTCGGCCAGACGACCGTCTTTAATTTCCACTTTTCCGCCGCCCTTAACCGATTTCCAGAAACCGGCTTTTGCGTCGGCGGTACAGTTGATGGAAGCAGCGAGCTGTCCGCGCGTATGGCTGTAATCGTTTGAAGAAATCTGTTCCAGTATCTTTTCCAAACTGAGCCCGGTGATGCCGATGTTCAGGCTGTACGGCGCGGAACCGTCTTCCAGCAGAAGATCGAATTCAGCGGAGCCTTCGGCCTTTCCGCCGTAGAATTGCATGGAGGCGTTGGTGAAGATGAGCTGGGTGCCGCGGCCTTTGATGTCGGCATTTAAGAGTGATGCCTGAACTTTCTCGAAGACGATATTTTCGGCGCGGAAACTGCCGTTGAAACTGTGATTTGTCCAGTGGCGGTAATCGAGCTGTCCCTGTCCGGCGGCATAGACCGGGCCGTTGAAGGTGAATTGTTCAAGGACGGTGTGTTCATCCGGTGCGAGGATGTGCGCGATATCTGCCGGCGGAAAGCTGTTGGTGGCGTTGAAGAATCCGAGACCGTTGACAAAATCCACCCGTACGGTGCCGTCAAACTGCTCGTTCGTACGGGTGATATGCAGGGGGTTCAGGTTAAGCACCTCGTTGGAATACACCATGAACGTTTCGAGATGGCTGATCGGAACGCCCGCGCAGGTGAAGCGGTCGCCGGAAAGAGTTCCGGCAACAAAGAGATTCGCTCCGGGCGCGGCCTGCGAGATAGTCAGATCGGCTTTAAGCTGTTCGGCCGGAAAGCGGAAGCGGCTGATGAATTCCGCCAGATCGTCGTCGCCGGCCAGTGTGCCGACCGGATTGGGATTGCTGCTTTCGGCTTGTACTGTGGCGATCCAGGCGTTGGATTCCAGATCAAATTTAAAACTGCCGGAAACCGGCCCGTCATTGACGCGCGCCTGAATGTTGGTCAGTTCAACCCGGTTTCCGTCGCGCACCAGATGAAGCGCCAGCGGGTCGACCGTGAGATCGTCGCGTTTAAACTGCACCTGCTGCACATGGACTTCGGCTTTTTCAGCCAGCAGATCGTACGGTGCCGGACCGAATGAAGCGGTGAAGTCGAATTTTCCGTAGGGTTTGACACCGGTCTGCGCCACGGCGGACTGAGCATCTTCCGGCAGCAGACTGAACAGGTCGGCGGCGGACAGTGTATTTTCAATAGATACCTGCGCATTGCTGTTCGCGAGATTGACCGATCCGCGCAGAATAAGCTGTTCGCGGTTCGACCGGTTC
>JBGAJP010000046.1:0-16432 GCA_044224855.1 Pontiellaceae bacterium
CACCGGAGGCTGAACAGATCCCAAAACCGCAAGGCCGGAATAATGATGAGGAAGACACTCTTATCAGGCACATCAATCTGTTGAGGCAGTTAAAAAATAAGGAGAGCTAATGAGTACAGAGGCACAGATTTACTATGATGAAAAAGGTAAACCGGTGATGGTTCAAATGGGAGTTGGCGAATACGAAAAGCTGGTTACCCGTGCAAAAGATGCAATTGCCAGTAAAGAGCTGATTCAAAAGACACTATCACTCCTTAAGGGCTCCGAATAATACAGACTGTACGCGCCATCTCATCCGGGCGGGGTAAGTAAACGCCCTAAATGGATGCGTTTAGGCTACAGAGCCAGGATGAGGGCGTGATTTTTTATAGTAGCTGAGCTGTTGTTCCAGTTCGCGCAGGCAGTCGGTGTTATGTTCTTTTTTTGCGACCTGCAACGCTTCTTTTACTGTATCCATTGCCGCTTTAAAATCACCGGTTTCCGCCTGTGCGGCAGCCAGAACCATAAAGGTTTCTGCATCGCTGGATCCCAGACTGACGGCTCTCTTAATCAGTTCAAGAGCTTTGCCGCCGTCACGCGCCTGCGAGTTGCGATCAGTTGCCAGCTTCCATGCTTTTTCTTTGAGCCTGTCCGGTGAGTTCATATCGGATGCCGGATCCTGCCCGACGGAGCCGGTTATCGGCGTTTCGGCCAGCGTCTTGTCCAGCGGAATTCCCGCCAAGGAGAATTTCTGTTCAAGCGAGACTTTGTCTACGGCTTTCAGGTAAGCCTCGCGCGGAGTAATGATTCCGTCTTGCACCAGCTGAAACAGGCTGTCGGTGAAGGATCGCATACCGACGCTGTAGCCGGTTTGGATAGCGGTTGGCAGTTGGTGGGTTTTCTGGTCGCGGATGTTGGCGCGTACCGCTGAGGTCGCCAGCAGAATCTCGGCGGCGGCAACGCGGCCGTCATCCATCCGTTTGCAAAGGGTCTGGGCGATAACGCCGATCAAGGTGTTGGCGAGCAGGGTGCGGATCTGGTTCTGGCGGTCGCCGGGAAATTTATCAATGATACGGTCAACCGTAGACGTAGCTGTGTTGGTGTGGAGTGTCGCCAGCACCAGATGGCCGGTTTCGGCCGTTTCGAGCGCGATCTCGGTGGTTTCCAGGTCGCGCATTTCTCCGAGCAGAACGATATCCGGGTCTTCGCGCAATGCTGCGCGCAAGGCTCCCGCAAAACTGCGGGTATGCCGGTGTACTTCACGCTGATTGATCAGACATTCTTTGGATTGATGTATGAACTCAATCGGGTCTTCGATGGTAATGATGTGTTCTTTGCGTGTCCGATTGATCAGGTCAACCATTGCTGCCAGGGTTGTCGACTTTCCACTGCCGGTCGGTCCGGTGACGATGACCAGTCCTTTGGTATGCATGCAGAGTTCGCGCAGAACACCGGAAAAGCCGAGACCGAGGTCTTCCAGCGCCGGCACCTGTTCGGGAACGGAACGGAATACGCCGCCTGCACCATGGGTATCTTTGAAGGCATTGACGCGAAACCGGCCGATGCCGTCGATCTTATAGCTGAAGTCGGTGTCCCAGTGCTCTTCAAACTCACGCCGGTTGTGTTCCGGCATACTGGCCAGAAGCAGGGCTTCGTTTTCCTCAGGGGTAAGAACGGGAAGTTCGCTCAAGAACTGCATCTCGCCGTCGACGCGGATGCAGGGGCAGTAATTGGCGGAAAGGTGCAGATCGCTGGCGCCGCGTTCTACGGTGAGTTTCAGCAGTTCATCAAGTCGGTTCACGGTATGCTCCTGTTTTGCGAGGGCGTTTCGTTGTAACGTTTTATAAAATAGCAGGATGCATTCCAAAACAGTAATAAAAACTGCCGGTTTTCGCACCGGGAAAAACCTTGACGGGACTGGCTCTTTGCTGATTAATGCATGCCTTTCGCGTATAATGGGATTTTTGTATCTTTCTCAGGAATTGGAGATTTTCATGGTTAAGAAGAAAGCAGCAGCGGTAAAGAAAACAGAGAAGAAGAAAACGATCTCGGTCGTTAAAAAAGCACCGGAGGCCAAAAAGGCCCCGGTTAAAAAAGAACCGGTGAAACCCGTTGTAAAGAAAGCCCCTGTGGAGCTTAAGAAAATACCCGCGAAGAAAGATCGCCTTCCGAAAATTTCTATACCGAACGAGGAAAACACCGAAAGTCCGGATCTCGACGCAATGGAAGCCCCTCAGCTTGGGGATGCTCCTGTTTCAGTTATGCTCCGTGAAGAGCGCAATGAAAAGATCAAGGAGCTGATTGCTCTCGCTTCCGAGCATGGCTTTCTGACGCATGAAGATATTGAAGAAGCGCTGCCCGAAGACCTTGTCGTCCCCGAAGACGCGGAAAAAGTCGTCGCTTTGCTGAAAAGCATGGAAGTGGAAATCATACGCTCGGACGATGTCGAAGAATTTAAAGCGCGCATGGAAAAAGAAGAGCGCGAAAAACAGAGCGCCCGCAGCGATGTTCTCGACGACCCGGTTCGTATGTATCTCAAGCAGATGGGACAGGTGCCGCTGCTTACCCGCGAGCAGGAAGTGGAAATTTCCAAACGCATTGAAGAAGCCGAACTCAATACCACCAGCTTGTTCAACCGGATCGGTTGCGCGACGGAAGCGTATCTGGGCGTCATTGAGAAAATCGAAACCGGCAAGCAGCGCTTCGATCGTATTGTCAGCGACAAGCATGTTGAATGTCGTGAAGACTACTTTAACGCACTGCCCAAGGTTCTGCAGGGCATCCGCCGTAATCAGGAGCTGGCCAGCAAATATTTTCTCGATGTAATCCGCGCCAAGAGCAAAGCGGACCGCGAGAAAAACCAGAAGCTGTTTGAAAGCGCACAGGTGCGTCTTGCAGAATACTTCAGTCAGCTGCACTTCAAACAAAAAGCCATTGAGGATATCGTTCCGCAGGTCGATTCGTACTATAAAGAAACGCATGAACTCCTGAGCGAACTGGCCAAGCTCGATAAGAGCCGTTCCAAAACTGCGGACGACAAAATACGCGATGTCCGCAAACGTCTGCGCGAACTCGAAGAAATTGTGCACATGGAAGCCGAGCCCTATGTCGAACATCACCGTCTGCTGAAGCAGTGGCTGCGTAAGGGACTTCAGGCCAAGACAGAGATGATCGAGGCCAACCTGCGCCTTGTAATCAGTATTGCCAAAAAATACACCAACCGCGGCCTTTCCTTCCTCGACCTGATTCAGGAGGGCAACATGGGGCTGATGAAAGCCGTTGAAAAATTTGAATACCGCCGCGGCTACAAATTCTCCACGTATGCCACATGGTGGATTCGCCAGGCCATTACGCGCTCAATCGCCGACCAGGCCCGCACCATCCGTATTCCGGTGCACATGATTGAAACCATCAACAAGCTGCTCCGCGTTCAGAAACAGCTTCTTCAGGAATTCGGCCGCGAAGCCGCGCCGGAAGAGCTGGCGGATGAAATGGAACTGCCGGTCGAACGCGTGCGCGCGATCCTGAAAATCGCCCAGCAGCCGATTTCGCTGCAGGCGCCGATCGGCGACAGCGACGACACCAGCTTCGGCGACTTTATCGAAGACAAGTCGGCGGAAAATCCGTCCGAAATGACGGCTTTCAGCCTTTTGCGCGAAAAGATCGGCGACGTTCTCGAAACCCTAACGGCCCGCGAACAGGAAGTTCTCACGCTGCGCTTCGGTTTGGCTGACGGTTATCCGCGGACGCTCGAAGAAGTCGGACGTCAGTTTAACGTTACGCGTGAGCGTATTCGCCAGATTGAAGCCAAAGCATTGCGCAAAATGCGTCACCCGACCCGTATCCGGAAGCTTGAAGGCTTCCTCGAACAGGGCCGGTAAAATCAACGATCCGGATGAAAGAAAAACCCGTTTCCCGGAATCCGGAAAACGGGTTTTTTGCGGAACGGTATATTTACTGAAGCGGCGCAACCGGTTTGCCGGCCTGTTTCCAGCCGGCATAGCCCTGCGGATATTCCCGTACGTTGGTATAGCCGAGCGTCTTCAGGTGTTTCGCCAGATTTTCACTCAGGAAGCAGCTGGTGCTTCCGCAGTAAGTGACGACCGGCGAGTCTTTCGACGGAATCACTTTGGCCGCTTCTTCAGCGGTCGGCTGGCCGAGCAGAATTTTTGCACCCGGCAGTCCGGTCGTTACGCCGGGTCGTGCATCAATCACCGTTACAGTGCCCTTGGTAATCAGGCCTTCGAGCTCGGTGGTTGTAACCTTAACCGGCGCATCGCCCGCGCCCGGTAGAGGACAAACCCCTCCGGCACAACCTTCAGCGAAAGAACCCCCTGTTGCAAACATGAGAATAGAACACGCTAATGCGAATATTTTCATCACATCTCCTTTTTTTCTGTTAGAGAGGCAGGCAGGTTACTTCGTTCAAACAAACTTAAGGTTTGCGCAGAAGGATGGCGCGTCCGGACGGCGCGGTCAATCTGTCGTTAAGTTCCAACAGTTTATCGTATTCGCCGGGCGGGATGATGGCCGCGTTGAGTTGTGCCTGTTGCAGGATGAAAATTTTCCCGGATGATGCAGAAACTCTGACTTCTACAAAGCCTGCGTTTGCGGGGAGAACTGTTCGGAATGTTTCAGGAATAAGAACAGGCTCCCAGCCTTCGGGCAGGCTGATTTCGTAGAGGAAGGATTCACGAACCGGTTTCTCAATGTAAAAAGGGTTTTCACGGTTACTGGCTTTAAGGCTGAGCAGTCCGCCGAGGCCTTCCGGCAGGTTGAAATACATCCGGCTTCCTTCGCGCACAGCATAAGACGGCAGGCTGGCGGCGAACTGCAACTGTCCGGAACCATCAAAAGACGTCTGGAGTTCGCCGGACGCTTCCGCAGATTGGGAAATCTGGCTGAGCAGTTTCTGGTGTTCGCGCTGTCGTTCTTCGGGCGTGAACTGGGCGAACTGTTTATGAAATTCCTCAAAATCGGTTCCGGAGAAGCTGGCTTTTTTTGTCAGAGCAACGTTGCCGTTTTCGGAGAGATTAAGTGTAAAGGCGGTTTCCACGGCAGCGGGGAATCCGGTTTGCGGAATTTCAAGTTTACCGCTCTTCAGGTCAACGGCCGGCTGGCCGGAGTGGATAAGGGTTCCGGGCTGTGCATACTGGCTGCTGTCGCCCAGATAAACCGTCTCTTTTTTGTCGCCGGTTACGGAGACAAGCACAGTATCAAAGAGGCTTCTTTGCAGAACAGTTGTCATCGGGGTATTGAGACCTTCGGTTCGCGGCAGGCTGGAGGAGAGAATGAAGCGAGGCTTGAGCCCGGCGGCATCGAGCAGGGCGTAAAGCAGAACAGCGCGGTCGGCGGTGTTGCCGTAGCCTTCGGCCAGCACCTGATCGGCAGGCGTAACGGCGGAGAGCGGCAGAGCGGCGAAGCTCGGCCCGGCTTCGCGGACGGTGCGGTCGACGAAATCGCGCAGAACGGTGATCTTCTGGAGCCGGGTCTTGAGACCTTTTGTCAGCGCGCGCGCTTTCGCGGCGGCGGCTTTATCTTTTCCGGCAGCGTCGGTCAGCGTTTTTTCGACCAGAGCCGCATAGCTGGCGGTGTCGCCACAGGACAGCAGTACTGCCGGTTTATAAATCCAGTCAGGCGGCAGGCGTTCCTCTTTTTTAATCATCGCGCGGCTCTGGACACTCCATTCATGCACCACATTTCCGTTGTCGCGGTTCGATGTGCGCTGCCGGACTGTGAACGGATCGGGACGGCTTATATTCATTGGCAGTTTGTGCGGCAGTTCGACACGGACGGTTTTGCTGACCATCGGATTATAATCGGAGAAATATTCCACTGCTGAGAAAAACGGCAGCCCGCGGTAAATGCTGATGACGCGATATTCAATAATACTGCCGATCTCGACGCCGGGCAGACTGGCCACCATGGTTTTTTCCGCCGGGTAACGGGGTGCTTCTCCGGCCCATTTGGCGTCCATGACGTTGATTTCTTTTTCGGGATCAATGTACTGCACTTTTCCGTCCGGCGAGGTGACGGTCGCGCTGACGAGTGTGGTGCGCTGCACAGCAGGGTTGAATGTGAACTTGAGATCGGAAGCCTGTTTTTTGCCTGCGTAGGTGAGTACTTTCTGCCGGACAGTTCTTTCTTCCTGCCAGTTGTACGGATCGTAAACGGTGTATTGAACGGTTTCGTCGAGCGTAGCGATGTCGGCTTTGGACGGGAATCCGCTGTGTTCAAGGATGACCCGTTTTCGGGCGTTGCGTTCGGAGGTTTTCAGGTTCTGTTTGAGGGTCAGGTATTGTTCCGGACTGAACTCGACCGTGCGAAGCATAATATCAGCACGACTGATAAGCAGTGCATTGGTTGAGCTGACCGCCCGGTTAATGTAGAGCTCCGGCGAGTTAACGGTTTCGTAGGCCGGTAACGCGGCGGGGCGCAGTCCGCTCCGGCTGAGGTCAAGCCGGACGGTTTCGGCGATACCGCAGGTGAATCCGGTGTTCAGCGGATAACGTCGTTTTTCCAGTCCGGTTCCGTCGCCGAGTACACGTCCGAAAAGCCCGAAGTGATTGACGAGTGTCGGCACCTGTAACAGAGCTGTGTCTTTTCCGTCGGCCAGCGCATTTTCAATTTCAAACCCGAGAGTGATGGCGAGCGGAACGGAAGTGTCGCGTACATTTTCCGGACGGATTTCGAGACGGGTCAGCCGCGCTGCGCCGAGCGCCTGTTTGATGAGTTCTTCGAAATAGGGCTCGCGCTCATCAGGTTTGAGCGCAGCGAGCCGTCCGCGGTAGGCGGTGTCGTTGATGCCGTTGAACGAGAGAACAGTCGTTGCCGTAATAAGCCGGTCTTCATCGAGAGACGCATCGACATCAATGGTAAGCAGGTTTTTTTCGGGCGGAACAACCGGCGAAGTCTGCAAGGTGGAACCTTCGGGCGTAGCGACGAGATAGCTGCGATCAGAGAGGTACGCGGGGAGCAGGTCGCGCGTATTTTCATTGGTGGCATCCATCAGCTGCCAGCTTCCGTCTTCGTTGCGGACAGCGGTGATGGCGTGGTTGAACCACGGCAGAGGAACTTCCGGGTCTTTCTTCGGACCGACGTAAATGAGGACAGGGCGGGCGTCGAATCCGGCGAGGCGCAGCATGGAAACAAGCAGGGCGGCCTTGTCGCGGCAGACGCCGTAGCGGTTGTCGAAGGTCAGCGAAACGTCATGCGGCTCGTAGCCGGGAGCTTCGTTTTCAATCGTGATGCCCATGTAGCGCACATCCTGCGAGACGAAGCGGAAGATCGCTTCGATTTTTTCCTGCCGGCTGGTGAGGCTTTCTGTCAGTTCGCGGACTTTTTCCTTCATCGCGGGGTTCACATGGTCGAGGCGCGGCTTGGAAAGCTCCCAATACCATTTTGAAAGCGTTTCCCAGTCGGGGATGGTACTGACCAGCAGGCGCTGTGCAACGGTATAGCTTTCGGGCATCTTCGGTTCTTCGAACATGCGCGGCACGTTACGCACTTCCCAGATGTAACGGATGCGGTCGCCGTTTTTCTCCATCCGGGATGTGACAGTTCCGGGGATTCCGGCTTTGAGTTCGATGCGCGCCAGCGGGCGGGCGGCGGGGGCGTCGATTTCATAGACCGCATGGCTGATCGGGAACGTTTCCTCGAGCGTGAAGAGGTCGCCCCAGGTTCCGGGGACTACGGTTTTGGTCTGTTCGCTGGCGACGGTATAGCGCAGGACATCGCCGATGCCGAGGTCGGGCACCGTCAGTTTGACGCTTTTCTGGCTGGGATCGTAAATATTGGCATCCATCTGTCCCTGATTGATTGATTCGCGGCTCTGGGCGGCGAGGTCAACCGGAACGATGCGTCCGTCCGGTTTTGCCACTTCAGCGCGTACAAAACGCATGGTTCCGTAGGCTGTGTTATAACCGATTTCAATGTTCGATTTTTCCTGTCTGCCTTTTTCTGTCAGGATTTTGAGGGCCATGTCGCTGATGTAGCAGTAGGTTCCATCGGTTTCGTACCGGATGCGGGTCTGGTCTTCGACCATCAGCACATCGGCGTCCGGATGCTGCGCCGTGGAGTATGCGGCTGATGTAAGTGTATTGCGGGCAATTAATTCTGCTGACAGGTCAAGTTGCGCAAAGGCCAGGCCGGCGCTCAGGATGAATAAAATGATCAAAAGCTGTTTTTTCATACGACTCCGGAGTTTTACAGGCAGACATGCTAGCGGCAGGCGTCGTTCAATACAATCTCTGCCGGAATGCAAAAACGGCTTGGAATCCGGACTTGCCCCGAAGGCGCGGCTCCGGTACCTTCCTTCGCCTTACGAAACGCGTCGCCAGCCCATTCTGTTGTCCGATTGAAACGGCGCCGCAGTAACCCTGAACAGAGAAAGGAAGAACCATGGGGCTCTTCGGAAAAGTAAAAAGCGTACTGGTGGTTGATACGGCCGCCGTACTCAAGACCAAAGGTGTGCGCGGACGTGCCGCGCCGCGTCAGCAACTCCAGATTCTGCGCTCACTGTCCCGCTTCGTGCAGCGCGAAAACCTAAAAGTCATCGCCGTACTGGCCGGTGACCCGCTTGATAAAGCGCCGCACAACAAGGTGTTTGAAGGTGTGCGCGTACGTTATGCCAAGTCGGAAGAAGCGCTGGATAAAGAACTGCTCAAGGCGCTCAAGCAGGCCGGTTCCGCCGGTGTGCTGGTGACGGACGAAGTCGCGCTTGAAACCCGCGTTCTCCGCGCGGGCGGCAGCATTCTGCGTGTATCGACATTCCGCAAACTGCTGGATGACGGCGTCGAGCAGAACGAAAACGACAGAGGAAATAATAACAATAACCGCCCTCAGCGTAACCGTCGCGACCGCGACCGTGACCGCGGTCCGCGTCCGCAAAACCGCAACAACAACCAGCAGCAGCAACAGCGGCCGCCGGTGGATGAAGCGGAAGAGCAGAGCAGCGGTGATGACACTATCAGTCAGATGATCGATCTGGTTGAGTAAAACACCCCGGCGCAAACGCTATAACGGCTTTTTCCCATGTACTTGGGGAAGAGCCGTTTTCGTTTCGGGGGATTATTCGTTCAGAAACGTGACTTTGGCGATGTGGGGCAGTTCGCGGTAGTGGCTGTCATAGTCAAGGCCGTAGCCTACCACAAAGACATCGTCTATCGGGAAGCCCGCGTAGTCCGCTTCCATGTCGATCGCACGATTGGCTTTTTTATCCAGCAGTACACAGCTGCGTACTGAGCGGGCACCGCGCTGCAGAAAAAGTTCTTTGGCAAACGCAAGCGTTCGTCCGCTGTCTAGAATGTCGTCTACAATCAGCACGTCTGCGCCGCGCAGATCTTCATCGGTATCGTGACAGATCCGGACCGTTCCGCTGGATTCGGTTCCGGCGCCGTAGCTCGAGAGAGTAATGAAGTCGATGCGAGGGTGCAGATTGTGCTGAGCGAAGCCGCGCACAAGGTCGGCCAGAAAGATGAAACTGCCGCGCAGAATACCCAGCATTACCAGATTTCCGGTTTCGCAGGTTCCGGCAATTTCTCCGATCATCGACTGGACGCGCTGTTGAATCTGCTCGCTGGTAAACAGTACTTCGTGGATGTGGTGAGGCCTCATAAAACCTTTCTCTATTGGTTGCACAGCGCGGGCAGTATGTTTGACAAATCCCTTCCCGGAAACAATTTTTTCGTACGGACTTCGTTATATGTGCAACTTGCGGAATAGGCAGAAAAAAGGAGTAAGATGATTATGAAAAAACTAGTCGCAGCACTACTGTCAGCCGTTGCACTTCCACTATTCGTCGTTTTCGCCCAGAATGTACCGGATTCAGTGCAAAGTACCGCTGACAGGCCGGCGGAAACAAACATTGTCGCAGAGCCAAGCGGGGCGAATGCTCCGGAAGTAAGCGTCAAAGAATATCAGGAGCAGAGCGGTGCATTGAAGGGTCAGGTCGTCCAATTGACCTTCGATATGATTGTCAGCTTCAGGCAGGTCGACCCGGAAAGCGGAACCTCTACGGTTTGCAGCAGTGAAAGTAAGGGCGATTGGATAAATCTAACAATTCCTGCGGCCGGTCTGGAGTTTTTCAGTGAACTGTTCAGTGAAAGAAACGAAGATGAACAGACCGTCTATGTTCAGGTTATCTCGCCCTTTGCCGCCAAGGTGCTGGGAACCAATTACCATCAGGAAAATCCTGCGGGAGAACGGTACGATTGGGAGTAAACATCGGAATAACTTCGTTTTGGCGCGGTCTCATATATGCTTTTTCAGCGGTTGCGAAAAGCCGGCGCTGCGGTTAATGTGCCGCCATGGAACTCAAAATTGGCAGAGAGATTCTTGCACTTGCCGACCGTTGCAGTCGTGGACACCGCTGTTTGACGGAACCATGGTCTGAACCTCAGGCTCAAGTGATCGGCACCAAACGGTTTATCTGTCACGATCCGGATCCATGCGCCTATAAATTTCCGTTTGGGGACAACTTTTTTTGTACCTGTCCTGTCAGGAATGCCATCTACGATACGTACGGGAAATAACCAACTCGCATCTTGCATCCCGTATCCCGTATCCCGTATACCATACGGCCATGAAAATTCGTACCCGTTTTGCTCCCAGCCCGACCGGCCATGTTCATATCGGCAATATGCGTGCCGCTATTTTTAACTGGCTCTACGCCCGCCATACCGGCGGACAGTTCCTGCTTCGCGTCGAAGATACCGACCGCGAACGTTCTACGCCTGAAGCGATCAAGACGCTGCTCGAAGCGATGGACTGGCTCGGTCTGAACTATGACGAGACTCCGCTTTATCAGTCCACCCGTATGGAAGCCCATCTGGCCGCCGCCGAAAAACTGCTGGCATCCGGCCATGCCTATAAAGAAGACAAAGGCGGAACCGGGCAGGGTGAATGCATTATCTTTAAAATGCCCGGCACCGATATTGAATTTACTGACATGGTCAAAGGAACACTTCGCAAACAGGCCGCCGACATGGCTGATTTCGTCATCGTTCGTTCCAACGGTACGCCGGTATTCCATCTCGCCAACGTGATGGATGATATTGAGCAGAAAATCACCCACGTTATTCGCGGCGACGACCACGTCGAGAACACGTTCCGGCATATTGCGATGTATGAAGCGCTCGGCGCACCGGTTCCGCAGTTCGCCCATCTGCCGATGATCGTTAACGCGCAGGGCAAACCCTATTCCAAGCGCGACGGCGATGCCTTCGTTGGCGACTTCCAGACCAAAGGGTTCTTTGCCGACGCACTTTTTAACTATCTCGCACTGCTCGGCTGGTCGCCCGGCGACGAACGCGAAGTAATGACCCGCGACGAAATGATTGCGGCCTTTGACATTTCCACCGTCCGCTCGTCGCCCGCGCAGATGGATCTGCGGAAACTGCTCTGGATGAACGGCGAATATGTCCGCGCCATGCGTCCGGTCGAATTCGCCACCATGTGCCGTGAAGAACTGCGCACCATCGGGCTGGAAGTCGGGGAAAACGCGGATGAAATTTTTACTCTCATGCAGGAGCGTATCAAAATCCGCACCGACATCATTCCGGCCATGACGTTCTTCTGCACCGGCGATTACGAATACGACCAGAAGGCCGTCGAGAAAAAGCTGGCGAAGCCGGAAGTGTTCAAGACGCTCGAAACGATCTCGGCGTTACTGATGAGCCTCGAGGATTTTGACGCCGAAGCAGTCAACCTCGCGCTCCATAATTTTGTCGAACAGAACGGACTCAAGTTCGGCGACGTCATGCCGCCTCTTCGTATTGCCGTTTCCGGTCAGCAGTCCGGCCCCGACCTCGCGCCGGTACTGGCAATTCTCGGTAAAGACAATGTCCTTGCCCGCATCCGCAAAACCATCGCCCGCTTTAGTTGATTTTTAAAGGCGGAGCCTCAGAACTTGTTTATAGCTAACCTCAAAAACAAGTTCAGATGCAGTAGCGTTATAAGGCACTTCAAAAGCAACCTTTCCGGTGGCTTTTTGACCGTGCAGAAGGTTGACTGCATCGAGGCCTTCTTTTGAACACCAAGTGGAAGAATAAACTTTGCCTTCGCGGTCTACCAGTTGGAAGCAAACCGGATTGCAATGAACAGATTCATCTGAAGCGTTTGATACTTCAACATCTACAAATACGAATTTCTTTCCTTGGGGTGCCGTGTTGTAGCTTCCGTTATCTTTGCTCCATGCGGTGGATTTTGCAGCTAGAGTTACACCGTTTTCTTTGACGGAGCCAGCTTGCAGGCCAAGTGCCAGTGCAGTGCAAGCGATAGTCACAATGAATTTTCTCATTGGGTTCTTTCCTTTCATAATCTATCGAAATTTCCAAGAAACCGGACTTCGCGGGTGAGTTCGATGTCGAATTTTTCTTTAACGGCGGCGGCCATTTTCCCGCAAAGCTCCCAGACGTCCTGCGCGGTGCAGCCGGGATCGGCGACGATGATGTTGGCATGTTTTTCGTAGAGTCGCGCTCCGCCGACGCGGAACAGGTGCGCGCCCGCTTCCTGTAAAAAGAAACCGGCCGCTTTGCGCCGTTCGACAGCGGAAGTCGGTTCAATGTTACGGAAGACACTTCCGGCGCAGGGTGTTTCGTGCCAGTCGGGGTGGTGATCTTTGCGGAACTGGATAATCCGGTCGCGCTCAGCCTGCATAACCGGCTTGCTGGCTTTCGGTAATTCAAATGTCGCTGAAAAAACGATCTCGCCGGTTTCTTTCAGCTTGGAATGGCGGTAGGAAAATTCCAGTTCGTCTTTCGTGACGGTTCGCGTCTGTCCGTCGAGTCCGAGCAGTTCAACCGAAATCAGGTGGTCGCCCATCTGCCGCCCGAAGGCTCCGGCGTTTCCGGCGATTCCGCCGCCGACGGTTCCGGGAATACCGGTGCAGTAGGAAAGGTCGCCGCATTCGTTTTCGATGGTGAAAAGCGCCAGATCGTCGAGCAGGGTGTCGCCAGAGACCGTTACCCGGTTGTCATCGGCTTTAATATCCGGTTTTTCAGAGCAGAAGCGGATGACGGCCTGGTCGATTCCGCGGTCGGCGACGACGAGGTTTGCGCCCTGACCGATGACGAGAAACGGCATCCCGGCGTTGTTGAGCA
Source organism: Pontiellaceae bacterium (assembly GCA_044224855.1). GTDB lineage: Bacteria > Verrucomicrobiota > Kiritimatiellia > Kiritimatiellales > Tichowtungiaceae > Tichowtungia. The sequence goes on from JBGAJP010000046.1 coordinate 13,080, forward strand.
GTTGAACGACGGCGGGGAGCTGTGCGGCGGTTGCGTTTTCGATTAACAGCGGGCAGGGGCCGCCGAGCTGAAACGTGGTGTAGTCGCGCAGCGAAGCGTTTTCGCTGACGCGCAGCGACGGGAAATGAGTTCGGATTTCGGATGCCAATTTCATGGCCGTTGACTATGATTTGTTTCCAATGTTTGTAAAAGCACAGATTTTAACTGCCGCAATTCTGGCTGCCGGAACGCTTTTCGCCGGACTTCCTGATCCCGCAACCCCGGTAACCAATCTGACGTTTACGGCGTTCGACACCGAAACGACCGGGTTCAGTCCGAAAAATGACAGGATCGTCGAAATCGGCGCAGTCCGGTTCCGCGGCGATGGCGAAATTCTGGCCGTCACCAACTGGCTGATTAATCCCGGAATGCCGATGCCTTTTTACGCAACCGAGGCGAACGGGATTACAACCGAAATGGTAGCCGGTGCGCCTGTGTTCAGCGAGGTCTGGCCGGCGTTTTGCGCGTTCTGTCAGGACAGCATTCTGCTGGCGCATAATGCGGCGTTTGACACCGGATTTCTCCGCGCCGAACTGGAACGGGCGGGAATTCCGCCGCCCGCATTTTCAGTCGGCGATACGCTGCCGCTGTTCCGCTGCTGGTTTCCGCAGGAGAAAAGCCACGCGCTCGAAGCGCTTGCTTTGTCTTTCGGCGTGCAGGGCGAAGCCTTTCACCGTGCCGGCGCTGACTCTTTATATCTAACCCGTATTTTCAGCGCGGGGTTGAAAAACCGGCCGGATATGCGGCTTGAGCAGCTGGAACGTGACGCGGGCGGATTTAAACGGCTGGAAGGAAGGAAGAACTGATGCAGACAATCATCTCAAAAGACAATCCCAGGCTCAAAGCGGTGCGCGCATTGCTTCGTTCCAAGAAAGACCGGCAGGAGGCTTCCGCGTTTGTGATCGAGGGCATCCGTGCGCTTTCCGCTCTGGCGGACGGCTCGGCGCTGCCGCAGTACCGGCTCAAAGAAGTCTGGGTTTCCTCTGATGCGCCGGAGCTGGCAAAGGATTTCACGGTGTCTGTCTATGCCATTGCGCATGACGTGATGGAACAGCTTTCCGACTGCCGCACTTCGCAGGGAATTCTCGGTGTGGTGGAATATGCCCCGGCACCTCTGAAAATTAATCCGAAGCAGGGTAATTATCTGCTGGTCGATAGTCTGACCGACCCGGGGAATCTCGGTACGTTGATCCGCTCGACGGTGGCCTTCGGATTCGACGGTATCTTTCTGCATGGCGACACGGTCGAAGTGTTTAACCCGAAAACCGTCCGGGCGACGATGGGCGCGCTGCCGTTTACCAACTGCTGGGAAACGGATGAAACGGTTTTTAAAACCCTGGGAAAAGCCGGATACGATCTGATTTCGACGGTTATTCACGGCGGTGAGAACCTGCATCAAATGAAGTTCGGCTCTAAAAATGTGCTGGTGGTCGGTAATGAGGCACACGGCGTTTCTGAAGCGGTTCAGAACCTCGCAACGCGAAAACTGTCGATCCCGATGGCCGGGAACGTGGAATCGCTGAACGCCGCTGTCGCCGGTTCGATCTGTATGTTTGCGCTTGGCATGGCGAAAAATTAGAAAATTGTGACCGTCTTGTTTGGTTTCAGTTGCCTTAGTTCGGACATGTTGATATATATAAACGCTATGCTAGCGTCCGCCGGTAAGGATTTCAGGAGAGTGTTCCGGAGCACCCTGTGTGCAGGGTGTTTCATTTTATTTCTCAGTTCCGCCCTGTTTGCGCAAAGTCCCGCGCCGGTCGAAGCACAGGCGACCAGCGCGCTGCTGGAACAAGCTCGCGAGATGCTCGAAGCGGGGCAGTCGGAAGCTTTGCTGCCGTACCTGAAGGAAATTCTTGTCCGTCTGGAAGGCAACACGACGGATGATGCGCAGTCGACCCGTATTTTCTGCATGTATCAAATAGGCGTTTGTCAGATGCAGGCGGGAAAATATGACGATGCAATTGCGTCGTTCGAAACCTTTATAAAAGCATATCCCGACGATTCCTCTGCTTCGCTGGCTATGCTGCTGACGGCAGAGTCGTATGCTTTACAGCAGAATTGGCCTGCAACCGAAAAAGCGGTCCGGCCGCTGCTGGAGGATAAACGGTTTGATACCAAACGGCAGCTGAATGTACGCCAGATTCTGGCGGAGGCTCTGTACCGCCAGCAGAAGTGGAAGGACGCGACGGGGCCGCTGCTGGAGCTGTTCAGCAGGTCGGAAAAGGAAGAGGTTCGCAGTGGTGCTGCGCTGATGCTGGCGGTCTGTTATGCCAAGAGCGATGATTTCGGAAATCTGAATAAATTTCTTCCTTATTGCAGCGATTCAGTCCGGCAGGATGCCGGTTTGAATCTGGCGCTGATCGAAGCCGGCGACAAAAAGAGCGCCGGCGGGGATTATCAGAATGCGCTGAAGCTTTACCGGATGATTTTTATGAAAGAGGAGCTGATCGCCCATTATGAGCGGCAGCTGGAGGAAATTAAAAAATTTATGACCGAACCGTTTGTACAGCGGCTCGGTATGACCCGGAGCGCTTATGACGAAACGCGCCGGTTAAAACAGCGGCAGTCCGACCGCATGATTGAACAGCTTAAAACTCTCAGAACCGGATCAAGCTATGATCTGGATATCGCGATCCGAATGGCCCGCTGTTATGCCGGACTGCAGCGCAGCTGGGTAGCCTATGCAATTTATAACCGTATTTACACCGCATTTCCCGATCACGAACTGGCGGAGGAAAGCCGGTTTCAGGCGTTTCTGCTGTTGCTGAATATGCCGCAAGAGCAGGCGGCGGCTTTAAGCGAAGGCCGGGTTTATCTGGATCGTTATCCGTCCGGCAAATACACCGATGAGGTTTCGCTGAACCTCACGCAGCATTTATTGACGCTTGGCAAAATCGCCGAAGCTCAGGCGACGGGGCAGAACGCGCTGCAACGGAGCCCGAAGCATCGTTATATGGATCAGGTCCGTTATCTGCTCGCGTTCATTGATTTCCAGAAGCAGGACTATGAAGCGGCCCGTACGGCATTCAACGAAATACGGGCCCGCTGGCCGTCCAGCATCTACACTGAATCTTCCGAGTACTGGCAGGCGATGTGCTGTCTTTTTCTGGCCCGGTACGACGAAGCGATTGCCGCTTTCGATACCTATCTGAAAAACACAGCACACCCGAAAAAGGCATTTGCTGAAGATGTTGCGTACCGCCGGGGAATTGCTCTCTACGGTAAAGGTGATTTCCCGGCGGCCGAAAAATCGTTCCGCGGATTTCTTGTCGCTTATCCGGACAGTGCGCTGAGGTCGGAAGCGCTCTGCATGC
>JBGAJP010000100.1:0-2399 GCA_044224855.1 Pontiellaceae bacterium
GTCGACCTCAACCGTCGCGCCTTCCGCCCAGCCGGGAATGCGCAGATAAAGCGGGAACTTCACCGGTTTGTCCGCAGTCACCTTCAGCTCTACCGCACCGTTAAAAGGATAGTCCGTCTTCTGCTGAATCGTCACCGGAGAGCCTTCGGCACCGGCAAGGGTATTCACAGAGCCGGGGCCGTAGAAAACCGCGGCAATGCCGCCCGCTCTGTCGCTCAGCCACATGCGTCCGAGAAAGGTCGGAAACGCCCGCTGAATATTGCCCGTACAGCATTCCGGCGCAAAGTCGGGCCGGTAGGCCTGCAGATTGCGGTTCGGTTTGCCACTGCCCTTCGGATGATTGCAGGTTTGCGTGGCATTCATCTGATTGGGCGCACCGTAATACTGAAGTGTTTTCAGATCTTTGGTCATAACGCTGTAGGCGGCGTTGTAAATCGCCCGTTCGATCGTATCGGCCCAGCGCACATCGCCGGAAGCCATCAGCATGTAGCCGAGGCTCCACGTATAATCAATAATCACGCAGGTTTCATGCTGGTGATCCGGCTGCTTCCCGGAGAGAACAGCATCCGAAGTCAAAACTCCGTCAATCAGTTCATGGTCGCGCCGCAAAGAACGGAAGGCTCCCGTTGCGGCATCCAGATATTCCTTCTTTCCGGTGGCCAGATAGAGGATGGCCGCCTGCTTGCTGATTTCGGAGACAGAAACCCCGTGCCCTCTCAGAGGTTCTTCTTTCGCCATCTTTTCCAGCGTCCAGATTTTATTTTTGGTATTCGAGGGAGCGTCTTCAAAATTCCGCCAGGTGCGTTCGGCCATCTGCACGAACCGGACATCGCCCGTCTGCATATAAAGCCAGCACATCCCCTCAATCGCATTCACATCGCGGTTATCGATACCGAACTTGTCCGACAAGGTCAGGTAATGCTTCGCCAAAGCCTCCAGCACACTCCGGTCGCCGGTCGCCTGATAATACGCGATCAGCGCGCGGGTAAAAACCGTAAAGGGCCATTGTGCCCCCATGATACTCGGACCGGCCACGCCGTCCGGGCCTAAAACCATCCGGAAATCATCCGCGACCGGACCGAGATGCCCGTTGGGTTCCGGATGCCCCAAAACATGTTTAATATTATCCAGCCCGATTTTCAGCAGATCAGGATCATTTAACAGCAGGCCGCAGCGATAGACGCCGTCAACAAAATAGGCTGTCTGTTCATAGCCCTGCCAGGTCGGCTTCGGCAGCTTCCCGATCCACAGATCCGTATTGAAAGGATATCCGCAGGCCGTACGGTTCAGTGCCATTCCGTCGCGCTGACGTTCCAGTGTTTCCTTCAGCCAGCCTTCCGGATGAATCCGGGTGGAAGGCAACTCCTGAAACACACCGTTATAGGTTTTAACGGCAGCCGGTTCCGGCAAAGCTCCCTGTGCAACCGCACACAACATGATGCCGGCCGCCGCCGCGCGGGTTTTTCTTATTCCATACCAATTGACCATATCGCTGTCTCCATCTGGATCTTGTTAGATTTTCTCTCAATCAGCAGAGCTCACCGCACTGCAATTTCGCCGAGCAGCACCCGTGTTGATTCCGCCGTCTTCTTTACGGTAAAGCGTACATACGCCGCTTCGCGTTTTACCGGAATTGCCAGCTCGCAGGCAGGAGCTCCGGCTCCGGCCTGTGCACTGAATGTGACCTTCTGCATTGCAATGCTTTCCCACGCTTTCCCGTCCGCGCTGATTTCAACGCCGACCGAATCCACCATGCTGGTGAGGAAATGATAGAAATAAACAACGGCTTCATTCACCTGGACCGGAGCCGGCAGTCTGGCCGTAATCACAACATCTTTGCCGTACTGGAGGCTTTGCTTTGATGCATTCGCCCACTTCCCGTCGGTCAGCACAGACGGCGGTTCCGTATCCGCATGCGCTTTAGAAGCGGGCACACTGACTGTGTACGAATCTATCTTCATCGAAGTCCCGCCTGCTGCCGCAGGCGCTGTTGCTGCCGGTATTGTTGCGGAAGGCGCAGTTACAGCAGCTTTCGACGAAGACGTAGCAGAAAGATCGGGGAAAACCGGCAGGTGAAGCAGCGTGGCTCCATAGGGAATCAGCTGAACCGATTCAACCTGTTCGACGGCACTGACAGGCGTCTTCGGCAGCGCCGGTGTTTCGCCGTGCGGCTCAACCAGCTTCCAGGAAGAAATCCGGCGTGCGGGAACAGTCAGTACAACCGGAGCCCCCTCGGGAGTCCACGGATAAGCTGTAACCGGTTTAACCTCCACTTTCACCGCATTCAGATCCTGCTCGGTTTTCAGAGTAAGCCCGTAATTCCATGGAGTGGTTGCGGTTACGTCCCAAGCCGGAAAGTCAGGATTCTGTCCCCAGGTATTATCCACGCGGGTCATTTT
>JBGAJP010000047.1:0-15673 GCA_044224855.1 Pontiellaceae bacterium
GCTTATGGGTCACCAGATTGCGCGGGACTTCGTTGGGACTCTTCCACGGCTTTTTCCACGGCAGGGTTCCGGTAGATTTGATGCGTTCGATAATCCGGTCGGTGATCATCTGGTTAATGTCTTTACGGCTTGTTTTCATAATTCTCCTTTCAGTTGATGGCACAAAAAAAGACCGCCGGCTGGGGCGGTCTGGTTGGGTTGGTTGTTACGGGTGTTTAATTATCCGGTTCGTCTAATGCGGCCTCTGCATCGGTCGGGAATATGAAGTCATCCAGACATTCGAGGATGCCGCATAACTCGGACTCAATCTGGTCTGCACAGTTTGCCAAAGCTGCCGGACTCACCGGTATCATATCGTCTCCGCAGTGCTTCAACAGGCTGAGCAGATGAGAAACTGCGACGATCCGGTCTGCCTTATTGGCGATGGTCTTTCTGGTTTCCAGATAACGCCGCAGCATCTTTGCATCGATGCCCTTGATTGGGGTCTTTTTCATGATTTCCTTTCTGTTTGGGCACAAAAAAGCCCCCTCGGTTGGAGGGGGCTAAAATCGCAGATGCTCTTGCAAAAAACAGCACAGAGGGTAGGCTCTTCGAAGAAAAACGTGCAGTGTGTTTAATAACTATGTTAGGTGCTATCCGCTGCCATAGCATTTAAAACTTAACATTAAGCAGCAGGACAAAAGGAGAACACTATGGGAATTAAACCTGGTCCAAAACCAACTGCTAAATCAACTGGGAAGCTGGATAAGCGTCGACGGGATAACAAAGATACTCCCAGGAATAAGCCATCACTTAAGCCTCACAAACACAAGAAAGGTGATTAACAAAGGTCTATCGCACCTAACAAGTTGCTTCACCATAACCACTGGGGCGCTTCGCTTGCCCCGGCGGTCTGGTGAGTATCACGTTGAAGTGCACGGAGTGCACAGCACTTAGCAACCCCCAATCAAAAACCTAAATCCGGGGTTGGGATTAGGTTTCTGCAATGAGCTGTTTGGGTGCTGTGCAGTCTGTGCAGGTCAGATTCGGGTTAAGAAAATCCACCATTCACTCCGGCCCAGAAACTTTCCGGTCACCGGATGGTGTTCGATCAGCGACGCCTCAGCGGTATATCCCCTTTGGGGAACATAGCCGCGCGGGTCTGACCGGTTATGCCACTTGAAGGCGATGCCCCCGTTTGCGAGGTGAAACCTTTTCATGGTGTTACGCTGCCCTGGCTGTACGGATTTCTTCGAGCTGCTGTATCCACGGTTCAGGATGCTTGGGCGGCATGATTACAAGTGTGGTGGTTTCATTCTTCATGACGGCCGGAGACAGATCGGGTCTTAGCTTCTGAATGTAGAGCGTCACCTCTTCGTAGTCCCCGATCGTAATCAGCTCCGGATTAATCAGGCAGCCCAGTGATGACGAGACCCAGATCACAAAGCTCTTGCCGCTGCCTTTGATGGCGTAGGCGTCGTTGGGATCCAGCGAAGGGATAACCCGGTTTGTGTCCGGAAACTTCAGCCGCTCCTTATTCCGTATCAGGAAGATGCCCGAGCCGCTGTTGACCTTGATGTCATAGATGCCTGCCGCCGCTTCAATCATGAAGTGGTCGATACGCAGTCTGCGCCCGTCGGTGGCTGTAATGGTCACACCGGCAGCCTCCCGTTTGACCAGCACTTTGGTGATGGGGTAGCGCGTCTGGTCTTTGCTGGCACAGGCCAGTACCGCTTTCAGCCGCTCGAAGTCGGTGCGGTTGGATCTGGTCATTTCAATGGTATCTCTGGTTCTCATGGTTCTCCTTGGGTTAATTGAATTCAACAAGTCCGGTTTCGCGCAGGGAGAACGGCACGCCGTCTCCAATGATCAGGTGATCCAGCACGGGGATCTCAATAAGCCTCCCAGCTTCGATCAGCTTTTTGGTAATGCGGATGTCTTCGGCTGAGGGAGATGAATCTCCGATCGGGTGGCAATGGGCTACAATGATGGAAGCCGCACCGTCTGTTATGGCCGGCCTGAATACCTCTCTGGGATGTACCAGCGTTGAGTTGACTGTGCCCAGCGATACCAAATGCCGTTTGATGACCCGGTTCTTCGTATTGAGCGTGAGGACGCAAAAGGCTTCCTGGGCCAGATTGCGCATATCTTCCAGAAACGGGGCTGCCGCTTCGGGACTGTTGAGCCGTTCACCGCCAGCCCGTTCACGGACGGCCAGTTCGGTTCTAAGTTCGAGGATCATGGGAGTTCCTTTCGTGGGTAATAAGAAAGGGACGCCGGTTCTGCCGTGCGTCCCTTCGGGTTTGGATTGTTGATTGGTCTACGCCGCTATCGCCTGTGCAGGCTTCTGCTGATGCCACGCTTTACACGCATCGGCATACGGGCAGTCGCCGCAGTAGAACGAGGTTTCGGCAGGGTAGAAGCACTGATGCTTCACGATCTGTTCGGCCTTACTGACCAGCAGGGCCATGCGATCCCATGAATCGGGAGTCCGCACAGTCGGGTGCTGCTCAAAGACCGGCGTCTTGTTTTTGACGGTTACGTCGAAACGGACCTCCGGATTCATTCCGAACTTTTGCTGGTAGGCATAGGTGTAGATGGTCGCCTGCAGACTTTTGTCGGCCTGTCCGGCGCTCCAGCGGGTGCCGGATGTTTTCCAGTCCACCACGATAGGTCTAGACTCCTTACGTGTCGTCAGATCGAATTCGCCAACCAGCGGCAGCTCCATGAATTCACCATGGAGCGTCACCGGTACAACGAATGGCTCTGAGATGGACAGGATATCTTCATCTTTCGGTAGGTTGTCGATACAGCAGACGACCAGTTTGCGCCCTTGGTCTTCGATTTCATCGGCGGTCATTTTGACGAAACGGATATTCTCTGCACCGACTGCCAGTCGCCACGAGTTCGTGAAGAACTCCAGAGCGTTGTCAGCCGTGAACACTGTTCCGTTCTTGATGGCTAAGTAAATCTGCTCCAGCGTCCGGTGATAAGCCGAACCCAGCACCAGATTAATCGAGGCAAAAGCCGGCTTCAGCTTGGCGATACGCTGGAAGTAATACTGGAGCGAACAAATATTGAGCAACTGGTTCAAGGATGAATACGACCAGTGGGGACGTTGTTTGATGTCGGATAGATTCATGAGGGCTCCTTTCGTGGGAAGGCTTCAGGCTGTAGACCATAGGCTTTGGGAAGAGAGTTCCCGGCCCACAGTCTAAAGCCTAAAGTCCAAGGTCTAGTCTTCCGGGCTACGCCGCCTGCTTCAGCTGATCGACCATGGCGCTCGCATCGCGTTTGGTGAGCTGGTAGATCGACTCTGCTTTGAACTGAGCCGCTGCCATCGCATTGAGTTCGGGCAAGCCTTTCTGCTGCTCTTTGCCGAGCTTGAGGATGAAGCCGATCTGCTTGTTGGTGGCGGTGGTCGCGGTCGCTGCAAAGGCCTCTGGACGCCGCTGTGAGCGCTGTGGTTTTGCGGGCACGTCCTTGGTCGTCCGGGCCGCGATTTCGTTCTCCACGGACTGTTTAACGAGGTCGAACGTGTCGTGGATCTTGTCTTCGAGTTGCGTGGTGGTCATGCCGTTGGGCAGTTCGACTTCGATAGAGGCGAGGAAGCTTTGCGAGCTGAACTTTTCGTCGGCGGGGACTTTCTTCGAGTAGGATGCGTTGAGCTTGAGCATGGGGATCTCCTTGGGTTGAGGTTCATGGAATGGAGGTTTTGATGGCAGACCTCCGGTACATGAATTATTCCAAGGGATCGGGGGAAATTAAGGCAGGGCGCTGACGCTCACCAACCACCGTCGCTGGGAAACCGCATCCTGCGCCCGATGATGCCTCTCGCGCCCAAAGGCCGCGTGAATCGAAAAAAGATGGAATTGCGCTAGACCGAAGCAGAATAGAATCAAGTTTTGCTTGTGAAGATGATTTAAAAGTAATATCTCAAACAATTGAGTTAATTTTTATGACCCATGCACAAGTTTGGTGCGATGCCTGAATGAGAAGAATCTTTGTTCAGCGCCTGTCTGTGTGCCAATGAGCTGATTGCATGATGATCGGTAACGATGCGTGAAGCAATGGAGTTGCTGCGGACACAGAGATGTTCTGCTAACTGCGCGAAAATATTTGCTTCAGCAACAAAAAAAATATTTTGAAGTTTAACTTTAACCGGGAGATCAGAATGGCAGAAAAAGCAGTTTATACATTGGGGTGCGGAGACCGTTTTGGCCGGGAGGGGCGGGCGCAGCTTGCGGCATACATTGAAGCGAAAAAACAGGGCATTGAGGTCATTCCGGTCTGGAATAAATCCAATCGGGAGCACAAAACGGTTCACACTGAACCGGCCTCGCTACGGGCCGAGGCGGACGCCTCTGTTGCGGCTCTCGGCTGGGCCGGGAAGTATTTTGTGGATGCCGACCATATTTCGCTGGCGAATGTGGATGGCTTTATCGCGGCCTCCGATTTTTTCACGCTGGATGTAGCCGAGAATATTGGCGAAGCCGCTGCCAAAGATGCGGTGGATGCATTTGTCGCCTCGATGGCGCAATATATCGGCGAAATTCAACTTCCCGGATTGAGTGAAAAATTTTCTGTTTCTAAAGCGAATATACGTTCAATTGCAGAGCACTACCTGCGCGCGGCGCAGGAGGCCGGGCGGATTTACCGCCATATTGCCGAACGTAAAACCGCAGACTTTGCGGTCGAAGTTTCGATGGATGAAACCGGCGCTCCGCAGACGCCAATCGAAATGCTGTTTATTCTGGCGATGATTGCGCAGGAAGGTATTCCGGTCGATACGATCGCTCCGAAATTCAGCGGACGCTTCAACAAAGGCGTCGATTATGTCGGCGATACGGCGCAGTTCGAAAAAGAATTTGAACAGGATGTGGCCGTGCTGCGCTTTGCAGCGGAGCGGTTCGGGCTGAAAAATACGCTTCGCCTGAGTGTTCACTCCGGCAGTGACAAGTTTGCAATTTATCCGGCCATGAACCGTGTTATTAAAAAATACGGTGCGGGGCTTCATGTGAAGACGGCAGGCACGACCTGGCTGGAAGAAGTGATCGGTCTGGCGGAAGCCGGCGGCGATGGTCTGGCAGTCGCCAGGAAAATTTATGCAGGAGCACTGAGCCGTTACGACGAGCTGGCTGCGCCGTATGCGACAGTCATTGATATTGATCCGAAGAAGCTGCCTTCCGTTGAAGCCGTGAACGGTTGGAGCAGCGGACAGTTTGTCAATGCGCTGCGTCACGAGCAGTCCTGTGCGGATTACAACTCAAGCTTCCGGCAGCTGATTCATGTAGCCTATAAGGTCGCGTACGAGTTGGGCGAAGAATATTTCCAGGCATTGGAAAAACACAGTGATATCGTGGGACGGAACGTGACACACAACCTGCTGAACCGGCACCTTCTTCCGATCTTCGGGTAGTAGAAAGATATATTTAACGAATTGGAATTTGTGTGTTAACAGACGCGGCGGCCATTAAATATACGCGGGGATAATCGGCTCCCGCTTTTTCTAGCCGGATGAGAAAAGTTTCTTTTCCCTCGGTCTCAACAGGGATTTCAACCTGGCCATTTACCAGACAAATGATTTGTGATTGACCGTTTATGGTAATTTTCAGCGAACGGGCTGACAATGGATCTGCTTCCAGAATTAATTTAGACCGAGGTGTAGAAGGTGCTTTTAGCTCAAATTCGATGTAACCGTTGGGAAATACGCGGTTGGCGACGACGCGCGCCGGACGCCCATTATGCAGATGGCTGTGACTGGCGTGCATGTAGCGGCGGATACGCCATTCATCTGTGATGGCTCCGAACGGGATGACATCGGAAACGCCACTCTCCTGTTTCCATGCATTGCGCCCGTTCCATTCAGCGGTGTATTCCGACCGAAGACTTTTGATGATGGCCCATAACGGCGCGGCGTAAACGGTTTTTATCGGATTGCGGCGGGGAGACATAGCGTGATGATCGATAGCTGCTGATAGGGATGGCAGGACGGCAGTCGTTTCCATTTCGACGGTAGATAGATAGGCGGCAAAGAGGGGGGTGACGGCATGGATTGCGTCAAGAAGGGCATAAGGTTTTTCATGGCCGACTTCCAAGTCGTCAAAATAAGCGCAGACGCATTGGCAAAACGCACGGTAAAAACGTGCGACTTGCAGGGCGGTATTCCACTCTTTCTGTGCCTGCTGGAACTGCGACGGCTCCAGACGCTTCTTCAGTTTTTGAAGTTTTTCGAGCTGCGCTATTGCAATTTGAATAGCCTCATCTTTTTCTTGAAGGATGTGGTTGCGCGAAGCCGGCGTGTTGTTTTCACTTAGAATGGACCAAATGCCTGATTGCCATTTGAGTGAAACATTTTCTTTAAACAAGGCAAAAATTCCCCCAGCCTTAATCCATTTCATGTCTGGATCCAGCGGGAACATGTGAAACATCACGTTACCATCAATGAAGTTTATTTTTTCAACAGCTTGAATGCCTTTTGCAGTAATGTCAGTCATTTCCTGCGGACAGTCTGGCCAATGCTTTTCTGCCCATTCTTTCCAGATAATATCGGCGGTTACAGTCTGATCGTCGATGGCGCGGTGATAAGCGTATAGATTGATTTCGTATGCCGAGTCGAAGATGGTATTGGCTATGCGGTCGAGCCGTAACGCGAAGCGGTTAATGCCTTTATTCTGAGCTTCCCGGACATAAGTGACAATGCGCTCAACATTGGCGGCAGGCAGATAACCCGCGCCGAGAAATTCTCCGAGACAGTCACATTCTGCGCCGGCTGTGGTTCCGGGAATTTTGCGCAGGAATGGATTGGCCGGGAGAAACGGGACGAAATCGTATGGGGTGATTTTCGTTTCAATTTCAAAGGAGCAGTGTTCAGCAGCTTTAGCTGCGCCAGCGAAAATGTCTTCATAATCCTGCGCAATGGATCCGAACGACCGCAGAATAAGATGTTTTTTTCGTGCGCTCAATTCGTCGCAAAATGTCTTCACAATATGAGCAACCACTTTCTTTGGCGGGTAGCGATCCGGATTGGAATTGTGAATGACAGAATAGTCCGCTTCAGTAAGGGTAAGAACCAGTCCGTCGAGCTCGGGAATTGCACTTAGCGCTTCGTTAATTTTATATCGGATCAGCTGATTGAAGGTATTGCCGAGCAGATCGAACTCGCCGTTTTCATCAAGCAGTCCGGGGAGGCTGCTGGTCAAGCCGACAGGCACCATGATTTCGCGATGCCAGTAATAAAGGGACCGCCCGGATTGGTGTGCTGACTCGGCGATTTTGCGAAGAGCGTACCGGTTTGCGAGAACGCGCTCTGTATCGACATGAACTTCCGGGTAAATGTCATAGGTAATGAGTCCATCGAGTCCGCCGTAGGGGTTGTGGCATTCGCCGCAGATTTCGAAGCTGTCGACCCGATAGCCTTTCGCGTGCCGGATGACCTTCTCCATATAGGCGGGATCAAGCCGGACAGGATGCAGCAGAGACCAGCTGATTTCCGGATGTTTGCCATTATCAGACGCATGAGAGGCGCCGCAATCTGAAACGCCCGGCCCGCATGCATCATAAGATGTTTTGTTTTCGTGCACCTTTCACTCCTCTTCGTGTGTGACAAAGCCCCGCTCTCTGCGGTTGTAAAGGACGCGCGCGGGGACACCTCCGGCACAGCTGTATGCAGGAATATCTTTCACCACCACGGAATTTGCACCGATAATACAGTGCTCGCCAACGGTTACGCCCTTGTCGATAAACACGTTGTCGCCGATCCAGCAATAATCACCGATCACGATATCTTCCTCTATTCGGAGATTAGTTGGTCTCTTTTCACTAGCCGTGGTTCCCTTGAGAGGATTGTGTGTGCGGGCCTTGATGCTCACGCGGTTCCCGATCGCGCAGTATTTCCCGATAACCACTTTTGAATGGTCACCGGCATAAACTTCGCCGGAACGGATGCCCGATCCTTTGCCGATATAGACGTTTTCATCAAGATAGACTCTGTGCGCAAATTTGACCGAAGGATCCACGTGGGCTCTATCCCTCATTTTCTGGTTGCTGTAGGCCACAGACAGATTCCTGAGCCACTCGGCCATTCTTCCAAGCGTGTTCACGGTAATTTTATGTATTGTTGGCATTCTTTTTCTGAATCCCTCTACAGATTATTTCAGCAGCCGTCGGGACAACCCTTCATTTCTGGTGCATTTATAACTCAAAACAAACACTGCGGTCAATATATAATAACTAGTGTTATTTTATTGACTGTATTCATGCGCCGACTATTATTTGACAATAATTCATGGTTTATATGGCATTTTGTTTTCTTTAACATTTACCTTAGCTAAGACTGTGTTATACGTTTAAAACGCTAGTTTAGGCTTGCGGGATTCCGATGCAGATTAGACTTGGAGAGGGAGAGGTTTGTATGACGTTTATTCCTTGGGCCGTGCTTTCTGAGATGGAATTAAGCTGGATGTTACACCTCAGTAGGGCACAGCTATCGGCGCCGGTGGCTTGAATCAGCAAAAGACCCGATAGCGGATTTACAACGGTTAACCGGTAACAGGATATTAATATGCATTGGATTGACTGGAGCATTTTAGGAATATTGATAGCGGTTTTAACCTGGCTGACTCTTGCAACCAGGCGGTATACAAAAAGTGTAGCCGATTTTCTTTCAGCGAATCGCCTGGCTGGACGTTATCTGATTACAGTTTCAACTGGACTGGGGGGGGCGATTTCTATCGTTGCCACCTGGGAAATGCTCTACAGCGCAGGGTTTTCCGCCCAATGGTGGCAGTTGATGGCGCTTCCTCTTGGAACCTTTCTTGCTATGACCGGATTTGTTACGTATCGCTACCGCCAGACAAGAGCCATGACCTTGGCTCAGTTCTTTGAAATGCGCTATAGCAGAAAATTTCGTTTTGCCGCCGGTATTTTGGCATGGGTTTCCGGATTAATTAATTACGGTATTTTTCCGGCAGTAACCGCTCGTTTCATGATCTGTTTTTTCGGTCTTCCCGAAAGCTGGCAGATTGGATCACTCGTTATTCCGATGTTTCCGACTGTAATGGCCTTATATCTTTCATTTGCCCTGTTTGTCGCATTATCCGGAGGGCAGATCACCATTATGATCACGGACTTTATCCAGGGACTTCTTTCGCTTGTGATTTTTGTAGTCTTAATATTCTATCTTCTTTCGAATGTCTCATGGAGTGAACTTATCGAGGGGCTTCAGATGTCGCCGCCGGGAAAATCGATGTTGAATCCTTTCAAAACATCGAAGGTTGCAGACTTTAACATATTTTATTTTTTAATCGGACTGTTTGCCCATATTTTATTTTTTAATCGGACTGTTTGCCGCCATTTACGGATACGGCTCGTGGCAGGGCGGCGGAGGGTACAAGAGTGCGGCAAAAACTCCTCACGAAGCTAGGATGGCAGGAATTTTAAGTGGCTGGCGAAGTCATGCCCAGAGCCTTTGTTTATTGCTGATTCCTCTGATTGCTTATACAGTTCTGCACCTGCCAAAGTTTTCCGGGATTGCTCAACCGATTCTGGCCCAGATCGACACAATCCAGGATCCTACAATACGCACTCAAATGACGGTTCCGTTGTTTTTGGTTAATTTTTTGCCTGTTGGTCTTATAGGACTGTTTGGGGCTGTAATTGTCTGTACGGCTATCAGCTGTGATGACACCTATATTCATTCCTGGGGATCTATTTTTATTCAGGATGTGGTAATGCCGCTTCACAGGAAACCGTTGGATGCCAAAACGCATATGCTTTGGCTGCGCTTATCTCTGGTCGGGGTGGCGACTTTCGGTTTTGTATTCAGCATGGTTTTTCCTCTTAAAGATTTTATTTACATGTTTTTTTCCGTCACTGGTGCAGTTTATCTGGCCGGTGCTGGCTCTGTGGTTATTGGGGGACTTTACTGGAAACGAGGAACCACGGCGGCAGCCTGGACAGCTATGCTGATCGGTTCGGGTCTGGCACTGGCCGGCATAACCGCACAGCAGCTTTGGCCGGGTTATCTGGCCCCGGCATTACTCGTCCGTTTTCCGGAAAACAGCTGGCTGGTAAGCCATGCCGATAAATTTCCGCTGAACGGTACGTATATAAGTTTTATCGCGATGATATCGTCTGCGACAAGTTACGTGCTGGTTTCTTTGCTCGGTCCCCGCACTGATTTTGATATGGACTGGCTGCTGCATCGCGGCAAGCACGCTGTGGCGCAGGATGAAGCAAAAGGAAACGCCCGGGTTCCAGGCCGGCGGAATCTCGGGGTGGTTCTCGGCCTCAGTCATGAATTCACCCGCGTGGATAAGGCATTCTTCTGGGCTACTTTTGCATGGAGTATAGGCTGGTGGCTCATTTTCATAATCGGGACGGTTCTGAACGTTTTCTGGAAAATACCCGATACAGCCTGGTCCGGATTCTGGGCTTTTAAAATCTGGCTAACAGTCATTTTGGCCGTAGGCATGACGGTTTGGTTTATCGGCGGGGGAATTAAAGATTTGCGGCGGTTGTTTAGTGATTTGCGCACATTTAAACGGGATGAGCGCGATGACGGCACCGTGGAGAAACTGCCGAAAACTGACAAAAATCATTAGGGTTGATATGAAAACATGTGTTTATGCGAATAAAAAAGAAATGGGGAATGCTGCTGCGACACGGCCGTGTTACGGATTGATAGAGGTTTTTAATAGAGGTTGATAAAAATGAAACATAAAAATGCTGTGCTGATCATTGCGGACGACTGGGATCGGATTTCCGGCTGTTACGGCAATCCGTTTATTCAGACACCGAATATAGACCGCTTTGCGCAAAAGGCGGTTACGTTTGATCAGGCATTCTGCACAACGCCTTCCTGTGCGGCGAGCCGGGCGTGCATTCTGACCGGGCGCCATTCGCATTCGCACGGTCAATATGGGCATTGTCATGGTCGGGAACCGTTCCGGACGCACGAGGACATGGTGACGATTCCGCAGGTGACACAGCAGGCAGGCTTTTGCAGCGGCATCATCGGCAAATCGCATGTCTCTCCCATGGAAAAGGTTTATCCGTTTTCATTCACTGAAATCGGCGATCTGTACAAGCCGCACCTGATCGGAGAAAGAGTCGGTCGGTTTTTTGAAGAATGCGGGGAAAGAAATTTTTATCTCCATGTCGCTTTTGGCGATCCGCATCGGCGCGGAGCGGACTGCGGATTTCGAAATGACTTTGAGATCCCCGGTTTTGAACAGCCGCACTACAATCCGGATGAGGTAATCGTTCCGGATTTTCTGCCGGACGAGCGGGAGGTGCGGCAGGATCTGGCAGAGTTCTATGAGGCAGTCTCCCGTTTCGATCACGGCGTAGGGCTGGTGCTGGATGCTCTGGAAGCCGCCGGACGAACTGATGACACCATGATTATCGTTACCAGCGACCATGGCATGCCGTTTCCCGGAGCAAAGGCGTCGTCGTTCGATACAGGGCACCACTGTCCGCTTCTGATTTTCGCGCCGAGTCTGAAAAATCCGGGAGGCCGACATAAAGCGATGGTGAACTGGGTGGATCTGGCTCCGACGATTTACGACTGGTGCGGACTGGCCGGACCGTCCGATCTGCCGGGGCGCTCGCTGATTCCGATCCTGGATGATTCGGATGCTGCCGGCTGGGACGAGACAATACTTTCACATACGTTTCACAGCGTGGTTGATTACAATCCTTACCGCATTCTGCGCAACCGGGAGTACAAGCTGGTCTATCATTGCTCGGACGCGATGAATCCAATTCTGCCTTCCGATCTTTTCCGGTCAAAAACCTGGCGTTGCGTCAGGGAAAAAAATCTGGAAGTTATGGGAAAACGTCCGACGGAACGGCTGTTCAAATGGAGTCCTGTTGAGCTGTTCAATATCCAGGAGGATCCGCTTGAAACGACAAATCTGGCAGGGCTTCCGAAATACAACCAGCTTGCCGGTCAAATGCAGGAGCGGCTGCTTGGGTTCTGCTCGATGACCGATGATCCATGGATGGAAATCGCATTTCAGCGGGGACATTTATCGGTGGACGCTAAAATGCAGAAGATATTACAGAATCCGGGAGAAAAAGTTTAGCGTCGAAAATCCGGTCACAACTATGGGGGGACTGATATGAGGGCAAAAACAATAAGAAACATACTGGCCGCCGGAGCGGCGGCTATGACGCTGAATGCCGAAGTCAAATTAGAGGATATTCAGGTTTCTCCGGCGGAAATAACCATCGGAGAAATAATTGAAGTAAGCGGTACTTTTAAGTCAAATGCGGAAGTGGGCTCTATCATTGTTTTGTCCCAGCAGCAGCACGACACTTTTCGCAAAAAAGCAGCTCCTGACGCCGGGTTAGTAAAAAAAACAGAAGGTGTTTATTCGTTCTTTATCAAAATGGAAACCCGAAACGCCGATAGCGGCGAGCACATTCTACGAATGGTTGTCCTGGATCCTTCCGGCATCAAAATAGATAACATTATGCTGAAAAGAATCATGATGTATAACGCACAGATAATAGGAGGGTTGTAATGAAATTAATAAAACTAATTATTATTGCCGGGCTCACTTTGACGCAATCAGCGCCTGCAGGTGTTCTATTGAAAGAATGCACAGTCGAGCCTCAGGAGATTTGTCTTGGCGATAATATCGAAGTCCGCGGAACGTTGCAGACATCCGCTAAAATTGCTGCAGTTGTCGTCCTTTCACAGCAGCAGGCGGATAATTTTCGCAAAAAAGTTAAACTGGGTGACGGTCTTACGGAAGATTCCCGGAACAGTTACTCATTCTCCGTATCCCTTCCTACGCAACGCAAAGGCTCAGCCGTTGAGCTGGGTGAACACATGCTGCGGCTGGTCTTATTGGATTCCTCTGAAAACAAGATCGACAATCTGCCGTTGAAGTCGGTCATTATAAAAGAAACTGCAACAGAACCGCAGGAAGGCAAAAAAGCTTCCTTGCTGGAAGAGGAGTTTAAACAAATTAAACAAATCGCAAAGGCAACCAGGCTTCCGGATTATTATACAGCTGACGATCTTCTGACGGGAGGGAAATTGCCCGATTGGCTTCATTCCGATGCCGGAACGGCGGATGTGGTGCTTCCGCCATGGACTCCGGTGGTTATGGACGAACTTCGCATTTCCGTGTGGAACCGGATCTATGCGCTGGGCAAGAGTGGACTGCCAGAATCCGTGTTGGCGGGCGGAAAACCGTTGCTTCAGGCACCGATTCGCTATGTGCTGCGGGTTGATGGAAAAGAGTTCAGCGGATCCTACACCAATCGGGTGGTTGAAAAAAAAGAAACAGGCATCAACCTGATATTTGAAGCGCAGGCGGGTGGAATCTCTATTCGCACAAAAGCCGGTGTGGAATATGACGGGCTTTGCCAATTCAATACCGAACTGATCCCGGAAAGAGAGGGATCGGCGGTGGATGAATTTTACCTGGAAATACCGGTTCGTTCCGACCGGGTTGATTATTATACGCATAGTGTGCTGGGGACGTTCCAGCCTCAGAAAAAAGACAATCCGGATCTTTATATCCTCAGTTTGGGCGGGAGTGGAAAGCTTGCGGAGGGAAAGAAAGTTCTTCCATGGACGCCGCAGATATCGCTGATCGGAAAACAGAGCGGGCTTTGCGTCGGATTTTTAAATGACCGGAGCTGGCAAGGCCCTGAAAACAAAATGGTCGAAATTCTGACGGAAAAAGATGCCGTGACAGTTCGGGCTCGTCTGATAGCGGAAAAAACCAGCCTGAAAAAACCGGCTGTATATAACTGGTATTTACAGGCGCTGCCGGCCCGTCCGATTCTTCCGTGGGACGAATATGAGCAGTTTCACAGTCATCAGGAAAAAAACGCAGAGGTGTATCTGAACCATTTCAAGGAAACGGACGGCACTGCATTGATTGACAAGGCCGTTGCGGAAGGATTGAAAACAATAATTGTTCATCAGGACTGGACGGAACTCCAGGGACATCTGCGCACCTATCAGCCGGAGCGCGGGCGTGTGCTTCGGGCTGTAGTTGATGCGGCACATAAGAAAGGGCTGAAGGTCGTTCTCTATGCCGGAACCGAACTTTCGGCAGCCAGTCCGGAATGGGAGGCGTATGCGGATGAGATTTTGAAGATTCCCCTCTGGAAGGCCCGTCCGCGGACTGATCCGGAAGCCGATTCCTATCGCCCGTGCAGCAACAAATATTATAACGACATGCTGGTTCACCGGATGAGGGAAGCCATCCGGAAATACGATATCGACGGCATATTTCTCGATGGACATCCGAATATGGGATTGTGCATGAATGTCCGCCACGGACATGGATATATTAAGGAAAACGGAGAGGCGGCGGGAACCTCTTATGCGCTGGATTCACGCGATTTGATGCGCCGGATCTATACTCTGTTCAAGCATGAGTGCAAGAAGGACGGCTTAGTGATCGGTCATGGAGGACTTTATACGCCGTCGTTCGGGTTCATGGACATCAATCTGGTGGGCGAAACCGAGGTCTATGCCCGTAAAATCAACCCTTCACTGAAGCTTCAGGAGCTGATGTCTCTGGGTCATTTCGAAGCAAATTATAATCCGTTAACCTACGGAGTGCTTCCGCTGTGGATGTCAAAATCTTATCAAGGGGGATTGACGTATGATGAAAATTCCGCAGTTACGCTTGCGTTTGGTGTAATGCCGCGGGTAGCATACTTCGAACTGGCCGCTGGAGCATGGGATGCAGGGTTTGAAAAATTTGTGGACCTTTCCAAACGGTCCCACAATGTGTGGAAACTTTTCCGGGCTTTTGATCCCGGAAACGCAATCCATATTCCATATTGGGATACTGTCCGCTACTTCACATTGAGTCCGGCTTTGGACGAACTGCATGTCGCGAGCATGTACCTGATCAAAGGAAAGCGGGCCATGGTCATTGTTTCCAATCTTTCGGAAAACGGCAAAACCATAGAATTGTCATTTGATTCGAAAGCCCTGGGTTTCGTCAAAGAAATGAAGGCATCCGATCCGGAAAGCGGGAAAGAGCTGGCTATGTCGAACGGAAGGCTGAAGGTGGAAGTTCCCGGCGGAAATTATCGTTTGATTCTGCTGAACGCAGAGTAACAGGACGGGTCAAGGTTGCGGAAGGGCCGGTTGCAGCGATGTGACCGGTCTTTTCTATTGCTCTGCCGGAAGAAAAAGAGATTGGGGAAATTGTGAAAACTATTGTAATAATTAATTTATAAACAACGTATATCGTGTTTTTTTATAAAACATTAGTGTTGCAATGAGAGACTTTTCGAATAAAAATCTTCCTAATTAACAAAGGGAGGTCTATGTGAAAAAGCATCATCGGCTGCCGAATTGTTTCTTCCTAATGATTGGGTTTATTTTCTTCTTCATTCCTGTCTCGCAGACCGCTCTTGTCTGGCATGCGGATTTCGAATCCCCGGGCAGTACCAATACACCTGATGCCGACAATACGTTCAGCAGCTACGGAACCGACACTGCTTTGGTAGCAACCAATGGTTTTGACAATGGGATGATCCATGGAATGTGCGGGAAATGGACCGGATGTAAACGCCGGTCGAAAAGCGCGGCGGGTGTAAGGGCGGTTTAAAACTGCGGCACTCCAACTAAAACTTCCGGTTTCCGGACTGGATCGGGCAACGTAGTTGCCTGGCAGTTTCGGAACCGGGAGGTAAGGAGTGTACA
>JBGAJP010000048.1:0-15584 GCA_044224855.1 Pontiellaceae bacterium
CTGCCGGACAGAAGCAGGAGATGAAAAACCGGTTGGAAGCGCTGGTCGGGAAAATTCCTGAACTGCTCAAAATTGAAGTCGGTATTGATGCCGGTAGCGGAACGATGGCGCTTTATTCTGAGTTTAAATCCGAAAACGATCTGATCGCTTATCAGATTCATCCTGACCACCAGTCTGTTGTCGGTTTCGTTAAGCCGCTCGTGGCGGCGCGGTCAGTCTGTGACTATGAGTGCTGAAATCACCAGCGTGCAGAACGAGCGCGTGAAGAGGATCATCAAGCTTCAGCGCAAAGCCTCTGTGCGCCGCGAAGAAGGTTTGACGGTAATCGAAGGTGCTCGCGAAGTTTCACGGGCGATTGAAAACGGCTGGCGACCGGTCGAGTTGTGGTTCTGTCCTGAACTTTGCGCAGAAAAGCCGTCCGGCACGGAATGCTTCCAGTGCTCCCGCGCCGTATTTGAAAAGATTTCCTACCGGGAAGGGCCGGATGGCGTGCTGGCGGTCGGCCCGCTGGTAGGCAAAACGCTGGCTGAATTGAAACTGTCGAAAAACCCTTTGATTCTGGTCGCAGAAGGTTTGGAGAAGCCGGGCAATCTCGGTGCGCTGCTGCGCACGGCTGACGGAGCGGGTGCGGACGCCGCGATTGTTTGCGACTCAGCGACCGATCTGAATAATCCGAATGTCATCCGTGCCAGTATCGGTACATTGTTTTATCTGCCGGTTGCCGAGGCAACCTCGGAAGAAGCAATTGCTTTTCTGAAGAAGCAGGGCATTAAAATTCTCTCTGCCGTGCCGGATGCTGAAGCGGTTTATACTGATGTCGATCTGACCGGACCGGTCGTGATCGCGGTCGGTTCGGAAGATACGGGACTTTCTGACCGTTGGAAAAATTCAGCGGATTTGAACGTAAAAATTCCGATGCTCGGGAAAAATGATTCACTCAATGTATCGGTTTCCGCGGCGATTCTGCTTTATGAAGCCGTCCGGCAGAGAAAATAAATCTTTCCCCTTGCAACTGAGCTGAAAAACTATACCTTCACCACTTCGCAAATAACTGCGGGGTGGAGCAGTCTGGTAGCTCGTCAGGCTCATAACCTGAAGGTCCTGGGTTCAAATCCCAGCCCCGCTACCAAATTCAAAGGACTTACGGCAACGTAAGTCCTTTTTTTATGTGTGCGACCTTCTTCTAAAAAATCCGTGCTATCTGCGGGTTCTGTGGTAAAACTTCCGCCATGAAAACGCTCAAAATTCTTGTTCTGAACGGCCCGAATCTCAACCTGCTCGGCACGCGCGAGCCGGAAATTTACGGTACCGAAACGCTCGCCTCGATTGCGCAGGACATGAATACCTGTGCGGAACGGCTGGGCGGTGTGGAAATTGAATTCCGCCAGAGTAACGCCGAGAGCGACCTGATTACCTGGATCGGCGACAGCCGCGGAAAATTTGACGGAATTATCATTAATCCGGCAGCCTACACACACACCAGTCTTGGACTGGGCGACGCTGTCAAAGCGGTTGCCAAAGAAGTTCCAGCTATTGAAGTACATCTCAGCAATACACACGCCCGCGAGGAAATCCGTCATAAAAGCCTGATCGCTCCCGGTTGCGTCGGCCAGATCATGGGGTTCAAAGGCTACGGCTACGTCTTAGCTCTGCAGGCGCTGGTGAAGTACCTGCGCGGCTAAACCAGTTGCGAGAAGAAATTATTAAACACCAGTTCGGCGGGCACGTTGCGGTCAAACTGCTGTCCCATTTTCTCAATCGCGGCAATGCACCGCAAGGTGTCGGCGCGTGTGCAGAGCATTGCCTGCCGTTTCAGCGGCTCGATATCATCTTGGAAGTGTAAGGATGAGTCGTCCTGTTCCAATACCAGCATCAGTACGTCGCGCTGCCATTGGAGCATGGTTCGCAGAATTTCGGTACGCGCTTCGATCAGTCGCGCCGTTGAGCGGGCGGCGAGCAGATCTTTTGCTTCTTTGGCCGACAGATCTTCCGGCAGGCGGTCGGACTCTTCAGCTTCAAACTCTTTTTTCAGTTCATCGAGAATTCCGGTGATGCGTCCGGTGAACAGGCTGGCGTCTGTTACGCTCGCCGGCGGGAGTTCGCCGAGTATGTCGAGCAACGGGTCTTTCCAGTGCTTAGACACTTCTTCGTCCTCATCGGAGAGTGAAATCCGCTGGCAGCGCGACGAAATCGTCGGCAGCAGTGCTTGCGGCTCATCGGTGACGAGAATCAACAGGGTTCTGGCCGGAGGCTCTTCCAGCGTTTTGAGCAGAGCGTTAGCAGCCTGATCAGTCATACGATCTGCACAGAGAATTACTCCGGCTTTCCATCCGCCAGCAAAAGAGGTTTGAGAAAGCTGGCGGATCAGATCGCGTATTTCATCGATTGTGATCTGCCGGCTCTTGCTTTGCGGTTCCAGCCAGACGATATCGGGATGGGCGCGGGTTTGAACCTGCGGGTGGTTTTTAAAAATCAGGTTGAGGAGTTTTTCTGAAAACCGCAGTGCAGCACCGTGCGGTGCGCCTTGCAGTAAATAGGCATGCGCCAGCTGGCTGTTCTGCCAGCTTGTTTCAATGCCCGTCCAGGCAGAACTAAATTGACTGCCGGAAGACATCGGTAACGGTATCCCAGATTGAAGTCGCGACGGCGTCAGGTGCCTGCGCGGCGTTGATGATGTGGAACCGATTCGGTTCTTCTTTCGCCAGCTTCAGGTAGCCTTCGCGTACCCGTTCATGGAACGACCGGTCTTCCTGTTCAAAGCGGTCGGCTGACTGGTTCAGTGCGATAAAACGTTGAGAAATCCGCTCAAAGCCTGTGGCGACTTCCAGGTCGAGCAGAAGGGTAAGGTCGGGCGAGACGCCGTTGACGGTAAAGCGGTTAATCGCCTGGATTTCTTCAACCGGCAGGCCGCGGCCGTAGCCCTGATAGGCGGTGGTGGAATCCATGAAGCGGTCGCAGATGACCCATACGCCTTTTTCAAGGCTGGGGCGGATGACTTTTTCGACCAGCTGGTTGCGGCTGGCTTCAAACAGAAGCAGCTCGGCGCGCTCGCAGGGCGCTTCGCCCGCCTGATTATGCTGGAGAATATTGCGGATCGCTTCGCCAAGCGCCGTGCCGCCCGGTTCCCGGGTGTAAACGGCTTCAATACCGCGCTCGGCCAGACGCTGGATCAGCGTCCTCGCCTGCGTCGATTTTCCGGAGCCTTCCGGCCCTTCCAGAGTGATAAATTTGCCTCGCATAGGGGAAAGACGATAGCCGCCGGAACACTGAAACGCAACTCCGTTGCTTCCAATGATTGGAAAAATGGAGTAGTGTTCCGGTCATGAGAAAGCTGATCAAAACCGTTTTTGGACTGCTGGCACTGGTGGCGGTCATTTTTATTTCCGGTGCGATTTTTTACGGTACCAAAACCGTCCATGACCTGCTTAGCGAAAACAAAAAGCTTAAGCAGGCTCTGGCGACGCTGACGCAGGAAGACCAGATCGGCTACGCCAAAGTCGTCCGTCAGGAAACCCGCGAGGGCAGACTTTACACCATTGTTCGTTTTGTCGAAACCGCCCGCGACGACCGGCTGAAAACCGTTCTCGAAAAGGAATATGAGATCGAAGGCGATATCGTGCATTTCGACGCACTGGTCGTCACCTTTCCCGGACAGGCTGTCATGGACGGAAAAGAGCGTTCGCTTTACCTCTGGCGGCGCATCTACGGTGAAAAGCAGCCGCCGGAATTCGGTTTTGCCATTGAAAAAGACGGTGTGCCGCCCGCCCGCTATAACGACCTGCTTGGACGGTTGCATTTTTCCGAGAGGAAGCTGTTCTGGACCGCCATCTGGGATTTGGCCAACAATCCTGAAGCACTCCAGCGGTACGGCATTAGAGCCATCTACGGCAATGCGGTTTATCAAAAACTCCGCCCCGGCCTTATCTACGTTTTCAAAATCAGTCCCACCGGACAGCTCTATCCCGAAACCGTTCCGGATTTATAGGGGCAGTTTATCGCCACAAAAAACACGATAACACACGAAAAAGCAGGCATCTGGTTTTATGACTTTTTGTGTTTTTTGCGGCTAATTCTTTTTTAACTTCGGGCCGGTGGGGGTGTCCTGAACGGTCCAGCCGGCGGCGGCGATGGCATCGCGCAGGCGGTCGGCTTCGGCGAAGTTTTTCGCTTTTTTGGCGGCGACGCGGGCATTCGCCATTTCGACGATTTCCGCCGGAGCTTCGGCGGCGGGCGGTTCGAGGAAGCCGAGCACCGTATCGAGTTTTTTCCAAAGGTTGGAAACAGCCAGCGCGGTTTTTGAATCCATAGGAAACGCTTTATTGCCTTCATGGACGCCGTCGAAGAGCGCGCCTAGTCCGCCAGCGATATTCAGGTCGTCGTCGAGCGCTTCGGAGAAACGCTTTTCAAGTTCAACTGCCCAGCCGGGAAGTTCACCTGCAACCGTTTCATTGCCGGCGGCTTCTTTGACCTTGGCGTAAAACTCGTCGAGGCGGGCGAGGGCGGCGCGGTTGGCGGTGAGCGAAGCAAAAGTAAAGTTCAACTGCTGGCGGTAGTGCGTGCCGATCAGTTCGTAGCGGATTTCGCGGCCAGTGAAGCCTTTTTCTAGAATCTGGCGCAGCGTGTAGAAGTTGCCGAGCGACTTGGACATTTTCTTTCCATCGACTTGCAGGTGAGCGCAGTGCATCCAGTATTTTGAATACATGCAGCCGTTGGCCCCTTCGCTCTGGGCGATTTCGTCTTCGTGGTGCGGGAAAATGTTGTCCACGCCGCCGGTGTGCAGATCAAAAGTTTCGCCGAGATATTTCATGCTCATGGCGGAACATTCGATGTGCCAGCCGGGACGGCCTTTGCCCCACGGCGAATCCCAGACGATGTCGCCGTCGGCTTCGTCGTAGCCTTTCCAAAGGGCGAAGTCGGCGGCGTTCTCCTTATCGTATTCGTCCTGCGCGACGCGCGCGCCTGAGCGCATTCCTTCGCGGTCGAGGTGCGCCAGCTTCCCGTATTCCGGAAACTTATCGATCGGGAAATAGACCGAGCCGTCATCAGATTTATAGGCCAGTCCTTTGTCAAACAGCTTTCCGATGATGGCGATCATTTCGGGAATGCAGTCGGTCGCGGCGGGGTAGAATTCGGCCGGTTCAATATTGAGAGCCTTGAGATCTTCGAAAAAGGCGTCCTTATATTTCTGCGTATAGTCGCGCAGCGGCAGGCCGGTTTCGCGTGAGCCGCGGATGGTCTTGTCGTCGACGTCGGTCAGGTTCTGCACCTGAGTTACTGCAAAGCCTTTGTACTTCAGCCAGCGGCGGAGCAGGTCTTCGAACATGTAAGCGCGGTAGTTGCCGATGTGGGCGTAGTTGTAAACCGTCGGGCCGCAGGTGTACATGCGGACGTGGTTATCTTTCAGTGGCACCAGCTCTTCCTGCGAGCGGGACATCGTGTTGTAGATTTTGAAGCTCATAAGGCGGGCGATGTTACTTTATTTCAGTTGGGTGGCAAGTCTGCGGGCGAAAAGAGGCAGTTCGGGGTCGCGGGCACCCATGCCGAGTACGGGCAGGCCTTCTTGGAGAAGCCGCTTTTCCAGCGCGGCATAATCCGGAACAAACGCCGCCGGAACCCCGGCGGCGTTCAGCCGCTCAACGAACTGTTCCGAGGTGATTTTGATATTCACTGTTCCACCGGCAAAGTAAACCGGCAGGATGAATAATTTTTCGAGACGCCCGGTGGGGGCACCGGGCCTACAATTTTCTGTAGGCCGCGTGCCCTCACGCGGCGCTTTCCAGGCATTGGAGAAAACCTCGACCAGGCCGTCGGCCAGCTGGAAGAGCGGCGTGTAGCCGTGCGGACGCCAGTAGGCTGAGAAGGCTGGGAATTCGCCGGAGACCGCTTCTAGCACTGCGGCGATCTTGACCGGGCTGTGGGCAAAGTCGTCGATGACTTTCGGGCCGACCCGTTCCAGCCGCCGCTCAATGCCTTTGAATGACTGAACCGCTTCAATGCATTTCTGCATATCCAGGCCGAGTGCTTTACAGAGCGTTAGTGCGTTGTTGACGTTTTCGACGTTGTGTTTGCCGAGGATTGGAATCTTTACGTCGAACCGCTCGGCTTTCTTAATGACGGCGCCGGAAACCTGCGACTCAAACTGCGCGAAGAGCTGATGAAGTTCAGCCAGAGAAAAATGATCTTCGGCGATATTGGTGATGATGGCGTGGCGCGGATGGAACTTCAGGAATGAGCGGTCGCTTTCGTCGGCTTCAATAATCCACGGGCCGGAACCGTAACGGACGGAAGCGCCGACATTATTCATGCTTGCGCCGCAATAGACTGTCGGATCCATGCCGAGACACTGGAAAATCCAGCCGAGCAGTCCGGTGACGGTGGACTTGCCGGCGGTTCCGGCAACAGCGATGACTTCTTTGCCTTCGCAGAGCTTCGCCAGCATGTCGGCGCGGTGGAGCAGGGGAATATTCAGTTCCTTGGCGCGGATGATGTCCGGGTTGTCGGATTCAATCGCAGTGCTGTAGACGACAAAATCGGTGTTTTTGGTAATGCCGGAGCCGTTCTGCGGGACGATGCGGACGCCGAGTTCTTTGAGCGATTGGAAGATCGGGAGGTTGGAAGCGCGATCAGAGCCGGAAACCTGATAACCGGCATGCGCGGCAAGCTGGGCGATACCGTTCATTCCCGTTCCGCCGACGCCGATGATGTGAATCTGTTTTGACATGGCGGCGACTGTAGCGGGTTGTGTCAGTGCCAGCAAAAAAAAAGAGCGCCGGGATGCGGCGCTCTTTTTGATCCAGCTGGATGCGGATTATTTCCCGATCAGCGCGAGGAGAACCCCGGCGGCGACCGCAGAGCCGATTACACCGGCGACGTTCGGACCCATGGCGTGCATGAGCAGGAAGTTGTAGGGATTGGTTTCCTGTCCGACTTTATTGGAAACACGCGCGGCCATCGGTACGGCGGACACTCCGGCGGAACCGATCAGCGGGTTGATCTTGTCTTTGCTGAACACGTTCATCAGTTTGGCCAGCAGGACGCCGCCGGCGGTTCCAATCGCAAAGGCAATCAGTCCAAGCATCAGAATACCGAGCGTTTCGGCGTTCAGGAATTTTTCAGCGGCCAGTTTCGAGCCGACGGAGAGTCCCAGCAGGATCGTGACGATGTTGATCAGCGCGTTCTGAGCGGTGTCAGAGAGGCGGTCGGTGACCAGACTTTCTTTGAACAGGTTGCCCAGCATCAGGAAGCCGACCAGCGGGCAGGCGGACGGCAGAAACAGAATACACAGGCCGAGTACGACCAGCGGGAAAACGATTTTTTCCGTTTTGCTGACGTGACGGAGCTGCTTCATTTCAATGGCGCGTTCCGCTTTGGTAGTCAGCAGACGCATGATCGGCGGCTGGATGATCGGCACAAGCGCCATGTAGGAATAGGCGGCGACGGCGATGGCTCCAAGCAGGTTGGGCGAAAGGCGGCTGGTCAGAAAGATGGCTGTCGGTCCGTCCGCTCCGCCGATGATACCAATGGAGGCGGCATCAGCCAGATCGAAGTCAATCAGCCCGCCGGTCCACTGCGTCAGGGCGAGCGCGCCCATCAGCGCAAAAAAGATACCCAGCTGTGCTGCGCCGCCGAGCAGGGCGGTTTTCGGGTTGGCGATCAGCGGGCCGAAATCGGTCATTGCGCCGACACCGAGGAAGATGAGCAGCGGGAAAACGCCGGACTGCACACCGACGGTGTAAAAGTAATAAAGCGCTCCGGCCGGCTGGCCGGGGATTCCCGCTTCGGCGATACCGGCAACCGGAATATTGGTCAGGATGGAGCCGAAGCCGATCGGAATGAGCAGCAGCGGCTCGAACCCTTTGGCGATGGCCAGATAAATCAGCAGCAGACCGACGAGGATCATTACAAACTGCCCCGCGCCTTCAGGCAGCAGGCCTTTATGTACCACGCCTTTGGCAATCGCTGCCGTCAGCGACTCTTCCAGTGCCGCGGTGTCTGCGCCGGTTTTTTTAGCCATACTGATGTATTTTTCAGCGCTTTCGAAATGACCGGCGCTGGTTTCCGCTTCGGCGGTTTGCAGGCAGGCGCTGATGTATTCGGCTTTTTTTTCTTCGGCAGTCCGCGGGTTCATAAACCGGTAGATACCGGTTTCGTGCCACAGCTTGACAAAGCCTCCGCCGATGGAGATTTTCTGTTTTTCCTGCTGTTCCGCCGCCGAAGCTGTCGCGCAGACCGTCAGAACGGTCAGCGCGGCCCAGATCAATTTGTTTACGTTTTTCCGCATGGCATCGTTTCCTTAGTTAATTGAGGCGAGAGCCTGTCCGGCGGAAACCTGGTCGCCAACGCTTACGGCCAGCGATGAAACGGTTCCGCTGATGGATGACTTGATTTCCACTTCCATTTTCATGGCCTCAATGACCAGCAGGATACCGCCTGCGCTGAGGTGATCGCCGACTTTGGCGCTGATGCGCATGACCTTGCCGGGCATTGGGGCTTTGATGGCGATTGAGTCGGCGGACTCATGAGCCACTTTGTCGCCGGTTGCAGCCGGAGCAGCGGCACCGTCCTTGACGGAAATGTCATAGCTCTTTCCGTTGACAGTGGCTTTGTCACCCTTAATTTCAACGGCATACGACGTGCCGTTGACAGAAACGGTGTAACCGGCGGCGTTCGCTTTGGCGGCACCTTCGGCTTTTTTCGGCTCGTTTTTGCGCACGCCGTTGACGACGGCTTTGCCGAGCAGGAAGTCGATGCCTTTCTGGCCGCAGGATGCGGTGATGAAAATATTTTCGTCGGACAGGTCGGTGATGCCGGCATCGGTCAGCTGTTTCTTGATCGCGGCGACACTCTTCTTCGGGTTGGCATCGTTGATTTCGAGTACCGGTCGGGTGGTCGGCTCCAGTTTGAGCTGCGCGGCGCAGATTTTGACGATTTCGGCATCTGGAGCGACCGGGGTTTTACCGAAGTAGCCGAGCACCATCTTGCCGTAGCCTTCAGCAATTTTTTCCCAGGGACCGAACATGACATTGTTGAAGGCCTGCTGGAAATAGAACTGCGAAACCGGCGTAACAGAAGTTCCGAATCCGCCGAGGCGGACGACTTCGCCCATGGCTTTGATGACCTCAGGGTAGCGGTTCATGATGCCGTTATCGCGCATCATCTGGGTGTTGGCGGTCAGCGCGCCGCCGGGCATCGGCGAGAAGGGGATGAGCGGCTCGACTTCTTTGGCTTCCGGCGGCAGGAAGTAGTCCTTCATGCAGTCCTTGAAAACCTCTTCGGCTTCGCGCATTTTGTCGATATCGACATTCAGCGAGTATTCGGAGCCGCGCAGCGCATGCCACATGCTGATGACGTCGGGCTGGCAGGTTCCGCCGGAAGCGGGGGCCATCGAAAGGTCAACCTGATCGGCGCCGGCGTTAATGGCGGCCATGTAGCAGGCGACGCAGGTTCCGGCGGTATCGTGTGAATGGAAAACAATTTTTGTCCCGGCGGGAAGCATTTTGCGGGCGCGTTTGATCGTGTCGTAGATGGTGGCCGGAGTGGAAGTTCCGGAGGCGTCCTTAAAGCAGACGCTGTCGTAGGGAATTCCAGCATCGAGAATTTTACGGAGAGTCATTTCGTAGAAAGCCGCGTCGTGCGCGCCTTCACAGCCGGGCGGCAGCGCCATCATGGAAACGACCACTTCATGCTTCAGCCCGGCGTCGTGGATACACTGGCCGGAGTAGATCAGATTGTTGACGTCGTTGAGTGCGTCGAAGTTGCGGATGGTGGTCATGCCGTGCTTTTTGAAGAGCTGGGCATGAAGTTTGATGATGTCGCTCGACTGTGAGTCGAGGGCGACGACATTGACGCCGCGGGCGAGCGTCTGAAGGTCGGCGTCCGGGCCGGCGACTTTGCGGAACGCATCCATGGAGTCGAAAGCGTTTTCGTTGCAGTAGAAGAACGGAGCCTGGAAGCGGGCGCCGCCGCCGGCTTCGAAGTGGCTGATTCCTGCGGCTTTGGTTGCTTCAACGGCCGGCAGAAAATCTTTGGTGAATACACGGGCGCCGTAGACGGACTGGAAGCCGTCGCGGAACGCGGTGATCATGGTTTCGATTTTTTTCATGGGAAGAGTCTCCAATTTAATTAAAAACAGTTTATCGGGTGCGGGCTTTAACTGCGGCGATGGCGACCGCGATCGGGGAAAGATCGGTACTTGCGGCCGCGGCGGCGGACTGCGGTTCAGGACAGCGTTCGGCGAGTTTGATAAAGAATTTCGCTGACAGGTTCATGACGCAAACCATCAGCTGCAGAAACGAGAAAACGACCACCATTCCGATGACTAATAAAACAAAGCCTTCTGCCATAGTTTTTCCTTTGAGTTTTGAAATGAAAAAATTAGCCTGCTTTGTACGGAAACAGAGGGTCTAAAGCCAGTAAAACCGGCGCAAAAATTTGTATGAAATTCTATCTCCAGTGGTATGCGCGGCTTCCGTCGACGAAC
Source organism: Pontiellaceae bacterium (assembly GCA_044224855.1). GTDB lineage: Bacteria > Verrucomicrobiota > Kiritimatiellia > Kiritimatiellales > Tichowtungiaceae > Tichowtungia. Next base: position 10,481 of record JBGAJP010000048.1, read on the forward strand.
ACCTTTCTCAAGGAACGTCTGGAAGTTGAACGCGACCTGCCTTCCGGTACGGTGGCGGCGGCGCGCGAACAGACTCAGGGCAGGGGGCGGCGCGAGCGCGAATGGCTGTCCGCATCCGGTGAAAACCTCACTTTTTCAGTCCTTTTACGGGGTAAATATCAACCGCGGAATCTGCCGTCTGCCTCGATGGCCGCTGCCGTTGCGGTTGCCGAACTGCTTGAAAAAGAAGGATTGAGACCGGATCTGAAGTGGCCGAACGACGTGCTGGTTAACGGTAGGAAAATCTGCGGCATTCTTTCTGAAGGCATTGCCGGCGGTGTCATTATCGGCATCGGTCTGAATGTGAATATGAAAGATGCCGGACACATTGATCAGCCGGCGACTTCGATTCTGATCGAAACCGGGAAACGCCGCAACGTTGACGAACTGCTCGAAAAGCTGTTGAAGCATCTTTCTGTCCGGCTCGACGCGTGGGCTCAAGGCGGTTTTCCAGAAATCCGGAAAAACTGGGAATCAAAAATTCCGAACATCGGTAAAGCCGTTACCGTGCGCGACGGCGGCGCAGTGCGTACCGGTATTCTTGCGGGCTTCGGCAGCGAAGGAGAACTTCTTTTGCGCGATGGAACCGGTGCTGTAAACTCCGTCTGGGCCGGTGATTTATCTGTATGAGCTCTTCCTTCCAGCTGGTTTCGAACTATTCGCCGACCGGCGACCAACCGGAGGCGATCGAAGCGCTTTGCCGCGGGCTGGAGCGCGGTCAGCGTTTTCAGACTTTGGAAGGAGTAACCGGTTCGGGGAAAACCTTCACCGTTGCCAACGTCATTGCGCGGCAGGGCCGGCCCGCGCTGGTGATTTCTCACAACAAGACGCTGGCCGCGCAGCTCTACGCCGAGCTGAAGAGCTTTTTCCCGAATAACGCGGTCGAGTTTTTCATCAGCTATTACGACTACTACCAGCCCGAGGCCTACCTGCCGCAGACCGACACGTTCATCGAAAAAGACGCCTCGATCAACAAGGAGATCGAACGGTTGCGGCTGGCGGCGACGGACAGTCTGCTTAACCGCGAAGATGTGATCATCGTTGCTTCGGTCTCCTGCATTTACGGCCTCGGCTCGCCGGAGGATTACCGCGACATGGTTCTGTCAGCGCATCTCGGCGACGCCTGCGGGCGCGACGAGGTGCTCAAAAAACTGGTTGCCATTCAGTATGAGCGCAACGACTACGAGCAGCTGCCCGGCACCTTCCGCGTACGCGGCGACACGGTGGATATTTTTCCATCCTATGCGCAGCACGGCATCCGCGTCGCTTTTTTCGGCAATGAGATCGAAAGCATTAGCCGGATTGATCCGCTGACTGCCGCCGTAGAAGAAAATCTTGAGCGGATCACCATTTCACCCGCCAAGCATTTCGTCATGGCAGCGGAAAAGCTCGAACCGGCGATTGCGCGGATCAAGGCGGAACTGGAAGAGCGGGTGAAGTGGTTTGAAGACCACGACAAGCTGATCGAGGCACAGCGCATCCGTATGCGGACGATGTACGATATCGAAATGTTCAAGGAGATCGGCTACTGCGGCGGCATCGAAAATTACTCCCGGCATCTCGCAGGCCGCGCGGCGGGCGACCGGCCCGCCTGCCTGATCGACTATTTCCCGAAGGATTTTCTGACGATCATCGACGAGTCGCATGTAACGCTGCCGCAGATCCGCGGGATGTTTAACGGCGATCGCGCCCGCAAGACGACGCTGGTTGAGCACGGTTTCCGCCTGCCGTCGGCGCTCGATAACCGTCCGCTCGAATTTAATGAGTTCATGGACATTACCGGCTCGATGATTTTCACCACGGCGACGCCCGGCCCGTTTGAAATCGAACACGGCGGGAAACCGGTCGAGCAGGTGATCCGCCCGACAGGAATCATCGATCCGCCGGTCGAGGTGCGTCCGCTGAAAGGGCAGATTGACGATGTGATGGAGGAAATCCGCGCCCGCGCCGAGCGCGGAGAGCGGACGCTGGTGACGACGCTGACGAAGCGTACCTCCGAAGCCCTGACCGATTATCTGAAAAAAACCGGACTACGCGTGGAATATCTTCACTCCGAGGTCGACGCCATCGAGCGCGTCGAAATTCTGCGCGGCCTGCGCAAGGCGGACTTCGACTGCCTGATCGGTATCAACCTGCTTCGCGAAGGACTTGATCTGCCGGAGGTATCGCTGGTCGCAATTCTCGATGCCGACAAAGAAGGGTTCCTGCGTTCCGAAACGGCGCTGATGCAGACGGCGGGTCGCGCCGCCCGCCATACGGACGGCAAAGTAATCATGTACGCCGACAACATAACCGGCTCCATGCAGCGGATGATGGATATTACCGCTCATCGCCGAAAAAAACAGGTTGCCTATAACGCGGAACACGGACTTACACCGCAGGCGATCCGGAAAGAGATTCAGGACAGCCTCGGTCATCTCAAGAAGGATGCGGATGAACTGGAAGAGAGCATCGTGCGCGAAACCGGTGAGCCGTATGATATTTATCTCACCATCCGCGAGCTGGAGCAGGAAATGGTCGAAGCCTCCGGAAAGCTCGAATTTGAGCGCGCAGCGCTTCTTCGCGACCAGTTGTATGAGCTGAAAGCATCCATTGAACCGACCAGTTCCCGTTCTTCCGGGAAACCCGAAAAAGTGCGTTATACAGGGCGGAAAATGAGGCCGAGGAAAGAGGGGCGATGAGGGTTTGACAACCTGTCCAGAAAAGGTATCCTGTGCCGCTTGTTTTAGAAAAAAGATTTTTGAGGAGAAGAACCATGACAATGCATTCCAGTTTGAAATCGGCCAGCAAAATTTCGATCCGCCGCAATGTTCTTAAGCGTTTCGAGCGTGTCGACCTGCTCAAAGCCGAAGGTAAGTGGAAAGACGGCGACCGCGGATTCGGTCTGGTGAAGACCAAACCGGCCGAATAAGACGACAGTTGACCTTATTTCAGTAAGGCCCCGGATTTCCGGGGCTTTTTTTGTGGAAAGCGGAAAATGATCAGACTTCAGAAATATCTGGCCGAGTGCGGGGTGGCGAGCCGCCGTGCCTGCGAAAAGCTCATCACCGACGGGCTGGTTACGGTTGACGGCGTGACCGTCACGGAGCTCGGTACCAAGGTCGACCCCGCTGTCCAGAAAGTCACCTGCGACGGAAAGCCCGTTCAGCTGGACCAGAAAATCTGGATCATGCTCAATAAGCCGGTCGGCGTTATCTGCACTTCGGACGATCCTGAAGGACGCGAGCGGGCGATTGACCTTCTGCCGGACCTGCCGGGCCGGTTTTATACGGTTGGCCGCCTCGACGTGATGAGCGAAGGACTGCTGCTTATCACTAATGACGGCGAACTGGCACACCGTTTGATGCATCCGCGCCACCACATTGAGAAGAAATATCAGGTCTGGATCGACCGCGAGCTGACTCCGGATGAAATCGACCGGATGCTCAAAGGGCTCAACTGCCGCGGCGAGAATTTGCGTGCGCTCCGGGTTGAGCCGCTTCGCCGCATGGTTGACAGTCAGTCCGGCTATACGCTCACACTGGGAGAAGGGCGCAACCGCCACATCCGCCGCATGATGGAAGTGCTGGGCTGCAAAGTTGTCCGCCTTGTGCGCGTTTCCGTCGGCCCTCTTCGTTTGGAAAAACTCCGTACCGGAGAACACCGCCATCTTGAATCGTGGGAAGTCGAGAAGCTCAAGAAAGCCGTTGATCTTTAAAGCACCTTGAGTGTGCTTTGAAACGCGATGCCGCTTCCTTTGATGACGACGGGTGAGCTGAGTACTGAAGTAACAGCTTTCTCCATGCTGAGGAAATCAGCGAACTTCTTGAAATCCTCAGCCGTGGTAGAAAGCAGTTCATCGCGGCGCTGCTGCCGTTTTTCATCCGTCTGTCCGGTCAGCCAGCGGGCCATATCGCTGTAGCCTCTGGCGTCCGGCAGCAGGTAGGTATCAATACCGCCGATGGCACCGATAAGTGCGCGGGTGAGTTCGTCTTCATCGAGCTGAAGGTTTCTCAGGAAGTCCGCCGTCTGCCCGTAGGCTTCAAGCGTATCGGCGAGGTTCGGGTCACGGTAGGAAGCGAAGGCGAGAACACCGCAGTTCGGATCAAACCCGCAGATGGCGCCGTAAGCGCCGCCCTGCACACGGATTTTTTCCCAGAGCCACGCGGTGCGCAGATACTTTGTGATGACAAGCGATGAGCCGTCCATTTTGTAGCCGTTATCAAAAAGGTTGATGGCGCGGCCGACATAGTTGACGCGCGACGGAATCAGCAGGGCTTCCGAGACCGGCTGTGTTTCCGTAAAATTCCAAGAGGCGGAAGAAGCGCCGCAAGCCTTGGGGAAATTCAGCAGGAATTTTTCCAGGGTCTGGACCGCCGGTGTGCGGTCTTTGCCGTCGGCGGTGATATTAACGATCAGTCCTCCGGCAAGAAGTTTTTGCAGAATGCCTTCGAGCCGGGCGACGGTTCCGGGCCAGTCTTCTTTCATTTTTTTCTGCATGGCGCGGTGGAAGAAAAGGGCGTCAATTCCGCTCAGTGCTTCGGCGGCACGGTGGGCTTCGTGGTAATGCGCTTTGAGGCGAGAGAGAACGGCGGAATGTCCGCTGGGCACCAGAGAACCTTCCATTTCCGCTTTCTGCTCAAGGAGCACTTCGCGGAAGCGTTTGCGGTTGTTGAAGGCGGGTGTAAAGAGGATGTCGTGCAAAATGTCAAAAAGATCGCCGGTCTGCCCGCTCATACACTTTCCGCGCAGGAAAAGGTGTGCGGCGCTTTCAGGTGAATCTTCGCGGGCGGCAAGGAAGGGCGTTGCGTAGATGCCGCCGGTTTTCTGAGCGATGCGCCGTGAGAGCGAGGCGAAGTCTTCTTTCTGTGTGCCCATTTCAAGGAGCATGCTGCCGAGCAGCGAAACCCATGGAAGGTCTTCTGCGCCAAGAGCATGGAGATCGAAGCCGATATCAATATAAACGATGCCGCCGGTGAAAAGGTCGTGGAAGAGGATGTCGGCATTTTCACGCTTTTCGAGTTCGCGCGGTGCGGTGCGGATTTTCCGGTCGAGGTCGCTGCGCTTCAGAAGAGGCAGGGTTTTA
>JBGAJP010000101.1:0-2368 GCA_044224855.1 Pontiellaceae bacterium
GAGGACACGGACTTTTCTATCCCAGCGAGGTTCCTGATGCGCCAAGTTTGGCCGTTCTAGCCGCCGATACCGGAGCAGCCATGCGCGCGGTTGACCAGAATGTGATCTCGATACTTGATCCGAGTTACGTCATGTCAAAATCAGCAGCACTCGTTAATCAGCCTCAGATTATCGGCGCCATGTATAAAACATACGCTGACGCCTACAAGGGATTGAACGGCGCCATTTACTGGAGCAGCAGCGGAAAACCGATTGTTTCCGTAAAATATACGCTGTGGGAAGGTTTTGATACGCCGGCTTCGATTGCCGGCGCATTGAACTCGGCACCAACAGATCCTTATAATGACGCAACGTCCTACAGCATCGTTAACGTACATCCCTGGTCAACGAACTATTGCATGGAAGGCGTCAACACAATCGTCACAAACCTCAATTCCAACGTCGAAGTCGTGACACTGGAAGAACTGATGATTTATCTGCGCAACGGATACGGAGTCAGTCATGGATACCGGCCTGTCCGCGAAGTGTATTACTGGGACCGCAACGGAACCACCGCTGGATCTGGAACATCTCCTTCCGGCACATGGGGATCCGACACCGCATGGAACAGCTCTGCCGCCGGCACCGGCACAACTGCATCCTGGCCGACCAATGTTGTCGCCTCCTTCTCCGCCGGCAGTGATGCAACCGGCAGTTACACGGTCAATGTCCTCAGCACCCAGCTGGTAACCGGACTTGAGTTCAATCAAGGCTCGGTCACACTCAGCGGAGGCTCCATTGATATTACCGGAGATACGGTTATCAATGTTTCTGCCGGAACACATGAGATCAACAGCAAAATCCAGGGGGTCGGGAACCTGATTAAAACCGGACCGGGCCGTATAACTTTATCCAACGGCACAAATTGTTTTACCGGAGCCCTGATCCTAAGCAACGGAACCCTAAGGATTAACGGCCTGCTTTCCGGAACGAAAAATATGTCCGTTCAAACTGGAGCGACATTTGAAAATTACGGCTGCATGACGGGAGATATTACCGTCCAGAACGGCGGAACCTATGCCGGCAGCGGTACGGTGATCGGCAATCTGGTCAATAACGGAACCATGCGCATTACCGGCGGAAGCTCATTCAATGTGATCGGCATGATTACCAACAACGGAGTTCTGGATATTATGACCGGGGCCGCGCTTCCGGTTAATCTGGTGAATAACGGCATTGTGCTCGACAGCAGCAACGTCCGTATTGAAGGCCTGCGCGCGTCCGGCGGAAATCTGGCCATGACAATCGGCGGATACACCGGACACGGCTATCAGCTCCAGCGGGCCGATACGCTTGGCAGTCCCTGGGTGAATGTCGGCAGCCTCCAGAACGGCACAACTCAGGGTAACGGAGATCCGACGGAATTAACGTTCACGGATGCGACCACTCCGTCTGCTCACGGGTTCTACCGGATTATTGTATCGCCGTAATCCGGCGTTGCATCAGCCATTGACCGCTTTTTCGATACTGACGTTGAGGTGCTCGGCAAGCACCTTAACGGCCGGTTCGCGCAGAAGGTCGCGGTGTCCGCCGGGAATCAGGTAAATATCCTGGTCTTCCATGAGGACCGCCCACTCCATCGTCATATCCGGCAGGAACCCGGCAGCCAGTTCGTCGGAACGGAAAAGCACCGCGCTGCCCGGATAAAAACGCGGATTGTACCGGAGCGCGGCCTCGCGGTTGCGCCGGTAAACTTCTTCGCGATTGGCCAGCACTCCTTCTTTAGCGTGCATACCGTCGAGCATTTTAACGGCGTCAGCGGCATCATCGTGCAAACTGTTTTTAATCCGCTGTTGAATGATTTTTGCCCACTGCCGGAAACCGATAATGCGCATCAGCTGAATCCGCCGCCAATAAAAAGCTAAACGCCGTTCGGCGGGCGGATAGGCCCATGCGTCAATCAGCGCAAGCAGGTTTACTTTGCATCCCTGCTCCATCAGCTGCCGCGCCATTTCCATGGCGACATAACCGCCGTAGCACCAGCCGCCGAGCAGATAAGGCCCGTCCGGCAGAAACTCGCGCAGCACGGAAACGTAATAGGCTGCCATTTCCGGAATCGTAGAATGAACCTTAGCCGGATCAATCAGACCAAGAGACTGGAAACCGTACACCGGCTGGCCGGCAGGAAGATTATGCACAAGATTCGAATAACCCAGCAGGTCGCCCGGCGCGCTGTGCAGCAGGAAAAACGGCGCGCGACCCGGAACGCCTTCCTTGAGGCAGACCAGCGATTTATATTCAGAATCGCTGCGCAGACTGACCACATCGGCCATCTGCGCAATAGTCGGATACTGGAAAAGCTGCGCAACCGTCAGCGACAGTCCGGAAG
>JBGAJP010000049.1:0-15525 GCA_044224855.1 Pontiellaceae bacterium
TCAACAAGGTATTCGCCGCACCCCTCTGTGCGTACATACACCGTGCCGGTCGGAGCCAGCAGGCTGTAGGCTCCGGAAAGAGAAGTATCTGCGTAGCTGATCCACTCTTCCCAGCCTCCCATATCACGGACCGCCGCCACCGAACCGTCTGCTACAGAAATGCCGTTGGTGTCATAAACGTGTCCGGAAATGATGTACCCCTTTTCGGCGGCAAACGGAACGTTGGTGAAGATCGTATACTGGGCGATCTCGAGATTATTAGAATCCTGCGGACGAAGATAATGCCGGTATAAGAGAGAGTCTTCGTCGCATTCCGCCCACCATGTTCCGGCCTTTACACAGATTTCGTAATAGCCGTTTGTCAGCGTGTAACCGCTGCTGACAAGGCCGGACCCGTCAGTTGATTCATAATAGACAGAAACACCTGTCAGCGGTTCGCCGGTGCCTTTATCTGTCACACGGGCACGGGCTATTGCATCGGCGGCGTAACAGTAAATTTCCACGCCGGATGTCGTGCCGGTTACAGTAATATCAGTATACGAACCAACGATTCCGCGCAGATTGAGCAGAGGACTTTCACACCACAGCTGTGCGGAGCCGCCCGGAAGCACCAGACCGAACTGCCCGTTTTCATCCGTAATATCCCAGGCGAAGGTCTCGCTGCCGTCTCCTTCGCTTTCAGCCTCCACCATCACGCCGCGCAGCAGGTTGGTTTCAAATCCGTCCTCCGACGGCTCGACCAGATAAACTGTTCCGCTCACACTGCAAAGCCCGTACATTTCGATCGCAGGAACTGTAAAAAGAGGTCGTTCCAATACATTTGCACCGGCTGAAAGAGTGTTTGTAAAAAAGTGCGTCGAGACCTCCTCCTCGGTTACCGGATTGATATCCGCCGACAGCATCCCTTTTACAGAGGCCCGGACACCCATCACCGCCGAAGCGGGAATTTCTTGCGGCACATGAATGGTGAACCGGCCGTTTTCATCGGCCCACACGTTCGGCGCAAGCCCGAAAGTTTCAGAGAAATAGCCGATTTCGATATGTGCGCCCGGCTTCAGCTCATCCGTTGCATTATCGCGCACTTCACCGGAAATCCAGACCGAGCCGGCCGGCTGTGTTACAGCAAAGGCCGCAGTATCGGCTCCAACGGGATTATCGAACTCATCCAGCTCGACCGCCTGCCAGATATAATTTCCGATGGTGTGCAGCGTATCGTAGGCCACGCCGTGACATGAGACGGCGGCTTCAATCGCACCGTTGGTCAGACCGTCATTATCATCTATAAAAATTTCCGCTTCAACAGAGCTGATCTCTCCGTCGTCTACCTCAAACAATGCGACCGCATAGTCGCCGCCGTTGATGATTCCATCGCCGTTGATGTCCAGATAAAGCCGGATATCCATATATGCCGCCGGAGTAATGTTGGTAATCGACAGATTCACCCACCCCTGGTTTGTCCAGACAACACTGGAGGGAGAAACACTGAGATCAACCGCTGCGGCACGGAAGACCGGAAAAAGAACCAAAAGCATGAACAGATTGCGTATTCTCATAGGATACCCTTTCCCCTTAAATCCGGGCGCAGTTTACGTATTTGTCGGTATTTATACAAGGAAGCACCGTGCACTTTTCCCGGCCAAAGAAATGGAAATCAAAGGCCGAGAAACTGAATGGCGAGGCCGGAAAGACCGATCGCGCCGCCCGCCAGCGCATGCGTCCAGCGCTCCAGTTTCCCAAGATTGGCGGAACGGATTCCCCGCGACGCGGCCATCACAATCGTCAGCATCGTGCCGATCGTCACCGCACTGAAAACCGCCGCCACCAGCACCGTACCGGAAAAGCTGTGCTGCGCCGCCGGATACATCAGCAGCGGAATCAGCGGCTCACAGGGACCCAGTACAAAAATTGTGAACAGAATCCACGGCGTGATATTGGCCTTCTGCTCCGGCTCATGTGTATGAAAGTGCACACCGTCGTGCGTGTGAGAATGAACCGGCGCACCGGCACCTTCAAAATGGAGGTGGGTATGCGGGCGGTTGCGCACACCGCGATGAAGCCCCCAGCCCATATAGGCGAATCCGAACCCGATCAGCGCCCATGCCGCCAGGTTTCCGCGAAAGGCTTCGAACGCCTCCAGCTTCATCACGGCAATCCCGAACGCAATCCCGATCAGACCGAGCACCACCGAACTGAGCACGTGGCCCAGCCCGCAGGCGAATGTGATCCACGCTGTTTTGGCCGAGCTCCATTGGCGGGCGCGGTTCATCACAATAAACGGCAGATAATGATCAGGCCCCAGTAACGTATGAATAAATCCCAGCGTCGCGGCGGTCCAGCAGAGAATGGCGACGTCCGTGCCCATGATTATTCCTTATTCTCACCTTCCACCTGATCAGCACGTTTGCGCGGCTTGAGTTGCGGGAAAAGAATGACATCGCGGATGGCGTCGGAACCGGTCAGAAGCATCATCAGCCGGTCAATGCCGATACCCATCCCGCCGGTCGGCGGCATACCGGTTTCCAGCGCGTCGAGGAAATCCTCGTCGATCTTCGCCGGATCGCCGCCCGCCTGCTCTTCGAAACGGCGGCGCTGTTCCAGCGCGTCGTTCAGCTCACTGTAGGCCGGAGCGATTTCCTTGCCGCCGATGATAAGTTCGAATACATCCACCAGCGTCGGATCGTCAGCACACGGATTGGCCAGCGGAACTAGATAGGCTGGCAGGCGCGTGACAAAAGTCGGCTGAATCAGCGTGCCTTCGATGCTCTTTTCATAGATTTCGTGGGTGACGGCCGCAAAGTCCAGGTCTTTATCCACATGCAGCTCCAGCGAAGCAGCTTTGGCGCGCGCTTCGTCAAGCGACTTATCAAACCAGTCGGCGCCGAGGCGCTCTTTGATCAGATCGCGGTAGGCGATTTCTTTCCACGGCGTGGCGAGATTGATCAGGCTGCCGTTCCACTGCACTTCCATCCGTCCGAAAATTTTCTGCGACAGGTGGGTAACGAGGCTCTGCACCAGCTCCTGCATCGAGCGCATATCGCCGTAGGCTTCGTAGATTTCCAGCGCGGTGAATTCCGGATTATGCGTCCGGTCGAGTCCTTCGTTGCGGAAGTTGCGGTTCATCTCGAACACTTTATCCATGCCGCCGACAATGAGGCGCTTGAGATAAAGTTCCGGCGCAATGCGGAAAAACATATCGGTGCTGAGCGCGTTATAGCGCGTCTTGAACGGCGTGGCCGCCGCGCCGCCCGCCAGCTGCTGAATCATCGGCGTTTCGACTTCGCAGTAACCGCGCGCCGCCAGAAAGGCGCGGATTTCGCTGAGCACCGCCGTGCGCTTTTTGAAGAGATCCATCACCTCTTCATTGGAAATCAGATCGAGTTCGCGCTGGCGGTAGCGGGTTTCGACGTCCTGCAGGCCGTGCCATTTTTCCGGCAGCGGAATCAGCGACTTGCAGAGCAGTTTCCACTCATTCACGCGGACCGTTTTTTCGCCGGTCTGGGTGATGAACTGTTCGCCGGTCACGCCGATAATATCGCCGAGGTCGAGCAGTTTGAAGGCGTTGAATACCGTTTCGCCGATCAGATCCTTTTTGACCATCAGCTGAAACTTGGCCGAGCCGTCGGACAGGTGCGCGAACGCCATCTTGCCCATCTTGCGGATGGCGACGATACGCCCGCAGGCGCTGACGGTTTTACCCTCTTCAAAGGTCGCGGTCAGTTCGACCAGTGTGCCGGTGCGTTTGAACGCCGAACCGTAGGCGGGCCAGCCTGCGGCCTCAAGCTGCTTCATGTTTTCAATGCGCTGACGGCGATATTCGTTGTCCTGCATAAAATCTCCAATTAAAGGCGGCGTATAATAGCGGCTGAAGCCTTCCGGCGCAAGCGATGCGGGAGCCGGATTTTTACCGCCAGTGACACCGAGAGTCACAAAAACTTCCATAGGGTAGATTGGCCGCATTTTTTCAGATGCGAGGCATTTTGTGCCGGGCTCCGGAATGAACAGTTCCTATGCTGTTTTATATCCAAGAATCCGGTGCTGGCAGGCGTTGATCCATTCCTCGATCTATTCGAGCACCGATCACGAGGCATGACGAGACCGATATCATGCGTCGTGGATTCCTCTTCTTGCGCTCATCTTCGAAATCGCACGACGATGCTAATACAGCCTGAAACAGGATATTAAACATTCCAGCCGACAAAAAAGCCCCGCTGTATAATCCTCAATATAAATGCAAATATGCAAATGTCATTTCCGGGGATCATCGATGCGATTGATAATGGAGCGGATAACAGTCAGGTAGAGATCGTCTTTCAGAACAATATCCTCAACGCCGGCATCAATGCTTGGGTTGTCATTAACTTCAATGACATAAATTTTCCCGTCGACCTCTTTAAGATCAACGCCATACAAGCCATCACCGATCAGATTGGCCGCTTTGAGCGCCGTCTGCACAACGGCCGGCGGGGCATCCTCCACCCGCATCGTTTCGGCTTTACCAAAGCGGTCTTCACGACCGCCATTCCAGTTGCAAATCTGCCAATGCCCGCGAGCCATATAGTACTTGCAAGCATAGAGCGGTTTGCGATCGAGGATACCGATACGCCAGTCGAACTCGGACTGCATGAACTCCTGAGCGATAATCAGATCCGATTTTTCAAAAAGATCATCCAATTTGGCGCGAAAATCCGCTTCATCCACCGCTTTGACAACTCCTTGGGAAAAAGCGCTGTCGGGCTGCTTCAGCACACACGGAAAGATGATCCCCTGACTGGCAGGACTGCTTTTCAGCGATTCTTTCTGGAGAATAACCGTGCGCGGCGCAGGCACTTTGGCCTGCGCGAGCCGCTCGGCCAGATAAACCTTGTTCGCACAACGCAGAATCGAAAACGGATCGTCAATAACCACCAGACCTTCGGCGAAAGCCTTGCGCGAGAAACGGTAGGTATGATGATTAACGGAAGTGGTTTCGCGAATAAACAGCGCGTCAAACTCCGACAGGCGGCTGTAGTCCTCTTTCGTTATAAACTCGGTATAGACATTAAGTTCGTCGGCAGCCTCTTCAAATTTTTTGAGCGCTTTCTTACAGGACGGCGCATTTTTTTCTTCCGGGTTGACCAGAATGGCCAGATCGTAGGCGTACTGCTGAATCTGACTTCTCTGAAACCGTTTGCGCGAAAAATAACGCCGGGCGAAGTCGGCAATATGTTCCTGATCACCTTCCGGAATCAACCCCAGCGAAAGCGGTGTGATCTGCTGAATCAGCCATTTCGTGGTGAATTCAAAACTGACTTTCAGCAGCGGTGCCTGAAAAAGATTATAGAGTGAACGTCCGACATAACGGTGTTCAGGCAGAACGGTCTGTCCGAAATAGATATACAGCGTAAACTCTTTTTCGGTCACCTTGGCAAAAGTCTTCTGAATCAGATCATCAATATCCTCTGCGATCGTGCGGATAATGGTCTGCGAGCGGAAGTCCTGCATGGTGGTAACGCTGGGGATCGCGCGGTGATCCCGGGCGGCGGCCAGCAGCGAAACGTAATAACCGACGGATTGATAACGGTAGGACCGGCACAGATTGAAAACACGCGCATTTTTCAATTCCGCATAGCGGCTCTCGGTCAAATAGGCCTTAGCGGAAACAACTTCCACTTCTTCAATGTCAAAGGTCCAATGTGCCGGATTGTTGAGAATAATCAGGTTACGAACGGCCACAAACGCGCCCTCCTTCAAGCGCCGGCTTCAGAACCAGCCGCATACGAACGGCATGGCGGCCTGAAGAGTGGTAATCTATCAACGTCTTTTTGATTTCAAAACCGAATTTCTCATACCAGCTGATGAGCTTGCGTTTGCTTTGTTCCGCTTCAAGGGTTACTGCGGCACACCCTGCGCGTCGTGCCATCGCCAGCGCTTTCTCCATCATCTGCCGTCCCGTCCCGCTGCCACGGAATGCCGGCAGCACGGCGATTGAAAAAATGCGCATGGAACGCGGATGATGATAGAGCACCATGGAACCGATGGTTTCATTCCGGCCGGCAACAGCAACCCAAACACTCTGTATCGGACTCCTAAAGCTGTGCCGGAGAGCACGCGGGCTGACACGCAGGTCGGCATGGAAACAGCTTTTCTCTATTACCTCAATCGCCGGAAGGTCTTCCAGTGTCGCGGCCCGGATATGGATGGTGCTCATGCGCCTTTCTTGTAATTTGAAGCCCGCTTACTACCATCGTTTAGAACCGCACACCAGCAGGAATCATCAGGAAAATGTTTTCTGCGGCTCCGCAACTTCCGGCTGGGCAGACATCCTCCCGGCAACTAAGCTCCGAGGCATGGATTCAACATGCTTTAACCCATGGAGATACATCATGAATAAGCAGTTCCTCTGGCTGGCCATCAGTTCACTGCCCGGTTTTTCCTGTTTAGCGGGACTGCCCTTTTCAGGACCGGACCTATGGATAGCCCAAAAAGGCGACGTCCTGTTTTCTGAGAAATTTTCCGGTACCGGCCTCGACACCAACCGGTGGATCGCAGCCAAAGGCACATGGAAAGTCGAAAACGGTGTGCTCACCGGCGTCGAGCTGGCCGCCGACCATCATGCGGCGGCCATTCGCGCCGACCTGCCGTTCGAAAATGCTATTATCCAGTTCGATTTCAGATTGGACGGAAGTCCCGGCTTTTCGCTGAGCGTGAACGAAGTAAAAGGCCATCATTCACGAATAATGGTTACGCCAGACGGCATCAGTCTCGCAAAAGACCGTGACAAAAAAGATGCGCGCTCTCTCACCCTGCCGCTGGCCCGCCAGAACAGCACCTTTAAGCCCGGCACCTGGTACACGATGACTGTTGAATACTGCGGCAGCAATCTGCTGGCACATGTTGACAAACAGACCTTCGTCCTCGGAAACCACGAACAGATGGGCTCACCGAAAGCCAGCTTCGGATTTCCGGTGCGCGGGGAATCCGCCTCGTTCGACAACATTACGGTCTGGGCCGCAACGCCAAAACCGGATGCGGCCGCAATCAAAGAAAAACTGCTCGCGCAGCAAACCGCCCGCGACAGTGTCGCCGCCGACCCCCGCACAGCCTACACAGAAGCCGAAACCCTTTTGCGCAGCCGGCTGATGCAATCCGATCCGGAATTCGGCCGTTTGATGGATGAGCGGATCGCCATCGACAGCGAAATGCAGAAACGCTGGCCCAAAGCATTTCTTAAGAGTGACGCTGCACAAGCCCTCAAGAAAAAACTTCTGACCGAAGATGCAGAATTCAAAACTCTGAATGCCCGACTGGCAAAAGCCCGCAAGGTTGAACTGGACTATCTGCTAAAGCAGAGTCCGGAACTCGCCAAGCTGCGCGAAGCCATGCTGAAAGCCCAGCAGGCAAAATAAAAAAAGCCCTGCGGATTTCCGCAGGACTTTTTTCAATATTTCAGCAATCGTTTATTGAACTAGTTTTTTGCTGCCTTTGGCACCCTTCTTAGCATGTTTGCCGGAAGGAGTCTGTTCGTCGGCCGTCAGCACGCCGTCGCTGTTCTTATCTTTTGCAGCAAACGTAGTTTCAGCAGCAGCCTGATCAAATGCGGTTCCGGCAGCTTCAGACTTCTTCTGTTCCGCTGCGATAAACGCCGCTTTGGTGATATCGCTGACCGTGCTCTTGCCCTTGCCACTGCCCTTTTCTTTTGCCTGAACCGCTCCTGCAACCATCATCGCCGCAACAACCAGCACAACCCATTTCATCATCATCTCTCCAACCAGGCATCCGTCCGGGAATCCGGATTCCCCGCACAGGGAATAAACTGCCGATTAACCAGACAATAAGGATGCGCGTGGTACATCAAACGCCACCGGCAGGCAAAAATTGTAAGGCTCCGCAAATCATGTTCAGCAAAAAAGGGTTCCGGAATCCCGGAACCCTTTCACTCAGCCGTCAAAATCCGGCCTTACTTCTTTTTCTGCATCGCCGCGCGGACGCGCAGACGCAGGGCGTTGAGCTTAATGAAGCCGGTCGCATCGGTCTGATCATAACCGCCGGCTTCGTCGAAGCTGACGACTTTTGAATCATAGAGAGAATACGGCGAACGGCGTCCGCAAACGTGCACCCCGCCTTTAAACAGCTTAACGCGGACATCGCCGCTAACCGTTTTCTGGCTTTCCAGAATCGCCGCCTGAAGCATTTCGCGCTCCGGCGCAAACCAGAAGCCGTTGTAAACCAGCGTGGCGTACTTCGGAATCAGCGAGTCGCGCAGATGCATGACTTCGCGGTCCATCGTGATCGATTCCATCGCGCGGTGCGCGTGGTGCAGGATCGTTCCGCCGGGCGTTTCATAAATGCCGCGGTCTTTCATGCCGGTAAAACGGTTTTCGACGATGTCGATGCGGCCGATGCCGTGTTCGCAACCAATGGCGTTGAGCTTACGGATCAGAGCGGCCGGCGAAAGTTTTTCGCCGTTAACAGCAACCGGAATCCCTTTTTCAAAACTGATTTCGACATACTCCGGCTTGTCGGCCGCCTGCGACAGCGGCTTGGTCATACACCACATGTTTTCATCCGGCTCGTTCCACGGATCTTCCAGGATGCCGCCTTCAAAACTGATATGCAGCAGGTTGCGGTCGGTGCTGTACGGTTTTGATTTGGAAACCGAGCAGGGAATGCCGTGCTCTTCGAGATATTTGATCATGTCGGGACGGCCCTTGAACTTAAAGACCTCCGGCATGCGCCACGGAGCGATGATCTTGATGTCGGGCTTCATCGAATAGGCTGTCAGCTCAAAGCGAACCTGGTCATTGCCCTTGCCGGTTGCACCGTGACAGATCGCTTCCGCGCCTTCGGCGATAGCGATATCCATCATGCGCTTGGCAATCAGCGGGCGGGCAATCGAGGTGCCGAGCAGATAGGTGCCTTCGTAAATCGCATTCGCCTGCATCATCGGAAATACAAAATCCTTCGCGAACTCTTCGCAGACGTCGTCCACGATGCATTTGACCGCGCCGTGCTTGAGAGCTTTCGCTTCCAGCCCGTCCAGTTCCTCCTCCTGCCCGACGTTTGAGCAGTAGCAGATTACTTCCGCGTTAAATTGTTCCTGAAGCCAGGTCAGAAGCACCGTCGTGTCCAGACCGCCTGAATATGCCAATACAACTTTCATCGTTTTCTCCGGTTAAAAAGCGCCTTCTATACGGTTTTCAGAACAAGGACTCAACCTCATCCTTCCATTATTCCATCCGCCCGCCTCAGAACGGAATATCGTCGTCAAAATTGCCGGGAGCCTCGGCATCGGTCGGAACCGGCGGACGGTCATCCTCGGCAGCCCCACCGTCTTCGGCCTTGATGCGCCAAGCCTGCAGGTTGTTGAAATAGCGCCCGTTGTATTCGCGGCCGCGGATATCGAACGTCACCGTTACCAGCTGACCCTCTTTCAGACCGTCGAGCATCGAAACCTTGTCCTGAACACACTCCAGAGCGATATCCTGCGGATACTTGCCGTCCTCGACCGTCACCACAAACTCGCGCTTCGTAAACCCCTTCGTCCCGAAGGTCTGAGCTTCCTTAACGACCTTAATTTTACCTGTTAAATCATACGCCATATTTTCTCCCTGATATGTAAAGTGGGGCACTATCGGACAGGTCGAGCCGGAATTCAATCCTTCTCCGCCAGATATGGCACGCAGCGCGGAACGAGCTGAGCGGGAACGCGGACAAGCAGTTCGGCGGAGTCGCCTTCATACTTTTCTTCCAGCACGGTTGCCGACTGTTTCAGCTGCGCCAGCAGGCGGCCTTCGCTGAGAGGAATCGCCAGCTTCATCAGCTGCTTGTCGCCTTTCAGGCAGTCGGCCAGTTCATTCAGCAGGTTTTCGACGCCTTCGCCCGTAACCGCCGAAACCGCGGCGGAGCGACCGAGCGTACGCGCCAGCTGGTTCGCGGCGTGCCGTCCTTCTTCCTTATCGATTTTGTTCAGCACACAGAGCACCGGCTTATCTTCCGCGCCAAGCTCCTGCAATACGGTATTCACCGCCGCAATCTGCTGTTCGACCTGCGGATGCGCGCAGTCGATCACATGCAGAATCAGATCGGCTTCGACGACCTCTTCGAGTGTCGCCTTAAACGAGTCCACCAGATGGTGCGGAAGTTTACGGATAAATCCGACGGTATCGGTCATCAGACACGGCTCGCGGTTCGGCAGTTCGACCTGCCGCGTCGTCGGATCGAGCGTCGCGAAGAGCTGGTCTTTGGCGTAAATCTCCGCGCCAGCCAGCCGGTTGAGCAGCGTGGATTTACCGGCATTGGTATAGCCGACGATGGAAACCAGCGCCCATCCGTGGCGCTGGCGTCCGCGCCGCTGCTCGGCACGGCGTGCGCGTACCAGCTCCAGCTCGTGCGTCAGCGTACGGATCAGGTTCTGAATACTGCGGCGGTCCATTTCGATCTGCGTTTCGCCCGGCCCTTTCAGACCGATACCGCCCGCCTGCCGCTCCAGATGCGTCCACATCCGGCGCAGACGCGGAAGCAGGTAGCGGTGCTGTGCCAGCTGAACCTGCAGACAGCCTTCGCGGGTCTGCGCCCGCTTGGCGAAAATAT
The DNA here is from genome assembly GCA_044224855.1 of Pontiellaceae bacterium. Taxonomy (GTDB): domain Bacteria; phylum Verrucomicrobiota; class Kiritimatiellia; order Kiritimatiellales; family Tichowtungiaceae; genus Tichowtungia. The sequence continues at coordinate 10,570 of JBGAJP010000049.1, forward strand.
CGAGAATCAGCTGGGTGCGGTCGAGTACGCGGACTTCCAGCGTCTCTTCCAGATTACGGCCCTGCGCCGGAGAAAGGTCTTCATCAAAAATCACCAGATTCGCGCCGGTATCTTTAGTCATCTGCGCCAGCTCATCGACTTTACCTTTACCGATAAAATGGGCGGCGTGAACTTTGGACTGTTTGCAAAGCATCCGGCCAAGCACTTCCGCGCCCGCGCTTTCGGTCAGCTGCGCCAGCTCGTCGAGAGTATCTTTGACATCCCACTCGTCATTCCGCCCGCGCACCATCACGCCGACCAGCAGCGCGCGCTCCTGCGCATGAGGAACCGTGGTTTTCATCTCTTTCATGCTTACCTCAAATACTGGGTCAGGTATTCGATCTTGCCGTCCTGATATTTATATACCCGGTATGCCGCCTGACGGCCCAGCCAGCTGGCCAGCGGCGGACAGACATACAGCGGCACATTCCCGATCCAGTGAAATTCATCCCGGTGGAAATGTCCTGCGATCACGGCTTTAACCGGATACCGGTTGAGCAGCGCGCTCCAGCGCTGCCCGTTTTCCGAATGTCCCCATCCTTTATGCGTTCCGTTGTCATAGAAATCATCCACCGACGGCACATGATTGAAAATTACGACCGGCTCGCCGGCAGGACGTGACTTCAACAGCGTCTCCAGCTCGCCCAGCGGATCATAGCCTTCGATCTTAACGCCGGGACTTCAGCAGCGTCTCCAGCTCGCCCAGCGGATCATATGCTTTGATCTTAACGCCGCCCGACAACGGTTCGGTGCAGATAAACACAAACTCAACGCCGCCGTATTCCGCCGATGAAATCAGCGGCCCGAACCGGTTGGTGAAAGCGGCAACCGTCGCCTCCGGGAATTTTTTCAGCAGGTCGTGGTTGCCGGGAATATAATGTACCGGGGGCTTGAGTTCACTCAGCACAGACAGCGCTTCGTTCACCTTGTTGGAATCGGCGATACAATCGTCCATGATATCGCCCGTCACGGCCACGAACGCGATCTTCATAGGAAGCTCATTAATCGCCTTCACCGCTTTACGGGCCCGCTCGGTATGATCCACCGGAGGATTATCCACCGCGCCGAAATGAATATCCGTTATCTGCACAAAGAAAACCGGATCACCGGCAAAGACAGACAGAACCGTCAGGAAAACCGCAAGAAGAAGAAAAATCCGTTTCATGCCGGCAGTTATACGCCTTTAACGGAAACCGCTCCATTCTTTTCCCATAGCGCGGCAACCTTTGCGGCGAGTTTTTCAACGTCTGGATAATCCGCCGTATCAATCCATTCCACCTTAAGCTGGTGGCGGAACCAGGTCATCTGGCGCTTGGATAGCTGGCGGGTGCGGATAATGGTTTTCTCTTTGGCTTCGGCTTCAGTCAGTTCGCCGCGCAGTGCGGCAAAGGCCTCAGCGTAGCCGATGGCGTGCTGCGCCGTCGGAGAAAGTTTGAGGCCGGCAAGTCCGCGCGCCTCTTCCAGCAGTCCGCCCGCGTACATTTTACCGACACGCTCGGCGATCCGCCTGTGAAGTTCGTCGCGTCCGACGTTCAGGCCGACTACAACCGGCAGTTCATTCTGCCATTTACTCCGCGCACTGCCGCCCTGCTCAATCAACCGGACAAGTCGGCGCGGATTTTCCTTATCGGCGAGCGCTGCATAGGCTTCGGGCGCGGATTGCTTCGCTTCAGCCTGGAGCTCAGCGAGCGTCATTTTTTCTGTGCGTTCACGCAGTGCTTCGTCAGCAACCGGGAGATCGTCGAGTCCCTGAAGCAGACATTTAACGTAAAGTCCGGTGCCGCCCGCGACAATCGGGGAGGCTGAGCCTCCACCCGTTTTATCTTCCAGACATTGGAAAGCCGGGCGAATGGCGGCCAGCCAGTCGCCGACGCTGAATGATTCCACCGGATCGGCGAGGTCGACGCCCCAGGTTTGAACGCGCGCCCGTTCGGCTGGCGACGGTTTGGCTGTGCCGATATCCATGCCGCGGTAAATGTTCATCGAGTCGGCGGAGATGATGGATGCGCCGGTCTGCTCGGCAATCCACTGGGCGACGGCGCTTTTGCCCGACGCCGTCGGACCGACGAGCACGAACGCGCTGGGACTATTTGGATTCATTAGCGGAATTTTTCAACGGATGGCTGGTATGCCAGAGCGAAGAAAGCAGATAGATGCCGACGGCAATGCAAATGGCGGAGTCGGCAACATTGAACGAGGGCCAGTGATAGCCGCCGACATAAAAGTCGAGGAAGTCGGTGACCCAGCCGACGCGAACGCGGTCGATCAGGTTGCCGCAGATACCGCCAACCATCAGTCCGAGCGCAATGCGGTGGTCAAGGGTCGGGTTAAGTACTTTGCGGTGATAGACGGCCAGCAGAATGAGGACAGCAATGGAGAGAATGATCAGAATCGGCATCTGGCCGCCGAACATTCCCCACGCCGCACCTTCGTTGCGGACGTAGACAAGATTGAAAAATCCCGGGATGACCGGCTGCGGCTCACCGCCATAGATGAACGATGCCCGCACCCATAGCTTGGTCAGCTGATCGAGCAGAACAACGATCAGACCCAGAATGAGTACCAGCATGGAGTTCTCCTAGCTGCGCATCGTGCTGCCGAAAGGACGGTAGCGGGCGCGGCCTTTTTCGAGTTCGGACTGCGCACGCACGGTATAGCGCACATACGGCAGAGCCTGAAGACGTTCGATATTGATCGGCTGGCCGGTCAGTTCGCAGATACCGAAAGTGCCTTTTTCGATACGGCGCAATGCCGCGTCGATTTCAAAAAGAACTTCCTGTTCGCCGCCCATCATGTTGAGTTCCATTTCGCGGTCAAACGTATCGGTGCCCTGGTCGGACAGCGACGGATCGCGCTGAGTTGCTTCCAGATTGTCGCGCGAAAGCGTGGTGTATTCACCGGAAACACGTTCGCGGAGCGTCAGCAGAATATCTTTAAATTCACGGATTTCTTTCGTGGTCAGCTTTTTGGCGGCCGGCAGAGCGGGTGCCTGAGCAACCGGCTTATGCACATGAACCGGAAGGACTTTTTTGACCACCGGTTTCACAGCGGCTGGTTTGGCGGCTTTTTTCGCTACCGTCTTTTTGGCCGGAGCTTTTTTAACGGTTTTTTCGACGGCTTTTTTAGCCGGTGCTTTTTTAACGGCTTTTGCCGCCGTTTTCTTCTTCAAAACCTTTTTTGCAGCCATTCGTAAAGCCCTTCCGTTATCCAAAAACACTATGCCAGCGGAAAAATGAGGGGGTGCTTTTAGCACGGCGTTGATGAGAGTGTCAACCGGCATCCCTTCCTATTTTAGGCAATCGTCAGCCCGTCCCAGGGAACCTCAATCCCGGCAGGCAGCGCGGTCTGGAGCGTGTCGTGATCCGAATGATGCGTCAGGTGGGTCAGGAACGACCGTTTTGCCCTGAATCGCTGTAAATGCTCCACACATTCTTCGATTGAGAAATGGGTCGCATGCCTCCCTGGACGAAGCCCGTCGAGGATCATCACATCCAAATTAGTTAAAATCCGCAGACTTTCATCAGGGATTCCCGAACAGTCAGGAATGTACACCAGCCGTTTACCATCCGCTTCAACCAGAAAGCCGTAAACGTCGTCCTGCCCGTGTTTTACCGGAACCGGCGTCACCCGCGCACCGCCGACTTCCACCGGCGCCGACATTTCGTTAAATACCACGCGCGGCACCGCGCCGAACGAATGGCCGGGCTTATCCACATAATCAAACTTCGTGCGCATCGCGGCAATGGTTTCCGGCGAACCGTAAACAGGAAGATGCGCTTCCTGCAGCTCGCTGAAGCGGCGAACGTCGTCAAAACCGAAAATATGGTCGGCGTGCGGATGAGTGATGAAAACCGCATCCACCCGCTCTACCCCGAACGTCAGCACCTGATCGCGCAGATCGGGCGGAGTGTCGAACAGCAGATGCTTTCCGCCCGCCTGAATATAAAGACTGCACCGGCGACGGCGGTTTTTCGGGTTGTCCGACCGGCAGACCGCGCAGCGGCATCCGATCATCGGAACACCGTGCGAAGTTCCCGTGCCTAGAAAAGTGACCTTCATGAAAGCCGGTTCTTGTAGTCCTCGTAATGGAACTCGCGGACAATCTCGACGTTGTCGCCGCGCTGAATGGCGATGGATGGATGCTTGATCCCGTTAAACATCGTGGTCTTCACCATCGTGTAGTGCGCCATATCTTCAAAAACCAGCCGGTCGCCCGGCTTGAGCGGCCGGTCGAACGAATAGTCGCCGATCACGTCACCCGCCAGACAGCTCATTCCCGCCAGCCGGTACATGTATGCTTTTTCGCCAGCCTGCCCCGCGCCAACGATATTCGGACGGTACGGCATTTCCAGTACGTCCGGCATATGGCAGGTGCAGGAACAGTCAAGAATCGCGATCTCTCCGGCATTTTGAACCACGTCGAGCACCGTGGTGATCAGCACACCGGTATTCAGCGCGACCGCTTCGCCCGGCTCCAGAATCACCTGTACGCCGTACTTCGTTTTAAAATCGTTGATCAGCTTGCAGAGCAGATCAATGTCGTAGTCGGCGCGCGTAATATGGTGTCCGCCCCCGAAGTTCACCCACTCCATCTGCGGCAGGAATTCGCTGAATTTTCCTTCGACGGCTTTGAGCGTGATCTCCAGCGCGTCGGCATTCTGCTCGCAAAGCGTATGAAAATGCAGCCCGCTAATGCCTTCGAGGCTTTCGCCGTCAAACTGATCGCGCGTGATGCCGAGACGCGACTTCGGCGCGCAGGGATCATACATCGGCGTCCGGCCCGTCGAGCATTCCGGATTGATCCTTAATCCAAACTTTGTAGGCCGGGCGCCCCCACCCGGCGCGCCCGCTGAGGGCAGCGGGCCTACAATTTCCTTAAACCGGTGCCATTGATTGAACGAATTGAAATCAATCTCG
>JBGAJP010000050.1:0-15493 GCA_044224855.1 Pontiellaceae bacterium
AATGATCCAGAGGACTAACGGACGCGATTATATCCCGGCACCGTTTGACCCGGATGACGAGCAACGGCATTCATATGATCTTTGGGATGTTATGACCAAGGTTAAACTGCTGGATGAAAATCAACAGTTTATCGATCTGGCGGCTTCAGTCGGCGGCACTTATTTCTGGCAGGATGACGGACAAGGCAAATGGGCCGGAAACGCGGCGTTAATGGCTGAAAAATCATTCTGGCGTTTTCGTGCGGGTAGCGGGTTGCTTTACACATCACTATCGACCTATGAAAGAGCCCGCAGCAATACGGGGACAGATTCGAGCAAGCGGTATCCCAATGAAGACACATTCGGCGAACCGCGTCCTCAAAATCACACCATGGCGATTCCGGTCAGTCTCAGTTTTGCTTTAACTAAAAGCCAGCAACTGTTCGGCGAAGCCGCTTTCCCGGTGAGCGGATATGATACCGGTAACGGACCGTCTATGGCGGTAGGTTGGCGCTATAATACCCATACCCACGCTTACAGTATATTTTTAAGTAACACAGCAAACGGCAGTTACAACTCGACATTTACCGGGGGATATATGCGCGACAAGCTGGATCTCTTCGGGTTCGATATCTCGATCTTTTTTTAGAGAATTGAGCGAAGGCGGTTAACCGGCAGCCGGTACGTAAAGCTAATGAATTCTGCTTATGTAACAACAGAGTTTCGGTTACGTTTTCCACAATTGTAATCCTAAAGGACCAAACGCGCGGTCTTGTATAAAAATAAATGTTACAGAATTGATCGCTTTTGTTATTATCTTTAGTAGATACCTTTGAGTCACCGGTTTTGGTATGCACTTCAGTACTGTTGTGAAGTGAACCGTTAGATATTGAAAAATATGATTAAAAACAGTGTCGATTGTTGTGATCACTGAAGAGAGCTTAGCCCATTAGTAAATGGGGTATCTGTAAATTGTTCGGGTTAAATCGTCTGTGATGTCAATGAAGGGCTAGTAAAGCGAGGTGTACTATGAAAATAAACGTGATAGTTTCAATCACTTTAATTCTTATTTGTGCAAATGCTTTTGCCGCAACCGAGTTCAATATGTCGTTCAGTACAGTTCAGCCGGGGGGAGGCTACCGGCCAGCTAATGTTGTATCCGCATGGGTGACACAAGCGGACGGTACATTTGTAAAAACAATTCTCAGGTATGCCAATGCCCGTAAAAGTTCTCTGACGACGTGGTATGCTGCTGCCGGAGCAATAGATGCCGATGCGGTTATGGGTGCCACCCGCGACAATCACAGTGCGCCTCTGGTAATGACCGCCACGTGGGATTTGAAAAACAAAGCCGGTGCGGTTGTTCCTGACGGCACATACAGAATTAATCTGGAATGCGCGGACGGTTCCAGGCAGGCATACTCATTTAATTTCGTTAAGGACAGTACGGCCGGAACGCGGACGAACTCTGGAAATACATATTTCAAAACAATATCTGTTGCTTATGCCCCTCCGGTCGCAGCAAACACCGCTCCTGTGGCAAACAGCCAGAGCGTGACCAATGCAGAGGACGCGGCCCAGGCGATCACTCTCACCGCCACCGATGCTGAAAATAATCCATTGACGTATGCCATCGTGACGAGTCCAGCTCACGGCGCGCTTAGCGGGACACCGCCGAATGTCACCTATACCCCGGCAACGAATTACTACGGTTCGGATAGTTTTACCTTCCGGGCGAGCGACGCGAGCCTGACCGGCACACCCGCCACAGTTTCCATCACTGTAACCTCCGTCAACGATGCACCGGTTTCGCAGGCGCAAAATCTCATCTCAACTGATGGAAATCCGTTGCTGATTACCTTGAGTGCGAGCGATGCCGAAACCAATGCGGTAACGTACAGCCTGGTTTCACAACCTTCAACCGGCCGGCTGTCGGGAACGCCGCCTTCACTGACTTATCTGCCGGCAAGAGGTGCTAATGGATCCGACTCGTTCACCTTCAATGCGACCGACGGTACGCTCACCGGTAATACCGCTGTTGTATTCATTTCGCTGGTCTTCATAGACAGCAACAGTAACGGGATTCCGGACAGCTGGCAGTCGACGTACGGCGTCACGAATGCAGTTGACGATCCGGACGGTGACGGTTCGTCCAACTATGCGGAATATCTGGCGGGTACCGATCCGACCAATAAATCCTCTGTGTTTGCCATTAATGTGCCTCAGATAACCGGCGGTTCCAATCTGCTTATCAGATGGAGCAGCGTTCTGAACCGGTTTTACACGGTTCAGGCGGCTACCAATTTGACTGGCGGCTGGAGTACGCTGAGCAGTAATAATGCGGCAACACCGCCGGTGAACACCTATACCGGAAGCCTCGGCCCGACCGGTGCTGCCTTTTACCGTATACGACTGGATCCCTGATCATGCGCTCAACGCCCGACGGAATATCTGAATCAGCGGATAACCCGTCGGGCATTTGCTGTTTTTTTCATTATGTTTTAATGCGGCGGTGTTCACGACGCATTTATGTGCTACAAACAGGCGTGATTTCATTAGTTGAATTGCGATGAAACTCTGGCGGTGCAGTGTGTAACGAAGAAGGGGATCATGCTCGGAATTTCAAAGCTGTATCTGGACACCGTCGAAGCGTCCGATGAATTGCGTTACGGACTGACCCGGCGGCCGGCGGCCGAACGCCGGCCTATCGTGGTCTGGAACTGTACTCAGCTCTGCAACCTTCAGTGTGCGCACTGCTACGCACGCTCTGATTCGACGACCTGCCCGGGAGAACTCACCACCGCGAAGGCAAAAAAAATGATCGATGACCTTGCGGACTTCGGCTGTCCGGTTCTTCTTTTTTCCGGCGGCGAGCCGCTTGTCCGCAAAGATGTTCCCGAACTCGCTGAATATGCCCGCTTCAAAGGAATGCGCGCAGTCATTTCCACCAATGGAACGCTGATTGACCATCCGCTTGCCGACCGCCTGCAAAAGATCGGTCTCTCCTATGTCGGTATCAGCATCGACGGAACCGAAGCGACGCACGACCGGTTTCGCTGCAAAAAAGGCGCGTTTCAGGATGCGCTGCGCGGAATCCGCAACTGTCGCGACGCCGGGCTGAAAGTCGGACTGCGCTTCACGATGGTCAAAGACAACATCGCTGACATTCCGGCGGTCTTCGATCTGATGGAGTCTGAGCACATTCCCCGCATTTGCTTTTATCACCTCGTCAACACCGGGCGCGGTGAAGCTCTGGGTAACGACGACGGTATGCCGTTACATGAATCAACCCGCGCTGCACTCGAACTGATTGTTAAGCTTACCGTCGGACTTCATGCCAAAGGGCAGAACGTTGAGGTGCTCACCGTCGACAATCATGCCGACGGTCCCTGGCTGCTTCGGAAAATGCGCGCGGAAAATCATCCAGGTGCGGAACGGGTTCATCATTTGCTTAAACTCAACGGCGGGGCGGCTTCCGGAACCGGTGTCGGTATCAGCTGTGTCAGCTGGAACGGAGATGTCTATCCCGACCAGTTCTGGCGCAGTAAAAAACTGGGCAATATTCTCGAAGCGCCGTTCAGTCAAATCTGGACGAATCCGGATAATGAATTTCTGCAGAAGCTTAAGAAAAAAGAAGCTCATGTAACCGGGCGTTGCGCTGATTGTCAGTATCTCGAACTGTGCGGTGGAAATTTCCGCGCCCGCGCTGAAGCCTCCACCGGCGATCTGTGGGCACCTGATCCGGCCTGTTACCTGACGGACGAGGAGATTCGCGGTGCATAAATCAGGCAAAAATCCTTCAATCATTGCGTGGGAGATAACCCGGCGCTGCGGATTGCAATGCCGCCACTGCCGCGGTGCGGCACGCGATTGTGACTACGCCGATGAATTTTCAACCGAAGAGTGTTTGAAGACCGTTGATGCGCTGGCGGCATTTTCTCAACCGATGATCATTCTGACCGGAGGCGAACCGCTGATGCGCGCCGACATCTTTGACGTGGCCCGTTATGCCTCAGGGAAAGGTTGCCGTGTTGTGCTCGCCACCTGCGGCCACCTGCTGACGGCGGAAACTGCCGCGCAGCTCAAAGATTCCGGCGTTATGGCCGTCAGCGTCAGTCTGGATGCCGACACTGCTGAAGCGCACGACGCGTTTCGCGGGATTGACAGAGCCTATGAAAAAACACTGGCAGGGTTGACGCACCTCAAGGCCGCGGAAATCCCGTTTCAGATCAACACGACGGTTTCAAAACTGAATGTCAGCGAGCTGCCGGAATTGCTGACTCAGGCGATTGCTCTGGGAGCGGCGACAATCGATTTCTTTTTTTTGGTTCCGACCGGACGCGGTTCGAAAATTGCCGATCTCGCGCTGAGTCCTGAGTCCCGTAACCATGCGCTTGAATGGATTGCCGCTCAGGCTGCGACTGCGCCGATTCGTGTTAAGACGACTTGCGCCCCGCAGTATAAAAAGTTCATCACCTCAGAACACACTCCGCCGTTTCTGGGGTGCATGGGCGGGCGCGGGTTTGTTTTCATTTCACATACTGGCATTCTCCAGCCGTGCGGATTTCTTGATCTGCCGTGCGGCGACCTGCGCGCCGCAAACTTCGATTTTGAAACTCTCTACCGCAATGCCGAAGTTTTTAAAAATATGCGCACCCTCAATCCGTTTGCCGGCTGCCCGGCCCGCGCTCATGCCCGCACCGGAGACTACATGAAAGAAGAGACCGAATGAACGGTTACTCATCCCTTGAAAAAAAGGTGCTCACACAGCTTCAGCGCGGCATTGAGCCGGTATCAAGGCCGTTCAAAAGCCTGGAGATTCCGGAAGGCGACGTTCTGGCGCTGTTGCGCCGTGCGAAAGAAGAAGGATTTTTGCGCCGCTTCGGCGGCGTATTCGACGCCCGCCGGCTTGGCTATAAAAGTGTTCTTTGTGCGCTGGACGTTTCGCCGGAGCAAATGGAGTCAAATGCTGCCATTGTCAGTGCGCATCCCGGCGTGACGCATTGCTATGAACGTCTGCCGTTGTACGGCAGCGGAAACTATCCCCGGCTCTGGTTTACGCTGGCAATGCTTCATAACGAATTTGATCAAGGTTTGTCTGTGCTGCGTAAGCAACTCGCCCCGTGCACACTGTTTGATCTTCCTGCGCTGCGCCGGTTTAAAATTGATGTCGTTTTTGATCTTCAGACCCGCAGTCGCGACGAGGTTTTTCCCGGACTCGATTCGTCTGCCGTTTCGTCGCAGGAAGAAACGTTCCTCACATTCTCTGCAGAGGAAAAAGCGCTGGTCAGCGCACTCGATCAGCAGATTCCGCTTGCCGAACGTCCTTTCGCGGCACTGGCTGAAAAGCTCGGGCAGACCGAAGACAATGTGCTTTCCACGCTGAAGGTATGGAAAGAGCAGGGGGTGCTTCGCCGTATCGGAGCGATTCTTTATCATCGCGAAGCCGGGTTTAAAGCCAATGCCATGTGTGTCTGGCCGGTCGATGGCGACATTGCCGGTGCCGGGCGCCGCGTGGCTGCACGGACGGAAGTCACCCATTGTTATCAGCGGCCCCGCCTTGAAACCTTTCCGTTCGATCTCTATGCTATGATCCATACCGGAAGCTGGGAGGAAACCAGGGCGCTGTTTAAGGACATTTCATTCACCTGCGGCCTGGACGGCGGAGAACTGTTTGCCTCCGGCCGTGAATTTAAAAAAGACAGTATGAAATATTTTCAGTCATGAGTGAGTCGAAGAAAACCGGTGCGCTGCCCGTTAATCTGCTTTTAGCGGATCGTCCGTGTCTGGTGGTCGGCGCGGGGCGGATTGCGGCACGCAAGATCGGCTACCTGCTTGACGCCGGGGCAAAAGTCACTGTGGTAAGCCCCGCAGTTTCCGGGGAAGCCGCGGACTGGATTGAACAGCAGCGCATTACTCATCTGAACCGGCCGTTCGAATCCGGCGATACCGCCGGTTTTACAGTGGTTTTTGCGGCTACGAACGACCGTTATGTCAACCGATTGGTTCTGGAAGATTGCCGGAAGCACAATGTTTTATGCAGCTGTGTGGACGGACATTGGGCACAGAGCGATTTCACTACACCCGCGATCAGCCGCCATGCGAATCTCACGCTGACAGTTTCCACCGGCGGGCAGTCCTGCCGTCAGGCAAAACTAATTAAAGACAACCTGGCTAAACACATTGCGATGGTTGAAACAGCGGATCTCGTCGTCGTTGGAACCGACCATCGCCACATGGATATTGAAGAACGCGAACCGTTTCACCTGATCGGTCCTCGCTTTGAGCGTATCGGCTGGATGATTATGCAGCTGTGGGGCATCCACGAATTCATGATTCTCAACACCTGCAACCGCGTCGAATTAATTGCCGTAGCATCGCGGGAGACCAGCACCAACGGCATCCTGCGCCATCTGCTCGGGTTCGATAAGCTGAAGGAAGATAAATTTTACCTTAAGCATGGCGCAGATGCCTACAAACACTTGTGCATGGTTTCCTCCGGTATGCTTTCGCAGACGCCCGGCGAAAGCCATATCGCGGCGCAGATCAAAGAAGCTCTGGCTGAAGCACAGCGGCGCGGCTGGGCCAACAGCATGATGCAGGAATGGGTCTCATCGCTGCTGCATGTGTCCAAGCATATTCAAACTGAAGTCGCACCGTTGTTGCGCAGTGAAGAAATTGAGGAGCTTGTTCTGAACTATCTTCAGGCGCAACTTTCCGATCTTTCCGCAAAAACCGTCATGGTGCTTGGTGCCGGCATGATCGGGCAGGGGCTGGTTCGTAATGCCGTTTCAAAGGCCGGCAAAATCATCTGGTGCTACCACGTCAACCGTCCGGACGTTTCGAAAGATTGGGCGGATCGCGTCGAGCTCTGCACGTTTAACGATTTCCGGAGCCGGCTCGAAGAGGCGGATGTGATCATCAGCGCCACGGAAGCACCCGGTCATGTGCTGCATCACGGACACGCTCCATTTTTTAATCAGCAGAAACCGGTGCTCCTGATTGATCTCGGCGTACCGCGCAATATCGAACCTGCACTGGACGGTCTGTCGCCGGAACTCCGCATTGTGGATATGGACGGTCTGAAATACTGGCACCGTTGTGAAACGGATGAACTGGAAGAAATTTTTCACCGCTGCCACGGCATTATCGAAGAGCATCAGGAACAGTATGAACGGATCATCAAAAGTTTTCAGGGCGGGAACGCGCAGTAGCCGTCTGGCGCTCTGGCAGACCGGCCGGGTGCTGGAAATTCTGCGCGGACTTCTGCCGGAGCATGAGTTTCAGACGGTTGAAATCATGACTCCCGGCGATGCCGACCGTATAACCGACCTGCGCGAAAGCCCGGCTGATTTTTTCACCCGGACACTCGACGAAGCACTGCTGAACGGGAAAATCGACTTCGCCGTACATAGCGCGAAAGATCTGCCTGAACCGGTTCCGGAAGGCATCGACTGGTTCTGGCTTCCAGGTCCCGGCGACCGCCGGGATGTGCTGGTTGGATCGCTGAATCCGAAAGTGATCGGAGTGAGCAGCGACCGCCGTGCAGCGTATGCGAAAAAACGGTTCCCGTTTGCGGAACAGCGTCCTGTCCGCGGAAACATGGAAGAGCGGATTCAGCAACTGGATGACGGGAAATTTGATCTGTTGATTATGGCCGGCGTCGCGTTGCAGCGGCTGGGCCTCGAAGATCGTATCACCGAATGGATTCCGCTGGATCAGCTGGAAACTTCGGAGTCTCAGGGAGCTTTAGCGATCACATTTCGTAAAAACGATCCGCGGCTCTGCGCGATCCGCAGTCTGTTTGTTAAAAGCGCGACCTTTGTCGGTGCGGGCGTCTGCGCCGGACATTGCACTCTTGACGGTCTGCACGCGTTGCGGACCGCCGAGGTCTGTCTTTACGACGCGCTGATGGATGAATCGCTTCTGCATCACCTGCCGGAAACGGCTCGGAAAGTTTACGTCGGCAAACGGCTCGGCGCACATTCTCAGTCGCAGGAAGAAATCAATCAGCTGCTGTGCGATTACGTTCGTAAAGGTCTGCGCACCGTTCGTCTCAAAGGCGGCGATGCTGGAATCTTCGGACGGCTGGCCGAAGAGGTTGCCGCTCTCGAAGCGCTGGGGCTTGCCAGCCGCGTTCTGCCGGGCATCAGCGCCATGCAGACTGCCGCAGCCGATACCGGTATTCTGCTGACACGGCGCGGCGTCGCCCGCGGATTTTCGGTCATGACCCCGCGCTTGCAGGGCGGGGGGCTTGGTCCTGTTACAAAAGCTGTCCGCGCAGAGCTTCCCGTTGTTTTTTATATGGCCGCCGGCACGGCGGAAAAACTGGCGGAAGAACTGGTCACTGACGGTGTTTCTCCGGATATGCCGTGTGCGCTGGTTTTTGGAGCGGGCTCGGAAAAAGAAGCGGTATTCAGATCAACGCTTGGAAAAATACCCGCGGTTGATGAAATCACCGGCCAACTGCCGGGATTATTCATCGTCGGCGAAATCGCCCGCTACGGTTTTGACCGTTCGCTTGGCGCGCTCGGCGGACAGCGCGTTTTACTCACCTGCAGCGAAGCTCTGATGGAGAAAGCGGTGCAGGCCGTTAACGATTTCGGCGGACGCCCGCTGGAACGTCCGCTGATCCGGCTGGAGATTTCGACGGACGGAGCGGATGCGGTTCGCCGGCTTGCGTCGTACGACTGGATTGCGCTGACGTCGCCGTCGGCTGTCCGCTGCTTCCACGAACTGATGCTGAAAGAAAAAATTGATCTGCGCCGCGTTCCGAAAATCATGAGCGTCGGCTCCGGTTCCCTGCGGGCGCTTCAGCGGATCGGGCTGGGTTGCGATCTGATGCCTGAAGCCGACTTCAGCGGAGCGGGCCTGCTCGCCGCCGCCGCGCCGGTGGTAAAGGGACAGAAAATCCTGCGGCTTCGTTCTCAGAAAGCCGGGCCGGAACTGGCTGACGGGTTGCGCGCGGCTGGCGCGGAGGTAACGGATTGCGTACTCTATACGAACAGGATGGTTTGCTATCCGGAAGTTCCGGAATTTGACAGTGTCTATTTCGCCAGCGCTTCGGCGGTCGAATCCTTTATCGAACAGTGGGGCGCGGCAGTTTTGAAAAATAAAACCGTTCTTGCCATTGGCGGCCCGACGCAGGCGGCCTTGCAATCCTTTGGTTTGAAAGCCGCCGTTACCGGCGGAATGGCGACGGTGGAGGAGAGCCTGCACGCTTTGGCTGTTTATGAAATTAACCGGAGAATAACCCATGTTTCCTGAGATCAGACTGAGACGTTTACGCCGTACCGAAGGGCTGCGCCGGATGCTGGGACAGCCGCTGCCCGGGCCGGAAAAATTTATCTGGCCGGTTTTTATCCGCGAAGGGAAAGGCGTTGATGAGCCGGTTTCCGCCATGCCGGGACAGTCACGGATGAGCGTTGATGTGCTGCTTAAGCGGCTGGAACCGGTCGTGGAAAGCGGAGTCGGCGGAGTTCTTCTTTTCGGACTGACTGATCCGGCGAAGAAAGATGCAAACGGCTCCGAAGCCTTTAACGAAAAAGGCGCGGTTCAAAAGGCGATTCCCGCCATCAAGAAAGCTTTTCCACAGCTGACTGTTTTCACGGATGTCTGTCTTTGTGCCTACACGGACCACGGCCATTGCGGCCCGCTGAATAAAGCCGGAGAAGTGGATAACGATGCCGCGCTAACTCTGTTACAGAAAGTGGCGGTTTCGCACGCCGCAGCCGGTGCGGACTGCGTCGCGCCGAGTGCCATGATGGACGGGCAGGTTCTGGCGATCCGCGAAGCGCTCGACGAAGAGGAGCTGACCGATACGCTGCTGATGAGTTACTCGACCAAGTTTGCTTCGTCCATGTACGGCCCGTTCCGCGAAGCGGAGCAGTCGGCTCCCGGTAAAGGCGACCGGCAAGGCTATCAGGCGTCGTACAGCGATCTGCGCACGGCGTTGCGCGAATCGGAGTTCGATGAAGATGAAGGCGCGGACATCCTCATGGTCAAGCCGGCGATGATGTATCTCGATGTCATTCACCAGCTGCGCGAAGCCACCGATTTGCCCGTCGCCGCATACAACGTCAGCGGGGAATATTCCATGCTGATTGCTCAGGCGGAGCGCGGCTGGGGCGATCTGCGCGCCATGGTTCGCGAAAATATGGCGGCGATGCAACGCGCCGGAACCGATATTTTCATCTCTTACTGGGCCAGCCGCTACAACGAGCTGCTTAAGGATTAAAACGTGAAATCAAAAGATTTGTTCGCGCGGGCTTTGAAGATAATTCCCGGTGGTGTGAACAGCCCGGTCAGGGCGTTTAATGCCGTGGGCGGCGATCCTGTTTACGTGACGAAAGGTAAAGGCGCGCGGATCACCACCGCCGAAGGTCGCGAGCTGATTGATTTTTGCGGGTCGTGGGGGCCGCTGATTCTTGGTCACGCCCGTCCGGAAGTGGTCGAAGCGGCTTGTGCCGCCGCCCGCGACGGAATGACGTTCGGTATTAACACGCCGCGCGAGGTGGAGTTTGCCGAACTGCTGTGTGCGCAGGTTCCTTCAATGGAGCAGATCCGGCTGGTGAATTCCGGCACGGAAGCGGTGATGACGGCACTGCGGCTGGCGCGCGGTTTTACCGGCCGCCGCCGCATTATTAAATTCGCCGGCGGTTACCACGGCCATTCCGACGGACTGCTGGTCGGCGCAGGCAGCGGACTGCTGACCGGCGGAATTTCATCTTCAGCGGGTGTCTATGTGAATGAAGGCGATGTCTTTCTGCCGAACTATAACGACAAGGAAGCGGTTTCGCGGATTGTGAAAGAATATGGCGATGAACTGGCGGCGATCATTGTGGAGCCGGTGGCCGGAAACATGGGGCTGGTTCTGCCGCGTGACGGGTTTCTTGAACACCTGCGTGCGGAGGCGGACCGGTGCGGCGCACTGCTGATTTTTGATGAGGTGATTACCGGGTTCCGGTTCGGGCCAACTTCGTACGGAACTCTGAAGGGAATTTCACCTGATCTGACCTGCCTCGGCAAAATTATCGGCGGCGGTATGCCGCTGGCGGCGTTCGGCGGACGGCGCGATGTGATGCAGCGGCTTGCGCCGGTCGGAAATGTCTATCAGGCTGGAACGCTCAGCGGTAATCCGGTAGCGGTTGCCGCCGGGATGAAAACGGTGGAACTGCTGATTAAAGAAAATCCTTATTCGCGTCTCGCGGAAGCGGGCGTAAAGATGTCGGCCAAGCTGAATAAGATTTCAGGTGAATTCCATTTGGCTCAGCTCGGCGGGGTCTTTACGCCGTTTTTCCGACGCGAGCCGGTGCGGAACCTGGACGATGCCAAGTTGTGCGACACGTCGGCGTACGCCGCATTTTTCCGCGGGATGCTGGAGCGCGGTTTCTATCTGCCGCCCGCGCAGTTTGAAACGGCGTTTATCAGCGCGGCTCATACGGACGATGAGCTGGAAAATTTTTCAGCGGCTGCAAAATTGGCATTAACCGGCAATGAATGAGAAGAACGGGTGTCGATTGCGGCCGGGCAGCCATCCGGCTGTGATGCGTTCAATAATGAATTTTTGATCATTAGAAACGCAGAACTTGCGCCAGCGGGCCGTTGCGGGTACAAAAGCGCGTTAAAACAGGGCATTTCAATGAGTGTGCAACCAAACAGAGCAGAGTTTTTAAAAAAAGCGAAACAGGGGAATCTGATTCCGGTCTGGAAGGAAATTCTGGCCGATCAGGAAACGCCGGTTTCGGCCTATGAACGGGTGCGCAAATTCCTGCGCGAAAAAGATCACGCGTCGCACACCTGGATGCTGGAGAGCGTTGAAGGCGGAGAACACATCGGGCGATATTCCTTTATCGGCGGTAATCCGCGCGCCATTGTCCGTGCCCGGGGCTCGGTCACTGAAATCACCGAAGAAGGCACGACGACGGTCATCAAGAATATCGACCCGCTTACTGTGCTCAAAGCCTGCATGAGCCGTTACCAACCCGTCCGCGAGCCGGCCTTGCCGCGTTTTACCGGCGGAGCCGTCGGCTTCCTCGGCTACGATATGATTTCCGTCTTTGAACCGCGCGTTCCGGTGATTAAAGCCGACATTATCGGTAACCCGGATATGGTGATGATGGTCACCAACTCCATCATCATTTTCGACCGCGTAAAACACACCATGAAGGTTGTTTCCAATGCGTACGTTTCCGGCGACCCGGATAAAGCGTATGATGAAGCGCTGGCGGAAATCGACGAACTGTGTCAGGCCTTGCTGCAGCCGGTGAACCGTGTGCTGCTTGATGCGCATCTCGACGTGGAGCAGGTGGTGCCGGTGTCCAACATGACTGTTCCGGAATACCGCGTGATGATTGAAAAGGCGAAAGAGTATATCCGCGCCGGCGACATCATTCAGGTGGTCCTTTCTCAGCGGTTTGAAGTCGAAAACACGGCGGATTCGCTGGACGTTTACCGCGCACTGCGCGCGATTAATCCGTCGCCTTACATGTTCTGCCTAGACCTCGGCGAAAGCGCGCTGGTCGGTTCTTCGCCGGAAGTTCATGTCCGCTGCGAAGACCGTCAGGTGGAACTTCGTCCGATTGCCGGAACGCGTCCACGCGGAAAAACCGAAACCGAAGATCAGGCACTGGAAAAGGAATTGCTGGCCGATCCGAAAGAGCTGGCGGAGCACGTTATGCTGGTCGACCTTGGCCGTAACGACGTTGGCCGTGTTTGTGAGTTTTCAAGTGTCAAAGTACCGGAGCAGATGGTTATCGAGCGTTACAGCCACGTCATGCACATCGTTTCCGATGTTACCGGAACGCTGTCGCCGGAATACGATGCCTATGATGTGATGAGAGCGACGTTTCCGGCCGGAACCGTCAGCGGCGCGCCGAAAATCCGTGCGATGGAAATCATTGCGGAGCTGGAAAAAACTAAACGCGGACCGTACGCCGGAGCCGTCGGTTATTTCAGTTTTGACGGAAACCTCGACTCCTGCATCACCATCCGCACCGTTGTGCTCGATAAAAATAAAGCCTACGTGCAGGCCGGCGGCGGCATTGTTGCCGACTCTGTTCCGGAAACCGAATATCAGGAAACCCGCAATAAAGCCGGCGCAGTTCTGAAAGCGCTTTCGCTGGCGAAGCATTACGCTGCCGCGCGGGAAGGGGCGTCAAAATGATTCTTATCATCGATAACTACGATTCGTTCACCTACAACCTCGTGCAGTATCTCGGCGAGCTGGGCGCGGAGATGAAGATTTTCCGCAATGACAAAATCACGGTCGCAGAAGCCGTTGCACTCAAACCGGAAAAGGTTCTGGTCAGCCCCGGTCCGTGTTCGCCAAGAGAAGCCGGTGTTTCGTGCGACATTATCCGCGAATTCGGTCCGCGCGTTCCGCTGTTCGGCGTTTGTCTCGGCCATCAGGCAATCGGCGACGTTTTCGGCGGAAACGTCGTTCGCGCCGGACGGCTGATGCATGGCAAAACCTCACCGATACTGCATCATGGCGAAAGCGTTTTCAAAGGACTGCCGAGTCCGTTCAATGCGACGCGCTATCATTCGCTGCTGGTCGAACGCGAAAGCCTGCCGTCCTGTTTGAAAATCACCGCCGAAACCGCCGAAGGTGAAATCATGGGACTTATGCATAAAGAGTATCCGGTGCACGGCGTCCAGTTCCATCCCGAGTCGATCCTGACCGAACACGGCAAACAGCTCCTGCAAAACTTTTTGAACATGTAGGCTTTGCACCATGTTCTTCGACACACACGTTCATTTTGACGATTTTGTAAAAGACGGCACGCTGGAAGGTGTGCTGGAACGCGCGGAAGCCGCTGGCGTTTCAAAAATGATCGCTGTCGGCGGCTCGCCGGAAGCCAATGAATTGACTCAGATGCTTTCCGAAGCATTTCCGGAACGGATTTATGCCGCCGCCGGTTATGACCGTCACATAGCGGATTCAATCTGTGATATTACCGCACTGCGCGAGCTGGCCGCCCGGCCTTCAACCGTAGCTGTCGGCGAAACCGGTCTCGATTATTTCTATGAACCGGAAAAAGCCAAAGAGCAGCAGCGGTTGTTTTTTCAATGTCTGGAAACGGCCATCCATGCCCGTAAGCCGGTGATTGTTCATACCCGCGATGCGGACGATGACACACTTTCGATCCTCACCGATTTTTCCAAACACTGGAAAGGCGACGCTTCTCTCATCGGCGTGATCCACTGTTTTACCCGCGACCGGAAGATGGCCGAAGCACTGCTTGATCTGGGTTTTTACATCAGCTTGAGCGGCATCGTCACCTTCGCCAACGCCGATCCGCTGCGTGAGGTCGCGAAGTTTATACCGGATGACCGGCTGCTGGTTGAAACCGATGCGCCGTATCTCGCGCCGATTCCTCACCGCGGCGAACGCTGCGAACCTGCCTTTGTGGTTGATACGGCCAAACGGCTTGCGGAACTGCGCGGCTGTGCAGTAGAGTCGCTGGCGAAAACAACCGCTCAGAACGCAATCCGGTTGTTCGGACTGAAAGAGGAGTCGCTATGAAGAAAATTCTGTTTTCACTGTTTGCTTTGACGTTTGCCGTTTATGCACAGGAATCCGCGACGAACACGGTTCAGGAAACGGTAAAAGTCAAAATGACCGGCGACCGTGTCAGTCTGCGCGCTGCGCCGGATACCAATGCGGTTCTGCTTGGCCGCGCGATGCTCGGCGACGAGCTGGTTCTCAAGGATAACAGCAATCCCGACTGGATCGGCGTCCTGCCACCGGAAACGGTTGACCTTTGGGTGAGCAGTGAGTTTGTCAGCAGCAATTCGGTTGTGCCTGAACTCCTCAACATCCGATCCGGCCCAAGCCTGAGCCACAGTTCGGTAGGTGCAGCGCACAAAGGGGATATCCTGACGGTTCGCAGTGAGATTTCTCAGTGGCTGAAAATTGCGCCGACCTCCAATACAGTCGTTTGGGTCAGCCGCAAGTATGCAGCCGTTCCCGGAAGTGCGTTTGCGGAACCGGGTGTTGCGCCGGTCGCGGTTCAGGGGACTCAAACTGTCGTGCAGGCATTTTCTGAACCGACGGTTGAAGAGGTTATGATCGCCGCCGAGTCAGCGACGAATATGCCGAATAAACTCAAAATTGATCCGTCCAAACCGCAGGGCGTTACAGGAAGCTATTACGGCATACTGCAACCGTCTGACAATATGCTCTACAAACTGGTCGATGATCATTTCACCGATATTACCGTTTGCCACGTTTACGGGAACAAACCCCAGATGCTGACCTTTACCGGCATGAAGATTGAGATCACCGGTAAAGCCTACTGGGTCGAAGGGAAAGACCTTCCGGTTGTTATTCCTTCCCGGATCCGGCTGATGCCGACCGTAACGAACGGGTAACGGAGTTACTCTCCCAGTTCGGGTTTGCAGAGTTCGTAGAAATTGCAGTTTTTGCAGGACGCAAGATCGGCGGCAAGTTCCCATTCCTCTCGGGGCAGCGGCGCGTTGCGCTTACGGTCAAAATCGACCAGATATTCTG
>JBGAJP010000051.1:0-15355 GCA_044224855.1 Pontiellaceae bacterium
GTCGGCATGACAGTAAAGTCGCCTACAATGCGTCGCCGCTCGCGGCTCTGGATGAGCTGACCCAGATCGTACTGGTCTTTAAATTTGTCACGGGCCAGCAGGAGAATTCTCCAGGTATCGAGCATGTCTGTGTCGTCCACGAAGGTGTAATCCGTGTTGATGTAAAAACGGGATTTTTTAGGAGTGGACTGGAGGGTGCGATACGGCAGGCCGACGCCCTGTATGGCAGGCGAATCAGCGCCAATAAAAACATAATCGGCTCCGGCGGCAACGGCGATGTCCGAACTTCCGGTCGAATCAATGACTGTCTTGGCCAGCACGATTCCCCAGCCGTTAGGAGTGGCAACTGCCACGCCCTTGACCTTGCCGTTGTCCACGACAGCCCCGCAGCCCAGAGACTGAGGCCAGAAATCGCCGCCGGCTTTTATTAGTTCGCGGCGATACCATTCCATTTTCCAGTCGGCGTTCCATGCGCGACCGTCTTTTCCTCCGCCGGGAATTCCGTACTGCTGACCCCAGGCCTTAAGGCCGTTATCGACTTCCTCGGTGAAGCCGGTCTGTGTTCCGTGCCAGTAAATTCCGATCTCACCCAGTGTGGCTATGCCGCCCATTCCGTGAAGAGACTCGATTACAAGTGTTTTGGCTCCGCCGCGGGCCGCAGCGATTCCGGCGGGCGCGCCGCCGGTGCCGCCGCCGACCACCACCACGTCATAGGAACCCAGCACCGGCAATGTGCGGGCGGGAATGCGCAAGGTTGGCAGTCCGGTTTGGGTGGGTCGCACGCCGGTCAGCAATTCTTTCAAGTCTCCGGTAACCGTCGCTTTGCTGTTGCCTGGCAGCAGATGAACCTTCGTTGATTGAGGAACGGCAGCGGCTTCGCGGGCGGCTGCCTGGCCGATCCGGTCGCCCATTTCCATGAGCGCCGCCGGGCGAAGGAGTTTTTCGGCCGCTTCGCGCGGCAGGTCTGCGCAGCCGCCCAGTACGTACAGGCCGCCGGGAGAAACCGGGCGGAAGGCATCGATATCGGCGGCGGCCGAACCGGGCCAGCTGCCGGTCATTGGCTTCCGAGCAGTCATCGGATCGGGCGGAACCTGGAAGAGCGCCTCGGAGTATTCCATTTGCTGCGGAGTCCACGTGGCGTCACGGGCTGCCTGTTCGGCGGCGGCAAAGGATGCCCACGAGGCATCGGGCATTTCGAGGTTCAGTGTATATTCGACGGCCTGCAGGATCTCACCGTTGGCAAGTTTGCATACTGTCGAGGGAATCTTCCGGGCGGATTGCACGGCCGGTGACGAGACCGTCGGGCCTCCAACCACTACGCGCCGGAAGACCTGTTTGCCGGCCGGGTAGGGTTTAAAGGGCACTCCAGCCATCCGCGCCACAACGGCGCGAGGGGTGGCGTCGATGATGGTTTTAGCCAGGATTGCCTGCCGGCCGTTGCGGTTTGCCATGATCAGACCGGCGGGCTTATGCTGTTCGTCGAACAGAACTTCCGAAGGATAGCAGGAAAAGAGAAATTCAACGTTGGCCTTGAGCAGCGCCTGTTCCAGTGTGCGTTTAACGTGCATTGGAGTTATGAACGGACGGTCGGTTGATTCGGCAACCTGCACAGCGATGCGTCCCAGGAGGATCCGGTTGATGCCGTCCGGCCTGTGGAATTGCAGCTTGAGATACCGAACCGTTTCATTCAGCTGGAGATGAAGGGGAATGGACTGGCTCTTGGCCTCCGGCTGGCGGTCATTCTGGATACCGCCGTGCGCCGTCCACTGCTTGCCGTCACTGCTGCTCAGAACCTCCATATCTTTTGCGCCGTACTGCCGGGCCAGTGAAAAAACAGTGGCCGTTATGCCGGAAACCCGGCTGGGCTTGCCCAGATCCAGCGTGAGCGTGACGTCGGCGTTGTACTGCACGGCGGCCTTGGGATCGGTAATTTCACCCAGAAGCTTAGCCGGTGGATTCGTGTCCGGATGACGTGCATCGGCGTTTTCCTTGGCGGACGGATTGTTGTACACCTCGCGGGCAAGCGGCAGCGCCGGCTGCTCGCCGTCTTCCAGCCAAAGCCGGTACGTTCCGCAGATATCATCGCCAAGATAGGTGCGGTTGGCAATCAGCAGAACTTTTGCGCCTTGCCGGGCGGCCGCTACCGCCGCAGCAACACCGCCGCCGGTTCCGCCGATAACCAGCACATCCGTTTGATAGGCCACAGGAATATCCCTGGCGGATGTGTTGATGCGTCCCGGAGATTGGGGGGTCGCTGTTCCGGCGGCAAGCACCAGACCGGCTATGACACTTATTATGGTTCGCTTCATTTTCATATTCTCCCTTAACTGATTCTCAGATATTCAAACATACTTACCAGTCCGGTAACGAGCCGTCTCTCAACCGGTTTTCTAGCGCTTCACTACCCATGCTTCATCTCAGTGCAGTCATGCAAATGGACTACGCATAGCGTTTAGGAAGCGTGCCTTTTCCTGCCAGCAAGCTCTGCAGTTTTTTAAGATCAATTTCCAAAGGCTTCGTTTGAGTCGTGACCGCCATTGCGGCCGCCGCGCCAACCCCTTCGCCCATTGCCGCAAGGATCGGCTGTACACGGTACGAACTCATCGCAAGGGAAGTACCGCTGATGTGTTTACCTGCCATCATCAGGTTGTCGATGCCTTTCACCACGCAGGCGGACAGGGGGATTCCAAAAGTGAACAG
Source organism: Pontiellaceae bacterium (assembly GCA_044224855.1). Taxonomy (GTDB): domain Bacteria; phylum Verrucomicrobiota; class Kiritimatiellia; order Kiritimatiellales; family Tichowtungiaceae; genus Tichowtungia. The sequence continues at coordinate 2,701 of JBGAJP010000051.1, forward strand.
TTTATCTTTCAGTTCCTTCGGCAGCTCACGGCCCCAGGAGTCGATCGCATATTCGCCCCAGGAAATCACATCATCCGGAAACGGTTTGTTCATGATGTCGTCGCCGATGATAATGCGGCGGCCCATCACGCGGCGGACTTCGCGCACTCCGATTTTCGGCGCGATGTGCATGGCAAAACCCTGCTCCCAGAACTTGTCAACCTGCGGCATAATGTCTTTCACTAGAAGCTCGCCCTGCAGCTTCGCCAGTGCGACCGGATCGCGTGTGTCCGGACATACGCCGGTGGCCGTCCAGCGCAGATACTGATAAACCCCGTCGCGCACCTTTTCCGGTTTCTGCGGATTGATAAATCCTGTGCCGGATTCCAGCACCGCGCCGGCGCCTTTCCATCCGGTCAGTTTTGCATCTTCACGGAAGCGCTGAAGATACGTCATCATCGTGCAGGGCATGACTTTATTGTCGGCGACATCCAGCGCGTAGGTTTCATTATACTCCGACTTTGCTTCCCGTCCGTACATGCAGGTTGCGCCTGCCAGTTCACACACTAAGCCCGTGCCGGTGGCATCAATTACAAACTTACCCCGCACAGCCGCACGGCGGTGATAACTGGTCACGTATTCCACGCCTGAAATTTTGGGGGTGTTCCCTGCGGTGTCCATAATCACGCCGTCGACGCTCGCCCCGGTAATCAGCGTAATATTACTTTCCGCTGCGACCATCTCCTGCAGCACAAGCGCATACGAACTGGGGAAAAACCAGAGCCCGCCGTTCTCAGGCTGCTTGTATTTAACACTGTATTTCGTCCCCAACCGGTTGAGCATTTCCTTGAATATGCCGACATGGGGGAGGCCGCAGACCAGTCCGACATACATATCGACGGGCGCGCCGCCGATCAGCGCGTCTTCTTCAATGAGCACGACTTTCGCTCCGCCGCGCGCGGCGGAGATGGCGGCGGGAATCCCGGCAGGGCCCGCGCCAACAACGATCACATCCGTCTCAATTTCACTGGTGTATTTCTTATCTGCACCCGCCGCCTTTGGCGTGCGCAGGCTGGTGGAGGTACAGGCGGATACACACGAGGCGGCGCCTGCCAGAAGGCCGACCTTTAAAAAATCTCTGCGGTTTTTCATCATAACTCCTGATTTTACTATTTATGAACTTTGGCTTTTAAAACATATATTACTTCTTGGCGGCAGCCTCGCCGGCGTCCGGGAAAACCAGTACGCGCAGCATGGTGGCACCGTCAGGGATCAGTTGAACCTGTTCGATTTCAGACGCCAACTGAACGGGCGATGCCGGAAGCGGCGGATTTTTACCGGTGGGCGTCAATCCCCATGCCGGAACCTTCCGGGCGGGAACCGTAAGAACCACCGGAACTGATTCCGGTGTCCAGGGGAAATTAGTAACCGGTTTGGATTCTACTTTTACCTGCGCAATATCCTGCGGGCCATTAAGCGCCAGCGCATAGTTCCACGGGCTCGCGGCCGTTACATCCCAGGCGGGGAACGCCGGATCTTTTGCCAGTGTTTTGAGCACCTTTATTTTGGCTTCTTTGATCTTGAGCGCATAGACCAGCGGACCGCGCACCAGACTAACGCCGTTCGACACAGGTTTCTCCATCCGTACCAGCATCGGAAAGTCCAGTTTCACAACATCGCCCGAAACAAATTCACGCTCGATTTTAAAAAATGTTCCGGCGGCCGGTTTGTCGGCGACCGGCCTGCCGTTAATGGATACGCTCGCGCCTTCCGCCCAACCCGGTATGCGGACATAGAGCGGAAACTTCACCGGTTTATCCGCGGCAACTTTCAGCTCAATCACACCGTCGAAAGGATAGTCCGTTTTTTCGGTCACCGTAATTTCCGTTCCCTGAGCACCTACCTTTGTATGCACCGTGCTCGGCGCATACAGCGCAGCCACAAGACCGTCTTTGCCGTCGCTCATCCATGTCCGCACCGCATAGTTCGGAATCATCCGCTGTGCGTTGCCGGTGCAGCATTCCGGCATGCAGTCGGGCCGGTAGGCCTGAAGATCCCGGTTAGGATCGCCGGTAGTCGGTACATTGCTGTTCTGTGTGGCAAGGACCTGATTGGGTGAGCTGTAATACTGGAGCGATTTAAATTCCTTGTCTACGGCGCCAAAGCCGGCATTCATGATCGCCCGCTCGATGGTATCAGCCCAGCGCGCATCACCGCTTGCCATGAGTACATAACCGAGGCTCCATGTGTAATCGCTGATTACGCAGGTTTCGTGCTGATGATCCGGGGCTTTCCCGGAGAGGCTGGCGTCGGATGTAATCACACCATCGACCAGTTCATGCGTACGCTGGAGGTGGCGGAATCCGCCCAGTACGGCATCGAGATATTCTTTTTTACCGGTGTAGAGGTACAGCAGCGCGGGCTGCTTGGTTGCTTCGGAAACCGTGACGCCATGTCCGCGCATCGGAGCCTCTTTGATAAGATTGGCGAGGTTCCACTGGTTTTTCGGATTTTTGGTCGCATTATTCCAAGTGCGTTCGGCTATATCTAGAATGCGTTTATCGCCTGTCTGTCCATAGAGCCAGCACATGCTTTCCACAGCATCAACATCGCGCGGTCCCGGACCGAAGCTTGCCGGCAGTGCAAGGAAGTGTTTCGTCAGGGCGTCGAGTATTTCCTTGTTATGCGTCACGCCGTAATCCGCAATCATCGTGCGGACGAAAACGGAAAACGGCCATTGGATTCCGACGGTTTTCGGCCCCATTACTCCATCGTCCTTAACCACATTGATATAATCGCCGGGGCCCGGTCCCAGCACTCCTACAGGGGAAGGGTTATCCAGCACATAGCGGATGCTTTGCCGGGCCTGATCAATCAGTGGCTGGCAGCCCAACAATAATCCGCAACGGTATGTTCCATCCAGATAGTAGCCGGTCTGTTCATAATGAGGCCACTTTGCCCGTGGAATCTTTCCATTCCAAAGACAGGTATTGAATGGAAAACCGGAAGCTTCGCGATGCAGCGCAAGACCGTCCCTCTGACGCTCCAGAAACTGCGCCAGCCAGCCGTCGGGTTTGATATCTGTCACAGGAAGTTCACGAAAAGTTCCATAATACGGGCCGGCCGGGTTGTCCGCTGTTCTGCCGGACTGAGGCAGGCTCCATGCAAGCAGCGCGGAAAATAGCAGAAATTTAAAGCTTATGCTCATAACACTCCTGTTCAGTTTTGATTCTCAGACCAAAGCGTCTCGAAACGGTAACTGCCGGAACCGGCCTTCACCACAACTTCGTTCTTATCTTTGGAAACCACGCTCAGTCCTGGAATTTTGTCCAGCGGCTTACCGTTCATCGTCACGGCGCCATCTGCACTGGGAATATGAATGGTTGCCGTCGTGTTCACTGGAATCCCGGTTTCCAAAGTGAAAACCGTGCCTTTCGCAGAACCTTTGATTTCCCATCTGCTGGATATGCGGCCGTAAGGAGAATTGTGCCAGGCGGACACAGATCCAAGCGCGGCGACCGGCATTGGACGGATGATGATATGCTTGAAGCCGGGCTGCTGCGGATCGGCGTTAATCCCGGCCAGATACTGGTAGAACCACGCGCTGATATCGCCGAATGCCGGATGATTGTTCGAAGCGCCGCCGCCGCCTTTTTTGGTTCCCTGCCACATTTCATTTAACGTGTTGAAGCCTTCGTTGATCCAGAAGCCGTAGCTTGGCATTGAAGTATTGCTGGCGATTTTCCAGGCAAGGTCCTGCCGGCCGTTGTCGGAGAGAACGCGCCACAGCGCTTTAGCTCCAAGATACCCGACATCCTGCATGTCATTCGCATTGTGAATCAATTCCACCAGTTTGCCGAAGACGGCGGACGTCTGCTCCGGCGGAATCATGCCGTGGTAAAGAGCCAGTGCCTGTGCGGTCTGTGTGACGGGATCGGCTTCAAGCCCGCCGGGCCCTTTGGTGTACGGAGGGTACGCACGGTTATCTATGGTGCCATCCGGCTTAACAAATGTTTTGTTGAAAGCAGCGCGCACCTGGTCGGCGAGCTCACGGTAGTATTTTGCATCTTCCGGTTTGCCGAGAACGTCGGCCATCTGCGCCAGCTTCAGGACTCCGGAGTGGAAGTAGCATGTGGAGCTGACCGCGTGGGACGTTCGCTTGAACGGAACCACCCAGTCGCCGCAGCCGTACTTGAGAATACAGTCTGGATTTTCTTTTTCCTGAGCGCCGACCCACCGCTTCATAGTTTCGTAGTTATCGGAGAGAATGGTCTTGTCGCCGCTGTAGAGATAGACGTCCCAAGGGATGATAATCATCGCTATCGTCCAGTCCGGATCATCCACGCCCCAGCCGCCGGTGGGCGCAACCTGTTTCAGCTTTCCATTGGCATCCTGATTAGACCGGATATCCCGCATCCACTTTTTGTAACCGGCCGTATTGTCGAAATTCAACATGGCCTGCTCTGAGACCAGATGCGCATCGCCGGTCCAGCCTTTTTTCTCGCGGGTAGGGCAGTCAGCAGGGAAGCCCAGGAAGTTTCCTTTATAGCTTCTGCGGGCCGCGTCCTGAATCGAGTTGATTAAGCTGCTGGATGAGGTGAATTCTCCGGCATCCGGAAAGCTGGTGTACACGAAGAGGCCGTCGAGCGAATCAAGTGTCGGCTCGCCGGGAAAGCCGCGCACTTCCACATAGCGGAAACCATGATAGGTGAAGCGGGCTTCCCATTCTTCAAGTCCTTTGCCTTTGAGAATATAGGCATCCTCCTGAAAGGAACCACCCCACGTCAGACCGTTGAGATGACGGTCAACAGTATTGTCATCCATGAGTTTTTCGCCGTAGATAAGACGCACTTCCTGACCCGCCGGGCCCTGTACGCGCAGTCTGGCGTGACCGACAATATTTTTACCGACATCAAAAACATAGACGCCTGGACGGGGTTCAAGAATACGCACGGCCTTGAGCGTTTCGTGGATTCTCATCGGCGCAATCATCTGGGCGCACAACTCGCCCTTGGGCGCGGCCATGATTTCCGCCGGGGCCCATTTCTTGTCTTTGTATGAGGTTTCGTTCCAGCCTGTTTTCTCTTCGCGGGCATCGTAAAATTCACCGTTGTGAATGCTGTCCGCCAGAATCGGGCCGGTGGATGCCTTCCACGATTCGTCGGTCACGATCTCTTCGATGGTTCCGTCGGCATATTCCACACGCAGCGTCGCCAGCAGTTTCGGGCGGTCGCGCCACGGCGCTTTCTCGCACAGCCAGGTCGTGCGGGTCGTCATATTGTACCAGCCGTTTCCCAGAATCGCGCCCAAGGTGTTTTCGCCTTCTTTGAGCTGACCGGTCAGGTCGTGTGTAGTGTACAAAACCGTTTGATGATACTGCGTGTAGGCGGGATTGAGCACCTCGTCGCCCGCACGTTTTCCATTCAGGAAAATTTCACTGCATCCAAGGCCGCACGAATAAAGCGTAGCGCGTTTGACGGGCTTTTTGATGGTGAACGTTTTTCTTAGCAGAGGATTCGGCGCGGTCTGCTCGAAGCCCGGCAGAAACCCGTATTCCGGCTTGCCCCACGGTGCGATACCTACCGGCCCCATGACTTTGACCGGACTCATTTTCAATTCTTTCGGCACCGCACTCATCCAGTCCCTGCGCTGCTCCCCAGTTACTGCCGTCGTCCATGTAGCGTTTGTTTCACCGGCAGAAACGACCTGAACCGTACCATCCGTATATTCCACGGCAATCTTGCAGGCCAGCCCGGCAGGGCCCGGTTTGGTATTGAACACCTCGATTGCCGCGTTCACTTTTCCATCGCGCAGATCCGCAGGCATCAACTCGACTTCGACGGGCTTCTTCCAATCATCGCCGTTGGTACGCTCGACACCCGAGCCCGCAAAAAAGATGCGGTACTGATCGTCGGCCGTGATCCGCATGTAAGCTTTCAGGACCGGCTTATCTTTAAGCAGATCAAAGTTAAATTTAAAATAACGGCGGCCTGCCGGAGAGTCCTTAGTTGCATCGCCCTCGCCGGTCCAAATCCAGCTTGTGTTATCCCAGTTCATTTTACTCAGTACACCGGTTTTGGGCAGGCGGCGTTCGAACTTCGGATTATATCCAATCCATTTTCCGCGCCATTCTTCAGGAGTAAGAATCCCCATTGTCCATTTGCCGGGAGCGCTCCATGCAGACGCCTTGCCGGTGCGATCCCAGACTTTGACCTTCCACCAGCACTCCTGATGAGATGGCAAAGTTTTGCCGCGGTAAGAAACATAAACCGACTGATCAGAACTGACTTTCCCGCTGTCCCACAGGTCGGCTTTGCCGGATTCCAGCTTCTGCTGTGATGACGCGACCAGAATCTGATAGGCGGACTGTGTTTGTCCGCGCATGTCCGATTTCAGAATCCACGAAAGGCGAGGCTGTTTACTGTCAATCCCAAGAGGATTGTCAGCATGCTCAACTTGCAGAGATTCCACGGCGACGGGTGCAGGAGTGGTTTTATCCGCTGCGATGGAATAATGACATAGACCCGTTGCCAGCCCGATGATTGCCGCCGCACGCAGTATGGTTGTATTCATTTTCATTAGGGGGGTTCCGTTTACGCCGTATTTTTATGTTTATATATGAATATATATAACGACATCAATCTTTGATTTTAGGAAATTGAAGAAAATGACCGCTGATCCATTAGGATCGGCGCAGAAGCAGCCAAAGGAAGAACGGGCCGCCGAGCAGAGCGGTGATTAATCCGGCCGGCATTTCGACCGGAGCGAGCAGGGTGCGCGCAAGGCCGTCGCAAATGACCAGAAACGCGCCGCCCAGCAGAATGACTGCCGGGAAAAGTTTCCGGTGGTCGGAGCCGATCATCTGCCGGCAGATATGCGGAACCATCAGTCCAACAAAGGCGATTGGTCCGCAGAAAGCGACCGCTGCACCGGTCATCAGCGATGCGGAAAAGAACAAAAGTTTTTTGGTGCGGTCAACATTTACGCCGCGCGCTCCGGCCAGCTCTTCGCCGGTCAACAGCAGATTCATTTCGCGCGTCAGCAGGGCGGCGATGATGAGGCCGATCAGCGTAAAGACCGCCAGATTGATCGGCGTGGTAAAACCTACCACCGAAAAGCCGCCCATCAGCCAGCGGATCATGCGGAAAGTTTCGCCGGGATCGCTGAAATACTGCATCAGCAGAATCAGGCTGGAGAAAAACAGATTCACCGCCACACCGGCCAGCAAAAGTGTCGCTGATGAAAATCCGCTTTTGGCCCGCGCCAAACCATAGACCAGCAGCACCGTGCCCAACGCACCGAAAAATCCGGCAATAGAAGCTCCTGCAATGCCGCCCAAAAGCAACGGCGCGCCGAAACGCATCCAAATTGTTGCGCCGAGCGCTGCGCCGCCGGAAACGCCGAGCGTGTCCGGCGTCGCCAGCGGATTACGGAAGAGCGCCTGGAAAATCATTCCGCTGGATGCCAGCGCGATGCCTGCCAGAAATGCCGTCAGAACGCGCGGAATCCGCAGCTTCATCAGAATTTCGCGGCGGCCCATCGGATCGTGCAGTACGTCGATGCTTCCGATCATCGGAAACACGGCGAGCGCCGCGAGGCTCAGCAGAATCAGGATGGCGAATTTCCATTTCATTGTTCGGACGCCGGAGCGAGGGTTTCTTTACGGATAAAGGCGGTTTCAAAAAGCGCTTCGAGCGGCGCGGGCTGAATCAGTTCCTGCGGAGTTCCGATGGAAAACGTCCGTCCGTCTTTCAATGTGACAATCCGGTCGCTCCAGTGCGCGGCGCTGTTCAGGTCGTGATTGACCGCCAGAATCGTGACGCCGCATTCGACATTTATTTTTTTGAGCAGCTTCATCACTTCCGACTGATGCCGCCAGTCGAGAAAGGTCGCCGGTTCGTCGAGCAGCATGATTGGTGTTTTCTGCGCCAGAGCGGCGGCGATATAAACCTTCTGCCGCTCACCGCCGGAGAGCGTACGGAGTGTACGGCGTCTGAACTGTGCCGTGCCGGTAATTTGCAGTGCCCGCTCGACCGCTTCTTCGTCGCGTTTCTGCGCGGGAGCAAGAGGCGATAGATACGGATAGCGGCCCATCATGACAAAGTCGTAAACCGAAAGGGGAAATTCAATATCGTGCGTCTGCGGAACATAGCTGACCTGGCGCGCCAGAGCGCGGCTGTCACTCGCACGGCATTCAACTCCGCTGATTTTGGCGGAACCGTGATAGGCGTACATACCAAGCAGACAGCGGAACAGCGTTGTTTTTCCTGCGCCGTTCGGGCCGATAATGGAAACATATTCGCCCTGGCGGACCGAAAACGAGACGCGGCGTAGAACGGGCGAACCGTTCAGTTCCAGCGCGAGGTTTTCAATCTGGATGGCATTACTCATGAGTCGCTTTGATGAAATCCTGAAGGAGCAGAACAAAACGCGGCCCCGGAATCGAGGCGTAATCGTTGGTGATCACGACGGCTCTGTACGGTTTCCAGTCGCCGGATGTAAACTTTCCGGGGTTCGGAAGAATGTCGATAACGACGTCAGGCCGCATCGCCGTCAAACCTTCCGGCGAAATCTCCGGATATTTAGCAGCGGTTTCTTCGCAGGCGTTGATGCCGCCTGCGCGTTCAATCAGCTCGTCGTAGAAAGTACCTTTACCGGCCACATACATCCGGCTCAGGCTTTCGTCGTGGCCGACACAGACGAGTACACGTTTCCCGCCATTCGTCTGAACCGTAGAAAAACCGGCAAGCTGTTTCTCCAGTGACTGGTAAAGCTGCTGTGCTTCGGCTTCTGCGCCGCAGGCTTTGCCGATGGTGAGAATCGACTGCATGATTTCGCTGATGTGCTCATGCGCGACACCCAGAAACGGAATACAAAGCGATTTGAGCTGGGCCTGAATATCTTTTTGCGTTTCAAGTCCGACAACCAGATCGGGCTGGAGGGCGACAATCATTTCATAGTTCGGGTCGTAGGTTCCTCCGACGAACGGTTTCTTCGCCGCTTCCGGCGGGTAAACCGTGTAGCCGCTGACGCCGACCACCGCGTTGCTCAAGCCGAGTGCGTAGAGAATTTCCGCAGTGTTCGGCGCCATCGCTACAATGCTCAGGCCATCATGTTTCGGCACAATTCTCTCACCGCACCCTGCAAAGAGCAGGGTTGCGGCGAGCAGCACTGTACTTTTTCTAACCATTAGAATTTCACGCTAAACCCGGTTTTATAGGTTCGTTCAGGGGCGGGATAGTATCCGCCCCATGAGACGAGATGGTTGTATTCGGTTTCGAAGATGTTGTCGATTCCCGCGAAAACAGTCGTTTCACATTTTCTGACGGGAAGCATATATTCCAGCAACAGATCAAAAACGGCATATTCGGACTGTTTATTCGCACCGGTGTTTTCGTTGTCACCGGATTGATACATTGATCCGACGTAACCCATGTGTGTATTGAATGTCAGCGCATCGGTCAGAAAGAGCGCAAGGTTTACGTCGAGCTTGTTCTGCGGCACCCATGGAATTTCGTTTCCGTTATTCGACCCCGCAGTGAATTCGGACTGGAGCCAGGTATAGTATGCGTCCAGTGCAAAGGCCTCGTTCTTATATCCGGCATGCAGTTCGACACCTCGGTGGGTAGTTTCATCAAGGTTTTCGTTTTTGCCGGAACCCCAGGCGATTTCGTCTTTCATATCGGTATGAAAGACGGTTGCCTGCAGCACTGTATTTGTAATCGGCGTAACTTCAATGCCGGTTTCATAGTTGATGCCGGTTTCCGGTTTGAGATCTTTGTTGAAGGCGTCGCCCCAGCCGGAATAGATGGCCTGTTCATCGACGAAGGGATAACGGTAGGTGCGCTCCACGCCTGCAAACAGTTTAACCTGTTCCGTCGGCAGCCAATCCAGTGAGGTTTGCCAGGCATTTTCGGTCTGGCTAATTCCGTCGTCATACGGCGAATAGCCGCCTTTCTGCGTGACGTCGACTTTGTTTTTTTCAAGTCGCGCACCGGCGTTCAGCAGAAGATGGTCGGTTAAGCTGAGCGTGTCAGCGATGTAACCGCCGACTACTTCCTTGGTAACCTTTGTATCGGTATCCAGCAAAGTGCGAACCGAGTTGGTGTACTTTTTGACATTCAGTGTTTCCCATGCGAGGTCGCTGCCGAGAATAAATTCATTATCGAAGCCGGCGACCGGCGTCAGCACAGTGATTTTCGGCGAAAGGGTGTAGCTGTTGATTTTGTAATCGTAGTATACGGGCTGAGTCCAAGGAGACCCGTATGAAGGCATATCAGCCTGCAGGTCTTTCAGGGAAGCGCCGCCATCGAGATTGAAGATCAGTTCGTCGGTCGGCACGACTTCGACACCGGTGTTGAACGTGTAATAGGTACTGACGGCGTTATCATCCGGATTCATTGCCTGCCGCCGGTCCTGCTTAACTTCTGTGAGTGAAAGTGCACCGGGCAGCTGATGCCGTTCTTTTACGACCGAGGCTTCAGCATAGGCGGAGAGCATTTCATTGATGTTACCGCTCAGCCGGAGACTGCCGGATGACGTGTCGTAGGCGGAACGGTCCCGGTAACCGTCGCCGGACTGATGCCCGGCCGTGGCGACATACCCGAGCCCGTCCAGACTTCCGGAAGTGACAGCGTTCTGGTCGTATGCCGCATAGCTTCCGGCTGATGCCTGCAATTCAGTTTCAGGAATTTCCGAACCTTCGCGGGTGATGATGTTGATGACACCTCCGACTGCATGGTCGCCGTACAGCACCGAGTTAGGTCCGCGGACGACTTCAATCCGTTCAACCGCCTGCATCGGAATCTGCGCCCAGTTGATCACCGCCATGTCGGGGCGGTTCAGTTTGCGGCCGTTGACCAGTACCAGTACTTTGCCGTGCGGATTGTCACCGCCGAAGCCGCGAATATCAACCGAGGCTTGCGACGGGTTGTCGGCGATGTTGCGGAAGAAGAGTCCGGACTTTTTCTGCAATGCGTCCGGAACGGAAGTGTAGTGTCCGTCCGCAATATCCTGCGCTGTGATAACGGACGGGTTTCCCGGAACGTCACGCACATCGCTGACGCTGCGTGTTGCGGTGACAACAATACGTTCGGCTTCTGTGACGGTGTTGGTGGTTTCGGCATTGGCGCCGGTGAACAGAGAGCCGCTCAGCGCGGCTCCGAGGATCCATTTCTTCATTCTGCCTTTCTGCCCCTTTCGCGGAGGCGGGTTTAGGTTCCGGCAGAAGGCGGTGTTCCGGCTTTAACGGTTGCGCGACAGCGGCTGATTCCCACAGCACTTTCCCTGCGCTTTCTGCATCAGTGCGGCAAAGTAGGGGAACGGACTGCGCAGGTCAAGCCGTTTGGTTTATGCAATTTCCTGTCCCGACTTTCCGGAATGATAAAGGCGGCGGTAGCGTGCCGGGGTGATGCCCATCCATTTGCGGAACTGTTTAATGAAGTAGCTCTGGTCGCCGAATCCTGTTTCGTAGGCGATGTCGGTGCAGTTCATGTCGCTCTGCTCCAGCAGGCGCTGAGCTTCCTGTACGCGGAGCTGATGAACATGCTGCAGAACGGTTTTTCCGGTTACTTCTTTGACTAGATGGGCAATGCGGAAGGTGCTGAGGCCGATTTCCTTTGAAAGCGCTTCAAGCGTGATGTTCTCGTGAAAATTATCGCCGAGGTAATTCAGAATTTTTGCGACTGTTTCGTTGGTGCGGCTGTGCCCCTGCAGATAAATGTTGCGCATGAAATCGTCCAGAGCCTCGGCAACCGTATCGGACAGCATTTCAAAATCGCCGGCATCAATAATCTTCGTCATCCACGCATGATTTTTCTCGATGAGCGAACTCATGTGCGGACTTTCCTCCAGCGCGCTGCGCACAAGGTAGCCCATCATTTCGACAACATGCGCTTTGATGAGGCGAATGTCGGCGGTGTGAGAGAAAAGGGCGCCGAGAGTTTTATTGAGTTCCCTGCGCGCTCCTTTCTGGTCGCCTGCTTTCATCAGAGACAGCAGGGTGCGTTCTTCGTCGATTAACGTACGGTTGGTCGATCCCTGTTTGCGCCGGTGAATTTCTTCCGCGATCTGCCGCTGCCGCAACGCTTTCTTGCGGTTTTCACTGAGCGTCATCATATCCCAGTTGAGTTCGCAGCAGGTCAGCGCAAAAAGAAACTCAGCCGCTTTTTGAGGCCGCTCCTGGTCGTTCCAGACCGGAAGATTTTTAACGTACTGCTCAGCTATTTTACGCGGACAGCCGGAGGTTGTCAGATGGTTGATTGTTTCCAGCTGATCGTGCGGGTCATTGTCCGCCATGATCGTTCCGCCCAGCAGTCCGCCGATAACTTCAGTCTCTTTGACGATCGGGATAATCCAACTGATGACATTCGGAATTAGAAAAAAAATGTAGGGTTCGCCCCAGCGCACCGCTTCGGCCAGTCCGTCAGCCCGCGCATTCACCAGCGCCGGCAGATTGGATATCTTATCTTTACAGCCCGCACACAGACCGGACGGCAGCACTTCAGCAATGTCCAGTGCATACGAGTTGCGGTAGCTTTTGCTTATTCTTTTTAATATGGCTCCAGACAAGATCGGCATATAAAAAGCTCCATTTACTTCTGAAAACAGCGGCATTTAACGGAAATTAACCGGGCATCAGCAATATCATTATATATATAATTTAATAACCCTATTT
>JBGAJP010000003.1:0-11550 GCA_044224855.1 Pontiellaceae bacterium
AAACAGGGAGTCATTTCCGCTACCCTCGAAAAAGAAGGCGAGTTCATGCAGGCGCTCACCTGGAACGATGTTCAGGAACTGCTTTCTCTCTAACGGATCCGGCGGAGTATGACGAAAAAACAAATCCATCCTGATGACATGTCGCGCGGGCAGCTGATGTTCCGCGCACTTCAGCATCGCAACTTCCGGCTTTTTTTCTCAGGCCAGATGATCTCTCTGCTTGGGACCTGGATGCAGATGACGGCGGTGGCGTGGCTGGTCTGGAGACTGGAACATAATGCATTTCTACTGGGGCTGGCCGGCTTCTCCGCCCGCATTCCCGCGTTTGTCATGGCGCCGCTGGCCGGCGTACTGGTGGACCGCTGGAACCGCCACCGGCTGGTGATCATCACGCAGATTCTTTCAATGACCCAGGCACTGGTACTGGCCGGGCTGATGTTTTCCGGGCACATTGAAATCTGGCAGATCATCCTGCTGTCGCTGATTCTCGGTTTCGTTGACGCTTTGGATATGCCCGCCCGGCAGTCGTTCATGATCCAGATGATTGACCGGCGCGAAGATCTGACCAGCGCGATCGCGCTGAATTCATCCATGGTGAACGGCGCCCGTCTGCTGGGCCCGGCAATTGCCGGTGTTATCATTGCGGCGGTCGGCGAAGGGTTCTGCTTTTTAATCAACGGACTCAGTTATATTGCCGTGATTGCGGGGCTTCTGATGATGCGTCTGCCGCCGCACAGTCGCGCCGCATCCGGCCGGGCGGTTTCCAGTCATCTGAAAGAAGGGTTCCTTTACGCCTTCGGATTTCCGCCGATCCGCGCGCTGCTGCTGCTGCTGGCGCTGGTCAGCTTGGCCGGCGCATCGTATGCCCAGCTGCTGCCGGTCTTTGCGCAGCAGATTCTGCACGGAGGACCGCGTACACAGGGACTGCTGGCCTCCGCCACAGGTCTCGGGGCTTTAACCGGAGCCGTACTTCTTGCCATGCGCCGCAGCGTTCGCGGGCTGAGCGTATGGATTGCGTGGGCGCCGGCCGTTTTCGGTCTCGGTCTGATCGGCATGGGACTGTCCGTCTCGCTCTGGCTGACGCTGTTGATGATGCCGGTGATCGGATTCGGTTTTCTTGTGCTGATGGCCGCAACCAATACCATTCTCCAGACGATCGTGGACGACGACAAGCGGGGCCGCCTGATGAGTTTTTATTCCATGTCATTCATGGGCACCGTTCCGCTCGGCAGCCTGCTCGCCGGGTCGCTGGTTCATTGGATCGGGGCTCCGCTGACCGTTATTTCCGGCGGCCTCTGCTGCATTGCCGGCGCGGCGGTATTCGCCACCAAGCTGAAAAGCCTGGGCAAACTGCTTCGCCCCATCTACGTCCGGAAAGGCATCATTCCGGAAGTAGCCGCCGGACTCCAATCGGCTTCCGGCGAAACACAGCCGTAGTAGATTTATCCCAGCGCGACGTCGAGCATCATCATCACCGCGAAACCGAGCATTACGCCCATGGTGGAGATATCGTTGTTCTTTGCAGCCTGCGATTCCGGAATCAGTTCTTCGACGACCACGAAGATCATCGCGCCGGCAGCGAACGAAAGCGCGTAGGGAAGCAGCGGACGCATCAGCAGAACCGCCGCTGCGCCAATTACGCCGGCGATGGGTTCCACTGCGCCGGACAGCTGGCCGAACCAGAAACACTTGCGGCGCGACATCCCTTCGCGGCGCAGCGGCACAGAAACCGCGGCGCCTTCCGGAAAATTTTGAATGCCGATACCGATTGCCAGCGCGATCGCGCCCGCGAGACTGGCGGACGGCAGATTATAAGCCACTGCGCCGAAGGCGACACCGACCGCCAGCCCTTCCGGAATGTTATGCAGAGTGATTGCCAATACCAGCAGAACGCTGCGCCGCCATGACGTATGAATGCCTTCCGCGTTCTCAATCGGCTGGTCGAGATGAAGGTGCGGCAGCACCAGATCCAGACCGCGCAGAAAAAGTCCGCCGAGCAGAAATCCGGATGCGGCCGGAACCCAGGAAGGTGTGGGGCCGTTTTCGGCGGCCATTTCAATGGCCGGAGCCAGCAGTGACCAGAAACTGGCAGCAATCATCACGCCCGCCGCAAAACCGAGCATGGCGTCCAGCACCCTGCGGCTGATGGTTTTACAGAAGAAGACCAGCGCTGCGCCGAGCGCGGTTACGCCCCACGTAAAAAGTGTAGCGAGCAGAGCCTGAACAACCGGATGCAACCCGACAAGCCAGTCAGCAATCATGAAGGAATGATTAATGATCAATGCTCAATAATCAATTCTCAATACTCAGGTGAATATTGATCATACAACGATCGCGGTACGCCGTGCTCAGGCTCCGCAGCACTTCTTGAATTTTTTACCGCTTCCGCACGGGCAGGGGTCATTACGTCCGGTTTCCGGCCCTGCATGGCGGATCGGTTGCGGTGCGGCTTCCGCGACGGGCGGAGCGCCGTGGCCGAGCTGCTGCTGTCTGGCCGCAGCCATTGCCGAAGGCTGCTGAGCCTGCTGTGCCCGGCTGTTCATCATCATTTTATTCAGCGACTGCCAGAAATTCTGCAGCGCCTCCATGGAGGAGCCGGTGCGGAAAATGTTCTGCGCGATTTCGTTTTTGATGCGGTCCATCAGGTCGCCGAACAGGTTGAAGGCTTCGCGTTTGTACTCGACGAGCGGATCGCGCTGGCCGTAGGCGCGCAGTCCGATCCCTTCGCGCAGGCTGTCCATATTGCGCAGGTATTCCTGCCAGTGTTCATCCACCGACTGCAGAATGATCATCTGTTCGAGACCTTTGACGCGCGCCGGGTCTTCATGCGTTACTTTCAGTTCGTAAGCCTCTTTGACTTTCGCGAGCACCAGCTCCGTTTTGGCTTCTGCATCGGCGTCTGCGGGCAGGTCTTCGATACGCAGTCCGATCGGGAACGTCGTATTGGCCCAGGCGACGAACTCTTCGGCGGGTGCGCCGGCGTTTTCGTCGATGATGTCGCTGATGACATTGTAGAGCAGCTCGCGCGGATCTTCGCTGCGCAGAACCGTCTGGCGGAAGCCGTAAATCACGGTGCGCTGCTGGTTCATCACGTCGTCGTACTTCAACGTATTTTTACGGATGCCGAAGTTCATCTGCTCGACCCGTTCCTGCGCCTTCTCGATGGATTTATTCAGCCACGGATGTTCGAGTACTTCACCTTCTTCGATGCCGAGCTTTTCCATGATGCCCGCGATGCGGTCGGAGCCGAACAGTCGCATCAGGTCGTCTTCGAGCGAAACATAGAAACGGGAAAGGCCGGGGTCGCCCTGGCGCGCGCAGCGTCCGCGGAGCTGGCGGTCGATGCGGCGTGATTCGTGGCGTTCGGAACCGATGACGTAAAGGCCGCACGGTTTCTCGGTCAGCAGTTTTTTCAGCGTCAGCGTTTCGCCTTCCGGTTTATCGTTCAGCGAAATCTGCGAGCGGATCTGGTCGCGGTTCAGCCAGACGACGTCTTTGCCGAGCTTAATGTCGGTACCGCGGCCCGCCATGTTGGTGGCGATGGTGATTGCGCCCGGCTGACCGGCCAGCGAAACAATCTCGGCTTCGCGCGCGTGGTTCTTGGCGTTGAGCACGTTATGCGGAATGCCCTGACGGTCGAGCATCCGGCTGATCACTTCCGACGTTTCGACCGTGGCGGTACCGACCAGCACCGGCTGTTTCTTGTTATGGCAGTCTTTGATCTGCTCGATAACGGCGTGGTACTTCTCGCGTTTGGTTTTGTAAATCTGGTCATTGATGTCCACGCGGCGGATCGGGCGGTTTGTGGGAATAACCACCACGTCGAGTTTGTAGATTTCATGAAACTCGCCCGCTTCGGTTTCGGCGGTACCGGTCATACCGGAGAGCTTCTTGTACATGCGGAAATAGTTCTGAATTGTAATCGTCGCCAGCGTCTGCGTTTCGCGCTCGATCTTCACGCCTTCCTTGGCTTCGACGGCCTGGTGCAGACCGTCGCTCCAGCGGCGGCCCGACATCAGGCGGCCCGTGAAGGTATCGACAATGATCACCTGGTTTTCCTGCACCACGTATTCGACATCCTTTTCGTAGATACAGTGGGCGCGGATCAGCTGGTTGACCGCATGGATGCGTTCGCTGCGGTTGGTAAACTCATCCTGCAGCTTCTGGCGCATCACCAGTTTTTCCTGCGGCGCCAGACCGACGCGGCCTTCAAGTTCCGAAAGTGCTGTCGCCAGATCGGGCATCAGGAAGCTTTCCGGATCTTCCGGGCTGAGCGTTTCGCAACCCTTGTCGGTCAAGCCGGCGTCGTGGCCTTTTTCGTCCACGGTGAAGAAAAGCTCCTCGCGGAGTTCGCGCGCCTCTTCCTTATAAGAGTCGGTAATCATCATGTTATTCACCTGCTCCAGCAGGCGGCGGTTGGCGGGCTCCTCGATCAGCTTCGAAAGCTGTTTGTTCTTCGGCATACCCTGATTGACCTGATAGAGCTTGCGCTGGGCGGCATCGGTATCGCCTTTTTCGAGCAGGCTCTTCGCCTCATCAATCAGCTTCGAACAGAGATCCTGCTGGCGGCGGACCAGCCTGTACACCGTGCCGTTCAGCGAGCGGTACTGCTCGTCGGCTGAGTAGGGGGCCGGGCCGGAAATAATCAACGGCGTGCGGGCTTCGTCGATCAGGATCGAGTCGATTTCGTCGATGATCGCATAAGCGTGACCGCGCTGCTGCACCATATCTTCGGGGCGCATCGCCATATTGTCGCGCAGATAGTCGAAGCCGAACTCGCTGTTGGTGCCGTAGGTGATGTCGCAGTCGTACTGCGCGCGGCGCTCATTCGGCGGCATCTGGCCCTTCAGACAGCCGACCGTCAGGCCGAGATATTTGTAAACTGTTCCCATCCAGGTCGAATCGCGCTCGGCAAGGAAGTCGTTCGTCGTCACCACATGAACTCCGCGGCCCGCCAGCGCATTGAGATAAACCGGCATCGTCGCCACCAGCGTTTTACCTTCACCGGTCGCCATTTCGGCGATTTTTCCCTGATGAAGCGTGATCCCGCCGATCAACTGTACGTCGAACGGCACCATATCCCATTCCAGATCGTGGCCGGAAACGTGGGCGGTGGTTCCGCACAGACGGCGGCAGGCGTTCTTTACCGTCGCAAAAGCTTCAGGGAGAAGGGCATCCAGCGTTTCGCCTTTCGCCAGGCGTTCTTTGAACTCGGAAGTCTTCGCTTTCAGCTGGTCGTCGGAAAGCTTCTGATACTCTTCCTCGCGCTGATTGATCTGTGCCACCAGCGGAAGCATCCGCTTGATGTCGCGCTCGTTCTTCGACCCGAAAATTTTCTTCAAAACTGCATTGATCATAGTATCTCCTGAAAAGGGGAACAAGTTACCCGCAGAATGCGCAGATTACACGGAAAAAAGAGCCGTTAACCGCAAATGAACACGAAGGGACGCGAACGGGAAGCACGTATTGCCGTCAGCTCGGCGGTCCTGAACTCCGGGGGAAATCCGATCGGTGCCGAATCGCGGACAAGCGCTTAATCCACCCGCCGCCGAGAACTTCGTCGCCATCATAGACCACTGCGGCCTGTCCGGGAGTGAGCGCGAACTGCGGCTCGGCGAAACGAACCCTGAATTCGGTGTCGCTGATTTTTTCGAGTGCGGCGTCCGCGCCACGATGACCGTAGCGCGGCTGGACGATATACGGCTTGCCAGTATCCGGCGCTGATCCTGAAATCCAGTGCGCGTCCTGCACAAGACATTCGGACTGCATGACGCCGTCGCGCGGTGAAAGGGTGATTTCGTTTTTGTCGGCGTCGATGCGGCTGACGTAAACGCGTTCACCGGTGGCAACGCCGGTTCCGCCGCGCTGTCCGACGGTAAAGCGGTGAATACCGTCGTGTTCGGCTAACGCCTTACCCTCATCGTCAAGTACGCGGCCTTTCTTCTTCACTTCCGGAGCGCGCGCTTCGACGAACTCCGGATATTTCCCGGCTTCGACAAAGCAGAGATCCTGGCTTTCGCCGCGCGGAACAATCGGCAGGTTGTGATCGGCCGACCATTTCTTCACTTCTTCTTTCGTCCAGCCGCCGAGCGGAAAGACGATATGCGCGAGCTGTTTCTGAGAGAGACGGTGCAGGAAGTAAGATTGGTCTTTGGTGCGGTCCACGGCGCGCAGCAGGTGAAATGTTCCACCGCGTTTTTCGAGGCGGGCGTAGTGGCCGGTTGCCAGCACGTCGCAGTCGAGCTGCACCGCGCGGTCGAGCAGAAAGCCGAATTTAATGTACTGATTGCAGGCGATGCACGGCGACGGTGTGCGGCCCGTGGCGTATTCGCTGACGAACGGTGCAACGACTTTTTCTTCGAAGCGGTCCTGCGCGTTGACAACATAGTGCCGGATACCGAGCGCCGCGCAGACTTTCTGCGCGCGGGTAACGTCTTCGAGCGAACAGCAGCGCGACCCGTCTTTCCACATATGGGCGGTCAGGCCGATGACTTCCCAGCCCTGTTCGACAAGCAGAGCCGCCGCCACGGAACTGTCCGTGCCGCCGCTCATTCCAACTGCCGCGCGCTTTTTCATATCGTGGCGGGTTGTAACGGATGCGCGCCGGAAAAGCCAGAGTTTCCGGTGTCCGGTCTGGGATCCGCCCCCGTTGCCGGTGAAGTGCCAGGGCAGAACTTCTCAGATACAGTTGCTGATCAGCGACTCATAGAGTTCCTGCTTGCCGCTGATCTGTTTCGGCTCGCCGAGTTTCGCCCCGATAGCAGCGAGCTGTTTGAGGGTCAGCTTTCCGGCGGCGAAGTCGGCGCCTTTGCCGCTATTAAAGGAAGCGTACCGTTCGGCGCGCCATTTCTTATAGGGCGACTGCGTCAGAATCCTGTCAGCAATCAACAGCGCACGGGCGAAGGTGTCCATTCCGGCAATATGCGCGATGAAAATATCTTCAAGGTCGGTGGAGTTCCGCCGTGTCTTAGCATCAAAATTGGTTCCGCCGCCCTGAAGTCCGCCCGCTTCGAGGATGACGAGCATGGCTTTGACCGTCTCCTGGATATTGATCGGGAACTGGTCGGTATCCCAGCCGTTCTGCGCGTCGCCGCGGTTGGCATCGATACTGCCGAGCATCCCGGCGTCGGCGGCGACCTGCAGCTCATGCTGGAAGGTGTGCTGCGCCAGCGTGGCATGGTTGACTTCGATATTGAGTTTAAAATCTTTTTCGAGGCCGTGTTCCTTCAGGAAGCCGATTACAGTCGCGGCATCAAAGTCGTACTGATGTTTGCTCGGTTCCATCGGTTTGGGCTCGATGAAAAAACTGCCTTTGAATCCCTGCGCGCGGGCATAGTCGCGCGCCATGGTCAGGAACCGTCCGAAGTTGGCCAGCTCACGTTTCATGTTCGTGTTGAGCAGGCTCATGTAGCCTTCGCGCCCGCCCCAGAAAACATAGTTTTCACCGCCGAGAGCGATGGTGGCATCCAGCGCGTTCTTCAGTTGCGCACCGGCGTAAGCCACGGTTTCGAAGTCCGGGTTTGTGCCGGCGCCGTTCATGTAGCGCGGATTGCTGAACAGATTGGCTGTTCCCCACAGTAGTTTAACGCCTGAAGCTTTCTGCTTCTTTTGGGCGTACTCAACGATCTCTTCCAGCCGCCGAGCGGATTCAGCAAATGAGCCGCCTTCTTCAACAAGGTCGAAGTCATGAAAACAGTAATACGGTGCGCCCAGTTTAGTGATGAACTCGAATGCGGCATCCATTTTGTTTTTTGCGCGGGCGTCGGCAGTTTTGCCTGTCAGCCACGGAAACGCTTTGGTGCCGGGACCGAACGGGTCGCCGCCGGTTCCGCAGAAGGTGTGCCAGTAGCAGACGGCGAAGCGCAGATGATCCTTCATCGTCCTGCCGGCCACCACCGCGTTTTCGTCGTACCATTTAAACGCCAGCGGGTTGTCGCTTTCGCGCCCTTCAAATTTGATTTGTCCAATGCCTGGAAAATATTCTTTTGATCCGGTTACTGCTTTCATGCCCGTTCTCCTTAAAAATTCTGCTCAGCCCTGCATATCTTCCAGCTCGATGCCTTTGGTCTCGCGCACACATTTCAAAACCACAAACAGCGAAATCAGCGCACAAGCCGCGTAAACCGAATAAGCTCCGCCCAGCCCCATGCCGCTCAGCATCATCGGGAAGGTCATTGTGATAATGAAGTTCGAAACCCACATCGAGATTCCGCTGACGGCCAGCGCCGAGCCGCGAATCTGGTTCGGGAACATTTCGCCGAGCATCACCCAGACCACCGGCCCCCAGGAGAAGTTGAAAAAGACGACGTACAGATTAGCCGCGAGCAGGGCAGTCAGCCCGTTGTTTCCGCTGAGCGACAGCCTGCCGCCTTCGCCGACAACCGCGCTGCTGAATATCGCCGCCATCAGTCCGAGCGTGATGAACATTCCGACAGATCCGATAATCAGCATCGGCTTGCGGCCGATCCGGTCGATTACATAAATCGCCACAATGCAGGCGCCGATGCTGACCGCACCGCTGATAACATTGATCATCAGCGCATGACTCTCCGTAAACCCGGCGGACTGCCACAGCACCGCTCCGTAATAAAATACCACGTTAATCCCGACAAACTGCTGTAACGCCGCCAGCACAATTCCCACCCAGACAATCGGACGGAATCCAAAACGGCCCAGAATGTCCTGAAAGCGCGGACGGTGATGGTCGGAGGCCAGCGTTCCCTGAATTTCGTCGTACTTGGCCTGTGCGGAATCGCCCATTAACTGCCCCAGCACTTTAAGCGCCCACTCTTTTTTACCAGCCGCTACGAGGAACCGCGGACTTTCAGGAATACAGAGCAGCGCAAAGAAAAAGGTCACTGCCGGAAACAGCTCAATCCAGAACATCCAGCGCCACGCCTCAAACCCCCAGGCGAACATATTCAGCGAACTGCCGGATATCCGGGCGATAAAATAGTTGCTGAGAAAAGAACAAAACAGGCCGCTGATGATTGCGATCTGCTGAATCGCTGAAAGCATCCCGCGGAATTTAGCCGGAGACACTTCGCTGATATACGCCGGCGAAAGAACGGACGCCGCACCCACGGCCAAACCGCCCAGCACACGATAGAGCACAAACTCCAGCGAACCGTTGGCGATTCCCGATCCCCAGGCGCTGACGGTGAAAAAAACGGATGACACGATCAGAATATTCCGCCGCCCGAACCGGTCGGCCAGCCGTCCGGCTGCAAATGCGCCCGCCGCACAACCCAGCAGCATCGAAGCCACGTTGAACCCTGTGGTGACGCTGTCGGAGTGAAAGGTTGTGCGAAGGCCGTCCACTGTGCCGTTAATCACGCCCGAATCGAATCCGAACAGAAACCCGCCGATCGTCGCCACCAGAGTAATCAGAATAACGAATCCCGTCTTATGTTTAATTTCAGCCATTCTCTTCTCCTTGTTTAACCGGTCACCTGAGCCAGATGCTTCTTCCACGCGGCATACGCTGCTGCGTAATCGCCCTCTGAAAAAATCTCTTTCCGCTTTTCCAGCGCTTTAAATGCCTCTTCGAACGAACGGTAGATGCCGAAACCGATCCCCGCACCGCGCGCCGCGCCGAGGGCGCCATCCGTTTCATACAGCTCAATCTTCGCGCCGCTGACGCCGGCCAGCGTGCGGCAGAAGACGTCGCTCATAAACATATTGGCCAATCCAGCACGGATCGTTCTGATTCCGATACCGGTCCCTTTCATCACTTCCATACCGTACATAAAGGAGAAAACAACGCCTTCCTGCACAGCACGGCAGAGATGCGCCCGTGAATGGCGGTTGAAATCAAGTCCGGCAATCTGCGCGCCGGGGTTGCGGCCGCCGAGCATCCGTTCCGCTCCATTGCCGAACGGAAGAATCGTTACGCCGTCGCTGCCGGCGGGAACCGTTTCGGCCAGCGCATTCATCTCATCGTACGAGATGTTGCCCAGTGTCCGCTTGACCCACGCCTTAAGAATACCCGACCCGTTGATGCACAGAAGTACGCCGAGCCGCGGATGTCCCGCCGTATGGTTGACATGCGCAAACGTGTTAACACGCGACTGCGGATCAAACTGCTTTTTATCGGTCACTCCGTAAACCACACCAGAGGTTCCGGCCGTCGCAGCAATTTCGCCGGGATTCAGTACATTGAGCGAAAGCGCGTTATTCGGCTGGTCGCCGGCGCGATAAGAAACCGGAGTTCCGGCCTTCAGCCCGAAGTCCGCCGCGGACGTCTCTGTCAGTCCGCCCTGAAGACCGAATGTTGGAACGGTCTCCGGAAGAAGACCGGCATCAAACCCGAACCGGTCGAGCAGAAACCCGGCCGGTTCTTCATTTTTGAAATCCCAGAACATCCCTTCGGAAAGGCCGGACACCGTTGTGCGGACTTCGCCGGTCAGCTTCATCGCTAGCCAGTCGCCCGGCAGCATGATTTTATCGATCTTCGCGTAGAGCGCCGGTTCGTTTTCTTTTACCCAGGCCAGTTTGGCTGCCGTAAAGTTTCCGGGCGAGTTCATCAGATGACTCAAACACTTTTCTGCGCCGATGGCTTCGAAGGCGGACTGACCGTACGGCACGGCGCGGCTGTCGCACCAGATAATTGCCGGACGCAACACATTCTGTCTCTTATCCACACAGACCAGTCCGTGCATCTGATAGGCGATGCCGACAGCTTTCACGTCTTCGGGCTGCGCGCCCGATTCGCGCATCGCATCGCGCACGGCATCTTTCGCGCAATCGTACCAGCACTGCGGATCCTGCTCGGCAAAACCCGGCTGCGGAGAATTAATTTTCTGTTCCGTCTTCGGATAGAACGCACTTCCGGCGCAGCGTCCTGTCTGCGCGTCCAGCAGCGACGCTTTCACCGACGAACTGCCGACATCAATTCCCAGCAGATAACTCATGGCGATATTTCCACATATTTGAACGGAACCTGTCCCGCCCGCGGGAGAACCGGCCGCTGCGAAATACTGCCGGAAATCACTTTGAGATACGGGCTCAAGTCCAGCACCGCGCCCCGTTTGACCGCAAACGGCGGAATATCCTGCCGGCGGTCCGGTGAAGCGGCAACTCCCGCCGGCAATCCTTTCAGACTGCGAATAACGATATTCTCTTCGCCGAATGTTTTAATGATTTTCAGCGATGCTTTGCCGGCCGCAGGCTGATAATCCAGCTGTGCCCAGAACTTCGGAAAATACAGCGGAACGTTCAGGTTATCCTCTCCCGGCAGAACAACCGGCCCGAGCGTCAGTGTACCGGAAGGAATATCCAGCGCCGCTCCGCTGAGTACGTCGGTGATGAACCAGGTGACCGGCGCGGTCATGTAGGTCAGCTCGCCGGGGTTCCACAGATTCTGACTCCACGTCCAGCCGTTACGGAGATGCACCAGCTGAATATGGCGCATCATATCCAGACCGTCGGCGACATATCCGGCCTGAACGGCCAGCATGGCGGTATAGCTCTCCAGATAAAACGGCCAGCACTGCGAGCCGGGCATATCCAGACTGGACATCATCTGCAGGTCGAACACTTTCGGAGCGT
>JBGAJP010000003.1:11600-113880 GCA_044224855.1 Pontiellaceae bacterium
AAATGAAACAGATGTTTTGAACATGGAAATCAGCGCCGCCTGCGTCATATCCAGCGGAACCGTATCGCCCCATCCGCAATAGCGGCTGAGGAACTGCCCGGCCAGCTGCCCGGTGAACATCTCGTTATCGCGGCGGTTGGAGCCATCGGCGTCGCAGCCGTAGGAAAAGAACCGCCCGTTCCACAGATGTTTGATGAACCCGGCCTGTGAAACGGAATACTGCTTCCGGCAGTCGTCCGCCAGCGCCTTATCGCCCAGCGCACCGGCGGCGATTTCGCCGGCCTGCAGCGTCGTCAGGTACACACTGCCGAGATAATTGAAAGCCGCCGGATGCGGACGGTCATCGTATGTATTTGCTCCGCCCAGAATACCGGTCTGTCCGACCAGTCTGGTTTTCAAATACGCCATCGCCTTGCGCAGCTGATCTGCATTCCGCTTGAGATAATCCAGATCACCGCTCTGCTGATAATCTTTTGCCAGCTGTATGACCCACGCGCAGGTGTTATCGGTCATTGAACTGTTGGCCGTCGGCGAAGGGCCGCCTTTTGCCGACGCCATGCCGACATAATAGTGACCGGCGAAGTGCATGATGTCGCCTTTCGGTCCCTGCGAACCGGCGAACAGCTGCATCTCCGAACGGTCAAGCTGTGTGAAAAATTTCTGATATACCGGATGCGCGGAAAGCCGCTGATCCATCGTCCCGGCTAGCCCGCCCATGCCGCCTTCCATGACTGTAAAGTCGCCGCCCTTATTCAGCATGGTGCTGCAATAAAGCGTGTATCCGCAGTTGATGAGCTTGAATTTCAGCCAGTCCGGCAGATTGCTTTCCAGAACCGGCGTCTGCCATTCCTGCGTCTGCCGCAGAATCCGCGGACCTTCGGCCGCGGCGTAGTCCGCCAGCGCCTGAACACTCTTGAAATAATTGTGGTAGTAGCGGCTGTAATCGCCGGCGCCGGAATAACTGCGCGGATGACCGTTCTGCCGGTCGGGTTCCATTTCGGGCATGTACCACGCCACCATGAACCGCAGTGTGCGTTTTTCGCCGCCGTTCAGTTTTGCTTTTACGGCTATTGCACTGGCCATCGCCGGGCCGCCTTCGCGGCTGAGATTTGTATTCGTTGCAGTGCCGGCAAAAACGCCGTCCTGCCGGAAGGTCTGCCAGGCCTCATCGCCTTTACGGATTTCGTACGCCGGCAGAAACGTGATCTGCGCATCCTTCTGCGGTTCGGCAAGAATCACCATGTCGGTGTTGTAATTCTGGAACGTCAGCTTCTTCGGCCGGAGCGGCGAGCCGGTAAACTGCCGCAGGCCTTTCCAGCCTCCGGCGTCAAATGCCTCCGCTTCGGTTTTCGCCTTCGGCATGATAATCCACTTCGCGTCGCCCACGCTGAAGGTGCGTTCGGGAACTTTGCTCAGGTCTTCCACATCTTTAATGCCCCGGCCGATGATATCGCTCCACGAGAAAGCGACGCTGACTTCAGTCGCCCGCGGAGTGGTGTTGGCCAGCGTTACTTCGAACCAGACAGCCGGAAGCGAAGAATCTTTCACGTTCTGCGGAATCAGACCCGACCAGGCGTGAAGCGAAACGCGCGAATCAAAAAACGGGCCGCCGTCTTGACTGAACGTCATCGTCACGTCGGGGAACAGTCCGCGGTAAACAGTGTGATCCATACCCTTCATACCGAGAAACGTCTGATCGTCGCGCACGAGCCGCCTCGCCGCCGCCGGGCGGTCTTTTACCGGCTTTTCCCACAGAGCGAAAAAGAAGCCTTTGCCGGTTTCGTCCTTAAGCACATCGAACGTATTGTTTATGCCGATGCGTGTGAACCGTCCGTCGGGCGCCAGATCGAAACATCCAGCGCCGATACCGCCCAGCGGGACGCCGCTGGGGCCGATATGATCGCGCAGCGCCAGATAATTAAAATCTCCGCCCTTTCCGCCGCCTCCGCCCGGACCGAACGATTCGTTGGCGGCGGCGGCGCCGTAGTCGTTCTGGGCTGAACACAAGCCGGCGAGCGCCGCCGCAACAACTGAACACAGCAAGACCTTCTTCATTCTTCCGGATCCTTCCGTAATTCCAACGTCCGTTTATCTGACTGCGATTTCCCCCAGTATCATCCGCGATGATCCCGGAGCGCGCTTCACGGTAAACCGCACATACGCCGCTTCGCGTTTCACAGGGAACGCAAGTTCGTAAGCGGGCACATCAGCGCCGGGCTGCGCATCCTGCGTAATGTTCCGGGTTCCGGCAGATTCCCATTTGACGCCGTCCAGGCTGGTTTCCGCCGCGATCGACCCGACCATGCTGCTCTTGAAATGGTAGAAATAAACAACGGCTTCATTAACGGTTGCCGGAACCGTCAGTTTCGACGTAATCACGACATCATCGTTATACTGAACGCCCTCGCTGCCGGCTCCGCCCCACTGGCCGTCGGTCAGGCGCGAAGGCGGCGTTGCATCCGGATGATTCGCCGCGGCAGGCACGCTGACCGTGTACGAGTCGATCTTCAGCACCGGAGCGGAAAACGCTTCGGGAAAAACGGTCATTCGCAACAGCGTGCAGCCCAGCGGAACCAGCGTCAGCGTTTCCTCCGGTCCATCTGTATCAACGCGGGCCGGCAGATCGGGTGTGATGATCACTTCCTTATTTTTATTTTCCCACACATTGACCGCCTTGATCAGATCCCAGCCGGTCACACGCCGGGCTTTGACCTGCAAGGTCACGGGCGGATGATCCAGATCGGCCCACGGATGATCGCTCAGCTCTTTAGACACCATGACCGTCACGTTTGTCGGTGATTCACCAGGCTTCACCTGAAGCGCATAGTTCCACGGCGAGGCCGCGGTCATCTCGTAAGCTGGATAGCCCGGCATCATCCGTACACTGCACCGGGCAGGCATCGTCCGGTTATCCTTAACAGCGAGACTGTAAGCAATGGGGCCGCGTTCCAGCGCAACGCCGTTTTCCTGCCAGCGGGTCACCTTGACGGTCATCGGCAGAGTAACTGTAACAACGTCACCCGGCGCAAATTCGCGGTCGATTTTAACAAAGCTTCCGGACGCGGCCGGACCGGCGACCGGCTGACCGTTCACCAGAACCTGCGCGCCTTTCGTCCAGCCCGGGATGCGGACGTAGAACGGGAACTTCACCTTGCGCTCCGGCTTCATTTCAAAAACCAGCTTTTCGTCAAATGGATAGGCCGTCTTTTCGGTGATCACCACCGGCACGTTTTCCGCACCGGCTTTGCCACGGAACTGACTCGGCCCGTACAGCACCGCCGCCAGCCCGCCGGCTCCGTCGCTCATCCACATGCGGGCGGCATAGTTGGGCAGAATCCGGTTGATATTGCCGTTACAGCAGGGAACTCCGTGTCCCGGCTGATACGCCATACGCTCCTCGCCCATCCGGAGTTCGCTGCTGGAATCCTGCGTCGCACGGACCTGGTTGGGTCCGGAGAAATACTGGAACGCTTTGAAATCCTTCGTGGCGGCACCGGGAGAGGCGTTGAATACCGCCCGTTCAATTTTGTCGGCATAGGAGGCATCGCCGGTCGCCATGAGCAGATAACCGGTCGTCCATGCGAAATCGGAAATGATGCAGGTTTCATGAACGGCGGTGGACCGCTTGCCGTTCAGGCCTTCGCTCCCGCTGGGGCAGCCGTCTACCATCACATGATCCCGGTCCAGCTTGCGCATTGAGTTGACCGCGGCATCGAGATATTTCCGGTCGCCGGTCCACATGTACAGGATGGCAGGCAGTTTGGCTTTTTCCATGTAGTCGGGGCCGTGATGATGAGTCAGAGCATCCGACATGGCATCTTTCAGCAGATCGTATTCGCGCTCAGCCTTGACTGCGATGTCGAGCAGACGCCGGTCGCCGGTCTGAGAATAAAGCCAGCCAAGGATTTCAATACTGACCACATTGCGGGCGAATGGATTGACCTCGTCGCCCCGGCGGTCATAGTTGACCGGCTCATCGGCGAGGTAGTGTTTACGCAGCTGTTCGATGATCTGCCGGTCGCCGGTGGCTTCGTAATACGGCATGCAGGAACGGAAGAAAACGGTCCG
This sequence comes from Pontiellaceae bacterium, assembly GCA_044224855.1. Classification (GTDB taxonomy): domain Bacteria; phylum Verrucomicrobiota; class Kiritimatiellia; order Kiritimatiellales; family Tichowtungiaceae; genus Tichowtungia. Next base: position 15,669 of record JBGAJP010000003.1, read on the forward strand.
GATCCAGCGGGCCGGAACAAACTCCGGCCCAAGCAGACCCTTCTCCGACGGATGGGCAAATACATAATCAATCTGACGACGGGCCTGCTCGACCATGTCGGGCGCATCCAGCAGATAGCCCAGCCGCAGAGTGCCGTCTGTCCAGTAACCCCAGGGTTCATACGCGCCCCACGCCTGAATTGTCCGGCTGCCCATATCCGGCGCAGCCCAGCCCTGCGCAAGAAAAGGTCCGCCGCACGCCTTCATATTGCCGGTCAACCCCCTGCGCTGCGTTTCAAGAGATTCCCGGATCCAGCCCTGCGGCTTGATGCCGGTGATCGGCACCGTGCGGAAAACTGCGTACGATGGCGGCAACGTTCCGGCCGTTTCGGTTTCGGCGCAACGGACATGAGGTGCGGCACAGATGCACATAGCCGCAATAAGCATAATTCGGGTCGTTGAATTCATATCTTCCCTGCCTTTCTGTGTTCAGCACGTTCAGCTTACGGCGTCTGCTCATTGGACAACTGATTAAATGTTCCAATCCTAATACCATTCCAGCATTTCGCATCTGCCGCCTTGAATATTTTCCCAAACATTAGCACGATAATCCCACTATCATGAAAAAGACTCTTGCAGGTAGAATCTATTATTTTGAACCGGCCGGATTTCCTCTCTCGGTCCGGCGGGTACGAACTGACCCTGCCAGCGGTCCTTCTCATCCGCACGATTTCACCGAAGTTGAACACCGTCACGATTTTTGCGAACTGGTCATCGTCACACAGGGAAATGGAATGCATTGGCTGGAAGGAAGCGATTTCCCGGTAACTGCCGGTGATATCTTCCTGCTGCAGGGGCGGCAGAGCCACTATTTCCATAACCGCAAAGATCTCACTCTGGTCAACATCATGTACGATCCTGAACAGATCGGCCTGCCGGAAAATGAACTGCGCAAACTGCCGGGATACTGTGCCATGTTCATGCTCGAACCCGCCTACCGCCGGCGGCACCGCTTCGCCAGCCGCCTGCATCTTGAGCGCATACCGCTGGCCCATGTAGAACAGCTCGCCGCGGAAATGGAAAAAGAATGCGGGGAAAAAGCCGCCGGATACGAAGCCGCCCTGAGGGGCAAGCTGCTGGAACTGCTCGTCTATCTTTCACGCGCCTATAACGCAGCAGAAACCACCGAAGCGCACGCTCTGCTCCGTGTCGGCAATGTGATCGGCGCGCTGGAAAAGGATTTCTCGAAAGACTGGAAACTCGATGACCTTCTGAAAATCGCCCATATGTCGCGCAGCAACCTGATGCGCGTTTTCCGCAAAGCCACCGGACAGACGCCGATTGATTATCTGGTGCGCCTGCGCATCCAGAAGGCGATGGCGCTGCTGCGAACCGCCGGCGACCTGTCCGTCACCGAAATCGCTTTGAAAAGCGGATTCAACGACAGCAATTACTTCGCCCGTCAGTTCCACCGCCTGACCGGAACCAGCCCGACCGCATACAAAAAGCGGATTCCCGCCCGTCAAGCAACCAGCGCCTAAATACCGGTCAGGGATTTTGTTTGGAAGAATTTTGAAAGTGGAGCCGGCGGAGGGATTTGAACCCCCGACCAGCTGATTACAAATCAGCTGCTCTACCACTGAGCTACGCCGGCATTGGGAAAGAGTGCGGGATTATGCGAAAAGCAGCGGCAAAGTCAAATCATCAGCCGCGTTTATAACCTGGACGGTGATGCCAGAGGTGCCGGAAGCCGTAGCGCGAAAAGGCCACGACGATCAGTAAAAACGCGAGAATCAGTGTGACGATCAGGATAAAAAGGCCGCGGCGGCAACCGGTACAATAGGCATCTTCGATGAAAAAATAAGCCGAAAGCAGGCCTCCTGTGACGAGTACAAAAAGAGCCGCCAGTAGCAACCCGCGGTAAGGCCGCAGTTTGAACATAGGAACTCTGTCACCCATTAAAATCATCATTCACCTGTTTTGTTACGACGGTCTGAACCTTATTGAGACGTGTGCGGCAAATAAAGCATTAATTATTCCCAACCGGGGAAAGGTTTTCATGAGCGTCAAAAAACGGATGAAAATAAGGCTTTTTTGTTAAAATAAGAAAAGTGTTGGACGAAAGGATTTCTCAACTTTGAAATCCGTTAGAAGTGGCGGGAGCGACGGGACTCGAACCCGCAACATCCAGCGTGACAGGCTGGCACTCTAACCATTGAGCTACGCCCCCGCAAGAAAGAGACAAGGAGAATAGTCAGCGGACTTTGTATTTCAAGCGCAAACTACGACAAGTTCATCAGAGACTGGACTGCGGCGCTGATGTCGGCCTGCCGCAGCAGACTCTCGCCTACCAGAACCGCTGAAATCCCCGCATCGTGCAGTATCCGGATGTCTTCCGCCGTACGGATGCCGCTCTCGCTGATCAGCACAGCGCCCCTCGGTGCCAGCTTGCGGAGCTCCAGCGTGGTCCCGATTTTCGTTTCAAAGGTCTTCAAATTGCGGTTATTAATGCCGATACATTCCGCGCCGGCGGAGACCGCCCGCTTCATTTCCTCTTCTGTATGTACTTCGACCAGTGGCGTCATGCCGGAAGCTTCGGTCAGCCGGATCAGCTTTTTCAGTTCCGCATCATCAAGCACCGCGACGATCAGCAGAATGGCTGAGGCGCCGAGCGCTTCGGCGTGGAAAATCTGGCGGGGATCGACAACAAATTCCTTGTAGAGCATCGGCAGAGAAGTCGCCGCGCGTACTGCCGTCCATTGCTCTTCGCCGCCGCCGAAATAGGCGGCGTCCATCAGGCACGAAATTGCCTGCGCGCCGGCGGTCTCGTAGGCGAGGGCGATTTCCGCCGGATTAAACGGCGTACGGATCGGTCCGGCTGACGGCGATTTCCGCTTCACTTCTGCAATCAAACCGACCGGTGCGGATTTCAGCGCGGCGATAAAGTCGGGAACAGGCTGCCGCGCAGGCTCTCCGTCACAGGCGGTACACGCCGTTCCGACGTGCGGGAGATTCTCGATCACTTTTTCCAGCGTCCGGAAATATCCCGGCGTTTCAATCTCCCGCCGTTTGTTGGCGATGATTTCCTCTAAAATATTCATCCGCCTGTCACTTCTTTCTGCTTCGTCTTGAGATAGGCTTCGATAAACAGGGCCAGATTGCCGTCGAGTACGCTCTGAACATTGCCGGTCTGCGCGTCGGTACGGTGATCTTTCACCATCGTGTAGGGCTGCATGACGTAGGAACGGATCTGGTGACCCCAGGCAATCTCACCTTTGGCGCCGTAAAACTGTTCTGCCGCCTGCTTCTGCTTGTCGAGCTCGTACTCGTAGACCTTGGCGCGAAGCATCTTCATGGCCTTATCGCGGTTCTTATGCTGCGAGCGTTCCGCCTGACACTGCACGATGATTCCGCTCGGGATATGCACAATACGAACGGCGGAATCGGTCGTGTTGACGTGCTGTCCGCCGGAGCCGCTGGAGCGATAGGTGTCGATGCGCAGATCTTTTTCTTCAATCTCAACCTTAACGTCGTCGTCGATTTCTGCAGTGACGTCGAGCGCAACGAACGACGTGTGACGGCGGGCGGCGGAGTCAAAGGGACTGATGCGCACCAGCCGGTGTACGCCGCGTTCGCCCTTCAAATAACCGTAGGCATAACTGCCGGAAACCTGAAAGGCGACGCTCTTGATACCGGCTTCTTCTCCCGGCTGTATATCGAGCACGTCGACAGTAAACCCGTTACGCTCGGCATAGCGGCGGTACATGCGGTAGAGCATATCGGCCCAGTCGCACGACTCGGTGCCGCCTGCTCCCGCGTGCAGACTGAGGTAGGCGTTCTTTGAATCCATGGGCCCGCCGAGCAGCGACTGCATTTCCAGATCCCGGAAACTGCTTTCGCAGTCAGAAAGCATCTGTTCGATTTCAGCGGCGGCCGCCTGCCGCCCGGGTTCATCTTCCGCTTCGGCAAGTTCCAGTAGCACTCCTGCGTCGTCAAGCGAGGCCTCGATTTTCTGAAACGGTCCCAGTACGGCTTTAGCCGCTTTGGTTGCGGCGATGTTGGCGGCGGTCCGGTTCTGGTCGTTCCAGAACCCGGGAGAAGCCGTCTCCGCTTCAAGACGGCTTAGTTCGTCTATCTTTTCATTAATGCCGAGATAGCCGCGCATTTCCTCCATGCGCGAGCGGACCGTCGCCATTTTCTCTTTCAGTTCTTCAAGCATGCTTCACTTTTCCGGCGTGTTATAAAGAGGATGATAAATAGCGCAACGCTTCCGGCCAGGCAAGCCTGCGCGAAAAGGTCGCCGAAACGGACGTAGACGGTTGCCTCGCGCGCCGGGTCGGCCGGCACTGTTTCTGCAATCTGAAATCCTTCGGTGCGCGGTTCCAGCGTCTGCCGGATACGGCCGGCCGGATCGATCGAGCAGGTGATGCCGGTATTGGCGCAACGCAGCATCGGCAGGCGGGTTTCGATACAGCGGAACACGGCATTGGCAAGATGCTGAACAGAGCCGCAGTCAGGATCAAACCACGAATCGTTGGTCTGGTTAACCAGGAATGTTGCGCCGGCGCGTGCGGCCTTGCGCGCGAGGTACGGCAGCGAATCTTCGAAGCAGATCAGTACACTGAACCTGCGGTCATCACCGGGCCGTTTGAAAAGCGTCGCCACGCGGCCGGAGCTGAAGCTTGAACCGATCGGCGTCAGCGCATTGATCAGCGGAATTTTTCCTTCAAACGGAATGTATTCGCCGAAGAGAACGAGGTGCTGCTTGTAATAACTGCCGAGCAGTTCACCGCGCGTATTGAAAAGGATGGAAGCATTGTAATAGTCCGGCTGACCGTCGGCACCCCAGACAACATCCATGCTTCCGGCCAGCAGCGGCACGCCGTTGGTAACCATTTTTTTGACAAGATCTGCGCTGCGGTCGCTGAACCGGACGAAATCGGGCAGCGCGGTTTCGGGCCAGATAATAAGATCGAGATCCGCGGAGCACTTTGCGAGCGCAGTAAGCCGTTCCAGCTTTTCATAGACCACTTCCGGGTCGGCCGTTTCCCAGTTTCCGACTTCCGGGATGTCCGTCTGAATAAGCGCCGCGCGAACCGGTTTTCCTTCGGCCGGTCTGTGCAGAAGCTTCTGTATTCCGACAGACCAGGCCAGCGCAACGGTCAGCAGCGCAAACAGCATTTCCGCATGCATCCGGTAGGTGCGGCGCAGACCGGTTGCGTACTGAAGAATCGTAACCGCAAACGCCGCGCTCACAAAAACCATCAGCGCCGAAACTGCATAAACGCCGCCCCATTCCGCAATCTGAATACAGGCAAGCTGCCTGTACTGGCTGACCCCGAGCGGATTCCACGGAAAGCCGGTAATGACAATCGCGCGCAGATACTCTCCGGCAACCCAGGCGGCGGCGGCACCCAGCATCCAGCCGATATTTTTAAATCTGCTGGCGCCGCGCCATCCGTCGCGGCGAAGCGAAACAAATACGGCGAACGGCATAAAGTAGAGCGCGCAATACATTGCCAGACCAATCATTCCGAGCCAGCTCACGTGCCGCAGCCAGAAGAGCGAGCTCAGAAAAAAAACTACGCCGGCCAGCCAGCCGAGAAAGGCCGCGCGGCGCGGCGCAGTACCGGCGCAGGCAAAAATCAGCGGGATCAGCGCGAACCACCCGCAAAATGAAATCTGAAACGGCGGAAAACTCAGAAAGAGAAGAAGACCGGTACAAAAGGAGGCGATGATGGAAAGCTGTTTTTTCACAGAAGAACCCCGGTTGTTCACAAATCAAGAAGCAGAACGGCAGGCGTATGGCTCCAGCCGTGCTTTTGCGCACAGAGAGCCAGCACATCCTGGATATGCCCGGAAAGCTGCGGCGAAGTCCGTCTGCTTCGGACAAACCGCACCATCCGAGGAAGGCCTTTCACGCCGAGAGTTCCCTTCCCGTCGGATTTTTTCCACACATTGGCAACTTTTTCCGTCAGTACGCGCACTGTCTGAAACAGAATCAGCTCGTGCCGGTCCGCATCGGTCAGCTGCACCTTGTCGAAATCAAGCGCCCATAGAGCGCCCGCAGAAGTCAGGCTTTGTGGACGCAGCGCGCGCGAAGAAAACAGCGGATAGAGTTCGGGGAACGGATAGCCGGCAGAAAGGACTTCAAGCCACGATCCGGCGTGCGGACTGTGTTCGCGGTCGTGGAGCAGAATCCGGCCGGCGGCTTCCGCGTCGCCGGTGACGCAAAAAGAGCGCGCCATCAGCAGAGAGAGCGTGTGCGAGGAAACATTCGCATGCTGCTGGCAGAAAACTGCGACGCTTTCGGTGATGTCCCGGGCGGAAGTGCGGTCACTGATATCCAGCGTCTGAAAAAGCTGCCGTACATATCCGGACCAAAGACGGCGCTCGTCAAGCCGCAGGCTCTGGTGTGTATCAATCATTCGCGTCCGATCAGCCTTTCAGCTTCATTCATGAACTGATTGACGTCTTTGAAGCGCCGGTAAACGGAGGCGAAACGCACATAGGCGACTTCATCAAGCTTCTCGAGCAGCGCCATGACTTTGGTACCGAGCGCAGTAGAAGGAATTTCACGTTCGTACTCGGCTTCGCCCTGCGTAATGACACTGTTTGTCATCTGCTCGATCTGCTGGATGCTGATCGGCCGCTTCTGGCAGGCGACCACGATACTTTGCATCAGCTTTTCGCGGGAAAGTTCTTCGCGGCGGCCGTCGCGTTTAATCACCTGAAGGGCGGCGCGCAGCACCTCTTCATAGGTGGTGAAGCGATGTCCGCAGTTCAGACAGAGGCGGCGGCGGCGGATGGCCGTACCTTCCCGCACTTCGCGGCTGTCGATGACCTTGTTTTCACGATGTTCGCACTTCGGACATTTCATACGCGCGACCTGATTTCTGTTAAATTGGCGAGAGGATAGCCGGTGATTTTTTTAAAGGAAACGAAAAACTGCGGTATAAAAAAACAGCCCCGGAAACCCGGGGCTGTTCAGAACTAATCAGTCGAAACTGTTATTTCTTTTTCGCGACTTTTTTAGCGACTTTCTTCGCTACTTTTTTCACGGCCTTTTTAGCGACTTTCTTCGCTACTTTTTTTACGGCCTTCTTCGCTACTTTTTTCTTCGCCACTTTCTTAGCTGCCATTTCCTGTCTCCTTTGACTTTGGGTTAACCCTCTGCCGGCTGCGGAAGTATTTCTCTATCTGCTTCACGTCAGCCTGTCCCTGTACGAACGAACATATAACGATTAAAAATTTTTCTTGCAACTAGAGTTTGTATAAAAACAAAAAATTTTTACTACCGGTTGTGGTGCTCTCTCTCGATAATCGACGCAAGTTCATCCGCTGCTTTTTCAAAATCATCATTGATGACAGTGTGCTGATAGAGAGATTGATGCTTCATTTCTTCTGCGGCATTACGCATGCGCTTCTCAATTACGTCCGCGCTGTCGGTTGAACGTCCGCACAAACGGCGGAGCAGTTCGTCCATGGACGGCGGCGCAATGAAGATATCGACGAAGCTCTGCTTGATCGCATCGTCATCGTGCATCTTTGCACACGCGGCGCGGATCTGCTGTGCGCCCTGCACATCAATATCCATAATGATATCGCGGCCCTGCGACAATGCATCATACACCGTCTGTTTCAGTGTTCCGTAGCGGTTGCCGTGAACCAGCGCATGCTCAAGAAATTCTCCGGCGGCGATGCGCGCGCAGAATTCTTCTTCGGAAAGAAAGTGATAATGCACGCCGTTCTGCTCTCTGCCGCGCGGTGCACGCGTCGTGCAGGATATCGAATAAACCATCTCCGGAAATTTTTCAATCAGCCGGTTGCACAACGACGACTTGCCGGCACCGGATGGCGCAGAGATCACCAGCAGCAGAGGTGTAACGTTATTCGACATTCTGAATCTGCTCCCGGATGCGTTCGAGTTCTGTTTTGAATGCTACGACCTGTTCGGTGATTTTCAGATCGTTCGCTTTCGAGCCGATCGTGTTGATCTCGCGGAAAAATTCCTGCGCCAGAAAATCGAGCGGACGTCCCGCCGGTTCACTGCCGCGCAGAATTTTTCTGAACTGCTGAATGTGACTCGCCAGCCGCGTGATCTCTTCGGAAATGTCGCTGCGTTCGGCGAACAGCGCGATCTCTTTGACGATCCGCTCATCCGTCGCGATATTTTTCAGCCCGGCGGACTCCAGGCCGCTGAAAAGTTTCTTACGGTAGCCGGACGTAATTTCCGGTGCGCGGGATTTAATAACGGCCAGCATCTGTTCGAGCAGTTTGAGCCGCGCCAGAAAATCGGTTTCCAGCGCCTTGCCCTCCCGCACGCGCATTGCATTGAGCTTTTTCAGCGAGGCAATCAGCGCCTTATCCAGCGTCTGCGAAATCTTTTCCGGATTCTGTCCGGCAGACGGCATTTTAAGCAGTCCCGGAATCTGCAGCAGCACGCTGACACTCAGATCATCCGCGAGATCCAGTTTCCCGGCCGCACGCCGCAGCCTGCCGACCGTTTCCGCCGCGCGCTTTTCATCGATCTGCATCAGTGCGCCGCCGGCGGCGGATTCCAGCTGAACGTTTCCGCTGATCCGCCCGCGGGAAATATGTTCCTGAATGATTTTCTGAACGCGCGATTCCAGCGCGGCGATCTGCGGCGGAAGCCGCAGTACCGCATCGAGCTGTTTGCGATTTACCGAACTCAGCTCAACTGTTATCCGCAAATCTTCCGTACGCGCAGATGCCGCCCCGAAACCCGTCATGCTTTTAATCGCCATTTTTTACCACCGGTATTCAGCACTGTCGCCGGATCCTGATGCGCGTTTCCCAAGTGCTTCCAAAGAAACCCGGCCCGAGGAGTCGACCTTTACGCGAGCATACACCTTATACACCCATGTGTTCAGGCCGCGCGAAGCGATTTCAACAAAGAACGGTTTGCCTTCTGCTGCAAAAGTCACGGGGACATATGCGTGGCCGGAACCGCAGGAGATCGTCGTGCTACAACCTGTACCTGAATTTTTGACCGGTGCTGCAAAATAAAACTCCGCCTCGACAATTTTCCCGTTCAGTTGATCCGGAAAATACACAATTTCACTGACGGACATTTTCAGCTTTTGACCCCATTCCGGAATTTCCGTTGGCACAGACCACCGGTATTCTCCCGATTCCTTGTCATATTTATCACCTACCGCCATGGGTGTCTTGGCACCGTCAGCGTGCACATACACCTCGCCTCGGTTAACGGCTGTCATAACAGAAATCAGATCGTCGTTTCCGGGCTTGGGAATAAATTTTAAAAAGCATCCGAGGCCTTCCACAGTGAAACGGATTTGCTGCGCTCCGCGGTCCGAATAGGTGTTGCCTGCTGGGACAACCATAGAGCGGAGGTCTCCGGAATAAAAGCCGTCTTTCTGTTTCGCCACGTTGCATATCCGGTTGAAGCGTACTTTCACGATCCCGGCAGTTGGAAGCCCGTCTGCTCCGCCGGCTTCATATTCGGTTTCGGACGGCGGCGGAAGCTTTTCAGCCGTTGCAGTAAGAATGAACAAACCGCTGATGACCATCAACCACCGCGTAATCGTTTTATTCCTGCGCATTGCAACCCTCCTTTATTTTATGCCTCTCGCGATTTACCAGATTCGTTCGCCCGTCACTGCGGATCGCCCGGTCAGGGGTTGTGGACTTCGGATTCCTCTTCGGAGCCGACTTTTTTCTCGATCCGGAAAAATTCGCGCTCCCAGAACACATCGTCGGGTTTCGTCTGGCCGTATTCACAGACCTCTTCGTACACCGACTCGCAAGCGCCGGAACTGGCGGTCATTCGACAGACGTTAAAGTGCAAAATCAGCGGATCTTGATGATGCGCATGCACGGTGACGGCATGATGTACGCCGAGATGAATAAATTCGTGAGACCGCAGAACAGTTTCCGCGGCAGCGTCTGAAGCCGCCTGCTTTTTCTTCCACTCCGCAATCTGCTGGACGTCTTTGTCGCCCCGGCCGGAGACGTTGATGATGAGCAGGTCGTCTTTGGTAAACTGTTTAGCGTTTTTGATCACCCATGCGATGGCGTGGGAACTTTCAAGCGCAGGCAGAATACCTTCCCACTGTGCAAGCTGATCGAATCCGGCGACGGCATCGGCATCTTCAATATAGGTATATTCCGCACGGCCGGTGTCGTGCAGCATCGCGTGCTCCGGGCCGACGGAGGCGTAGTCGAGTCCGGCGCTGACGGAATGCGTCAGCAGAATCTGTCCGTCGTCGTTCTGCAGAACATAACTCTTCGTGCCTTGCAGTACGCCGACTTTTCCTCCGGCGAATCGCGCGGCGTGTTTGCCCGGCTCAATGCCGAGCCCGCCGGCTTCGACGCCGATCAGACGGACGCCGTCGTCCTTTATAAAGGAATGGAAAATGCCGATCGCGTTACTGCCGCCGCCGACGCAGGCGATGATCGCGGTCGGCAGACGCCCTTCGGCTTTCAAAATCTGTTTGCGCGCCTCTTTGCCGATAACGCTCTGGAAATCGCGCACGATCATCGGATACGGATGCGGGCCGAAGGCGGTGCCAAGCACATAATGCGTGTTCTTCAGATTGCTGACCCAGTCGCGCATCGCTTCGTTAATCGCTTCTTTGAGTGTCTGCTGGCCCGCAGTAACGGCGACGACTTTCGCGCCGAGGCTTTCCATCCGGAAAACATTAAGCGCCTGACGCTCCATGTCCACCTTACCCATATAGACGGTGCATTCCATTCCGAAAAGCGCGGCGGCGGTCGCGGTGGCAACGCCGTGCTGGCCCGCGCCGGTTTCGGCAATCAGCCGCGTTTTGCCGAGCCGCTTCGCCAGCAGCGCCTGACCGATCACGTTGTTGATTTTATGTGCGCCGGTGTGGTTGAGGTCTTCGCGTTTGAGATAAATCTTCGGGCCGCCGAGCTGTTCGGTCATCCGTTTGGCGAACCAGAGCGGCGACGGGCGTCCGACGTATTCGCGCAGATAAAAATCCAGTTCCTTCTTAAAGGCAGGATCTTTCTGCGCCGATTTGTAAACCCGCGTCAGTTCGCGGAGCGGTTCAATCAGGGTTTCCGGAACAAAAATTCCGCCGTACGGGCCGAAATGTCCCTGCGCATCGGGCTGGGTCGGTTTCATCGTCTCACTCTTTCTATAAACTGTTTCACCTTGCGGATGTCTTTGACTCCCGGTTCCTTTTCGACGCCGGAGCTGACATCGACACCCCACGGCTGAACCGCGGCAATCGCATCGCGTACGTTTTCGGGGTTAAGGCCGCCCGCCAGCATGACCGGTTTGCCGGTTTCGTTCTTCATCGCCAGCGCGCGTTCCCAGCTGCTGAGCTTTCCGGTTCCGCCGATGGTGTTCGGATCAAAAGAGTCCGCCAGCAGAACCGAGGGTTCAGGATCGACCGCATGGATGATTTCCCGGCTGACGCCTTCGCCCATGCGCGGCGACAGCCAGGTTTCGAGTCCCTGAAAAAGCGGTCGGTCGATGTGCCAATCGTTGGAAATCAGATGAACCTGAATCACATCAAGGTGACAGGCAATCGCTACGGCTTCCACTTCGGCGGGCGGCGGTTCGACAAATACGCCGACCTTTTTGATCTGTTCCGGGATGCTTTTCAGCCAGCTGGCGACCTGTTCCGGGCGCACATAGCGCTTGGCGCGCGGCCAGAAAACAAAGCCGATGGCATCGGGCTCTAAAGCACAAATCTGCTCCAGATCACTTCTGGAGCAGATTCCGCAGATTTTAACAAAAACGCTCATAGGTCTGGAATCAACCCGCGGCGCTTTCCTCCGCGAGTTCTTCGGCCAGCTCTTCAGCGGCTTCAAACGCTGTTTCGCGGCGGACCTCGCTGTCATTAAAGAAAAGCGGGTTCTGGCCGTCGGCCCAGGCGATACGGACATCGTTGATGCCGATAAATCCGAAGGCGGAGCGAACCTGGCGGGTCAGCGCATCGCGGTCGTCGTTTTCCTTATATACGCCGCCGGAAGCGACCAGCAGGATGATGCTGGTGACGTTATGCAGCGGCTTCGGGCCGGCAGCCGTGATTTCGAAAGTCAGGCCGGGCGAAAGAACCTGATCCATCCAGGCTTTCATCACGCCGGGAACGGTGAAGTTCCACATCGGCATGGTGAGAACCAGAACGTCGGCGGCTTTGAAGGCTTCGGCCTGCTTCTGGGCATAGTTCAGGGCGGACTCTTCAGCTTTGCTCGGCTCGTAAGCCACGTCAAAGACCGGCATCCAGCAGCGGCGGAAAAGATCGTTGGAGTAGTACGGCGGTTTGTCCTGATAGAGGTCGATGTTGTTGAGTTCGACATCGGGATTGAGTTCCATCAGTTTGCCGAAAAAGCGCGCGGCGAGCTGTTTAGAGACAGACTGCTCAATGGGCTTCGGGTTGGCGCACACGTGCAAAATATTCATTCGCTGATACTCCTTCGTTTCGTTCGGGTTATAAAATCAACCGCGAGACTGTAACAGCGGCGCGGGGCGCCGCACAAGCGTTTCTTATAAGGAAGCGGGAATGATTCTGAATTCCGCGGGGCCGGTCTTGCCCCCGGCCGGTTTTTGTCTTACGCTCCCGGCTCTCTTTTCTTAACGATCTATATAAGGAGCCGGCTATGAAAAAGGATTACCGCGATTACCTGCAGAACACCCCGGACGCCAACGGAAACTTCGGACCGTACGGCGGCGCCTATATCCCGCCGCAGCTTGTCGGCCCGATGAAGGAAATCCACGAAGCCTACCTTAAGATAAGCCGCTCACACCGCTTTATCGAAGAGCTGCGCTCCATCCGGAAACACTATCAGGGCCGGCCGACGCCGGTTTACCACGCCGCGCGGCTGTCCGAAAAATGCGGCGGCGCCCAGATTTACCTCAAACGCGAAGACCTAAACCACACCGGCGCGCACAAAATCAACCACTGCATGGGCGAAGGTCTGCTCGCCAAATACATGGGCAAGAAAAAGCTCATCGCGGAAACCGGCGCGGGCCAGCACGGCGTCGCGCTCGCCACTGCCGCCGCCTACTTCGGCCTCGAATGCGAAATCCACATGGGCGAAGTCGATATCGCCAAAGAACATCCGAACGTCGTACGCATGAAACTGCTCGGCGCCAAAGTCGTTCCGGTTTCCCACGGACTCAAAACTCTCAAAGAAGCGGTCGATTCCGCATTTCAGGCCTACCTTAAAGATCCTGCCACCTCAATTTACTGCATCGGATCTGTCGTCGGCCCTCATCCGTTCCCGATGATGGTGCGCGACTTCCAGCGCGTCGTCGGGATCGAAGCGCGCGAACAGTTCTTCGAAATGACCGGCGGAATGCCGGACGTGATCACCGCCTGCGTCGGTGGCGGCAGCAACGCCATGGGCATTTTCTCGGCGTTCCTCAACGACCCGTGCGAAATCTGGGGAGTCGAGCCGCTGGGCCGCGGCCCGAAAACCGGCGACCATGCCGCCACCGCCACCTACGGCATGCCCGGCATCATCCACGGCTTCAAATGCTATCTGCTGCAGGACGAAAAGGGCGAACCGTCGCCGGTTTACTCCATCGCCAGCGGACTCGACTATCCCGGCGTCGGCCCTGAACACAGCCACCTTAAAGACGAAGGCCGCGTGCAGTACACCGCCATTGGTGACAAGGAATGCCTCGACGGATTCTTCACCCTCTGCCGCAGCGAAGGCATTATCCCGGCGCTCGAAAGTGCGCACGCCGTCGCTTTCGCCATGAAAAAAGCCAAAGAGATGAAGCACGGCACGATTCTGGTCAACCTCTCCGGCCGCGGCGACAAAGACCTCGACTTCGTGGTGGATAACTACGGCTACGGAGACTAGGAAGAAGGCTTTAGACCTTAGGCCGCAAGCTTGAGGCGTTGGAACGGCAGGCTGTTTTCTGAACCTCAAACCTCAGGGCTAAAGCCTCCGGCCTTTTGCCTTTTGGCAGGAGGCTTTGAGCCAGACGGCGTATTCTTTTTGATCAATCTCTCCGGCGGCCAGCGCCAGCGTCTGCAAAACAACCTCTTCTTCGGGTGCAGAAAAACGAAGTCCGTTCGCTTCAAGAAAAAGCGCAGAAGCCATAAATCCGGCGCGCTTGTTGCCGTCAAGAAAAGGATGGTTCTTCACGATGCCCAGCGCATATTCCGCCGCCAGTTCGAACAAAGTCGGCTTCCCATAGGCAAAGAGATTTTGCGGACGGCTCAGCGCGGAAAGAAGAAGCCCCTCATCCCGCACTCCGGCGAGTCCGCCGAACGCCGCCAGCATTTCGAGCTGAAACGAGTACACATCGGACGCATCTATCCAAACCGGCTCTTTCATTTGGCCAGCTCGCGAAGGGCGTTGCGATAGCGCTTCATCAAATCTTCGGCGAGCTTTGCTTTCTCTGCAAAGCCGGGACGTTCCGGTGTCATCTGAACTGAGTGTTCAGGAGCTTCGGTAATATAAAGCGTTGCGCCTTCTTCCACCTTCATCGCCTGAAGGGCTTCCTTGGGGAGCACGATGCCGAGTGAGTTGCCGATTTTCCGAACTTTTGTTTTGTAGGCCATGTGGGAACAATAGTTATAACACCGGGGTTTAACAAGCCCGGATTCCCGGGGTGCTGTTCTTCTGTACTGCCGGAACTCCGCCGCTATGCGGCGCGGATCCGGCATCTTTTTCCCGTTTCAGATCAGCCGGACCGAAGTTCCGGCTTTACTGCGCCGTTTGCCTTATTCCAGAATTCCGCCGCCAAAACACTGGAGGTTCGTTGTATGAAAAAGATTCTGCTGTCTGCCGTCCTTCTCGCCGCCGTCACCGCCGTTGCGCAAACGCCGCAGGCTGACAAACCTCTCCGCCCGTCTTACGCCTCGCAGTTTGTCGAAGAAAGCCCGCGCTTTCAGTCGTGTGAGAATACCGGCGGGTCCGGCTTCTTCTGGATGGATACTTCCAACGGCGAGCTGTGGAAACTGACGCCGCCCGCCATGGAATGGGTCTTTCTCGGCAGCCCGCGCGGCGCAAGCCCCGGTTTGAAAGGAACGTATCAGCTGCTGTCCGACCGTAACGGCGGAGTTTATATTCTTCATACGGAAAGAGGTTTGGGCTGGTGGACCGACGGTGCGACCTGGAAAGTCATCGGAGAACCCTCCCGCCGCGTAAAGAAACCGGAAGCGGAATAAGATCCGGCTCCGGCGATCAGGTTTGTTCTGCCGGGAGTAGTTCCTGAATCGCGGCCTGTATGCCGACGAAATCAAACGGCTTTTGAAAAACCCGTGCGGCACCGAACGCCTTTGCCTGATCTAAAAAACTGAGAGGCTTGGCACTCATCGTCAGCATGCCGCCGGATATAGCAATAACCGGAATACTGTCCGAAAGCTTGCGGCACCGTTTTTTGATCTCAAGAATGACCTCCAGCCCGTCCATTCCCGGCATAAAAATATCAGTAATCACGATGTCTGTTTTTTTCTGCTGAAGCAGATGCAACCCTTCGCGTCCGCTGGCGGCCAGAGAAACCATATAGCCGAATTTCTCCAGGAACCGTCTAAGCACGTCCCTGACCGAGTCGTCGTCATCTATAATCAGAATATGCGCCATAGAAACCCTGTATATTTCAGCTGCATTTCCCCGACAGGCGCTCCTGTCCGTAAGTCATTAGCAACTTTCTGAGGCCTTGGCGCAGACTGTATGTTTTTTCGCGAGCGACCGCATGTCGGGGCATTGCCTGAAATTTATGAGGTAGCCGGCCTGACAGAATAGACGGAAGTCCGTGGTCGCAAGTCAGCCGGGAAACTTCCGCCTAAGGTCCAAAGCCTAAAGCCTTCTCTGCAAAGATTGCCCCGGACAGGAGTCGAACCTGTAACCCTCAGATTCGAAATCTGATGCTCTATCCAGTTGAGCTACCGGGGCGGCTGGAATTTCTGAATGATCAATGATGGGCACTGAATGTGCAACGGGTTTTTGCATCACGGGAAAAGCGGTCTTTTACTTGCACCGGTACCAGCCTGACTTCCGCGTTCCTTCGCGAAGAATGAGTCCGGCGTCCAGCAGTGGATTGATGAGATCCAGCGCGCCTTGTTTTGAAATATTCAGCGCCGCCCATATTTCTGCGGGGGTCATGCGATCTCGCGCCTGAAGCATTGTAAGCAGCTGTTCCTGTTTTGGGCGAAGCATCAGCTTCGGGGCGGCGGCGGCAACACTGAATTTCTGTATGCGCCCCCAGGTTCGCTCCAGCGTCTGCTGAATCCCTTCCGTACAATACTCAATCCACGACGTCAGATCGTCGCCGTTCTGCCGGACCGTCTGCAGCGCTGCGTAATATCGCGGACGGTCTTCCCAGTAGAATTCATCTACTGAAAAAATATGCTGCGTGTCGAACCCGCGCCGATACAGCTCCCAAAGCGCCAGTGCGCGGCCAACCCGTCCGTTGCCGTCCGCAAACGGATGAATTTCTTCAAACCGGTAATGCAGAATGGCTGAAGAAATCACCGGAGAGAGGGTTACCGCTTCGTTATTCCACCATGCGAGCAGATCGAACATCATCACCGAAACCTCAGCAGGCGGTGGCGGGAAATGCGGCCCGACCTGCACCATGATCGTTCGGTACCGCCCCGCCTCGCCCTGATCCATCACACCGCCTCCGGCAATGATGCGATGAAGTTCAAATAAATCGTCGTGTCGAACCGTTTTGATGTCTGCCTGCTTTTCAATATGCCGGAGTCCGGCAAAATAGTTCATCACTTCCCGCTTTGCACGGTCGGCCACGGCAGGAACCTCTCGCCCCTCTTCCACTGCCCGCACCTGTTCCAATGTTAACGGATTTCCTTCGATAGCGGTCGAGCAGTGTGCATTGCGCGCCTTTGAATCCATCTGCATAGCCGGGATCCAGGCCACATTCACCGCAGCATTCAAAATCCGTTCGCGCAGAGCCGCAATCTTCTCTATCCTGTTGATAAGGTGATGCGTTACGGAAAATACCGGTTCATATTTCATGGTGCGAACATACCGAGTAAGTCCAGTATGAGTCAAGTTATTAGTCAAGCAGCGCCGCAGATAAGTCAACTATTGGTCAAGTTGTCAGTCCGGGGTGACTGGAATTTCTGAATGATCAATGATGAGCGCTGAATTGCAAGCCGGAGTTTGGTCTTCGATTTTTACCGGCGCCGCGCTACGTTTTGCGCATGGACCACCTGACTCCAGAGAAACGCTCGTGGAATATGTCGCGGATCCGGGGCAAAGACACCAAACCGGAAGTCCTCGTCCGCTCCATGCTCCATCGCGCCGGCTACCGTTTCCGGAAGAATGTGAAGACTCTTCCCGGCAAATACTGAAAAAGCCGACTGTTCTATATTAGAACACTTTATCGCTGTTCACCTGGTATCTTGCCGGGCATGGATGTGCGAAATAAGAACATTGCCGGAGGACGAATCAAAGAGGCTAGAGCGACGTTGGGATTGTCTCAGGACCAGCTCTCCGGACGTCTCGCAAAAGTCGGCATCACTATCGACCGCGCCGGTATTTCAAAAATTGAGACGGGGTTCCGCGGCATCTACGACTTCGAGCTCAAGGCACTAGCCAAAGTTCTCAATGTCTCTACCGACTGGCTGATGGGAGCTGCCAAATGAATTCTCTCGGCACGCCGGGCAGCGTCATTAACTGGCATGATATCTGTAAAACCGAGAGGGTTTCACAGCAAGGAATGAATTTCCGTATTGGCGGCAGTTACAGTGTAATTTTGATGAGCGTTCGAAAAGGCGCCCCTTACGCAGATAGAGTAGAAAACGACGGCGCTGTGTTGATCTACGAGGGGCATAATGAAAGACGCGGGCCCAAATGCAAATATCCCGACCGCGTTGATCAGCCGATGCGAAATCCCGGCGGAACTTTAACCCAAAATGGCCGATTTTTTGATGCCGCTATGCGTCATAAACAAAAAGGAACGGAGTCAGAATTTGTTCGCGTCTATGAAAAGGTCGTTCCTGGCGTTTGGGTTTACAACGGCCTTTTTCAGCTGGTGGATGCTTGGCAGGAAAACTCTGGTCGGCGACAGGTTTTTAAGTTCCGGCTCGAAATAACCGAGGATGACTTAGCGCAAGTTCGGCGCGCGCAGTCGGAACTCGATCATACTCGCATGATTCCCACTCAGGTAAAGCAAGCCGTCTGGGCCCGTGATGGCGGTAAATGTCGTTTGTGTGGTTCAACGGACAACTTACACTTCGACCACATTTTGCCTTTTTCGAAAGGTGGAACTTCCCTGCTGGCTGAAAACATCCAGTTGCTTTGTGCAAAGCACAATCTACAGAAGCACGATAAGATTGAGTGAGGCACTCTACGAAATGTTCCGGTGTAAATCTTCGGCTGTTTCTATGTAACCGCCTTCGCCCAACTGTTTTTTAATGTTCCGAATAATTCGGCGGTAATACCTCAAAATCGCTTGCGCCTCCTCTACACCATTTACCTCAGCAATGTGGCCGTACGAAACGCCGTGTTTGTAATAGCCAACTGTTTCTTCGTACAACGCCACTCGACAGGCCAAACCATCAAGAACCTGTCCCCATTCCTGCTCGTTCAGCTCTACTTTTGGTTTTTTCATGTCCGCATCTTCCCGGCTATTCACCGTCTTTTCAACAGACTATCAGTCTCGTTTTCGGATTTGTCCACGGACGATGAGTCAAGTTGCGCAACGGGTTCTACTGAACGGAAAATTTCATTCCGGTAGATGAAAAGTGCAACATGTTCCGCAAAAACCGGAGAGCACTATGACGCCCGAAGAACCGCTAAAAAAGGCCCGAACGCCGGAAATCAGTTTTTGGGCTGCTCCAACTATCCTGCCTGCCGAACCGTCTGCTCTGTGTAATTACTCTGCGCCTTCGCGGCTTTGCAATTAAGATGCCGGAGCGCGCTATGTCGTTTACACCGACGGCGGCAAAGACAGCCGCAACTGGAGCGGTTACTACGGAACCTATTTTAAAACCGCCGAAGCGTCTGTGATTCCCGAACCGGCCACGGTCTCGATACTGTCGCTCGGCGCGCTGGTTCTCGGCCTTTACCGCCGCTTTTACGGCCGCGCCTGATTCCGTTATTCATCGCTCTTAATCGGATCAAGCACCCAGCGCTTGTTGAACCAGAAGTATTGTTCGGGGCGGGCGCGGATTTCGGCGTCGAAGATGGAGACGAGCTGCTGCATCATCCGCTGCCAGTCTTCTTTTTTGTCGGCGGCCGGATCGGGGAAGATGGGATCGAATACTTTGTAGTCGTGGTGTGTCCAGCCGTTGCGGATGAGGGCGACGGGATAGATCGGGCAGTGCGCCATCTGGGCAAAGAGCGCCGCGCCTGCGCCGAGGTTGGCTTTACCGCCGAGGAAATCAATTGCGAGCGCTTCGGTCCGTGAGCGGACGTCGGGCAGGATGGCCAGCACGCCGCCTTTTTTCAGCTGGCGGACGACGTTCTGCAGAACGCGCGAGTCGTTCAAGACGACTTCCATGCCGGTGGCGTTGCGCATTTTGTTGAGCAGTTCATCGGTCAGCGGATTTTTCTGGCGCCGTGCGATGGAAAAGACCGGTAGTCCGGCCAGTTTGCAGGCGACGCCGCCGAGATCCCAGTTGCCCATGTGGGCGGTGGCGAAAATGAAGGCGCCGTTTTTCCGGTGAAGTTCCTGCATCGCGACGATGCCGGGATAGAGCGCGGTTTTTTCCAGCTGTCCCATGGTCAGTTTGCCGAAGCGCGCGGCTTCGACCGCGTTGAAGCAGATGTTGCGGAAGGAAAGCCATGCAATGCGACGGCGCTCTTTGGCGGTGAAGCGGTCGCCGAATACTTCCTTCAGCCGGCGCTGCGCTTCGGCGGTGCGGAAGCGCAGGACATAAAAGAAAAACGCGCCGATCAGCCAGCCGACGGTCAGCGCGACGCGCAGCGGCAGAATATTCACAAGGCCGAGCAGTCCGCGCAGCAGAACGTATTCGACGATATGTTTCGGGCGGTGTTTCATGCGGCGCAGTCTAAATGTCTTAAGGTCTGGAAGTCGAAGGTCATTTTTGATCAACCTCGTTTCCCGTTGAATCTCCGGCGGGGCGGATCGTGCAGGAACGGTTTGGATTTTGTGCCGACATAAACGGCATCTTCGCCCAGCAGATGTTCGAGCTTGTGAATCAGTTCCGGCGAGGCGGCCACCTGCGAAGTCCGGTCGGCCTTGATGAAAATCTTTTCGCCGGAATCGAGCAGGACGCAGATATTCAGCGGCGTTGGGCCGGGATGTTCCGCTGCGATTTTTTTGACGGCCTCAAGCTTTTCTTTGCTCAGCGACGGTTCAGGCAGATGCAGGCTGACTTTCTCGGCAAACAGAGACGGAGCGGCGGCCAGCGGGAACAGTTCCGACACCTGAATTTCCAGTTCGTCACGGAAGTCTTTGGTGATGCGGCCTGAAGCCATCAGCGGCGCGCCGTCTTCGAGCAGTTTTTCAAACTTCGGAAACTCGCTGGACCAGACGACGGCGTTGACGGCGGCTTCGAGGCCCTCAAGCCGGAAGCGGGCGTAGGGCTTCGGACTGTCTTCCGGAGTTTTCGGTTTGGTGAAAACCTTTTTATATTTGTCTACCAGTCCGCCGACGCGCACATAGGCTTTCTGTTCGTCGTCTCCGGCGGCTTCGATCACATCGGCCATTTCGCCGATGCGCTGGAGCGCGAAGGTGCGCAGCGTCCATTCATGTTCGGCCAGCGGATGGCCGGAAATGTAAAAGCCGATCAGTTCTTTTTCCGCCGAAAGCATTTCGCTGTCCGGCCACGGTTCGACGGCGGGCAGGTCGTCGTCGCTGTCCTGCGCGGGGCCGCCGCCGAGCATATCGAAGAGCGAGCATTGTCCGCTCAGTTTATCTTTTTGAGCGCTTTGCGCCCGGCCCATTGCCATTTCAATGCCGGCGAACAGGCGGCTGCGCGGTTTATGACAGAAATCGAACGCGCCGCATTTGATCAGGCTTTCCAGCGTTTTACGGTTCACTTCGCGCGAATCGATACGGGCGCAGAAATCCATCAGCCCTTTGAACGGGCCGTTTTTTTCGCGTTCGGCGGAAATGATTTCAACCGCGCCGGCGCCGACGTTCTTCACGCCGGCCATCCCGAAGTGGATGGCGCCTTTGGCGGGGCGGAAGCGGGCGACGCTTTCGTTGACGCTCGGAGCCTGGACGTTGAGACCCATTTCGCGCGTTTCGGCCAGCATCATCGCCAGCTTGTCGGGATTGCCCATTTCACTGGAGAGCATGGCGGACATGAATTCTTCAGGGTAGTTGGCCTTCAGCCACGCGGTCTGGTAGGAGATGATGCCGTAGGCGGCGCTGTGCGATTTGTTGAAGCCGTACTGCGCGAATTTTTCGATCATATCCCAGAGCTTCTGGGCCAGCTTCTGGTCGATGTTGTTGGTTTTTTTGCAGCCGTCGATAAAGCTGGCGCGCTGGGCGTCCATGACGGCTTTATCTTTTTTACCCATCGCGCGGCGCAGCAAGTCGCCCTGACCGAGCGAGAATCCCGCCAGCTTGTTGGCGGCCTGCTGAATCTGTTCCTGATAGACGATAATGCCGTAGGTTTCTTTGACGATGCCTTCGAGCAGCGGATGTTCATACTGAATCTTCACCTTGCCGTGCTTGCGCGCGATAAATTCGTCGATGAACTGCATCGGGCCGGGACGGTAAAGCGCGATCATGGCGATCAGGTCTTCGACGCGGTCGAGGCCGATTTTGCGCAGCGTGTCGCGCATACCGGGACTTTCTACCTGAAACACGCCGATCGTATCACCGCGGTTGAGCAGTTCGTAGGTCTTCCTGTCGTCGAGCGGAATTTTCAGAATATCCAGTTCGACGCCGTGGTTGGCGCGGATGTTGTCCACGGCTTCCTGAATGACCGTCAGCGTTTTCAGACCGAGGAAGTCCATCTTAAGCAGGCCGATGGCTTCCATCGGCTTCATTTCAAACTGGGTGATGACCTGTTTGTCTTTATCCCGCGAGAGAGGAAGAATGTCGATCAGCGGCTTTTCGCCGATGACCACGCCGGCGGCGTGCGTGCCGGTATGACGCGGCAGACCTTCGAGGATCTGCGCGTACTTCATGATTTCGCGGGCGGTTGGATCGCTGGCGCAGGCGCGCTTGAAGTCGGGGTTTTCGGCCAGCGCCTGTTCGAGTGTTGCGCCGGGCGTTTCGGGAACCATCTTGGCGAGCTTGTCGCACTCGTTGAGCGGCAGGCCCAGTACGCGTCCGAGGTCGCGGATCACCGTCTTCGCGCCGAGCGTTCCGAAGGTGATAATCTGCGCGACGTTTTCGCGGCCGTACTTGTCTTTGACGTACTCAATCACTTCGCCGCGCCGCGCCTGGCAGAAGTCGATATCAAAGTCCGGCGGCGAAACGCGGTCGGGATTTAGGAAGCGTTCAAAAATCAGATTATAAAGCAGCGGGTCGAGCGCCGTGATGCCGAGCGCGTAGGCCAGCATGCTGCCTGCGCCCGAACCGCGGCCCGGGCCGACCGGAATGCCGTGGTCTTTTGCCCAGCTGATGAAGTCCTGTACCACGAGGAAATAGTTGATGAAGCCGGTTTTCTCGATGATGCCGACTTCATAGTTGAAGCGCTCGGCTACACGCTTCTCAATGTCGGTCTTCGGGTTGTCGAGATCTTCGACCGGATAGAGCCGCTTCAGCCCCGCAATACCGGTCGCCATCAGGTATTCCTTCTGGTTTTTGTATTCCGGCGGAATGGCGTAAGTCGGGAAATGCAGCGGCGGATTATCGACGTTAAACTCAACGTTGCAGCGGCGCGCGATTTCAACGGTGTTGGCGAGCGCTTCCGCATGGTCGGGGAAAAGCCGCTCCATCTCCGCGCCGCTCTTCATATAAAATTCGCTGCCGGAATAGCTCATCCGGTTGGTGTCGCTTACCAGATTGCCCTGCTGGAGACAGATCAGTACATCGTGCGCATCGCGGTGATCTTTGCGGATATAGTGAACGTCGTTGGTGGCCACCAGCGGCAGGCCGGTGCGCTTCGCCACCTCAATAATGTGCTTATTGGCGGTTTTCTGTTCCGGAATACCGTGATCCTGAATTTCCAGGAAGAAATTATCGATGCCGAGAATCTCCGCATACTCTTTCGCCAGCACCACAGCTTTATCGACGGCACCTTCAGCGCAGGCTTCGGCGATTTCACCCTTCAGGCAGGCGGACAGGCCGATCAGTCCCTTGCTGTACTGGCGGAGAATTTTCTTATCAATGCGCGGCTTGTAATAGAAGCCCTCCAGATGGCCGAGGGAAACCAGATGCATCAGGTTGTTGTAACCTTCGTTATCTTCCGCCAGCAGAACCAGATGCAGATTATCGGCCTGCGACGTCTTCTCGTCCATTCCGTTGCGGGCAATGTACACTTCGCAGCCGATGATCGGCTTAATGCCCGCTTTGCGCGCCTGCTTATAGAAATCAATCACGCCGTACAGAACGCCGTGGTCGGTAATCGCCAGATGCTCCTGACCCAGCTCCTTGGCGGTTTTAACGGCCTCCGCCACCTTGCACGAGCTGTCGAGCAGGCTGTATTCGGTGTGAAAATGAAGATGGCAGAACGGTACGGATTTCATAGGTTGGCCGCCCATATTACCCATCCCGCCCGCCGGGGAAAGACCGGAGTTTTTCAGCCTCGGGAACTTTTCCGCTAACCCCTTCCAATTGTTGGAGAAATAAGAATAATTTTTTGCCATGTCTGGCGGACGTGACCCTGAAAATAGCGAGATAGCCCTCATTACCTTTCAGACCTAACAGCTCAGACTGCTGCCTGTCGGAGTCTCAGTATTTGCGGGATTTCCTTTGGAAAATATAAAAACCTTCTATTACTCTTAATTTTCCTTTGATAGCATGCCGCAGTTCGCAGGCAGATATTCCGCAGTTTATATAAACTGCACCCTATTACGGAACACGAACAGGAGAGCGCAAATGGAGGACATTATTTACTGCCGGCAATGCGGGCAGAAGAATCAGGAGAATAACTATAAATGCACGCAATGCGGAGTGGAGTTGCACCTGTCGCCGCGGCTCCCGGTGATTATTGAGGATGATAATACGCTGGGAGGCTTGATTCCGTATAAGAACGGACAAGCGCTGGCATCATACTATCTCGGAGTATTCTCTTTCATTCCGGTTTTTGGAATTCTGCCGGGAGTGGCGGCGGTGATTACAGGGATTCTGGGTCTCCGGCGTTGCCGACTTACTCCGCAGATCCGTGGTGGAATACACGCCGGAGTCGGTTTGTTTTTAGGTGCCGTATGCACGGCCGGAAACGTTCTTCTAATTTTTTCTATCGTTAAATTGTTGAGCGGAAATTAAACACGGAGGCAGAGATGTATTGTCAGAAATGCGGAGCTCAGGTTGAAGATTCGGCGGATGTTTGCTCTCAATGCGGAGAAGCACAAACGGCGGCTGTTGCCGCAGCTATCCCTCCGGCGAAAATTCCAAACTATCTGGCACAGTCTATTCTGGTGACGTTGCTGTGCTGTCTGCCGCTGGGAATCCCTGCCATTGTATTCGCCGCACAGGTGAACGGAAAAATTCAGGCGGGAGATGTCTCCGGTGCTCAGGCGTCGTCCCGCAAGGCTAAGATGTGGTGCTGGTGGTCTTTTGGCGTTGGTTTGGTGGCCATTATCCTGCAAATAGGCTTCCAGATTCTGGTTATGGCGGGAGCTGTAGCCGCCAAAGCCCATTAATGAACTTGTTTGCTCGCCAAACCCTTCCATTCGTCATTGCGGGCGGAGTGTTTCTGTCTGCAACGACGGTTTTGTTTCTGGTTGATCCATCCGGGGTCAAATGGTTTCCGTCGTGTCCTGTTTATTCGCTGGCGGGCGTTTACTGCCCCGGCTGCGGATCGCTCCGGGCGCTTCATCAGCTGCTGCATGGGAATTTTACCGGCGCTCTGGCCATGAATCCATTGATGGTGCTGTCGTTGCCGTTCCTTGGTGCGCTATTTTTGCGACCATCGTTTGGTCATAAGGTTTGGGTGCCTTGGTTTTGTTTTGTCGTTCTAATTCTTTATTGTGTTCTCAGAAATATTCCACTGTTACCGTTTACCTGGCTGGCCCCGCATTAAATAAAAGGAGTACATGATGAATGCTGAGGAAAACAAGTATGTCAACCTGCTTTCGGTTTTTCATTATGTAGTAGGCGGCCTAACTGCTTTGATTTCCTGCATCTTTCTCCTCCACTTTTTTGTGGGCCTTGCGATGGTGACCGGTATGTTCCCGATGAAGCCCGGTGATACGCCGCCGCCACAGTTGTTCGGCTGGTTTTTTGTTGTGATGGGCGCGGTATTTGTTTTCGGGGGCTGGACAATAGCGGTCAGCATGATTGTCGCGGGCATAAAACTGAAAAAACACAAAGCGCGAATATTCTGTATGGTGGTTGCTGGGATCGAATGCATGTTTATGCCGTTTGGAACGGTTTTAGGTGTCTTTACTCTGATTCTGCTCAACAAGGATTCCATCAAACAGGCTTTTGTACCGGTAGATGCTTCCTAGTGTTCTCACTCCGCCTGTTGAGTGAGAGGCTTGGGGCGGAATTCGGGATGGCGGATCTGTCCGCCGGCTTCGGCCGTCCAGACGAGCAGAGCGGTGCAGACAATGCAGGCGGCCAGTACAATGACGGCGAGTTTATACTGATGCCGGGGCCGGATGCGCATGACCAGCAGTCCTGCAGCGGAAAGTCCCATCGCGATGTAAACAAAAGCCGACGCAATATCGGCCCGTTCTTCATGTTCGTGCAGAAACATTCCGGCGGCAGGGTCGAGCTGAACTCCGGCCGCGTCCGTGGCCAGCCGTTCGGCCGCGACGTCGCCGGTTTCCGAAACAGCCGGAATGCTGAGTCCGCAGAGAAGAACGATCAAAAAGCCGGAAAGCAGAGCGCCCCGGTCTTTAGTAATCAGGGCAATTGCCAGAGGAATGATGGCGACTGCCAGTCCGATCAGCGCGACGTGATTCAGTGCGACATGCAGATGTTCCGGTGTAAACATGATGATTCCTCCTTTTGGTTATGATACGGGGGCGTGCTGCAGCAGTTCGTAGAGTTGGCGGTAGTATCCGTCGTGCGCCATGAGTTCGTCGTGTGTGCCCTGGTCGATCAGTTCGCCGTGGCGCATGACGAGGATGCGGTCGGCATAGCGGATGGTGGAGAGGCGGTGGGCGATGACGATGCTGGTGCGGTTTTCCATCAGTTTGCCGAGTGCATCCTGAATGAGCATTTCCGTGGCGGTATCGACGTTGGCGGTGGCTTCATCAAGGACGAAGAGCAGTTCGGGATTCTGTGCCAGCGTGCGGGCCATGACGATGAGCTGTTTCTGGCCGAGCGAAAGCCCGCCGCCGCGCTCATTCAGAACGGTGTCGTAGCCGGCCGGCAGAGCGCTGATGAATTTATGCGCATTCACCGACTGGGCGGCGCGGACGATGTCGTCGCGGGTCAGGCCGGGATGAAGCAGGGAAATGTTATCCGCGACTGAACCGGCGAAAAGAAACGGTTCCTGGAAAACATAGCCGACCCGGCTGCGCAGATCCGTTTTACTGAAGTCGCGCACGTCGGTTCCGCCGATGGTGACGCGCCCGCGCTGTACATCGTAGAAACGGCCGATGAGGTTGATGATGGTGCTCTTGCCCGCGCCGGTCGCGCCGACGACGGCGAGGACCTGTCCGGGTTCGACGGAAAAGCTCAGGTCTTTAATCACCCAGTTTTCTTTTTCGTACGCGAACCAGACATTTTCGAAGGCGATCGCGCCGCCGATGCGCCCGCCGGAAACCGGATGCACGGGATCGGGGACGGTTTCCGGCGTATCCATCAGCTCAAAGATGCGTTCGGCCGAGGCCATGGCGACCTGAAACGCGCCGGCTTTGTCGGAGAGCGAACCGAGCGGGCGGAAGAAGTCGCGGATGTAGGCGAGGAAGGCGATGAGCACGCCGAGCGTCAGCGCATTGCCGCCGTGCAGAAGCCACCAGCCTCCGGCGCCGAGAATGACCGCGATAGCCAGCGCCTGACCGGTTTCAATGACCGGGAAATAGATGCTGAACCAGCGGACTTCCTCATAGTTTGCGGCGCGCAGGTCGGTGTTATGCGCATCAAAGTCAGCTTTCGCGGTCGGCTCGCGGTTGAAGAGCTGGATGGTGGGCATGCCGGTGATATCTTCCTGAAGCAGCGCATTCAGCGCGGCCTGCCGCTTGCGGATCTGCCGGTTCGCCTCGCGCAGATGGCGGTTGACCCAAACGAGCAGCGCAAAGAGCGGCGGAAGCAGAACAAACAAGACGCCTGAAAGCCGCGGGCTGATGGCGATCATATAGCCCATAATGCCGAGCAGCATGAACAGGTCGGCGACGGTTCCGACCACACCTTCCGTAACGAAATTTTCCAGCCGTTCGATGTCGGAGGTGACGCGGGTCAGCAGCGTGCCGACGGGAGTCCGGTCGAACCAGGCCTGCTGCATGCGCAGCGCTTTTTTGAATACTGCGACGCGCAGATCATAAATGATCCGCTGGCCGATCCACGCGGTCAGCATGCCTTGCAGGTAGCGCAGCGAGTAGCCGACTACGGCGATGACGAGGTAAATCCAGCTGATGCGCGACAGCCGGTCGAGCCGGACTTCGGCAGGCGCGGCCGTATCCAGCAGGCAGGAGTCGGTCAGCTGTTTGATCAGCACCGGCAGGTAGTTGATCAGGACGGAAACCGCCAGAATCAGCACCAGCGAGACCAGCAGTCCGCGCCAGTAAGGCAGCGCATACTGCAGCAGCCGCCGCGCGAGACTGCGTTTCGGTTTGATGTCCGGCGCGCTCATTGTCCGCCCTCCAGTTTCTGCTGAAGCTGCTGCAGAGTATTGAGTTCGGAGTAATAACCGGGCTGTTTCACGAGCTCGTCATGTGTGCCGCGCTGGGTGATGCGGCCGTCTTCAATGACGATGATTTCGTCGGTGTAGCGCAGGGTCGAGACGCGGTGGCTGACAAACAGGCAGGTGCGGTCTTTCATGACCGGCCGGAGCTTGCCCATAATGGCGGCCTCCGTCTGCGTATCGACGGCGGAGAGCACGTCGTCGAGAATCAGAATCTGCGGTCTGCGCGCCACGGCGCGGCTGATCGAGGTGCGCTGCCGCTGCCCGCCGGAAAGCGTAATGCCGCGCTCGCCGAGTACGGTTTGATAGTGTTCTGGGAACTCCGCGATATCGCCGTTCAGGTGCGCGATGTCCGCCGCCCAGTCGATGGTTTCCTGGCCGGGCGTAGTAATGCCGAACGCAATGTTGTGCTCCAGTGTCCGCGAGAAGAGGACCGGCTCCTGCGCGGCGAAGCCGATATGGCGGCGCAGTACGTCGAGCGGAATGGTGCGGACGGCATGGCCGCCGACGGTCAGCCCGCCTTCGGTGACATCCATCAGACGGGCGGCCAGCGAAACCAGCAGGGTTTTACCGCTGCCGGTCGGGCCGGTAATTCCGACGGTTTTTCCGGCGGGAACGGTCAGGCTGATGTTATGCAGGCGGCGCGCGCCGTCGATTTCGAGCGATACATTGCGCCATTCGAGCGAGCCGTCCAGCACGGTGATGCCGGTATCGGTTTCCGCGGAATCGGCAATCTTCGGTTCGCGCCGGAACAGTTCCAGAATCCGCCGCCAGCTCACCTTGCCGCGCTGCATGAGGCTCAGCGTCCAGCTCAGCGAAAGCAGCGGCCACTGCATATAGAGCAGATACTGGAGAAACTGCACAACCACGCCGACGCTGACGGTACCGCGGATCACCTGTCGGCCGCCGACGTACAGCAGAAGCAGGGTGCCGATGCCGAACCAGAACGCCATCAGCGGCCAGAGAAGCTGCCGGGCGGTTTGCAGCTGGATCGTTTTTTTAATCAGTCCGCGGTTCAGCAGTTCGAAAAATCCGGTCCGCCGCTTTTCGAGCGCAAACCCTTTGATGCAGCGGATTCCGGAAAAGCTTTCCTGCGCGAAGTTGGAAACTTCGGAGAGCTGTTCCTGCAGCACCTTCTGGCGGTCGCGCATCACGTTGAGCACCAGGAAGAAGAAAACGATGATCGGCAGGTAGAGCGAAAAAAGCAGCAGCGCGAGCTTCGGGTCGGTCCAGACCATGACAACGGAGGCGAACAGCAGCGCCCCGCCGGTACGAAGGCCCTGCAGCAGTCCCTGACCGATGGAGTCGGTGACGATCGTCAGATCCGACGACATACGCGTCATCAGATCGCCGGTGCGCTCCTTGCGGAAAAACTCCGCATCGAGCCGCGTCAGGTGGGCGAAAAGGTCGCGGCGCACGTCGTATTCGATTTTATGCGAAAGCTTCAGCGGAATTCCGCGCAGGTAGCGGGCGAACCAGACGGTGAAAACCGCCAGACCGGCATAGATGAACACGTAGCGACACAATCCGGCATTCGTCAGCGTACCGCCGGTCAGCCCGTCGATCGCCAGCCGCATCAGGTAGGGCATGATCAGGTTGGCGCCGACCGTCACCAGTACGCAGACACAGGTCAGCGCGATCTCGGCCTTATGCGCCGCGATGTAGCGGCTTAATTTGACGTCGGACTTCATGGCAGCTCAAAACTAAAGACTCTGTTCCGGAATACAAGCGCAGAGCCGCATGATGCGGCGGGCATTTTGTTTCCAAGGGGCGCGAAAACAGAGTATGTTTTTGCTGATGTTTAGAAAAACACAGATCATTTGGCGGTGCCGCGGGCGGGAGATCGTTTGCGGGCAGAAAACGCTGATTATGGGCATCCTGAATGTGACGCCGGATTCCTTCTCGGACGGCGGAAAGTTCCAATGCTTGGAAACTGCGGTGGCGCGCGGCCTGCAGATGGCCGCGGAAGGCGCTGACATTATTGATATCGGCGGAGAATCGACCCGTCCCGGCTCCCGTCCGGTTCCGGTGCCGGAAGAAATTGCGCGGCCGGTTCCGGTTATTGCAAAGCTGCGGGCTGAAACCGGCGCGCTGATTTCGATCGATACCCGCAACGCGGAAACCGCCCGTGCGGCGGTCGCCGCCGGCGCGGACATTATCAACGATATTTCGGCGCTGTCCGACCCCGGTATGGCGGCGGTTGCGGCGGAAACCGGCGCAGGGCTGGTGCTGATGCATATGCTCGGAACGCCGGAGACGATGCAGAATGATCCGCACTACGGCGATGTGGTTTCCGAGGTCGGAAGTTTTTTGGAAGAGCGGACAGCCTTCGCGGTGGAGCGAGGCATTGCTCCGGAACAGATTACGCTCGATCCGGGCATCGGGTTCGGAAAAACGGATGAGCATAATCTGGCGCTTTTGCGCGGAATTTCCGCGCTGGCGGCGGCGGGGCGTCCGGTGCTGATCGGCGCGAGCCGTAAAGGGTTTATCGGACGGCTGACCGGCTGCGAACCGGCTGACCGGCTGGCGGGTTCGCTGGCGGTTGCGGTCTTTTCTATTCTGCGCGGTGCGCAGATTTTGCGGGTGCACGATGTAAAGGAATCTTGCGACGCCGCGCGGCTTGTGGATACACTGCGGGCTCAAGGAACGCATGATGAACTGGCTCCACAGCATTGAGTATCCCGGCAAGACCGGCATGGTCGAGATTCTGATTCTCGCCGTCGTTTTCTATTTTCTGGTGAAGTTCTTCCGCGGTACGCGCGGCGCGGCTATTCTGACCGGTCTGGCGATTCTTTTTACGTTCCTGATGGTGATTACAAAATTCACCAACCTGCTGATTATCAACTGGCTGCTGCAGAAGCTGATGGTCTATCTGGCCCTCGCGCTGATTGTGATCTTCCAGCCGGAAATCCGCCGCGCGCTGGCACGGCTCGGACGGCACGGCAATTTTATGGCAAGCAAGACCCGCCGCGCATTAACGGATCCGATTGCCGATGCGGTGCTGATGATGGCTTCGCGCAAAATCGGCGCGCTGATTGCAATTGAACGCGAGGCGGAAACCCGCGCGATTCAGGATACCGGCACGGCGTTGAACGGCGAGGTGAGCGCGGAGCTTCTGACCACTATTTTTTATCCCGGCACACCGCTGCACGACGGCGGCGCGATTATCAGTGACGAGCGCATTGTAGCGGCCGGCTGCGTTTTTCCGCTGACGCAGACGGATACGCTGACCAGCGATCTCGGTACGCGCCACCGCGCGGCTATCGGGCTGACGGAGGAAACGGATACGCTGGTGATTGTCGTTTCCGAAGAGACCGGCATAATTTCGGTCGCCTATAACGGACGCCTCAAGCGCGGCTTTGACGGGCCGCGCCTGCGCCGCGTACTGACTTCGTTCATTGGTCACGAGGGCCGCAGCCTTCAGCGGCGGTTCACCCGCCAGCGTGCCGCTGAAGATAATGAACAGCGGAGTTTCATTTTCGAGGAGGCCGAAAATGATTAAGCGGAGTATGAAAATATCCATGCCTCCGTTCAGCCTGAAGCCTGTCTGGCGGTCACTTACCCGTCACTGGATGATGAAGCTGTTCTGCATCGTACTGGCGTTTGCGGTGTGGCAGTCCGTCCGTGAAAACATCAGCTTTGAGGTGGTCGTGGCGGATGTTCCGGTTACCGTGACCGCGGGGGATGGCCGGGCGGTTTCCGACCAGTCCGCCGATACGGTTAACATTACGTTTCGCGGTTCGCGTGACGACATCCGGTTTATCAGCAGCGATCAGGTGGAGGTGAAGGTTGATATTTCAAACCACCCCGACCGGCTGCGCCAGACCGTTAAATTTTCTCCGCGCTATGTCAAAGCGCCGTCGCACGCCCATGCGGTGCAGTTCGATCCGCCGGAGGTGACCGTGACGGTAGACCGTGAAGTGGAGCGGGTTCTTCCGGTGAAGGCCGTGCTGGAAGGCGAGCTTCCCCAGGGCATTCAAATGGAACAGACGGTATGCACACCTGCTTCCGTGAAGGTGCGCGGCGCCGAGCGTCTGCTGAGTGAACTGGAACAGGTGCGGACGGTGCCGGTCAGTCTCGACGGGCGCTATAACTCGTTTAAAACCCATGTGGCGATCGCATCGTCCGGCCAGCCATGGACGGTTTCCCCGGAGCGCGTTACAACGGAGGTTTTGCTGGTGGAACGCGTGGCGAGCCGCCGCATCGACAACAGCTATGTGCGTCCGCTGCTGGCATCCGACGATACGCGGGTGGTTAAAATCCGGCCCGAAAAAGTTTCGGTAACGCTGCGCGGCAGTCCGCAGCGGATTGAAGAGTTGAATGCGCGCGATGTGTATACGTATATCGACTGTACCGCGCTAACTGAACCGGCAGACTATGAAGTTTCCGTGCGCGCCGACGCGCCGGCCGGCCTGCAGATCGAAAAAATTGAACCCGCGGCGGTCAAAGTGACCGTCAAAAAAATGTGAGCAGCCTATGCGATATCTATTCTTTATTTTAACCGGCGCGCTTCCGGCCGCCTTTGTACTGGCTCAAGGCGTTCCGCAAGGCCCGTCGCCGCTGAATATCGGCGTTTATGAACCGGCAGCCAATGCGGCCGTGAAAGCCGATCCGTCTTCGGCGCAGAGTAATCCTCAGGGGCCGTCTCCGTTGAATATCGTTGCAGATGAAAAACAAACCAACACCACCATGCAGACCGGGATCGAAGCACCGGATGTTTCTCAGGATCCCATGCTGAAGGTTCCCGGCGGAACTGTAGAGCCGGCAAAACCCGCCGCTCCGAACGAGGTCGCCGGATCGACTAATGAGACAAAATCCGCCCGGGTTTCTTTTTTGATGAATACCGGCGTTCAGTATGCCGACGCAGGGGACTATCAGGAGGCCGAGCGGGCGTATCTGCGTGCGCGGGAAGCCGATCCGGACAACCCGAATATCCTTTTCGCTCTGAGCAACCTCTATGTTCAGATGGAACGCTATAAAACTGCGGTGGATATATTGAACGGCATGGCCGCGAAGTTTCCCGAGAATGCGCTGGTTCATAACAATCTGGCCTGGATTTATTCCACCGGCGGCTCGATGAAAAACGGGAAACTGGCCGTGCGGCACGCCCTTGAGGCGATCATGTCTGCGCCGATTGAGGCCTCCATGTGGAACACTCTGGCCGAAGCTTTTTATGTTGCCGGGCAGTATGATAAGGCGCTGAGCGCCTCTGAATACGCCATCGACCTGCTCAAAATGCAAAATGCCTCCGCAGAAGGAATTGCCGAGTTTGAAAAGCAGCGTGCAAAAATTACGCGGGCTGACGAGGCGACAAAAAGGCTTCTGAATCTGGACGATAAGAAATAGCTACTGCCAGATGCTGGTCTTGATATGCGGCATGCGATCGTCTGTAAACGGATCCGCCTTATTGATCGGCGATGATTTCCGGATCGCTTCCATCGGCGTCAGCACGGGGGTTTCCGGCTCACTCCAGTCGGGCGATAAAGTAGCGCGGGCGGGCAGCGGGCGGGCAGGCGCCCCGAGATTTGGGTTAAGCGACGGGCTTCTGGTGGACCGGAGCGGATCACTATCCGGAGCTGAAGAAGCCCGTGCTGCCTGAGGGGAGAATAAGGGCGGCGTAACCGGCGTTTCTTTCTTCGGTGTCAACCGGACCGCGGCCATCGGGTCGGGAGTTCCGCTTTGCGGAGTCATATATAAAGGAGCGTCGGGATCCTTCTCCTTACTGCCAAACAGTTTCTGCGGGGCAAGCTGATACTGCTTCAGACGGTCCAGTTCCGGCGAACTGCTCTTCGGGGCTGTTTTTTCGCGCAGAAGTTTTTCAGCCAGCTCGTTATCTTTCGTTGCCGTGGCTTCCCGCGCCTTCAGCTCCTTCTGCCGCTCCATTTCCCGGATAAGCCAGGAATCTTCTGTCGCGCCATTAGTCAGCGACATTGCCGCGTCCTGATCCATCATCGCCGGAGTCAGCCAGTTTTGATTTTCCGCGGATCGTACTGTTGCGGCGGCCGGCCGTACCGGCATGGACTGCTGAACCATCGCTCCCGGCCGGGCATCCCGCTCCCGCTCGGCTTCCATAGCTTCTAATTTTTTATCAAGTTCCTTTTCTTCAGCGGAAGCCTGGCGCGGAATAACCAGATTCTCATTGTGAAGCAAAGCACTGTCCGAATAGACGTGGCGCTGGGCTTTCTTTTTCTGCGCCGCCAGAGCGGCGTCCAGATCTTCGGAAAACGAAGCCGCGCTGCAGGCGGCAATAACCGTCAGCAGAACGAAAAATCTGTAATCCAGCCGCTTCATAGAAGTTCGCAACATACGCCTCCTGATATACCCCGTCAACCGCTGGATTAGACGCCGCCGGTTGCCTTCTGTTCAGCTTCCTGCTACCTTCCCTCCGTGCGCAAAATCTTCCAGACAACCCTCTTAGCCCTTTGCACTGTAACGGCTTCCGTGCAGGCCGTTGTCTCTGAATTCCGCCTCGACCAGAACCGTCTTTGGATCACTGCCAAAGACGAACCGCTTCCGCAGCTTCTCGGACATTTCGCCGCCGCCGGAATTGACGTACAGATTGATCCTGCCGCGGAGAAAACCGTCACCGGCTCCTGCAGTGCCGCCGATGTCGAAGCCGTTCTCGACAAACTTCTCCCCCCGTACAGCTACCTGCTCGACTGGCGGCGCGAACCCGGCCCGCTCGGCGACCTGACCCGCCTTACCGGTATTCGTGTTTTCCGCGAAGGCCACGCCTCATCCGTAAAGCCGCTTCGCAACACACGCCGCATCGAAACTTCGCTGGACGGACGCTTCCGGTATATGGCCCGCGAAATCCTCATCGGCTTCCGGCCCGGATCCTCCATCGAAAACCTGCGCGCCTTTCTTGCCCGGACCGGCGGAACCGTCATTTCCGCCAACGCCGATCTCGGAATCTACCGCATTCTGCTTCCCGAAGGAGCCAATGTCCTCGACCTTGCCGGCCAGCTCGGCAACGAAAGCAGTCTGGCTCTCGCCGAACCGAATTACGTTTATGACCTGCCCGGACTTCTGCCTGTCGAAAAAGGCCTTTCCACTGCTCCGGCGCAGTGGGATGCTCCCGATAAAAGCGGCAAAATCGCCGTCTCAGTGCTCGATTCAGGGCTTGCATCCGACAGCAGTCTGGATCGCGCCGTTATCAGCGCCTTTGATGCCACCAACCCCGGCTCGCCGCTCACTGCCGACGCTGTCGGACACGGCACACTCATGGCGCAGCTCGCCGCCGGACTGATCGATCCGTACAACAGCCCCGTCGGCGAAGGCGTGCCGGTTGTCGCTGTCAAAGCATTTGCCGACGACGGCTCCGCCGATTCCTTTACTCTCATGAATGCCATGACCCACGCCGTCAAAAACAGCTCCGGCCCCGTCAGCCTCAGCTGGGGTTCCGAAACACCCAGTAAATTCATTGAATCCGCCGTGCAATACGCCATTTCTCAGGACCGGCCCGTCTTCGCCGCCGTCGGCAACAAAAATACCGGACGGGCAATGTATCCGGCTGCCTATCCCGGCGTTGTCGGCGTCGCCGCCTCGAACGGCGACCGGTTCGCCGACTACTCCAACCGCGGCGACTTCGTTGATTTAATTGCGCCCGGCTCCGCGGGCGGCTCGCAAGGGACTTCGGTAGCCACGGCTTATGTCGCCCACATCGCTGCGCGCTACATGAAAAATCATCCCGGTGTTTCCGCCTTCGACACCGTCGCCGCGCTCAAAAAAGCCGCCGGCCCGACCGGCTTTCTCACCGAATCCGCCGTCAAACAGCTCCTTATCAAATGAGGTTCAAATGCTTTGAAAAGCAAAACACGGCGCCCTTGTGGAGGTTGCTTCACATAGCTTTTTTAGTTTTTCCTGAAGTCCATAGACGCATGTGAAATACGTGTTTCTTGTCAGATGGTTTGAGTTTCATATCTTTCCGCATTTCCAACAGCAATCGATCTAATGCGAGCTGCTTTTTCTCACCCGATGGTGCCGGATTAGTTATGCGAATCTCTTCCTGATATTGCCACAAGGCCTTCAACACATCAGAAGGGGCCAGTGCGTGAAGATCATTACAGGCTTTTGCAAAGTGAATTTCACCTGCATCAGTAATTTCTGAGTCCGTGATACCACTAAGAGCCTCCACAAAATTCAGGTAGAACTTTAATTTTTCTCTGCGCCATTCAGCCTCTCTCTCGGCCTCCTTTGCCTTAAAGAAAGTCCAGACGGCGAGTAGAAAAGGGGCGATGATTGCCCAAAAATTTGGGGATGCGAGGATGTTTTTAATTATTTC
Source organism: Pontiellaceae bacterium (assembly GCA_044224855.1). Classification (GTDB taxonomy): domain Bacteria; phylum Verrucomicrobiota; class Kiritimatiellia; order Kiritimatiellales; family Tichowtungiaceae; genus Tichowtungia. The sequence goes on from JBGAJP010000003.1 coordinate 51,759, forward strand.
CATATATGGCATATGCTCCGTTGTTTAAACCGTCTATAGCACGGGAGCTTTCTATCAGTTTCGCAGGCAACGGGTAAAGAGGTTCCTGTCCAAGGTGGAAGAGGCTTCCAGCCTCTGGCCAGCGGCAGGATGCCGCTTCCACATTTCCGAGACTTGGTAAATCCGCGTCCATTCGTGTTCATCCGCGGTTAAAAATCTTCCGGACTCCGGCAAAAGCCGCTAATGTCCCGCCGATGAATCAGCACATCCAGATGCTCCCGGATCATGTGATCAATAAGATCGCGGCGGGAGAGGTGATCGAGCGGCCCGCTTCGGTGATGAAGGAGCTGGTCGAAAATGCGCTCGATGCCGGCGCGACACAGGTGGATGTCGAGGTCGTGCAGGGCGGAATGCAGCTGATTGCGGTGTCCGACAACGGTTCAGGAATGAACCGCGACGATGCTCTGCTTTCCATCGAACGCCACGCGACCAGTAAAATCCGCACGGCGGAAGAGGTTGAAGCGGTGGCGACGCTCGGGTTCCGCGGCGAGGCGCTCTCGTCCATCTCCGCCGTGTCGCGCTTTACGCTGATTACGCGGCCCGCCGCCGAACTGAGCGGCACGCAAATCCTGATCGCCGGCGGCAAACTTCAGGACGTACTCGACGCCGGCTGCCCGCCGGGAACGCGGTTTGAAATTCGCAATCTGTTTTTCAACGTGCCGGCGCGGCGCAAGTTTCTGCGCACGGAAGCGACCGAGCTGGCGCAGATCCGCCAGCTGTTTGCGGTCTATGCGCTGGCGCATCCGGAAACGGGGCTGACGTTCACCTCCGACGGACGCGAAGTCTATAATCTGCCCGGCGGCTCGTCGCTGGCCGACCGCATTACCGCGCTGTACAGTCCGGCGTTTCTGAGCCATCTGCGTAAACTCGATTTTGAAGCGGACGGAGTGAGGATTGCCGGGTTTGCCGGACTTCCGCAGACGGGTCGCTCGGACCGTTCGGATCAGTATGTGTTTATCAACGGCCGTCCGGCATCCGCACCGGTCATTTTCCACGCGCTGAACGAGGCGTATCACGCGGTGCTGGCGCGCGGGCGTTATCCGTCGGCTTTTCTTTTCATCGAAACGCCGCCTGCTCAGGTGGATGTGAATGTGCATCCGGCGAAAAAGGAAGTGCGGTTCCGCCATCCTGCCGCTGTGCGCGACGCCGTCATCGCGGCGGTGCAGAAAGCGCTGGCGCTGGAAGCGCCGGAAACCGAGCGCCGCGAACCGGCTTTTAAATTCGATGCGCCGCGGCCCGCGCCGCGTGTCGAAAAGCAGCATGAACTGGATATCAGGGGACAGGTGTCAGGGGTCGGGAGTCAGGGGTCAGGATTCAGGGCGCAGGAGACAGAATCGAACCAGAGAAAGTCTCTGACGTCTGACGTGCCGACGCCGGTTCAAGGCGGCGACAAAGCGCCGTGGAAGTGGTGCCGCGTGCTGGGACAGGCGGGCGGCCTTTACGCCGTGCTGGAAACAGAAGAGGGCATCGTGCTGATGGATCCGCAGGCGGCGCACGAGCGGGTGCTGTTTGAAAAATTTATGCACGATCTGACCGCCGGGAAGCCGTCGCGGCAGGGGCTGCTGACTCCGGAAGCGATCGAGCTGATGCCTGCCGATGCCGAGGCGCTCCGCCGCCATTTGCCGGTGCTGGATGAAATGGGCTTCGGTGTTTCCGCTTTCGGCCAGGATACGTTTATCGTCGATGCGCTTCCGGTTCATTTGCAGAACGGTTCGCCGATTGTCATTCTAAGCGGCATTGCGCGGGCGCTGGAAAAAAGCGGCGCGGCAGCAAGGGCAACGCGCGAAGCGTTGCGCGAAACGGTGGCGCAGGCCGCCTGCCGCACGTCGATTAAAGCCAAAGACGCTCTTCCGGCGGCGGCGATTGAGCGTCTGGTGGAGGATCTGGCGAAAACTGAAATGCCGTACACCTGTCCGCATGGAAGGCCGACGCTGATCTTCACCAGCTTTACGGAGCTAAACCGTAAGTTCGGAAGATCCTAAACCGGCGTCGCCGTGGCTTTTTCCGCTTCGCCGTCGGCCAGTTCTTCGAAATGTTTATAGGCTTTTTCGTAGCGGACTTTGTCTTCGGCGGTCATTTTGGCGACGCTGGTCTGCCGGAGATCCCGGAACGGTTTTTCCGCTTTCTGCAGAATCAGGAGAAGACCTTTTAATATGTGCGCGGCGCATCGCCGGTAATGCCCGCTCATTTTCGAGCCGGTATCGCCGGAGCCGAGGAACAGGTCGAGCGGATTGTGCGGGACATTCACACTGATCTGGCGGCGCAGCAGGCTGGTGATCGACTGGGTGTTGTCGACGGTTGTATCCATAAAATCCATGAAAAGCCGGTTTTGCGTGGAGGTTTTTTCCGAAAGATTGGCCGCCTCGGCGCAGATGCGCGCTTCGAGCAGCAGAAACAGCGCCTCTTCGGCGGTTTTACACTGTTCAGCGGGCTGGTCCTGCGTCTTGAGTTTCCGGATGCGCACTACGGCTTTTTCAAAAAAAACGTCGCGGCGGGCAAGGTGGACTGGCCGGTTCAAATGGAAAGGGTCGGCGCTCATGAGCGTAAGATAACAGGACGCTTCTATGGCGGCAACCCCTGAAAAAGCCGCAGTTTAAGGTGGTAATCGAGAGTCTCTCAGTTAAAATTCGCGCGCAATTTAACCAAAGGGAGATCCAATGATCGTAACAACAAAAGAACTGTTTAAGCATGCCTACGGCAAATACGCCGTCGGTGCTTATAACATCAACAACGCCGAACAGGTGATGGGTCTGTTCCGCGGCTGCATGGAAAGCAAAGCACCGTTTATCGTGCAGCTCTCCAAGGGCGCCCGCACCTACACCGACAAACGCATGCTCGAAGCGATGCTGCGCGCAGCGGACGAAATTTTCCCGGATGCCATCTTCGCAGTGCATCTCGACCACGGCGACGAAAAGACCTGTATGGACTGTATCGACAGCGGTTTCTACAGCTCCGTCATGATCGACGCCAGCCATGAGTCGTTCGACGAAAACATTGCCATCAGCAAGCGCGTCGCAGATGCCGCTCATGCTAAAGGCCTCGTAGTCGAAGCGGAACTCGGCCAGCTCGGCGGCGTGGAAGAACACGTTTCCGTCAGCGAAGCGGATGCCAAACTGACCAATCCTGAACAGGCGAAAGAATTTGTCGAACGCAGCGGCGTCGATTCACTGGCCTGTGCTATCGGCACCTCGCACGGCGCGTTCAAGTTCAGCGGTTCACAGGGCCTGCACTTCGACGTACTGAAAGAAATCCAGAAGCGTCTGCCGGGCTTCCCGCTCGTCATGCACGGTTCCAGCTCGGTTCCGCAGGACGAAGTGGCCCGCATCAACGCTGCCGGCGGAAAACTGGCTGGCGCTAAAGGCGTGGACGAAACTCAGTTCCTGCCTGCCGCCAAGCTCGGTGTAACCAAGATCAACATCGACACCGACGGACGTCTGGTCTGGTGCCGCGTACACCGCGAAGAGTTCATGAAGAATCCTGAAAACTTCGACCTGCGTCCCCCGGGCAAAGTGTTCATGGCCGAATACGCCAAGTATATCGCCCACAAGAACACCGTTCTCGGCAGCGCCGGCCAGCTCGACAGCGTCCGCGCCAGCCTCAAAAAGTAAGCAGAATTTGAATTCTGCTTATGAAAACGCTCCGGAATTCCGGAGCGTTTTTTGTTTTCAGGAAGGAGCGGGATCGGGCAGACTGCCCGCCGTTTAAATGTTGGGAGAAACCGGATGTCTGAACTTTCTGTCGCTGCTCTTCTGATCGGCCTGCTCGCCTTGGCCGGCGGGGTGATTTCTTTGCTGGTTCCGGCAAAAATCCGCGCCGGTGTGGCGGCGTTTCCGCGCAGTATCTGGCCGGGCCGCATTCTGGCCGCGATTGATCTGGTTTGGGCGGCTTATGAACTCGCGCAGATGCACCTCGGCATGTTTGACGCCTGGAAAGTTCATCTCTACTGGCTGACACCGGTCGCTATTGTTCTTTGCGTCGTTTATCTCGACGAACTGCTTTCACCGCGCGCGCTCGGTGGCTTGCTGCTGCTGGTCGCGGGTCCGGTTCTGGATATCGCGCGCTGGCATCCGTCAGACTGGCGGCTTGTTGTCACCGTCATCGCCTATCTCTGGATCCTGCTCGGCCTTGTTTTCCTGCTTTCGCCGTGGTGGTTCCGCCGGATTTCCGTCTGGCTGACCGGACGTGGCGACCATGCCGTACGCATCAGCGGTGCCATTAAAGCGGCGGCGGGCCTTGGATTAATTGTACTGGCCCTGCTGGTTTACTGATCGCCATGACTCCGGAAATACTCACCCGGCTTACCGAACGCTTCCGCGCTTTCACCGACCGCTACCGGATGGACGGTCGGCTGGAGCCGATGCTCCAGCTTAAGCTCGAACACACCATACGCGTTGCCGCCGATGCGCGCGCCATCGCCGCGGGGATGAATTGGCCGGAAGAAGAAGTCTGTCTGGCGGAAGCGGTCGGCCTTTTTCATGACGTTGCCCGCTTTCCGCAGTTTAAGCAGCACCGCTCTTTTTCCGACGCCGAAACGATCGACCACGGCGATCTGGGAGCGCAGACACTGCAAAGCGAACCTCTGCTCGCCGGTATAGCGGGCGAACCGCGCGCCCTGATTCTCCATGCGGTTCAGCACCACAACAAAAAAGAGCTGCCACCCAGGCTTACTGTACACGAAGAAAAACATCTGCGGCTTATCCGCGATGCCGACCGGCTGGATATCTTTTTTGTCTGCTGGGACTCCATCCGGACCGGACACATCCATGATCATCCGGAGATCATCATGAACATTGATTTCAACGGTTCACCGACTCCGGCGGTGATGGATCAGTTTGAGCGCGGCGAAAAAATTGATTACCGGAACATGAAAAGCATGGCCGACCGTTTTGTTCTGCAACTCAGCTGGATGCATGATTTGAGCTACGCTTCAACTAAACGACTGGTTCGCGAGCGCAGCATCCTCAACAAGTTCGTCGATGTGCTGCCGGTCAGAACGGACCGGTTGATGCGCTGCTTCGAAAAAACCGCTGCCTTTATCGCCGACGCTTAAAATGAGAAAGCCGCCGTTGCCGGCGGCTGTATGTTCTCTGCAGGCAGTTGGTGTTTTTAAGCTGTCAGCACTTCGACGAGCGCGGCTTCCTGCTGGACGCCGATGAAGTCGCGGACTTTCTGGCCGTTTTTGAAGAGAATCAGTGTCGGAATCGAGCGTACGCCGAACTGTGCGGCCAGTGCCGGGCTTTCATCCACATTCACTTTAGCGATCACCGCTTTATCGCCGATTTTGTCAGCAACTTTATCAAGAATTGGAGTCTGCATCTTACATGGGCCGCACCAGGGAGCCCAGAAATCCACCAGCACGGTTCCGGTGGCGATGGTTGCGGCGAAATTTTCAGCGGTAAGTTCTTTTACTTTATCGGACATGGCTTTCTCCTGTTTATTTAATGCCGACTATAAAGCTTGGGTATTGGCGGAACAAGTGCGGATTTAGACATTGAACAGAAACTCGATCACATCCCCGTCCTGCACAACGTAATCTTTGCCTTCGGTGCGCATCAGCCCTTTTTCGCGGCAGCCGGTTTCGCCGCCGTAAGTGATGTAGTCGTTATAGGAAATCACCTGCGCGCGGATGAAACCGCGTTCGAAGTCGGTGTGAATCACGCCCGCCGCCGCCGGAGCTTTCCATCCGCGGTGAATCGTCCATGCATGAACTTCTTTCGGACCGGCAGTGAGATAGCTGATGAGGCCAAGCGTGTGGTAGCCGGTGCGGGCGATCTGATCGAGCCCGCTTTCGGTTACGTTGTACTCCTTGAGAAATTCAGCCGCTTCGGCGTCGTCCATACCGATGAGATCTTCTTCCATCTTGGCGCAGATTTTCACGGTGTCGGCACCTTTGGAATCGGCATAGGCGCGAACGGCCTTCACATAGGCGCCGTCTTCCGCCATGCCGGATTCGTCCACGTTGGCGCAGTAGATGATTTTTTTATCCGTCAGCAACGGCGACTCTTTCAGGAACGCTTTGATCTCATCGGTATCATGCTCCGGAAAGCTGACTGCCGGTTTGCCTTCGCCGAGATGCGCCAGCAGACGCTTTACCGCGGCCAGCTGTTCGGCAACCTTCTTGTCGTTGCGGGCCAGCTTTTCCATCCGCTGGGCGCGGGCTTCCACGGTCTGGTAATCAGCCAGAACCAGCTCGGTTTCAATCACCTCAATGTCGCGCAACGGATCGACGGAGCCGTCCACATGAACTACGTTTTCATCCGCAAAGCAGCGGACAACGTGGAGCAGGGCATCCGCTTCGCGGATGTTGGCGAGAAACTTGTTGCCGAGACCTTCGCCGCGGCTGGCTCCTTTGACAAGGCCGGCGATATCCACAAAATCGACCGTGGCGTACAGAAGTTTCTGCGACTTGGCGATGGCCGCCAGCTTGGCCAACCGTTCGTCCGGTACCGGAACAACTGCTTTGTTCGGCTCAATCGTACAGAAAGGATAGTTGGCGGCCTCCGCGTTCTGCGCGCGTGTCAGCGCATTAAAAATCGTTGATTTACCAACGTTCGGAAGACCCAGAATACCAATGCTCAAGCTCATATGAAAACTCCGTTCAAAAGGGCGGCCAATAAAGCACGAAACGGCGGGCGGGGCAAGCGGGTTTACAATCGTTGGCAAACCGGTCAGAGCTTGATGTCGAAATTGTGGACTTTGCCGGAGTTGATCACCAGCCGGAGCAGGGCGGAAAGCAGCGGAACTTTCGGGAAGACGACGAAGTGCCAGATGGGCCGGTGCTGGACGTTCCATTTGGCGAGGATCGGCGGGTCGGAGAAATAGTTAATCTCGTCAAACTCGCCGGAATCGCAGGCGGTTTCAATGACCTTGATCATAAGCAGGTTGCCGGGCGAGCTGTTGATGAATTCCTCATCATAAGCCATTTTCAGAATATACAGCGTCCGCCCGTTGCGCATGGAATAATGCGCGGCGATGGGGCGGCCGGCGGACTCAATAAAACAGAACATCATCTGATTTGCTGCGGCCAGTCCTTCCGCGGCCTCTTCAAAAACGGCGGCGCTGCCCGGAAAGTCCCGGATCGTCGTTCCGCGTTCGCTCTTCCAGTTGCGCTGTTCAACATCCAGAAACCGTGTGGTGTTTTCTTTGGCGGAGCGGGTGATTTCATGAAAGCGGAACTGAACATCCGGAAGCTTTTCCAGTTCACGGGCGGCGCGGCGCAGGTTCTGCCGGAGTTTTCCGGCGAGCCCGGCGGAATATTCCCCGGCGGTTTTCGGCAGGGGAAGAACCGCTTCTGTTCCGGCAGATTTCTGTACAAAGCAAAGACGGTGTTTTCCGGTGTTTAAATACCGGACGGACGGGTAATGATCCGGAATATGTTTGAGGCTGAGGCAGGGAATTGAGCGGGGGATGCTGTTTAAATAATCCATGAACAGGCTGATGACCCCTTCCCGTCCGGGCAGAGTCAGGCAGTCGGTGCCGCTTGTATGGGCGTAGTGATAAGGCAGTTTAAAAAGCCGCAGGGAAAATCCGAGCACCCGGACGGCGTAGCTCGACATGAGCGGCATAATTCCGATCAGCCGTTCGTTTTCGTAGGCAAACAGGCATAGCCAGCGTTCCGGTGCGGTAACCTGATTCCGGAAGAAGGCGCGCATCCACGGATAGGAAAGCATCGGCGTCAGCCGTCCGGCCTGGCTGTACAGTTCATTCCATCCGGCGGCGTGCTGATCCAGTTCTTCAATCGTGCGGACATCTACCAGCCGGATTCCGGCGGGAGGCCGGAAGTTCCAGCGATCCGGCAGGTCATAATGTTTGGATACGACCTTCAGCATAGAGGCCTCTCTATGGTACGGCAGCGTAGGACGTGGCGGCGGTGACGGCTTCGAGAATTTTGCCGCGCAGCTCGGCAATACGGGGAGCATCGGAAGAGAAGGCGGCCAGCACGTCGGCTTCGCTGAGCTCTTTCGGCTCTTTGATGGCCAGCGCTTCAAGCTGTTTGGCGAGCTCCGGCTTTTCCATGCCGAAGAAGCGGACTTCCTGCGGGATGCGCTCGATCAGATCGCGGTAGGCTTTAACGGCCGGTCCCCAGGCTTCGGAATCCTCAAAACGGTTGAACACCTTGTTTGAATCTTCCCAGTACGGATTCTTTTTGCCGGCCAGCAATGAAAAAAAGGAGGCCGCCAGTTTCTGGGCAATGCCGGCTTCGCCGCCGACCGGACGTTTCGGAAAGAGCAGTTTTTCGTGTTTTTCGATCAGTGCGTGCAGGATGGCTTCGAAGTGATAGACCGTTTCGGTTTTCGGCGGCTTCCCGCCCAGCAGGCCGACGACTTCCTCCTGCACCTTTTCAATTTCCGCCAGCTTGAGTTCCGGGTCGATCACCAGAAATGTTTCGCCGCTCTTCTTATGTTCGTACACGCGTACTTTGGTCTGGTCTTCGCGGGTCTGGACATCTTTTTCGACCAGTATCCGTTTGCGTTCGAGCATGACGGCGAGAATATAGATGGCATTGATATCGTCGGCGTCTTCTTTGGCGACAAGTTTGCGCAGAAGCGTTTCGGCGTTTTCCTTTTTCACCACTTCCGCGGGCGGCGGCGGAACGCGAAAAACACTTTTCCACGAGCTGAGGCCGTGGTCGGGCTGATGTTCGTTCCAGTACGAAAGCTTGTAGTCTTCGCGGATGTATTCGCCGTCTTTGAAAAGCAGGCGGGTAACGATTTCCTCTTTATCGCTGAACGGTTCGTTTGTCCCGGCGCAGAGGTCGGAACGTCGTTTAATCTGCCAGCTTTCTTCGCGTACGTTTGCCATAGGGTGAACAGGTTACAGAGCAGGCGTTCTTTTTCAATTTAATTGCGGAGAAGCGACAGATTCTGGCGGAAGTAGAGGATGCCGCTCCAGACGGTCAGTACGGTTACAGCTCCGCCGGCCCACAGCAGAATCTGCCGGTAGAGGTCACTTTCCAGAAAACTCCAGGGATAAATCCAGTAAACCATGCGCAGCAGCAGAACGGCACTGATAAAGACCATCTGCCAGACGGTTTTATGTTTGCCCCAGACTCCGGCGGCGAGAACGATCCCCTTGTCGGCAGCGAGCAGCCGCAGGCCGGTCACCATCATTTCGCGGGAGAGAATCAGCGTAACCATCCACGCGGGCATGATTTTGAGTTCGACGAAGCCGATGAAGGCGGCGGCGGTGAGGACTTTATCGGCCAGCGGATCCATCAGCTTGCCGAAGACGGAGCAGCCGTACACTTTGCGGGCGAGGTGCCCGTCAAGAGCATCTGTCAGCGCGGCAACGCCGAAAACGATTACTGCGGCCAGCGGCTCGCCGGGAAAGGAGACGCTCAGGCAGACCATAAATATGGCGGCCAAGGCAAACCGGCTGACGGTGAGGACATTAGGTGGATTCATCGTGAACTTTCAATTTTTCCGGGCTCAACCAGATAGATGTCGGGCAGGGGCTTATCGAGAAGCAGGCGGGCGGAAGCTTCGGCGGGCTGTTTCGCGGATTTTTCAGCGCCATGCCGGCGCACGAAGTTGGTTGCGCTGACGACCAGAACAATCAACACCAGTAAAGCGGCTACTCCGATGGCGAGTGCGCGAAGGTCTTTCACCACATACGGCTGCAGGCCTTTGGTTAAATTTTTGGCAGGGGCGCTGAACCATGCGAGCGGATTGATCTTTTTTGGAAGCCATTTGCGGACGGCGGCAAAAGACGGCGGCAAAAGACGGCGGTTCTGTTCCAGCTGGCTTGCTTCATCAATCAGCGGCTTGGTCGCAGCTGTATGCCGGATCATATATTCTTCGATCAGCGGATCCGGGTTGAGGCCGAGGTATCCGGCGTAGAGGCGGATGAATCCTTTGGCGTAGGTCGGAGCCGCCATGCCGGAGAAATCGTCGGCTTCCATGGCGACAATGATCCGGGTCAGGATTTTTGTCGCGGCACCGGCGTCTGATTCGCTGACTCCTTTGGCCTCGCGTGCGGCTTTGAACTGCTGTCCGAGTGTTGCCATGGCGGTTAATCCTCCGTTTTATGCTCCTCTTCGTCGTCCAAAAATTCCTGCGGGGCTTCTGCTTCGGAGAGAGGTTCGGCGCTTCCGCCGTGTTCGGGGATTTCACCGTCAAGGTCGATCAGAATATCGCGCGGACCGGTTTCAGTCGGCGGGCCGATGATGCCCTTTTCTTCAAGGATATCCATCAGCCGGGCGGCGCGGTTGTAGCCGATTTTCAGGCGGCGCTGGAGCGAAGAGGTGGAGGCGCGCTTGGTGCTGCGGAGTACCTCAACCGCGGCTTCGAGGAGATCGTCGCTTTCGTCCATATCCGGCAGTTCCGGCCGGTTGTTTTCGATCTTCTGTTTGATTTCGGTAATGAACTCCGGCATGCCCTGCGTGCGGATAAAGTCGGTGACACGGTGCATTTCGCCGTCGCTGGTCCAGGTTCCCTGCAGACGGACCGGTTTGTTTTTTCCGGGCGGCAGATAAAGCATATCGCCTTTACCGAGCAGTTTTTCGGCGCCGATGGTGTCGAGAATGGTGCGGCTGTCATTGCCCTGCGCCACCTGGAAAGCGATACGGCCCGGAATGTTGGCCTTGATCGTTCCGGTGATGACGTTGACGGACGGGCGCTGCGTGGCGAGGATCATATGAATCCCTGCCGCGCGGGAGAGCTGGGCCAGACGGACAATGCACGGCTCGATTTCCTGCTGCGCGACGCTCATCAGTTCGGCCAGCTCGTCCACGACGATGACGATGTAGGGCAGTTTGGCCGGAACCACATCTTTCGGCTGATCGTCTTCTTCGACGGCCGCGCCGAACAGGTCGGTCTGCTTTTCGATCGGGCGGGTATTGAAGCCCTTGATGTCGCGTACTTTCACCTTTTTGAATAAGGCGTAGCGTTTTTCCATTTCCTTAATCGCCCAGCGCAGACCGAGCGTCACCTTCTTGGCGTCGGTGATGATCGGAACGACCAGGTGCTTGAGGTTTTCGTAGGCCTGGAACTCGAAGGTTTTCGGGTCCACCAGAATCAGGCGGAGCTGCTCGGGTGTGCGCGAAAGCAGCAGGCCGGTCAGCAGAGAATTCATACAGACGGTTTTACCCGCGCCGGTAGCTCCGGCGATCAGCATATGCGGCATGGCGGAAAGGTCGCCGACGACCATGCGTCCGCTGACATCTTTACCGAGCGCAAGCGGCAGGGCGATGTCGGGATTGTGGAAAATAGGACTTTCAGCCAGTTCACGCAGATAGACAGCTGTACTCTTGGAGTTCGGCACTTCGATACCGACCGCGCCTTTACCGGGAATCGGCGCCTGAATACGGATGCTCTGGGCGCGGAGCGCCAGCGCAATATTGCGTTCCAGCGCGGAGATGCGTTCGACTCGTACGCCGGGGGCCGGCGTGATTTCGTAGGAAGTAACCGTCGGGCCGGTTTCGACGTGCGTCACCTGCCCCTGTACATCAAACTCTTCGAGCGTGGCCTGAAGAATTTTCGCCTTTTCCTCGGTGTTTTCGGTCGATGTACGGGAAGCCAGCGAAGGCAGCTCGTCGAGGATCGTCAGCGGCGGGAGCTGATAGCCGGATTCGTCGCGGCCCGGAGCGATATTGACGGAAACGTTGGACAGCTCATCGGCGGGCGGCGGCGCAACCGGTTTAACTTTGGGCTGAGGTTTGACCGGTTCTGGTTTGGGTTCCGCTTTAGGCTCGGCTTTCGGTATCGAAACCGGCGGAACAAAGAGTTCGCCATCAGCCTGAGCAGGTTCGGGCGGCGGCAGAACGGCTTTCTTCGGCTTTTCTTTTTCAACCGGCTTCACCTGGCGGCCGAACTTCGGTTTCGGTGCCGCTGCGCGCGCTTCTTTGCGGGCGGCTCTGAACTCCTGAATTTTCCCCCAGAGGAATGTAAACGGGGTGAACGGGTGCATGCCGGTCAGCTGCAGGACGGCGAGAATGAAAACGGTGACAAAAACAATTCCTGCCCCAGTATGATTGATCAGCTTTCCGACCGTACGGATAGCCAGCAGCTGGCCGATCAGTCCGCCGGGGCTGCCCAGATTCAGGATATCTTTCAGTCCGGCCCATAGACCGGTCTGATATTCAAAAAGGCTCGAAAGAGAGCTTAACCCGGCGACCAGCCAGGCCCAGACCGGCCAGCCGCGCTCGTAGGAGCGGAAGGTCATCATCAGGCCGCCCGTCAGCAGAAGGAAGGGAAGCAGGTATCCGCCGACACCGAAGAGCAGAAAGCCGATGAAAGCGAACCAGGCTCCGAACGGGCCGACCAGATTATGCGGCGGCGACGCTGGCGGGTTGTGCAGCCAGCCGATATCTTCGGGGTTGAACGAAAAGACACAGAGAAAGCTGAGCAGACAGAGTGCCAGAAGAATGACGCCGACTGCTTCGCGCTTCGGGGAACGGACAATTTCGGATTGCTTAGATTGTTTTGCCATTTCGTCGAGTATAGCCGCAGAAAAATGATTTTGAATACCGAAATCTCATTTATCTAGGGCTTCCAAATACAAAAAACCCCGCCGGAATGACGGGGTTTTTTTAAAAACAGCGGTTGGGCGCGAAGACCCGATCCGCATCGCATAAACCTGCTTATTCAGCATCTTTTTTTGGAGCGGCCGTTTTTTGTGCCTCAAACGCTTTTTGTTCCGCCGGAGAAATCAGGCCGTCTTTATTTGTGTCTACTTTATTAAAATATGCGAGCACGCCCGCTTCATTGAAATCTTTTCCAGCCGCTTCCGCCTGGGCTTTTTTCTTAGCAAGGAGCTGCTCTTTGTTCATATCGGCGGCACTTGCGGTAATACCAATCATGGCGATCATGCTAAACAGAAGTAACTTCTTCATCCTGCTCTCTCCCCCGGTGTTTGATGTTAAACAAGAACCCCTCCATCGGAGCTCACTATACAGAACAAAAGATGCCGCCAGACCCGGTAAAAGTCAATTTATAAGGCGTAACACGGCAGGAATCGATTATTGGTAATTCTCTATCCATCAGCCGAATATAAAACAAAAAACCCCGCCTCAATGGCGGGGTTTTTGTTGGGATCCTGAATCCTTTTAGCAAGTCAGATTTATCTGCTGCCTTACTGGGCTTTTTTCGCTTCGACAGCGGCCTTTGCGGCGGCTTTGGCGGCGGCCTGTTCTTCATCTGACAGTACACCGTCCTTATTCAGATCCTGTCTTTCGAAGTTTCCCGAGTGTCCTTTTTCGTTGAAAGTTTTTCCGGCCTTTTCAGCGTCGGCTTTCTTTTTGGCCATATAATCTGGTTTTGTTATGTCTGCGGCGCTTGCGGTAATACCAATCATGGCGATCATGCTGAACAGAAGTAACTTCTTCATCTTGCTCTCTCCCCCGGTGTTTGATGTTAAACAAGAACCCCTCCATCGGAGCTCACTATACGGAGCAAAAGATGCCGCCGGAGCAGGTAGAAGTCAATTTATAAGGCGGTACACTTGAAAAGCAGCACGACAGGAATGCGGGCGAGCTGGGGATAAAGTTCGCGCCAGCCTGCGCTGTCATACGGAACCTTGGCGCGGATTTCCGCTTCACTCATTTCAGGAATCGGCATTGGCACCGGTTCGAGCAGCCGTTCTATGACCAGTCCGGCGGAATGAATCCATTCGGCAACGGCTGAAACCGGCCAGTAGTTCGCGGCGCTCATGGTTTTATCGTCCAGTGACATCCGTACGTCCGGTTCCGGCCGGAAATAGTCGGGCAGAAAGACCCCGTCTTCTCCGTCGCCGATGTCAAGCCATTCGCCCGCATAAAGCGGATGGCCGGTTGTCAGCAGAAAGGTGCCGCCGGGCTTCAGCATCGCAGCGGCATCCGCAATTACCTTTTGCGGATCGGCGGAAAAGGGCAGTGCGTACGCCGAATGAATCAGGTCGAATTTTCCAAGGTCGCCCATCGCGTCCATCGAAATGCAGCGGAAATCCACTGCGACCTTTTCCGCGGCGGCCAGCTTACGGCCGTGCGCCAGCTGTGCTTCGGAGATATCAATGGCGACGCATTCAGCGCCCTGCTTGGCGAGAAAGATGGAATTCTGTCCCGCGCCGCAGCCGATCTCCAGGCAACTGCGTTGCGGCAAAGGGGGAAGCAGGCCAAGAATAGAATCCCCCGGAAGGAGCGGGCCGTAGTGGAAATCATCCGTCGAGATACGTGTTTCGCGCTGGTAGAGTTCCGCGAGGTCGTCCCAGTAGCGCGCGCTGCTTCGGTCGCTGTTGCCTTTAAACCGCATAGGGTCAGGCTTTCATGCCCGTTGCGATAAAAACGCCGACCGAGCCCCATGCATTCGGAGCCTGCGCGGCGGATTTAATCTTTTTGAGCTGCGGCAGCGCGAACAGCTTCTGCAGTTTATTGAGCATTTCCAGGCGGAAAAGCACCGCAACGCCGAGAAACATCTTTACGCCGATGTCTTCGGTGGTGATCGGCCGGATTCTGGTAGAGACCTCTTTGAATCCGGCTTCATTCAGCATTCCGTAAAGCTGCGAGCCGATCAGCCGGTTGCCGCCTTTGCGCTTCTGCCCGGCGCCGGCCTTGCGGATGAATTTGACGAACGCGTCGCTTTCCGGCGCGAAGCTGGTCCAGTTATCGTCAATGTCCAGCACGCAGAGAATCCCGCCCGGCTTTAAAACGCGCATAATGTTCTGAAGTGCCAGCTGCGGTTTTTCCAGATGCTGGAAAACGAAGCGGGCGTAGATGAAATCGAAAGCGTTTTTCGGCAGGGCGAGATTGTAGACATTGCCGGTCAGGAACGAGACGTTATCCACTTTTTCGGACACCTTGGCCTGATGGGCGGTAAAGATCAGCTCTTTGCTGATGTCCACACCGGTAACCGTTCCGGTTCCGGCTACCCGGGCCAGCTCGCAACTGATGAATCCGGGGCCGCAGGCAAGATCGAGCACGTTCATACCGGGTTTTAAGCCTGCGTTTTTCCAAACCTCCCGCTCAATATCAATCGCCACCGTCGCCTGCATCTTCAGGCGGGCAAGCTCCTCGGCATTTTTCTGAAACCGGCCGAACTTGTACGATCCGGCATCTGAAAGTTGGTCATCGGTCATGGAATTCTCCGTGTTACGGCGCGTCGATCAGCGCCTGAAGTTTTTCGGCCAGAGCGGTGAATCCGCGATCCTTGGCAAATTTCGCGGCGGTGTCGTTATCCTTATCTTTCATTTTCGGGTCGGCCCCGCGTTCGAGCAGAATATCCACCACTGGCGAAAGCCCTTCGGCGGCCGCGAACATCAGCGCGTTAAAATGATCCACGTTATCAACTGCGTTTATCTCGGAACCTTTATCGAGCAGCAGCCGGACCGCGGCCGGAAACGGACCGGAAGAGGCAAACATCAGTGCGGTCCGCCCGTTTTTATCACGCAGTTTAATGTCTGCGCCGGCATCGAGCAGAACCTGTATGACGTTGGTATGACCGTTAAACGAAGCCAGCATCAATCCTGTGTTTCCGGTTTCTTCCGCCTGATTCACCGGCATGCCGGCTTTAAGCGCGGCAGCGACCTTTTGCACATCTCCGTTGAAAGCGGCGTCGGCAAAAGCGGCGATCGCTTCGGCGGTCGGTGGCGGAACGGGAGCCGGCTGCGGTTTTTTCCCGCAGCCGCAGAATACGGCAGAACAGGCGAGCAGAGCCAGAACCGGGAAAGCTGTTATACGCATAAGAACCCCTTTGTTAGGGGCAGACCATAAAGTTGCCGCCATCCGATTGCCAGCTCTTTTGTCCTTCTGCGCCGGACTTCCGGCCTCACGCTTTAAAAAACGTTTTTACCTTCGCGACAACCTGCGGTTCGGTCATCTTATCGCACGTTTCCACGGCGGAAATCCGGACACGCAAACCCTTATTCTTCTCAATCTCCTTCACCAGCTCGTGTTTGGCGTCGCCGGGGCCGAAAATGAAAAGCTCTTCGGCTGCGCCGACGGCTTTGATTAATTCCTGATAGTAGGCGTGAAGATGATGCTTACGGCGTTCATCTTCTTTTTGTTCTTTGACGATCGATTGCGCCATAGCCGTTCCGCCCGCCTTCCAGCCGCCGGACGGACTGAAGCGGGTTCCGACCTCCGATTCCACGCGGCGAACCGACGTTGCGCCATCCTTCATCGAAACCAGAACCGCTTCCTTGTGATCAATCCAGAGTCCAATCGTTCTGCTCATAGGAGCCTCCTTCCTCTGGCGGAAGACCGGAGTTCAATCCTCTGCTTCTCCCGTCGGCTGTATTTTGATCCAGAACCGCCCGGGAAGAAAGGAGTATTTTGAAGGTTCTAGCCGCGCAACGTGAGCAGAAAAACCTTATCCTGACGGCGAGCCTTGCGGGGCAGGGCGAGCGTAACGGCATCGTTCGGCTGTGCGGACTCGGCCGGCTCGCCGTTTACGCGCAAACCTTCGACGGGGAACCGCAGCGCGCCGGTCGTCGGCCCTTCAATCAAAAGCGAATCGCCGGTTTTGATCGAATGACGCCGCAAGGTGAACTCGGCGATATTGGCTTTGCTGTAAAAATTGCTGAGAACGCCGACTTCGTCGCGCTGCTCGGTCGCCTGCGAATCGGCGGCACCGGCCCACTCGCCGAGCTTTTCGCCGCAGTAATAGCCGCCGTGCCAGAACCCGCGGTTAAAAACCTTCTCCAGTTCCGCCGTCCATGCCGCGCATTTTTCCGGCGTATAGGTTCCGGCGGCCAGCGCGTCGAGCGCTTCGCGGTAAACCTTCGTTACCGTTGCGACGTAATCGGCGGAGCGGCCGCGGCCTTCGATCTTCAGCACCGAAATTCCGGCGTCGGTGATTTTATCCAGAAACTGAATCGTGCAGATATCCTTCGGCGACATCACATACTTATTGTCGATCACCAGCTCCGCGCCGGTTTCGTTGTCGGTCACGCGGTAACTGCGGCGGCAGGGCTGGAAACAGGCGCCGCGGTTGGCGGAATGGTCGTACTGCGCGAGGCTCATGTAGCACTTGCCGCTGACCGCCACGCACAGCGCGCCGTGAGCGAACAGTTCGAGCCGGACCGGTTCGCCGGACGGCCCGCGCAGATTTTTCTCCTGCACTTTTTTCGCGATCGAGGAAATCTGTTCCAGCGAAAGCTCGCGCGCCAGCACCACGGTATCGGCGTAACGGGCATAAAATTCCAACGCCTGGAAATTCGTCACGTTGGCCTGCACCGAAATATGCACTTCGAGTCCGATTGAGCGGGCGTATTCAATCGTCGCGATGTCGGTGGCGATCACGGCGGAAACGCCGGCGGCCTTGGCGGCATCGCACAACGCCTGCATTTCCTCCATCTCATCGTCATAAACAATCGTATTAAGCGTCAGGTAGCTCTTTACGCCTGCCGACCGGCAGAGCCGCGCAACCTTCGGCAGATCCTCCGGCGCCAGATCGGCGGAGCGGGCGCGCATATTCAGTTTGCCGACGCCGAAATAAACGGAATCCGCGCCGGCGCGGATCGCTGCCGCCAGCGCCGCCTCGGAGCCCGCTGGGCTCATCAGTTCGATTTTTGAGGGGTTGTTCATAGGTTTTTCTGAAGTCTGCCACTCTCTGCGACTATTGCCCAGCAACAGCTAAGTCTCTTTTCGTTATCGCCTAATAGAGGAAACATTTTGCCAATCAACCGTCAACTCGCTAAAACCTTCTGCGCCGCAGGAGCTTGTGGAAAATGATGAAGAAAAAACAAAAGAAGCGGTGCGATGGTCTGAACCTTTTCGTCCTCCGGATCGTCCTATAGGCAAATATGCAAGGTAACTGTGAAACGATAAGGGATGAGATTCTTGTTCTGCAAAGCAAGCAGGGTTGCGCCGATGCCTTTGGAAAACTGGTTGATCGATGGCAGAAGCGGCTTTGGTTTTGCGCTTTTCGGATCACGCAAAACGAAGCGGCGTCTTGGGACATTGTTCAGGACACATGGGCAAAGGCAATGAACTCTCTTTCACGGCTCGACGATTCTGCCGCTTTCCCCGGATGGATTCTCAGGATTACAAATAATCTCGCGATAGATTGGGTCAGAAGGGAAATTCGGCAACGGGAGGCGCAGGAATCCTACACACGGTTTGCCGAACAAACGACCGACGCGACGCATCTTACCTTGGAAGCCGTTCGCTTTGCGTTGACCCGACTTTCCGGGACAGACGCCGAAATTCTGACTCTTTTTTACTTTGCCGGATTCAAGCTGGCTGAAATTTCCGGTCTGCTGGGCATTCCTGAGGGCACGGCTAAATCGCGTCTTCATTACGCACGAGCCAAGATTAAAACCGTTCTGGAGGAACAGCCATGACAGAAAAACGATTTGACGAAGAGCTGTTTAAACTGGTTGCACAGGGAACGCCATATGATCAACAGAAGCATGAAAAAATGCTTCAGGAGGTAACGATGAAATACAAAGTAAAAACAAACAAAGCAAAATATCTAACTTGGGCCTATCTTGCCGTTTGCACGAGCCTGATATTGCTTGGGTTTCAGCAGTTCTTCAGGACGGATGACATCAAAAAGATGATCTTCATTATGACACTCATCATTATCTTTCATAGTGGAACGGTTTTGATGAAACTGTGGTGGTGGACATACAGTTCTCGCAATGCCGTCCTGGAAGAGTTGAAAACGATCCGATTGCAACTGGCAGAAATGCAGTCCACTGATAAATAAACACGGTACAAACTACTTGTGGAAAGTGGACTTGGGAGCTGTTGACAGTGCTGCTTCCGGCCCTGCCGGAGACATCAGCTCGATTCCGGAGAACTTATCTACGATCAAGAAAACTTCTCTGCTGAAGTTATCCATTCGAAATTGCGCGAGTACGGTACTTACATGTTTCGGCTAAAGCTCAATCATATTCAACTCGTTCGCTGGCATCCATTTGTTCGCTATGCCCGCGAAGTCTGACCTTGCGTTGCAGAACACATTCCAGCGAGCAGGCCGCAGGCGGCACCAATATCCTTGCCGCCGCTGTAGCGCCGGGCGAGGCGAGGTGACGGCGCAGGGCGTCGCGGAACGAATGGTTTTCAAGTACTGCCGGAACTCAGCCGTACCCGGCGTGGATCCGGCAAGCTCATCCATCCCGTCCGTAAGACGGATCTACGAGCTTCGCTCTAAGCTCCGGCTTTACTTACTTCTGACCGGCCAGTAGGCCGCAAGCGGCACCAATATCTTTGCCGCCGCTGTAGCGGCGGGCGAAGGGCGCGGCGAGGTGGCGGCGCAGGGCGTCGCGGAAGGCGTTTAATTCTTCCGGTGATGGCGGCGTAAATTTTCCGGACGGGTCGTTTACGTCAATTAAGTCGAGTTTGACCGGCAGTCCGCGGGTGAGTTCCGCCAGCTGTTTGGCATCTTCTTCGCCGGTGTTGATGCCGGAAATCATCGTCCATGCCAGCGTGGTGCGTTCGCCGATGACGGCGTAGCGTTCGCGGAGTGCGGCCATCAGCTCGACGGTCGGATGCAAGCTTTCAACCGGCATGAGTTCGCGCCGTTTCTGCGGGTCGGCGGAGGTGAGCGATACGACCAGCCGGAACGGTTGTTTCTCGGCGGTGAACCGCCGGATGGCGGGCGCGATGCCGGAAGTGGAAACGGTAATGGCTTTGGCGGAGATGGCGCCGCCGCACGGTTCGGAGAGGATGCGCGCGGCGCGGATGACTTCGTCGTAGTTAAGGAACGGTTCGCCCATGCCCATGAAAACCACGCCGCGCACCGGATGTTCGGAGTCGTCGCGGATTTTGAGTACCTGATCGACCATTTCCCATGCGGAGAGGTTGCGGATGAAGCCCATTCTGCCGGTGTAGCAGAACGAACAGCCCATCGCACAGCCGACCTGCGAGCTGACGCAGACGATATATTTCTGATCTTCCTCGCGGTGCAGCAGCGGAATGCGCACGGCTTCGAACGGTTCCGGGCCGTCGCCGCGAAACAAGTATTTGGCGAAGCCGTCCTGCGGCGAAACGGTTTTATTCTTCAGGGTCAGGTTCGGAATTTCCGCCGCGGCGCGGACGGCTTTCAGTGCCTTTTCCGAAATCTCGGCCTGTACCTCCGGCAACTGTCCTTTCCGGATGACGACGGCCTGAATCATCCGCGCCTGACGGAGCGTAATGCCGAGCTGGCTGTGCAGCTCTTCGGCGGTCTGGTTTTTCAGGAGGATCGACATTCAGTTTCCAAGTTTAAACTTCCGCAGTGTCCGCTGTCCGGATAAAATCCGCAACCATGAAGAAGCCCGGAACGTTCCTGCTGTTTATCGTCATTGCGTTTCTGCCGTCAGTCAGCGCTGTTTTCGTGGAGACCGGCGGCTGGTATGCGGCGCTGAATAAGCCGTCCTGGAATCCGCCCGGCTGGCTTTTCGGTCCGGTGTGGTCGTGTCTTTATCTGATGATCGGGCTGGCGGGCTATTTTGCATGGACGCGCGGCAGACCTGCCGAGCGGAGTGCTGTCTTTACTGTTTACGGCGCGCAGCTTCTGGTGAACGGACTCTGGAGCTGGATCTTTTTCGGCCTGCACCGGCCCGACTGGGCGATGGCTGATCTGCTGCTGCTCTGGTTTTTGATTCCGCTCTGCCTTTGGCTTTTCGCTCAACAAAGCCGGCCGGCGGCGTGGCTGATGTTTCCGTATTTCCTGTGGGTCTCGTTCGCCGGAGTGCTGAATGCGGCGATCTGGATGATGAACTGATCGGATTTTTGCTTTCCGGAAAGCGGAGCTTCGGCTACTTTCCGCGCATGGCCGTTAAACCAAATGCCGATTGGACTCCGGAGCTGGACAAAGAAAACGACAAAGCCGTCTGGGTGCATGTCATCCCGTATCTGGCATGGCTGTTGATGATGTCTTTGCTGGGCGATCCATCCGGAACGCGCTACGCCATTCAGACCGTCGGCGGCATTATTCTCCTGCTGATCTGCCGTCCGTGGCGCTGGTACACACCGCCGCAGCTCAAAAATATTCCGCTCGCGCTGGCGGTCGGTCTGCTGGTGTTTGTTTTCTGGGTCGGCCCGGAATCCGAGTTTTTCAGAAGCGTCTTTCCAAAGATCAGCGAATTTTATGACCGGTATTTTGTTGAGCTGATCCGGCTCGGGGACCTGCGCCAGCCGCTGGAGCTGGGTGCCAACGGACTTCACCACTATGATCCGCGAACCACCGGCTGGCCGCTTTTCTGGGTGCATATGTTCGGCACCACCGTGATCATCGGCGCCATCGAAGAGTTCATGTTCCGCGGGTTTCTCTACCGCTGGATGCAGGGCAGCCCCTTCTTTAAGAAAGACATCGGCGCGATGGACTCGAAAATGTGCATCCTTGTCGCCGTGCTCTTTGCGCTCGAGCACAACGAATGGCTGATGGGCTTTCTCTGCGGACTTTTCTTCACCTGGCTGATGGTCAGAACCCGCGATATCTGGGCCGCCGTTCTGGCGCATGCCTTCACCAACGGCCTGCTCGGCTGGTACGCCGTCAAAACCGGCGCCTACTGGTTCTGGTAACCGGCCGCGCCGGTTGTTTTTCAGGAATCCGTTCTTCCAAGGCTTGTAAAGATATGTCAGAAACTTTCCTGACGCTTTACGGAGACAGCCTGACATGAACGAACTGAAATTGATTGAACCTCTGATTCTGACTCTGCGAGGTCAGAAGGTAATTCTGGATACTGATCTTGCGGAGATTTACGGCGTGCCTACTAAGCGGCTCAATGAGCAAATTAAACGCAATGCCGATCGGTTTCCCGAAGATTTTATGTTTCGCCTTACGGAAGCGGAGAAAAACGAGGTGGTCGCAAATTGCGACCACCTCCAGAAGCTCAAATTTTCTCCGCAATTACCAGCCGCCTTCACCGAACACGGCGCGATTATGGCGGCGACGGTGCTGAGCAGTCCGGAAGCTGTTGCGATGAGCGTGTTTGTGGTGCGGGCGTTTGTCCGGATGCGCGAACAGCTGGCCGCCAACGCGGCGATTCTCAAACGGCTGGCTGAAATTGATAAGACCCTGCTGGAACACGACCGGGCGCTGGGCGTGATCTGGGAACAGCTTCAGCCGCTGCTGGCTCCGCCGCCGGAGCCGCCCAAGCGGCAGATCGGGTTCGATTGCCACCGGAAAGATGAATGACAGCAAAGGCTTTCGCCGCAAAATTCACCAAGTTAAGGAGTGTAAAAAACTGCTGAATTTGGTCTTCTTGAAGCACAATAGCCGCCGCAGAGCGGTCAGGAGGACTCTATGGGAAAATGGATGCTGGGCTTGATGGTTGCAGCGATAGCTGCCGGCGGATATGGCAACGACTGGCCGGTTTGGCGAGGTCCAGATAATAACGGAATTTCAAAAGAGACCGGCTGGGATCCCAGGAGTGCCAAAAAACTCTGGACGAAGGAACTGGGCGACGGCTACTCATCGGTCAGCGTCAAAGACGGCCGGCTTTACACGACCGGGTTTTCATCCGGCGCTGACAAGGCGGGCAAAGACACGGTTTATTGTCTCGATGCAAAAACCGGAAAAGAAATCTGGAGCCACTCGTATCCCAGTCAGTCCGGATCGTACAAGGGTCCGCGCGCCACGCCGGTTTGTGACGGCGACGTGGTTTATATGTTCAGCCGCGAAGGTCTGCTGATCTGTCTCGACGCCGCTTCCGGCAAAGTGAAGTGGGAAACGGATGTACTCACCGGAACCGGCAACCAGAACATTAAATGGGGGCTGTCCTCCTCTCCGGTTGTTGAAGGCGACCTGATTCTGCTTAACGTTGGTTCCACCGGAACGGCCGTTGACAAAAACAGCGGCAAAATCAAATGGAAGAGCGCCGGAACCTCCGGTTACGCCTCGCCGGTAGTCTTTGATTTCAAAGGCAAACGCTGCGCCGCGATCTTTTCAGCGCCCGGTCTTCAGGTGGTCGATGTCAAAACCGGCGGTAAGATCAGCTCCTTTAACTGGGAAACCAAATACGACGTCAACAGCGCCGACCCGCTGGTTATCGGCGATCGGATCTTCATCTCTTCCGGTTACGCCCGCGGCTGCGGCATGCTCGATTTTTCCTCCGGCGAACTGAAACCGGTGTGGGAAAACAGCCTGATCAAAGCGCATTTCGGCAGCAGTGTCTGTATCGACGGGTTCATCTACGGTGTCGACGGACAGGCTAAAGGAAAAGGCCCGCTGCGCTGTGTTTCCGCCGCTGACGGTTCCGAGCAGTGGAACGCGCCGGTCAACTTCGGCTCGCTGATGGCCGCCGACGGCAAGCTGATTGTACTCGGCGAAGACGGAACACTTATCTTCGCGGATGTCTCTGCCGAAAAATATACCGAGATTTCCAGAATGGACACCGGAATCGGCCCGCTCTGCTGGACCGCGCCGGTATTGGCGAACGGCATCATCTACTGCCGCAATGACAAGGGAACGCTCGTCGCGATCGATGTCAGCAAATAAGACACTCCTGATCTGCCGCTGCGCCGGGCGCCGCCTGCTTAAACAGGAGGCGCTCGAACCGCTTTTGCGGCAGGACGGGGCGGTTACGGTTCCCGATCTCTGTCAGGCCGCCGCTGCAAAAGACCCGGTTCTTGGGCAAATCGCCGGCGCGGAATTTCCGGTCGTTTGCGCCTGCCATCCGCGCGCGGTTCGCGCGCTCTTTGCGTTTGCCGGGTTTCCGCTTCCGCAAAACACGGAATTTATAAACCTTCGCATTTCATCCGGCGGTTCATCCGTTCAATCGGATGCCGCCTGGTATCCGGTCATAGACGAAAACCGCTGCACGAACTGCGGGCAGTGTTTCGAGTTCTGCCTTTTCGGTGTCTATGAAAAGAATTCCGCCGGGAAAGTCCGCGTGGTGAATCCGCACAGCTGCAAAAACAACTGTCCGGCCTGTGCCCGGATCTGTCCCGCCGCCGCCATTATTTTCCCCAAAGTCGGCGAAGCGCCGATCAACGGCGCAGAAATTTCCGACGAGGAAGCCCTTAAGGCGAACATCAAAATCAACGTCGACGAAATTCTTGGCGGCGATGTTTACGCCGCGCTGAATGCCCGCAAACAGAAGCGCCGCTCGCTGCTCGATCAAAAGAAAATCGAGCAGGCGCTGGCGGAGCGGAAGAAATGTTCGGAGGGCAGCGTATGAGCGCCACGTTGATGAAACGGATGCTGACCGAGCCGGACAAGCGACTGCTGTGGAAGTTCGCCTATAACTTCGGCTTTAAAGGAATGCGCTCCATCGAAAAATTCCAGAAGCGCCTCAAGCGCGGCGAATATTTCCCGGCCTTTTTATTTCTGTCGGTCACCAACGCCTGCAATCTTGCCTGTCAGGGATGCTGGGTGTCACAAACCAATCCGCCCAAACAGATCGCGCCCGGAACGCTTGATAACGTCATCACCGAATGTAAGGCGCAGGGTTCCTGTTTCTTCGGTATCCTCGGCGGCGAACCGCTGCTCTATGACGGCCTCTTCAAGGTTTTCGAAAAACATCCCGACTGCTATTTCCTGCTCTTCACCAATGGCACGATGATCACAGACGCGGTCGCGAAAGAGATGCGGCGTATCGGCAACATCAGTCCGCTCATCAGCATCGAAGGGCTTGAGGAAGTCAGCGACGTGCGCCGCGGCGGAAACAAGGTGTATGAACAGACGCTGGCGGGACTGGCTAACTGCCGCGCGAACCGTCTGGTTACCGGTGTCTGCACCAGCGTCTGCAAATCCAACATCGACGACCTGGCTACCGAAAAGTTCGTGAACGATGCCGCCGCGTTCGGCGCGCACTATCTCTGGTATTACATCTACCGCCCGGTCGGACCGAATCCGTCGCCGGAACTCGCGCTTGACGCGGAACAGATCACCCGCCTGCGCCGCTTCATCGTCGATATCCGCCTCACAGCGCCGCTGGTGGTGGTTGACGCCTACTGGGACGATAAAGGCCGGGCGCTCTGCCCGGCGGCAGTCGGCATCGCCAATCACGTCAGTCCTGACGGTTATATCGAACCGTGCCCGCCGCTTCAGTTCGCCAAGGACAACATCGGCGACGGAACCGGGCTCTACGACCTTTTCAACCATTCCGAATTTCTCGCTGACTTCCGCCGGATGTGCTGCAAAACCACGCAGGGCTGCATCATCATGGAACATCCCGATCAGCTCGCGGACTTTATCAAACGCGAAGATGCGGTCGACAGCTCCGGGCGCGGCACGCTGCTGGCCGAGCTTGGCCGGACGTGTCCTTGCGGCAGCCACCATCAGCCCGGCGAAGAAATTCCGGAGCGCAGTTGGGCCTACCGTTTTGCGAAGAAAAACTGGTTTTTCGGTTTCGGAGCGTACGGGTGATGAAACAGACGGCGGCAAAATACGGAGTTCCGACGGAACGGTTCGAACGCGAGCAGCTCATGCTCGCAGTTTCCCGGTATGCCGCGGAACATCAGCTGGTGCCGCCGCTCTCGATAGAAGAACTGCGCGATCACGCCGGAAATATTGCGGCCGATCCGGGCCTGATCGACTATGTGATGGTGCTGCTCAACAACGAAGTCTGGCGCGAAACAGTCGCTTCCATTCCGTACGAACGCCGCCTGCTTCTTCTTCCGCAATGCCTGCGCGACATTCAAGCCTGTCCGGCCAAACTCGATGAGTTCGGCCTGCTCTGCGAAGAGTGCGGACGGTGCAATATCGGCGGACTTCAGGCTCTCGCCGAAGAACTGGGTTACGTCGTACTGATCGCCGAAGGCTCAACGGTCGTTTCCAGACTGCTGGAAGGCGGCAAGGTCGATGCGGTCATCGGCGTCAGCTGCCTCGCCGCGCTGGAAAAATCTTTTTCGCGCATGGCGGATGGTGCCATTCCCGGTCTCGCGATTCCGCTGACCGTTGATGGCTGCGCCGGAACTGAAATAGACGTCGAGCATGTCCGCGATGCGATCAAACTGAAATCTTCCGCACCGTGGAAAAACACGCTCGATACCGCCCGTCTGCACGAAGTCGTCGACGGATGGTTTTCCGCCGTCGGCGATTGGAATACGGAAACCCGTACCGGCCAGATCGCCTGCGAGTGGCTGCTCAAAGACGGCAAGCGCTGGCGTCCGTATCTGCTGGCTTGCACCTACAGCGCGCTCAACGGCGGCACAACGGAACTGCCCGACGAAGTCCGCCGCCTCGCCATTGCCGTCGAATGTTTTCACAAAGCTTCGCTTATTCACGATGACATCGAAGACGGCGACGACCTGCGTTACGGCGAGCCTGCGCTTCACCGTCAATACGGACTTGCCGTTGCCATCAACGCCGGCGACCTGCTGGTCGGCGAAGGCTACCGCTGGATCGCTTCCGTCGAAACCCGTACCGCCGAACTGCTGCGTATTGCCGCAGAAAATCACCGTACTCTCTGCCTCGGGCAGGGCGAGGAACTCTACGGTCTTGCGAACGGAACAGCGTTTACCGCGAAAGAGATCATTGAAATTTTCCGGCGCAAAACCGCGCCGGCTTTCGGCGCGGCGCTTCTGCTCGGCGCCGTCGCTGCCGGAGCGGACCGCGCGCTGCTCGAAACGCTCCAGTCTTTCAGCGAATCGCTTGGTATCGCCTACCAGATCCGCGACGATCTCGAAGAATACAAATCCGGCGAAGCACGCGACCTGCGTGCTTCGCTGCTGCTCGCGCTGGCCAATGACCATTCGCCGGCGCTCCGGCTGACCGCTGAAACCGCGCAGTTGAGCCACCTCTTTGATGAACTGATGATTCCAGAAAAAGCGGCGCAGCTGCTGGAGCACTATAAAAACGAAGCGGTCCGCGCACTGAACCCGCTGAAAAACGCGTTGCTCAAAAGTCTGCTCCGGCGGGTTGCCGCTAAAATGCTGGGCGGAGGATGACGCCATGGAATCTCTGGCCGACCGCCTGATTCACGCCGCCGCCTGCTCCCGCCGGTTTCTGGAACAGGAATCGCGCAGTCAAATCGCCCGCTTCATTCTCAGCCGGCAGAATTCTGACGGCGGGTTTCGAGGAAAAAGCGCGGAGAGCGATCTCTACTATACGGTTTTTGCTGCGGCCGGGCTGAAGGCGCTCGGCTGGCGTATTCCGGCATGGTCGCTTTGGAAATACATCAGGCAGTTCGGTTCGGGCGAAGAGCTCGATCTGGTTCATCTGTTCTGTCTGATCCGCTTGCGCGCAGCTTTTCCGATGACGGGTAAAACGAGGCGTCAGCTTTTCCGGAACATGGAAGAACTGCCTGCGGACTCAGCTTATGATTTTTTCCTGAAACAGCTGTCCGGGGATTGCCTGGGAATCGCCCGTCTGCCGGTTGCGCCGCGACCCGTTTCGCTTACGGATCCGACGCCGAATCTCGCGGCGGCGATCGTCGTCAACCGGACCGAGGGGAAAGTCGCCGCCGGGGTATTGCTCAATCGGATTTGCAGTTCCGGCGGCTTTGCCGCAACGGATCAGCTGAATTCCGCCGACCTGCTGTCCACCGCTACGGCGCTGTTTGCGCTGAGGATTCTCCATGCGGATCTCGATCCGGTCCGCCGCCCGTGTATGGAATTTATCGAATCGCTCTGGCGCGACAGCGGCGGCTTCGCCGGACATGTAACGGACGAATTCGAAGACGTCGAATACACCTTCTACGCGCTGCTCAGTATCGGATGTTTAATGGAATGATTTGCCGGATCCACGCCGGGTACGGCTGAGTTCCGGCAGTACTGGTAAAGCCGGACCTGAAAGTTCCGGCTTATGGGTTGGAATGGTAAAGCCTGAGCTTAGCGCGAAGCGCGTAGCCCCGGCTTCAAATGGAGAGAAGGATGGAAAATACAGTGAAGTTCTTCCGGCGGAACCTGCCTCACTGGCTGGTGTCAGACCGGTCATACTTCGTTACCATCCGTTTGCATGGAACACTTCCGCAAACCGTTGTGCGGACTTTTCAGGAGGAGCGGGATCGTCTGGATGCTTCCTCGCCCGAGCTTATGGATTTACAGCGCAGACAGTTTTTGCAGTTGGAGAAAATGCTGGATGCGTGCGAAGCGGGGAGTGCTTGGCTGGCGAATCCTGATATTGCCGCCATGGTTTTGGAAAACCTGGATTGGCTTCGCGCGGAACGCGGATGGCGGATTTATGCCGGAGTCGTGATGCCAACGCATCTGCATTTACTGATGCGCAGTGAGGACGAACGATCCGGCGATCTCCTGAATGATCTGGCTCATTTTAAACGCTTTTCAGCGAGCAAAGCGAATCAGATGCTGGGACGAACCGGGCCGTTCTGGGCGAGGGAACATTTTGATCATTGGATTCGAAACC
This sequence comes from Pontiellaceae bacterium, assembly GCA_044224855.1. Taxonomy (GTDB): domain Bacteria; phylum Verrucomicrobiota; class Kiritimatiellia; order Kiritimatiellales; family Tichowtungiaceae; genus Tichowtungia. Next base: position 79,952 of record JBGAJP010000003.1, read on the forward strand.
GGGGAAAATTCGAAGGAACGGTTCGGTATATTCTAAACAATCCGGTGAAGGCCGGATTGGCGGCAGACTGGCGGGAATGGCCGTGGTATTGTCTGGATGACTCAATTCGGGAACTGGTTTGAAAGATTTGCCGGATCCACGCCGGGTACGGCTGAGTTCCGGCAGTACTTTAGTAAAGCCGGAACTTTTAGGTCCGGCTTATGAATGGTGAAAATGGGTATCGAGAAAGAACAGATTAAAACTGCGCTGGCTTCTTCGCGGAAGACGCTACTGGCCGGGCTGACGCCGGAAGGCCGGTGGGAAGGCGAGCTGTCGAGTTCCGCGCTGGCGACAGCGGTGGCTTCGTTTGCGCTGAAGACCTCTGGGAAAACAGATCTGGCGGAACGCGGGTTCCAATGGCTGAAAACTCATCGCAACGCTGACGGCGGCTGGGGCGACAGTCCGGAGAGTCCGAGCAACTTTACAACGACACTGCTTTGCCGCTGTGTGCTGGACGAAGAGGTCGGTACGCCGGAAGAAGTTGTCCGAGCGATTCTCGAACATTATGGTGATGACCGCACTTTCTCCGTTCCGATCCTGACGATGTGCATGCTTGCGGGAAAGCTGGGCGACGACTGGTCGGTTGTTCCGCAGCTTCCGTTCGAGCTGGCGATATTTCCGCACCGTTTCTACAAATTTCTCAGGCTTCCAGTAGTCAGCTATGCGTTGCCCGCGCTGATTGCGATCGGCCTGGTGCGGCATGTCAGCCGTCCGGCCCGGCTTTCCTTTGTCCGGCAGCGGATCATTCCGCGTGCGCTGAATATTCTGCAGAAGATCCAGCCCGAAAGCGGCGGCTACCTCGAAGCCGCGCCGCTGACCGGTTTCGTGGCGATGAGTCTGATGGCGGCGGGATACGGCGATCATCCGGCGGCGCAGTCGTGTTTCCGGTTTCTGGAAAACACGGTGCGCGCAGACGGCAGCTGGCCGATCGACGTTAACCTCTCCTCGTGGGTGACGTCGCTGGCGGTCCGCGCGCTGGACGACCGTCTTTCCGATGAACAGAAGGAGCGCATCCGGTCATATCTGCTGGAGAATCAGTGGAAAGAGGAGCATCCGTTCACTCATGCCGCGCCCGGCGGCTGGGGCTGGACGTATGAAAAGGGCGGAGTTCCCGACGCCGACGATACGGCCGCCGCGCTGATCGCGCTTCACCATTTGGAGTGCGATACGGAGACGGCTGAAAAGGGAATCCACTGGCTGTTGGATTTGCAGAACCGCGACGGCGGGATGCCGACGTTCTGCAAGGGCTGGGGAAAGCTGCCGTTCGACCGCAGCTGTCCGGATCTGACGGCGCACATGATCCGCGCATTTATGGCATGGCGCGGAGCTGTCGGTTCCGGACTTGCTGTAAAAATGAAACACTCGATCCTCCGGGGGTTGCGTTATCTAAAGAAACAGCAGCGCGCCGACGGTTCGTGGCTTCCGCTCTGGTTCGGCAGTCAGGCCGATCCGAAGCATGAAAATCCGGTTTACGGAACGGTGCGTGTGCTGGAAGCGCTGCGCGAACTGGATGAGAACGAGTTTCCGGTTTCCGGGGAAATGAAACGGCGCGGGTTTCAATGGCTGGAGACTGCGCAGAATCCGGACGGCAGCTGGGGAAGTTCGGTCGAGGAGATGGCGCTGGCGGCGGGGCTGACGGGGAAAGGGTTTGAGCGGTTGCTGGAAATGACGGAGAGCGGAACGAAATTTCCGGCGGCACCGATCGGATTGTATTTTGCGAGCCTGTGGTATTCGGAGAAAATGTACCCGCTGATCTTTACGGTCGAGGCGCTTCAAAGATACACTCCGGAATTTGAACAGGAAGGCGGCAGAAAATGAAAAACGCATGGCTTTATATCGCAGTCGGGTTTGCATGGTTTACAACGGCATTTGCCGGCGACTGGCCGCAGCTTGGCGGCCCGGCCCGAAACAATATTTCAACCGAAACCGGGCTGGCGGATTCGTGGCCGTCGTCCGGTCCGAACGTGCTGTGGGAAAAAACCGTATCCGACGGGTATTCCGGACCGACGATTAAAGACGGCAAAATCTATCTGATTGATCACGAGGGCGACGACAGCATTCTCCGCTGCCTGGCGCTGAGCTCCGGAGAGGAAATCTGGAATTATTCTTTCAGCGATCCGGGTAAAATGAGCGGCGGAAAATTTGCCGGAACGCGCGGTAATCCGACGGTGACGGATGATGCTGTTTATCTGGTCACGGGCCATGGAACGTTTATTTGCATGGATCTCCGGACGCGGCAGGTGAAGTGGATGCACCATCTGCTGAAAGATTATGGAAACAAACTGCACCAGTTCGGCGTTGTGCAGGCTCCCTTTATCTATAAAAACATGGTTCTGGTCGCGCCCAACACCAAAGAAGCCGGTGCCGCTGCATACGACACGACAACCGGCGAGAGGTTGTGGGTCTCGTCCGGTCTGGGCGATCACGCCTATATCACGCCGCAGGTTGTCGAATTCTGCGGACAGGAAATGGTTCTGGCGGTTGGATCCAAGCAGGAGACGCCGAAACCGCGCAGGCGGCAGCCGGGTGCCGGCCCGGAGGAACCGGTCGCGCCGCCGATGGCCGGGCACATAACGGGGCTTTCGCTGAAAGACGGTTCAGTTCTGTGGGATTACACCGGCTGGCAGTGTGACAGCGCGATTCCCGCGCCGGTGCTGTTGAGCGACAATCGTCTGTTTATCACGGGCGACTACGGTGCCGGTTCAGCCATGATTCAGGTGGTGAGGGACGGCCCCGGTTTTGCGGCCAGGGAAATTTACAAGACCGACGCGGTCGGCGCGCAGCTGCAGCCGCCTATTCAGGTCGGAGACCATTTCTTCATCGGCAGCAACGGGAACGGACGGAAAGACGGATTAGTCTGCTTCAGCCTCGACGGGAAGCTGGAGTGGCGGACAAAAGATATAGAAGGCGCACCCAATTTTGAGCGCGGTCCGTTTATTCTAGCCGACGGAAAACTGATTCTGCTCGATGGCAAGAGCGGGATTCTCTATCTCGTGAAAGCAGACGCTTCCGGTTACAAACAGCTGGCCGCGGCTCAGATGGTGAAGGAAAACAGCATGGCCTGGGCTCCGCTTGCGCTTTCCGGCGGCAAACTGCTCGTCCGTGACTGGAACACGTTGAAGTGTGTTGATTTGAAATAATAGGGGATACTCAGCTCCGCGGTAACAGCGGCAAGACGGCTAAATTCCGAAAAAATGTACCCCTTGATCTTTACGGTCGAGGCGCTTCAAAGATACACTGCGCGTACTCAGAGTTATCCATAAGGATTTAAACAGAAAGGCCGCAGAAAATGAACAAAGCTGTGATTTGTGCAATGGCGGGACTCACGTTGTTTTCACAGGCATTTGCTGCCGACTGGCCGCAGTTTTGCGGTCCGGACCGGAACAATACTTCTGCTGAAACCGGGCTGGCCCGGAGCTGGCCTGCTGCCGGTCCCGACGTGCTGTGGACCGCAAACGTCACAAGCGGGTATGCCGGTCCTGCCGTTAAAAACGGCGCGGTGTATCTGCTGGAGCACGACGGAGTCCGCAGCAGCGTCCGTGCGCTGGAGCTCGGTTCCGGCAAAGAACTCTGGATCTGTTCATTTGATGATCCCGGATCGGTGGATAAAAAGTATCCGGGTACCCGCGGTACGCCCACGGTAACGGACGATTCGCTGTATGCTGTGACACTTCTCGGCACAGTGGTCTGCGTGGATTTGAAATCTCATCAGATAAAATGGCAGCACAACCTGACTAAGGATTATGGCAAGAAACGGGGTGGCTGGGGAGTTGCTCAGTCGCCGGTGCTGGTTGATGACCTGGTAATTATCGCGCCGCTGACGGAAACCGGAAGCCTCGTGGCTTTGAACAAAAATTCCGGCAAGGAAGTCTGGAAAGTAGCCGGATTTCCCGGCGACGGGTTCGTTTCGCCGGCGATGATTTCCATCGACGGGGAGGATCAGATTCTTATGGTGGCGGGCGGATCAAAGCCCGAGAAGCCGCCTCGCCGCGCAAAAGATGCCGACGCGGAAGACGAGGCGCCAAAAGGAAAGCAGCGCCCCACGTATGTTTTTGCCGTTTCGCCGAAGGACGGCAGGGTGCTTTGGAGCTATGAGGGATGGTCCTGCAGCAACCCGATCCCACATCCGGTTCCGGCGGGCGCAAACACGCTGTTTATCACGTCCGGGTACAAAGCCGTTTCTTCACTGCTCAAGGTGGAGAAAAAAGCCGACGGTTATGAAATCAAAGAACTGTTTAAAACCGAAAGCGCGGCGACACAGATTGAGCAGCCGGTTTTTGCAAACAACCATCTGTTTGTCGGCGGCACAACGAAAAGCGCCCGGCGGGGACTCGTCTGCATGGATCTGGAAGGAAACGTAAAGTGGGAGAGCAGCAAGGTTGAAGGCTCTCCGGCGTTCAATGATCTTAATATGATTGCCGCCGACGGAATGCTGATCGGCCTCGATGGCGATTCCGGGAAACTGTATCTGATCGACGCGACACCCAAGGCCTTCAAGGCGCTCGCGGCCGCCACCGTTCTGCCCGAAAAAGGCCAAACCTGGGCGCCGATTGCTTTGTCGGACGGCAAACTGCTTGTCCGGGATCACACGGTGATGAAGTGCCTCAACCTGAAATAAATTTTGCTGAATGCATGCGTCGCATGAAACAGAAAACAGCCAGTCTGCTGACAGCGGTACCCGTTCTTGTTCTATGCGGGGGTCTCGCCGCTTTTCTGCTCGCGCGCTGGTTTGCGTATGATCCGGCGCGCGGGCTGGCGCGCAGCCTGCCCGGTATGGACGGCAGTCCTGCCGGATCGAAACAGGCGGGCGCGAGCGACTTGAAGGTTGATCTGGCCGGAACGCTTGAAAAGTTCGACGGCGTACCGTCCAGTCTGCCCGGCTCGTGGCCGCGCTTTCGCGGTCCGGATTTTGATAACATCTATAAAGCCGGTGTGAAGCTGGCGGACAGCTGGCCGGAGTCCGGCCCGGAAATTCTCTGGTCGGTTGCGCTGGGCGAAGGCCACGCCGCGCCCGCCGTTTTCAACGGCTGCGTCTATCTGTTCGACTACGACGAGCAGAAGCGTTCTGACGCGCTGCGCTGTTTTTCGCTGGCCGACGGCAAAGAAATCTGGCGGCACTCCTACATACTGCCCGCCAAGCGGAACCATGGACTTTCACGAACCATTCCGGCGGTCACCGAAGACTGCATCGTGACGATCGGTCCGCGCTGCCACGTTTCATGTGTCGAAACCGCGACCGGCAAATTCCGCTGGGGGATTGATCTGCAAAAGGAGTATGGCACTACGGAACCGCTGTGGTTTACCGGACAATGTCCGCTGATCGATGAAGGCCGCGCGATTCTTGCGCCCGGCGGGCCCGACGTCCTGCTGATGGCAGTTGACTGCAAAACCGGCGCTGTCATTTGGAAGACGCCGAATCCGGGCGGCTGGAAAATGTCGCACTCATCCGTTATGCCGCTGACGCTTCACGGCGAAGCCATGTATGTTTACGCCGCGGTCGGCGGCATGGCCGGCATTTCCAAAGACGGAAAACTCCTGTGGCAGATTCCCTGGAGCGCCTCGGTGATCGCTCCGTCACCGGTTCCGGTTTCCGGAAACCGGATTTTCATCACCGCCGGTTACGGCGCGGGCAGTCTGATGGTACAGATCGACAAGACTGCTGACGGCTTTACCGCAAAAGAAGTTGCGCGCACCGGCCCGCAGGACTGGCTGGCGAGCGAACAGCAGACGCCGGTTCTGCACGACGGCCTGCTTTATGGAATCATGCCGAAAGACGGCGGTGCGCTGAAACAGCAGTTCGTCTGCTACGATCCGGCCGGCGGACTGGTCTGGTCGAGCGGCAAAACGAGTCGCTTCGGACTCGGCCCGTTCCTGCTGGCCGACGGAAAGTTTTTTATATTGGACGACGACGGCACATTAACCATGCTGGCCGTTAGCCGGGACGGATATAAACAGCTCGCGCAGCACAAGGTGCTGGACGGACACGATGCCTGGGGGCCGATCGCCATCGCCGGAACCCGAATGCTCCTGCGCGATTCGACCCGGATGGTCTGTATTGAAACCGGAGTTAAAAAATGAGCAGTGCAAAGCAAAGCTGGATCTGGTTTGCCGTGCTTTTGCTGCTGATTGCCGGCTCCGGAATTTATTTGGGAACGAGCCGCCGCGCAGAGCTTGGCAAAAGTTTTGCCTACTCCGTCGATGACTACCGGCAGGTTGACCCCGCGCTTCTGCGTTACGCCGAGACAGGCAGCCTCCGTCCGGCGATTAAAAAACTTTCCGCGTTGGCTATTGCACCGGACGGGAAAATTTACGTCGCCGGCGAAAATGCCATCGAAATTCTTCCGGACAGAACCATTCTCCCGGTTGCCGGAACGCCGGCCTGTATTGCGGTGGATGACGACGGTACGGTATTTGCCGGCCTGCAAAATCACGTCGAAGTTTTTTCCAAAGACGGAAAAAGCACGACGTGGCCGTCGCCCGGCGACAAGGCTTACCTGACTTCCATCGCGGTTGATGACCGGTATGTTTATGTGGCTGACGCAGGCAGCCGCCGCGTCTGGCGGTACGGCAAGGCGGGTGGCGCGCCGTTTGAAATCGGTGCAAAAGATGAGGCGAACGGCGTGCGCGGTTTCTATATTCCCAGTCCGTTCTTTGATCTGGCTGTCGGAACCGACGGCTCGCTGTGGGTGGTTAATCCCGGTTATCACGCGCTGGAAAATTACAGCGTGGACGGACGGCTTATTTCATCTTGGCAGAACAGTTCATTCGGCATTCAGGGATTCAGCGGATGCTGCAACCCGGCGAATTTTGCGCTGATGCCCGACGGTTCATTCGTTACCGCTGAAAAAGGACTGCCGCGTATCAAGATTCACAATCTGGACGGTTCGCTGCGGTGCGTCGTCGCGGCACCGGATCAGTTTGAAAAAGGCGCGGCCGGACTCGACGTGGCGGCGGACCGGCAGGGCCGCGTCTATGTGCTCGACCCGGTTCGTGACGCTGTCCGGATTTTTGAGGAGAAAAAATGAAAACGGCCGGAAGACGGGATTTTATTAAAAACCTCGCACGAGGCGCAGTGCTGGCCTGTATCGCCGGAGTCTGCGGCATACTGATTTCGCGGAAAAATAAATATCAATGCAACGGGCGCTGCGGTACGTGCAAACCTGCCAACGGCGGGGCGTGCCCGATGGGATCATCCGGATTCGTCTGGCAGATTGACCCGGAGAAATGCACCCAGTGCGGACGCTGCGCCACGCATTGCGTACTGGCGCCGTCGGCGGTGAAGTGCTTTCACTCCTATTCCATCTGCGGCTATTGCGATCTATGCGGCGGCTATCTGCGTCCCGATGCTAAAGAGCGCAATACCGGAGCGGAAAACCAGCTCTGTCCGACGGCGGCTATTCGCCGGAAATTCATTGAGGATCCTTATTACCAGTACACCATTGACGAAAAGCTCTGCATCGGTTGCGGCAAATGCGTGAAGGGCTGCGGTATGTTCGGCAACGGTTCGCTTTATCTTCAGGTCAAACATGACCTTTGCGTTAATTGCAACGAATGCGCCATCGCCCGCGCCTGTCCGTCCGGTGCCTTCCGGCGTGTGCCTGCCTCCGATCCCTATCTGCTGAAATCCAACAAGGAACGGAGAATCAGCTGATGCAGAAATCAGTTCAAACCGCAAAGACGCAAAGACGCCAAGCCCACGGGACTGCCTTCCTTCGCTTCTTCGCGCCTTTGCGGTCGATCATCCCGATGTTTTGTTTAGCAGGTTCTGCGCAGGCGGAATTCCGCTTTCCGATGCCGGAGTTCGCTTCGGGCTATAAATACCCGGCGGTCTATACGCCAGAGCCGTCGAACCTGATGGCGGGCTGGGACATCGTGGTACTGATCGCCGCGCTGACGCTGGCGGCAATCTTTGTGTTAAAGCGCCGCAGGCGCCGCGAAATATTTCTGCTCACGCTTTTTTCACTGATCTATTTCGGCTTCTGGCGCAACGGCTGCGTCTGTTCGGTCGGCTCGGTGCAGAACGTCGCGACGGGTTTGTTTAATCCTGCCTTTGGCGTTCCGCTGACGGTGCTGGTTTTTTTTGCCGTACCGCTGATCTTTGCTTTACTGTTCGGCCGCGTTTTCTGTGCGGCGGTCTGTCCGCTGGGTGCGATTCAGGAATCCGTCGCGATCAAACCGGTCAAAGTTCCGCTGGCGGTCGAGAAGGTGCTATCGATTGTTCCGGTTATCTATCTCGGACTGGCGATGCTTTCCGTGGCGATGGGCGCGGGCTTCCTCATCTGCCGGTACGATCCGTTCGTTGGATTCTTCCGCATGGGTGCCAGCTTCAGTCTGCTGATTTTCGGCGGCCTCATGCTGGTGCTCGGTATTTTTGTGGCGCGGCCTTACTGCCGTTTTCTCTGTCCTTACGGCGTACTGCTCAACTGGGCGTCGAAACTTTCGCGCCGTCACGCCACCATTACACCGTCAGAGTGTATCCAGTGCGGACTTTGCGCTGATTCGTGTCCCTACAACGCCATCAACGAACCGGCGCCCGAAGCGGCGCCGGAAAGCCGCCGCAAGGGCGCACGGCGGCTCGGCCTGCTGATTCTGCTGCTTCCGGTTCTCATTGCGCTCGGCATTGGAACCGGCAGCCTGCTGCGCGAACCGCTTTCGCGGTTGCATCCAACCGTCCGGCTGGCCGAACGCATCGCCGGCGAAGAGCTGGGGAGGTACACGGATAATACAATCGAGTCCGCAGCCTTTCGCGCATCGGATACTCCCAACGAAAAACTTTATACGGAAGCCGTGGCGCTTAAAGGCCGGTTCGGACGCGGTGGAAAATGGTTCGGCGCGTTTATCGGTCTGATGATCGGCTGCAAGCTGATCGGCGTTTCCGTCCGCCGGAAACGTGCGGGTTATGAACCGGACCGCGGCACCTGCTACAGCTGCGGCCGCTGTTTTAAATTTTGCCCGGTGAAGGCCTCGTGCCGCGAAAAACTTGCCGGGCCCACGCCGGATACGACTGAGTTCCGGCAGTACTGAAGTAAAGCCGGAACTTAGGGTGTATTCGCCCGTAGATCCGGCCTATAAGGGTGGTGTATGGAAGAGAAATCAGAATTTAAACAGCGGCCGGTGCTGAGTCTGCTGGCGCAGAGCGTCGCGATGGCGGCGGCTGTGTTCTCGCTGATCCTCTGCATCCTGCTGATCGCCGACTTCGTGCGGATTCAGAAAATGGATCCGCTGAACGATCCGCATCTACTTCAGCTGCGCGAAAAGCTGGCCGATTCGACGGACGGCCGCGAAGCGCTGGCGGAACAGATCCGCACGTTCGATCTTTATGCACGTCGCGCCTTTTTCAGCAATCAGGAGCAGCGGCACATGGGCGGCCTGCTTCTGTTGGGCGGTGCAGCGGTCTGTTTTGCTGCGCTGAAACTTTCCAGGCTTTGGAAGCCGGAACTTCCGAAGGTCGGTAAACCGGAACCGGTGGATCATTGGGAACTCAACGCGCTGTTCCGGCAGTTGATGGCCATGAGCGGTATTCTGCTGGCTGCCGTTGCGCTGTTCCTGGCTTTCGCGGTGAAAAGTGATTTGTCCGTTGTACTTGAGCAGTCGAAGCAACAACCCGTAGCGCCTGCCGCGCAAGTGACACAAACAGCTCAGCCTATGCAATTCATGGGCGCGGCGAAAACCAATTGGCCGTCACTGCGCGGACCGGGCGGAACCGGCGTAGCGCATTTCACGAACGCGCCGACCGGTTGGGATGTTAAAACCGGCGAAGGCATCCTGTGGAAAACAGAAATTCCTGTCCCCGGATTCAACTCGCCGATTGTCTGGGGCGGCCGGATTTTCATGTCGGGTGCCGATGATGAAGGGCAGGAGATTTTCTGCTTCGATGCGGATACAGGTAAACAGCTCTGGACGAAGGCGGTGAAGACCGCGGTCAAACTTCCTGAAGTGTCGAAAGATACAGGCTATGCCGCGCCGACGATGACAACCGATGGCCGGCGTGTGTTTGCCATCTTCGCGACCGGCGAGCTGGCCGCGTTCGGTTTCGACGGCAACCCCGTCTGGCAGAAAAATCTGGGCGTGCCGGAAAATCCGTACGGCATGGGCTCGTCGCTCATTACCGATGGCGAACGGCTGTTTGTGCAATACGACCATCAGGATGCGCAAAAAATAATGGCCTTTGACTGCGCCACCGGCAATCCGGTCTGGCAAACTGCGCGCGCGCATATTTCCTGGTCGAGCCCGGCGCTGATCGAAACCGCTTCCGGCCCGCAGCTGATTCTCAACGACGAAGAAAATGTGACGGCCTATGACCCGGTTTCCGGAAAACAGATCTGGCAGGTCAAATGTCTCGGCGGCGAAGTCGCACCGTCACCCGCTTTCAACGGCAGGGACATTGTTTTCGTGGCGAACGAATATGCGCAGGCCAGCGCGCTGAAGCTGAGCGGCGGCACGCCGGAAATCCTGTGGCAGTATGAAAAATTGCTGCCGGAGATCAGCAGCCCCGTCGCGGCGGAAAACTTTTTTTTCATCGCCACCTCGGCGGGGGATGTAGTCTGTCTTGATGCCGCGACAGGCAAAGAGAAGTGGAAGCAGGAGTTCGACGAAGGATTCACTTCATCGCCGGTACTCGTCGGCGACCGTATTTACGCCATCGACCTCACCGGCGTCATGCACATTTTCGCCGCCGCCGGAGAATATAAGGAGATCGGAACGGTCGAAACGGGCGAGCCGGTTTACGCCACACCTGCTTTCATGAACGGACGGATTTATATTCGCGGCGATAACAACCTCTACTGCGTCGGAAGATGAGATTTAACCGCAAAGGCGCAAAGACACGAAGGAGAGAGGAATGACCGAGACAACGGAACGGCAAGAGGAATTGGTGACCCGATTTATCGATGCGGCGATCGAGGTTCATCGTGAGCTCGGTCCGGGGTATGATGAGTCTGTCTATGAAAATGCGCTGGTGATTGAAATGAAGCTGCGGGGCATTCCGTTTGAGCGGCAGAAGAGCATAGAGGTTTTTTATAAAGGAACAGGTGTTGGGGAGGGCAGACTGGATTTGTTTTTAGACGGAGAGGTGGTTGTTGAATTAAAGGCGGTCGATCAGTTGAATGAGAAACATGTTGCGCAGGTTATCTCGTATTTGAAAGCAACGAAGAAACCATTGGGTCTGCTGCTCAACTTTCATGAATTTCTCCTGAAGAAAGGACTTAAGCGCATAATTTATTCATAACAGGCTTTCTTCGTGCCTTGGCGTCTTAGCGGTCGAAAAAGAAATGAACAGCAATATTAACATTCAGGAAGTGGACCGGATCGTCGCGGAACTTGGCCGCGACGCATCGGCGGTTATTCCGATCCTGCAGGCGGTGCAAAAGGAGTTTAGATATCTTCCGGAAGCGGCGCTGCGGCGGATTTGCGAAATCAGCGACATCACACCGGCGCAGATCGAAGGCGTCGCTTCATTCTTTTCGCAGTTCCGCCGGACGCCGGTCGGCAAACACATGATCAGCGTTTGCGACGGCACGGCCTGCCACGTTAAAGGCGCCGAAGCGATTCATGGTTCCGTGCTGAGCGCGCTGGGCATCAAAGAAGGCGACACCGATGCCGCCGGACTTTTCACCGTTCAGAAAGTGGCCTGCCTCGGCTGTTGCACGCTGGCACCGGCGGTACAGATTGACGGTGTAACCTACGGTCACCTCCGGACCAGCACCGTCTCAAACATGATCACCGATTTTCTGGAGAATGAATCCAGCCGGACTCCGCGCAGTTTCCGGAAATCAGAAGACGGCGTGTCGCGAGGCGAGGTGCGGATCGGGCTGGGCTCGTGCTGCGTGGCGGGCGGCAGTGCGAAGATTCGCGATGCGCTGGAAGATTCGCTCGCCGCGCTGGACTGCAAGGTCGATATCAAACCGGTCGGCTGTGTCGGCATGTGCCACCGCACTCCGCTGATGGAAGTGGTGATTCCGGGCGAAGAACCGGTGCTGTACGCCAAAGTGAAGCCGGAGGATATTCCGGAAATTATTGAACGGCACTTTCATTCCGAAAAACCGTTTATCAAAGTCCGTGCGGCGGCGGAGAGCTGGCTGAAAAAGCTCTACACCGACGAAGCGCGTGATGTGCCGGAACGCTACTCGATTGATGTACGTGAAAAACCGGTGGCTGATTTTCTCGGCCGGCAGCAGCACATTGCCACCGAGCATGGCGGCATGCTGAATCCGTCGGACATGGCGGAATACCAGCGGCTCGGCGGCTTCGAAATGCTGAAAGCTGTTCTGCTCCGGAATGATCCGGAGGGATTGATTTCAGAAATTGAGAAATGCGGGCTGCGCGGCCGCGGCGGCGGCGGATTCCCGACCGGCCGCAAATGGGCAACCGTGCGCAAAGCGCCCGGTGCGAAGAAATATATCATTCTCAACGGCGACGAAGGCGATCCGGGCGCATTTATGGACCGGATGATTATGGAGTCGTATTCATACCGCGTGATCGAAGGAATGATCATCGCGTCGTTCGCGGTCGGCGCGACGGAAGGAGTCCTTTATATCCGCGCGGAATATCCGCTGGCGGTAAAACGGATCCGCAAAGCGCTGGCCGACTGCGAAGCGGCCGGACTGCTGGGCGGAAATATTTTAGGCAGCGGACATTCTCTGCGGCTCCGGGTGTTCGAAGGAGCGGGCGCGTTTGTCTGCGGCGAAGAGTCGGCGCTGATCGCTTCGCTCGAAGGGCGGCGCGGCATGCCGAACTACCGTCCGCCGTTCCCGGCCGAGCAGGGACTTCATGGTTGTCCGACGCTGGTGAATAATGCGGAAACGTATTCCGTGGTTCCATGGATTATCCGCCACGGAGCGGAGGCGTTCACCCGTTTCGGGACGGAACGCAGCAAAGGCACCAAAGTATTTTCGCTGGCGGGAAAAATCGAGCGCGGCGGCCTGATCGAAGTGCCGATGGGAATCACCATCAACGAAGTGGTCAACCGGATCGGCGGCGGAGTTGCTGCCGGACGGAAGTTTAAAGCGGTGCAGATCGGCGGACCGTCCGGCGGCTGTATTCCCGCTTCGCTTGGCGATACCGCGGTTGACTTCGAAGCATTGAAAGAAGTCGGCGCCATGATGGGCTCCGGCGGGTTTGTGGTACTCGATGACCGCGACTGCATGGTCGAGATGGCGCGCTATTTTCTGTCGTTCACGCAAAGCGAGTCGTGCGGTAAATGCACGCCGTGCCGCGTCGGCACCAAACGGATGCTCGAAATTCTGACGCGGCTTTGCGACGGAAAAGGCAAACCGGGCGATATTGAAAAACTGGAACAGCTCGCGAAAACGGTTCAATCGCAAAGCTTGTGCGGGCTCGGTAAAACCGCGCCGAACCCGGTGCTGACGACGATCCGCTATTTCCGCGAAGAGTTCGAGGCGCACATCGCCGGCCGCTGTCCGGCGGGCAAATGCAAAAAGCTGATCACCTATTCAATCAGTGACGATTGCATCGGCTGCACGAAATGCGCAGTCGCGTGTCCGGTCGGAGCGATCAGCGGTGAGCCTTTCTAGGTATTTAATATTGATCCTGCAATCTGTGTACGGTGCGATAACTGCCGGCAGGTCTGTCCGGTGGACGCCGTGGAGGTTCGGTGAAATGACCGTTCAGAGAACAGCCTGGCCGGACCCGCGCCGGATGCGGCTGAGTTCCGGCAGTACTGGGGAGAGTAAAGCCGGAACTTAGGACGTATCCGTCCGTAGATCCGGCTTATGGGCGGGAAAAGATGAGGTAGATTTGGTTATGCCTGAACTGAAAATAAACGGACGGTCTGTAACGGTGGATTCCGGCGCGACAGTACTCGCGGCGGCGGAAAAGCTGTCGGTCGACATTCCGACGCTGTGTCACCTCAAAGGTTTTGTGCCGGAAACGTCGTGCATGCTTTGCGTGGTGAAGGACAGCGCCAGCGGACGGATGATTCCGTCCTGCTCGGCGCGCGCGGCCGATGGAATGGATATCGATACCGAGTGCGCCGAAGTTCAGGCGGCGCGGCGCGATATCCTGAATCTGCTTTTGAGTGAGCATGCCGGCGACTGTGAAGCGCCGTGCAAGCGCATCTGTCCGGCGCATCTGGATATTCCGCTGATGCTGCGCGAGATTCAGCGCGGCAATCTGGAGTCGGCCGCGTGGGTCGCCCGGCGTGACCTCGCGATTCCGGCAGTGCTCGGGCATATCTGTCCCGCGCCGTGCGAAAAAGGCTGTCGCCGTGGACAGCTGGATACGCCGATTACGATCCGCACACTGCATCGGCAAGTTGCCGAACAGTTTCAAAGCTTGGAAATGAAACTGCCGAACCTCGGGAAAAAAGTTGCGATAATCGGTTCCGGAGCGGCCGGACTTTCCTGCGCCTGGAACCTGCGGCTGCTGGGTTATGACTGCACGGTTTTCGATGTAAGCCCGGTGGCGGGCGGCTCTCTGCGCCAGGAAGCGGCTTTGCCGCCGGAAGTTCTCGATGCGGAAATCGATTGGCTTCAGTCCGCCGGAATTGAATTCCGGTTAAAGTCCGCTCCGCCGCCGGACGGCTTTGACGCAGTTGTCGAACCGGAAGAACATAAGCTGGCCGTTAAAGCGGTCGCCAACGGCAAATCAGCAGCACGCTCCTTGAACGGAACGGTAGCCGCCGACCGGGTTGATTCAAAGATCGGCAAACTGCGCGACAGCGAACTGCAGGAGTTGGTAAAAAACTATCCGCCCGACGGACAGACCGAGGCGGTTCGGTGTTTGCACTGCGACTGCCGCAAGCCGGAGAGCTGTAAGCTGCGGAAGTATGCGGAGCAGTACGGTGCGGATCAGCGGGAATTCCCGGCGGACGAACGCACCCATGTACAGCTGATCGGACACAACGAGACGGTCGTGTTTGAGCCAGGTAAATGTATCAAGTGCGGACTGTGCGTTAAGATCACCAAACGCGCCGGCGGGACTCTCGGACTGGCGTTCACCGGACGCGGTTTCAATACGCAGATGACCGTTCCGTTCGGCGAGTCATTGCAGCACGGCCTGCAGGCCGCCGCCGCGGAATGCGTCGCCGCCTGTCCGACCGGCGCACTGGTTTTCAAAGAAGGCGAAGAGCTGTTGATTGATGAATGATGATTGTTGGCGGAGATCTTGTGCGAGGCATAAAATATGAACTGGTTAATGTCAGCAAATTCAAAGATGTACGATCACGCTAGCTCTTTTGAGCACCATGGGTTTATTGATTGGCGACAAGGCAAAACGAAATTCTCCATTGGAGATATCATTTATATTTACTGCACCAAACCAGCTCAACGTATTCGGTATAAATGCAAAGTCCAAAAATTGGACATGAGCTTTAATGAGATCCGAGATGACCGAGAATATTGGAATGATGAATCAGAATATGGAAAAGCCCTACACGGTCTCTTTTTCAAACTGCAATCTGTCGACCAAGTTGACACTCAAAGATTAAGTTTGGAACACCTCAAATTGCATGGGCTTAAAGCTGCTCCTCAGAGTCCAATGAAACTTCACGGAGACATCCTGAGTTACATAGAATCTGAATTCTCAAATATAGAAAATGATGACTTTTTCCCTGAACTTATTGATACGAACCTTGATGTGTATGAAGGGTTAAAGAAGCAGGTTTCAGTCAACAAATATGAACTCAGTTCTATTGCGAGAGCGCGTTGTGTAGAACATCACGGCCATGCCTGCAAGGTTTGCGGGTTTGATTTCAAACAATTCTATGGGGATGTTGGTGACGAATTCATTCACGTCCATCACATCAAACCTCTTCACACCATCAATCAGAGTTATCGGATCAATTATGAAGCTGATTTAATCCCGGTCTGCCCCAACTGCCATGCGATGTTGCATCGCAAGGTTGATGGATCTGAATTATCAATAGATGAATTACGAAACAGGATGCGGAAAACCAAACGGGTCTAGAATGAAAGTCGTTCACATAGTTCCCGGTTCGGGCGGCACGTTCTACTGTCAGAACTGCATGCGCGACGCGGCGCTGGTGAAGGCGCTGCGGCGGCAGGGTGTCGATGTGGTGATGGTTCCGATGTATCTGCCGATGTTCACGGACGGCGATCCGCTGCCGGATCGTACGCCGGTTTTTTTCGGCGGCATCAACGTCTGGCTTCAGCAGCAGTTTCCGTTTTTCCGCAGCACGCCGCGCTGGCTCGACCGGCTCTTGGATTCGAAGTGGATGCTTAAACGCGCCGCTGCGATGGAAGGTACGACTTCGGCGGCGGGGCTCGGCAAAATGACGCTTTCGATGCTGGAAGGAGCGGACGGCAATCAGCGCAAGGAAGTTCAGCGTCTGGTGCAGTGGCTGGCGGAACAGGAAAAACCGGATGCGGTTCATATTTCAAATGCGCTGCTGATCGGACTGGCGGGCGAAATCAAAGCGGCGCTGCCGGTTCCGGTAGTCTGCACACTGCAGGATGAAAACGAATGGCTGGATAAAATTGATCCGCCGTTCGACCGGACGTGCTGGGATGCGATTGCGGCGCGTTGCAAAGATGTGGACCGGTTCGTTTCCGTGAGCAGCTGGTTTGCGGAACGAATGAGTGCACGGCTGAAGATCGCGCGCGACCGGATTGATGTGGTGCACATCGGCATCGACTTAAACGGATACGAACCGGCATCGCTCGATTTGAATCCGCCGGCGCTGGGCTATCTTTCGCGCATGAATGAAACGTCCGGACTCGGCCGGCTGGTCGACGCCTTTATCGAACTGAAGAAAATCAAGGGGCTCGAAAACTTCAAACTGCGCGCAACCGGCGGTGCGGTCGGCGCAGATAAAAAGTATGTTGCCGGTCTTCAGAAAAAACTGACGAAGCTTGGTCTGGAAAACGATGCGGATTTTATCGAAGACTTCAGCCGCGAACAGCGGATCGCTTTTCTGAAGTCGCTGTCGGTACTGTGCGTTCCGGCGGAGCAGGGCGAAGCATTCGGCACCTATGTTATCGAAGCGATGGCCGCAGGCGTTCCGGTGGTGCAGCCGGATGCCGGCGCGTTTCCTGAGCTGATCGCGGCGACGGGCGGCGGAGTGATCTACCGTGATCTCACGGAAACGCTGCGGGAAGTTCTGACGCATCCCGATCAGCTCCGGCAGCTTGGCCGGAAAGGCCGCGCATCGGTGGTGGAAAAATTCAGCGTCGAGACCATGGCGCAGAAGATGATTTCGGTTTACATGAAACTTGCCGGACCCACGCCGGGTACGGCTGAGTTCCGGCAGTACTGAAGTAAAGCCGGAACTTAGGGCGAAGCCCGTAGATCCGGCTTGAAAAACGGACTGACGAACGTGGAATAAGGGGAGTGATGACCGCGAAGACGCAACGATGCAAAGGTTGGAGAATGATGACCTCAAATAGTTTAATATTTCTTCGTGTCTTAGCGTCTTCGCGGTCAACCATCGCGGTTGTTTTGCTGACGTGTTTTGTTTCGCCGGTGTTTGCAGAGTGGCCGACTTATCACGGCGGGGCGGATTTACGGGGCGTTTCGGAAGCAACACTGCCGGAAACGCCGCAACTGCTGTGGCGGCACAATGCGGGCGGCCCGGTCTGCAACACGCCGGTGTCGGACGGCGAACGGATTTTCTTTGCGACGAAAAAGGGCAATGTCATCGCTCTCAACCTGACGGGCTCCGCAGTCTGGCAGAAAAATTTTATGCGGACGAATGATGCCGGCGCGGAAGTGCCGGTGCAGTTTGATGCTCCGCTGGCCTGCTTCGGCGGTACGGTGCTTGCCGGAACAACGCGCGGCACGCTGATTGCGCTGGACGCCGGAACCGGCGCGGAAAAATGGCGCTGTGAAACGGGCGGCACGATTCTTGGATCGCCGAATCAGATCGGCACGAATCAGATCGTGGTCATCAATCAGTCGGAAGGTTCGCTGCACGGTCTGGAACTCAGCAGCGGAAAACTGCTGTGGAAAACGGAAGGCGTAGAGCGGTGCGACGGTTCGCCGGGCGTCGGAAACGGCCGGATTATTTTCGGCAGCTGCGCCGCTGCGCTTCACATCTATTCGGCGGCGGACGGGAAGCATTTGAAGAATATTGAGGTCGGCGGCGATGCCCAGCTCGCAGGCGGTGCAGCCGTCGCCGGTAATCTTGTTTTTGCCGGCGCGCGCGACGGACGGCTGCTTTGCGCCGATGCAGAGGCGGGCGATATCGTCTGGAGCAGCGCCGAGTCGCAGGAGCAGACTTTTTCAACTCCGGCGGTGACGCAGGATAAAGTGATTTACTCTTCCGACAACGGCCGCGTCTATGCAGTGACCCGCGAAGACGGGCGTCTGCTGTGGACGTTTGAAACCGGCGGTCTGTCGGCCTCCCCGGTGGTGGCGGGAGATAAGGTGGCGGTTTCGGCGGATGGAGTTCTTTATCTGCTGAATCTGGTGGACGGCCGGAAACTGTGGTCGCAGGAAGTCAGTGATGATATCAGTTCTCCGGCGCTGATCGGCGGTATGCTGGTGGTCGGCGCAGACGACGGAACGGTGACGGCGTTCGGGAAGAAGGAATAGACTTATGAGTGCACTGCTGAAACTGGCGGATATTTCAAAACGGTATGACGAAAAGACGCCGGTGCTGTGCGGCACCGGACTTGCCGTTGAGCACGGTGAGAGTGTAGCGGTCACCGGACCGTCCGGCTGCGGCAAGAGCACGCTGCTGAATATTATCGGAACGCTGGAACGCCCGGATGCCGGCACACTGGAATTCGCCGGAACCGATCTGCTGACACTGAATGAACGGGCGACAGCGGAGTTCCGTAACCGGAAAATCGGTTTTGTTTTTCAGCTTCATCATCTGCTCCCGCAATGTTCGGTTCTGGAAAATGTGCTGGTGCCGGCGCTGGTAAATAAGAATGCCGGCGATGTGAAAGCTCGGGCACTGCGTCTGCTGGAGCGGGTAGGCTTGTCGGACCGGCTGAACCATCGTCCGGGACAATTGTCCGGCGGAGAGCGTCAGCGCGCGGCGGTGGTACGGGCGCTGATCAATCAGCCGCAGCTGCTGCTGGCGGACGAACCGACCGGATCGCTCAGCCGCGAAGGTGCGGATAATCTGGTGCAGCTGCTGCTGGAACTGAACCGGGAAGAAAACCTGACGCTGATTATGGTGACGCACTCGATGCGGCTGGCGGAAAGAATGGATCGATGTCTGAAACTTGAAAATGGAAACTTGTCTGCCTTTGGCAGATCCGCCGGAGGCGGAAAGCCGGAAGCCTGAAATGATGAAACTGCTTCTCAACGGTTTGCGATTCTACTGGCGGACGCATTTCGGCGTACTGCTGGGAACCGTGCTGGCGGCGGCGGTGCTGACCGGCTCGTTACTGGTCGGCGATTCCGTGCACGGCTCACTGCGTAAGTTTGCGCTGCAGCGGCTGGGCGGAATCCAGTCGGCGATGTATACGCCGAACCGGTTTTTCTCGCGCGGGCTGGCTGAAAAAATTCCAAACAGCGCCGCGGCGCTTCAACTGCGCGGCATGGCGATTACAGACGGTAATCAAGTGAACCGTGTTCAGGTGATCGGAACCGATTCTGATTTCTGGAGCTTTGCGCAGCTGAATTTTCAGCTTCAGGAAAATGAAACGGCGCTGAATCAAAAGCTCGCCGCCGCGCTCGGCGTTCACGTCGGCGACGAAATTTCTCTGCGCATCGAAAAGCCGGGACTGCTGCCGGGCGACGCACCGCTTGCTTCACAGAAAGACGACCGGACGGTGCGCGGGCGTTTCACCGTTAAGCGGATACTCAGCGACGACGAGCTGGGCCGCTTCAGTCTGTCGGCAAATCAGGTGGTTCCCTATAACGCCTTTGTGAATTTGCAAAGCCTGTCGGAGTGGACAGAACTGACAGGTAAAGCGAATCTCCTGCTGACGGGCGGCGGCGATCCCGGTGACACGCTCAGGAAAGTCTGGACTTCCGCAGACTTCGGCTTCCGGTTTCGGCAGCAGGGCGCGACGGTGCAGCTGGAATCCGGTCAGGTTTATCTCGAACCGGAAGCGGTGCGCACGGCGCTTTCGATTTCGGGCGCGGAGGGAACGCTGACCTATCTGGTGAATTCAATTTCCACGGTGCAGAAGTCGACGCCGTATTCTTTTGTAATCGCCAAGGATGGCGACGGATTGCGCGACGATGAAATTATTCTCAACCGCTGGCTGGCGGATGAACTCGGCGCGAAGCCGGGCGATCCGGTGACGATGAACTATTTTGAACTGCTGCCATCCGGCCGGTTTGAAGTGCGCGACCGGATTTTTACAGTCCGCCGGATTGTTGAGATGAGCGAGCTGTCCGCCGAACGCGAACTGGCTCCGCAGTTTCCAGGGTTGACGGATGTCGATCGCTGCGCGGATTGGGCTGTCGGGATTCCGATGGAACAGGCGCAACTGGAAGACAAGGCCAACGAGGCGTATTGGAACAACTACCGGCAGACGCCGAAAGCCATCGTTTCGCTGAAAGCCGGTCAGTCCATGTGGGCCAACCGGTTCGGCAGTCTGACTTCGGTGCGCTGGCCGCAGGGCGGCGCGGCGGCAGAAGATTTCCGGAACCGGTTCGATCCTTCCGCCGCCGGATTTGTTTTTCAGCCGGTACGCGAACAGGCGCTGGCATCCGTCGATAATGCGATGGATTTCGGCCAGCTGTTTATCGGCATGAGCTTTTTCCTGATTGTTGCGGCGCTGATGCTGACCGGCCTGCTGTTTGTTTTCGGCGTTCAGCAGCGCGCGGAAGAAATGGGCATTCTGCTGGCAACCGGCTGGAAGCCGTCCGCTGTCCGGAACCTTTTCTTTATGGAGGGCGGAGCGATTGCGCTGGCCGGTTCGGCGGCCGGCGCGTGGCTGGGAACCGGTTATACGAAACTGCTGATTTTCGGACTCGCCACCTATTGGCAGGGTGCTGTGGCGAATTCGGCGATTCTGTATTTCGCCCGGCCGGGAACCGTGGTGACCGGCGCGGCAGTCAGCTTTGTCTGCGCGATTCTCTCAATGGGAATCGCCATGTGGCGGCAGACCAAACATCCGGCGCGCGAACTGCTGATGGCGGATTTTTCGCAGCCGCCTTTGCCAAGACTGCGGCGCGCCAGGGGAGCAGGAGCATTTGCTGCTCTCGTGTGTACGCTGGGAGCCATCGGGATGGTCGTTTATGCGCTGACCACGGATGTGCAGAGCGTCACGATGCCGTTTTTCGGAGCGGGCGCTCTGCTGCTGGTTTCGGGCGTTCTGTTCTGCGGGACCGTATTGCGAAGAATAGGGCGGCGGGGAAATCTTTCCGGCATCGCCGGAATGGCCTTGCGCAATGCGGCGCGGCGGCGCGGCCGCAGTCTGACGGTGATCGGCCTGCTGGCCTGCGGATGTTTTCTGGTTTTCGCCGTTTCGTCGATGAAAGAAGATGTGACCGCCCATGCGGATCAGCCGTGGTCGGGTACCGGCGGGTTCCGCTGGTTCGGAGAGTCCACGCTGCCGGTCACCGATAATCCGGGCGGAGTCCGGCTGCGCGTCCGCGACGGCGACGACGCCAGCTGTCTCAACTTAAACCGCGCGCGGTCGCCGCGCCTGCTGGGCGTCGATCCGGATGCGATGTCGCAGCGCAAAGCGTTTCTGGCCGGAGACGATATTTGGCAGCTGTTGAAGCTGGAACTGCCGGACGGCGTAATTCCCGCGCTGGTCGGTGATGCGGATACTGCGATGTGGGGGCTGGAAGCGAAGACCGGCGTAGAGCAGGGCGCTCTGCTGGATTATCGCGATGAAGCCGGGAATATCTTCAAGGTCAAACTGGTGGGCCGGCTGCCGATGCGGCTGTCGGTTTTTCAGGGAACTCTCCTGATCGCCGAACAGCGGTTTGTTGAAAAGTTCCCCGGCGAAGAAGGCTACCGGATGTTTCTGTTCAACGATCAAGCAGGAGTAACGGCGGCGGCGCGGAAATACGCGCGGGACGGAATGGATGTTATGCCGTCCACACAGCGGCTGATGGAATTCTACGCCGTCGAATCGACCTATCTCGCGATGTTCCTGCTGCTGGGCGCGCTGGGACTGGCGGTCGGCAGTATGGGTATGGGTGTGGTGGTGCTGCGCAACGTGCAGGACCGGCGCGCCGAAATCGCGCTGCTCCGCGCGGTCGGCTACCGCAGCCGCACACTGCGGGAAATGCTTTTCATCGAACACGGCCTGCTGCTCGCGGCAGGACTTGGTGTCGGCGTGATCGCTTCGGCCGTGGCGATGGTACCGGCGCTGGTGATTTCAACGTCACAGGTGTCCGCAATATTTCTTGTCAGTCTGCTGGCTGCCGTCGGAATCTGCGGCGCAGTCTGTATGATCGCGGCTGTCAGCATTTCCTTGCGCGGCGATGCGCTGCGCGGCCTGCGCAACGAATAGCGCGGGATAGCAAAATTCACAATCTCCCTGCGGGAAGGTCGTCCTACAAGTTTGATTGTAGGGCGGGCTTCTCCGGTATTCCGGAGAGCCTGCAATGTTAATCTGTCGTGCGGTTTTTGATTACGGAATCGTAATCAACAATCGGATGGTCTGCCGGCGGACAGAACGCTATGCTCGCATCCATGAAAGTTCTCCTGGTCGAGGATGAAACGAAGATCGCCGGTTCTTACGAATGGGGCGATGCGCAAGGCTTGCGGACGCATCGTCCAGGCTGCGAGCTTCCGGTTCATCAGCTGATGGTGAAAAATGGCGTTACCATTTTCTTTCAAGGACACGACCACATTTTCGCCCGCGAAAAACTGGACGGTGTGATCTATCAGACGCTGCCCGATCCCGCGAATCCCAACTACACGACGTCGAATGACGATGCATATCCTGGCGCGGAGATTGTTCAGGGAACCGGCCGCGTGCGCGTTTCGGTCGGACCGGAAAAAGTCAGTGTGGAATATATCGCGTCGCGGTTGCCGAAAGATGTAACTCCGGAACACCCGGACGGAGAAACAGTTTTTTCCGACCGGCTTCCGTAATTCCTATTTTATATCGCTCTTGAAATTCCCGTTCCGGATGTGCATTTTCATGCAAGGAATACGCTCTTTCTGCAGGGCGATACGGGCGTGTGCCGGTTCCTGATAAAAAGCGTAATTCCTTGATTTCAGGAAAGCGTTTCTTTTGAGCGCTTTCGGACTGGAGAATACCGCTATGCACCGGAAACTTGTACTGCAGGGTCTACTGCTGTTTACCGCAGGTTTTATTTTCACGGGATGTGTTTCACCGCTGTCACCTGCTATCAGCAGCGGCGACACAGCCAGAGTGAATCAGCTTCTGGAAGCCGGAACAGATGTAAATGCCAAGCTGCTTTATGACGAGTTCGGTAATCCGCTCAACCTGTCACCGGTGCAATTTGCCGCCGCCCGCGGCCGGACTGATGTTGTAAAAATGCTGATTGAGAAGGGCGCTCAGCCGGGTACGCCCGGATGTGATGTAAAGGGCGATGTATTGCTGACTGCAGCGATGAGTGGAAAAACTGATACGCTCCGCTGGGTGATCGATCAGGGAGCCGACATTAATCAGTACAATGCAAATGGATGCACGGCTTTGATCTTAAGTGCTTATAACAAGCATATGGCATGTGTTTCGTTATTGCTGTCGCGCGGAGCTGATGCAGGACGCACGGATCATGCCGGAAAAAATGCATATCAGTATGCGTGGGAACGCGGGGATTTCGGCATGGCAGATACCATTCTGAGTGCGGGCGACCGGCAAACGGCTCAGGCTTTAAAAGGGCTGACGCTTGAACAGATTTTGAATCCAGATAAAAAACAGGTTTATTTTACCGGTGGTTTGACAGAAGCTTTGATCGAAGCGAAAAACACGCAGCTTCCGGGGTTTATTGCTAACTCAACCGTCGAACAGCGTATTGCCATGCTCAACACGGTCGAAAAGAAACTGATCGAAGGCCAAACACAGCTCGCGACCCTGAACAGTGCGGCCGAGGATGCTGTCCGCAAGGGACAGAATTCGATGGAGTACCGGAAAAATTCCGCCCGCGTTCAGGCGCTGATCAGCGTTCTGCTGGAAATTAAAACCATGCTGATGCAGTCGTAAAACCATGCGAAAGGAAAATCCATGAAACGAATACTGAAACTTCTTCTGATTCCTCTGGCGTTTGTTTTGCTGGCCGGATGTATGTCCATTCCGAGTTTGCTTGGCTATACACCGTTACAGACTGCCGTTTATAACAACGATCCGGCCAAAGTACAGCGGTTGCTTGATCGTGGGGCTGATGTGAACGAGAAGGATAAAAAGGGAAACAACATTACAGCCTTAAGGATAGCTGCCGGCGGCGGACGTACCGAGATTGTCAAGATGTTGTTGGATGCCGGGGCAGATGCATCTAAAGATGGATTGTGGTCGGCTGCTTTTGGTGGACACACCGCTACGGTTAAGCTGCTGTTAGAACGCGGTGCGCAAAATAAGGAGTCGACGCTTTTGAGTGCCGCATATATGGGACATGTTGATGTCGTCAGACTGCTGTTGAATAACGGCACAGATGTGAATGTAAAAAATAGTCAGGGGAAAACCGCGTTGGATCTTGCCCGAGAACAGGGACACACAGCCACAGCGAATCTGCTTCAGTCCGTGATCAACCAGCAAATGACGGCATTGGTGAACAGCGCAACACTGCCGCAACTGCTGGCACAAAATGATTTTTCCAATGAAGCACTGGTCGGAATGCTGACGGATAAACTGATCGAAGCCAAAAACCGCGAACTTCCGGGACTGATTGCAACGTCAAGTCTTGACCGGCGGATTGCACTGGTGACAACGGTGGAAAAACGGCTGGCGGATGCGCAGACAGTGATTGTTGAGCTGACCGGTAAGGCGGAAGATGCCGTGCGCAAAGGGCAGGATTCGTCCGGATACCGCCGTCATATCGGCAAACTTCAGGCCTATATGGCGGTTCTCGCCGAAATGAAAAATATGCTGATCGAGTCGTAGAGAATGAAAATCGCATGTCCAGTTTTTATGGGTAGGGACGGCTCGCCGGGTCGTCCGAGGGGAAATGCATCCGCAGATTGCGCAGATCAACGCAGATTTTTCCAAGGTCTGGAATCATTAGCGTCCATTTGTGTTCATTGGCGGTTCGTTTTTTCAAACCTTGAAAACCGGCGGACTAATTTAACGGGAAAATAGAGGAGTGGTTATGAAACGATGGATTCGGATAGGGTTCGTTTTACTGGCGGGGATGTTTCTGCTGAGCGGCTGCACGGGTTCACGCTTGGCTTTGCCAGCCCGTTATGGAGACACTGCCGGAGTACGGAAGCTGCTGGAACAGGGCGCAGATATTAACGATAAAGACTATAATGGATGGACTCCGCTGATGAATGCCGCCTTTTACGGACACACTGAAACCGTTCGGTTGCTGTTGGAGAGAGGTGCTGATATTGACGCGGATTGTTATGTCGGCGCGGAAAGACGGACTGCAAAAAAAATAGCGCAAAACAGGGGCCATACTGCCATTGTAAAACTTATCGATGATATCCGTGCAGAACGGACATCTCGGGCGGCAGAGGAAGTGAAGGCGCAGGTTTCCATAAAGTTGCGGAGTGCGACACTGCTGCAACTGCTGGAACAGAATGATTTTTCCAATGAAGCGCTTGTTCCGGCTCTGACGACACGGCTGATTGCCGCCAAGAACAGCGAGCTTCCTGCGATGATCGTTCAATCCACGGTGGATCAGCGGATTGCATTAGTGACGACGATTGAAAACCGTTTGACGGAGGCGCAGAAACAGATCGCGATTCTGAACAGCCGGGCCGAAGATGCCGTCCGGAACGGAAAGAACCCCGAAGGATACCGGACGCAGGCCGCCGATTTTCAGGCATACATTGCCGTGCTGACTGAAATGAAAAACATGCTGATGCAGTCCTGATTTAAAAAAGGAGTTCGTATGAAACAGTGGATTCAGACGGGGTTTGTTTTATTGATCGGAATGTTTCTGCTGAGCGGCTGCGCGACGCCGCTGCAACAGGCGGCACAAAGCGGAAACACAGCGGAGGTTCAGCGACTGCTGGATATGGGCGCGAATGTGAATGCGGATGTTCCTCCGGCGATGATTTGTGCGTTGGAAAATAATCAGATCGATACAGTTAAGCTTCTGCTCAATCGCGGAGCGGATGCAAACGCCAAAAACCAGGAGGGTGACAGCACATTGCGGTTGGCTGTTGGAACCGGAAATCTTGAACTGGTTCGTCTGCTGCTTGATAAAGGTGCGGATGTAAATGCAAAGAATCCTACGGGACGTACTGCTTTGATGAAAGCTACCGGCAAAGACCGCGTCGAAATTGCGAAACTGCTTATAAATCGTGGTGCCGATGTAAATACAAAAACAACCGATGACGGCTTTACGCCTTTGCTGTTTGCGGCTCGCGAAGGTGCAGCAAAGACAGCCGAATTATTGCTGGATCATGGTGCGGATATACATGCAAGAGCAACAGACAATGGATGCACCCCTTTACTGTTTGCAGCGTACAATGGTTCCGTCGAAACCATCAGATTGCTGCTGGATCGGGGAGCGGATATTGAAGAGAAGCATAATAATGGAGCCACTGCCGTGATGCTGGCAGTCGAGGGCGGCAGTTTAGAGGCAGTCCAATTCTTATTGGATCGCGGGGCGGTTGTAGATGCACGGCGAAACGATGGGAATACGCCGATGATGTTTGCCGCCGGAAAGGCAAAGAATTTGGCAGTTACAAAACTTTTGCTGGATTGCGGCGCAGATATTGACGCCCGAGATACAGAATTACAACGGACAGCTTTGTACTTTTCGGCGTGTCTCAACAATATTGAGATTGTTAAACTTCTCCTGGAATACGGCGCGGATGTGAATGTAAAAAGCACGGAAGGTTACACCGCTCTTTCAGCAGCCAATGCGTATGGAAACACAACTGTGGCAGGGCTGATTGCAAACGCTTCGCCGGAGTGGAGAAAGCAGATGCTGACGCGGCGGGCGTTAGAGCAGCGCAAACTTGTGGATGCGCAACTGGCGGTGAAGAAGCAGAAAATGATGGAAGAGCTGGGAGCTGTTCCGCTGAGTGAGCTGGTGGCGAAGGATGATTTGAGCAATGAAGCACTGGTAGCGGCGCTGACCGATAAGCTGATTGAATCCAAAAACCGGGAGCTGCCGGTCCTGATTATGCAATCCAGTATCGACCGGCGGGTAGTGCTACTGACACTGATCGAAAAGCGGCTGGTGCAGGCACAAGCGCAGATTGCCCGCTGCAACAGCGATGCAGAAAGTTATGTCCGGCAGGGTCGTGAAAGCGATGCGTCCTCCTGCCGCAGCTTGGCGGTTGCCGTTCAGGCTTATGTCAGTGTGATGAAAGAGTATCAGTCGATGTTGATGCAGTCGTAAACATGGAGGTTTGCCATGAACCGAAGATTTTGGACATTCGCCACCGTCCTGCTGCTGGCGATTGGGCCCTTGCTCTGCGTCGCGCGGGGCGAAAATATCCCGCGGTGCCCGAACTGCCATCGAATCCCAGATCGTGAGCCCTGCAATTGGTGCGGCTATAGCGGCTTATCCGGAAGTTCTGCCGGCGGAAGCAGCGGCCTATCCGGGTGGAGCGGTGTTGGACAGAGCTTGGGTAACAGCTTCATACAGGGCTATCAGCAGGGAATTGCAGCACAGCAGGAGGCTGCGCGGCGGGCCGCCGAAGAGGCGGCCGCGGCGGAAAAGAGACGGCAAGAGATTCTGCAGAAGGCGGCTGAAGAGGCGCGTGTGAACTGGGAACAGCAGGATGCCGCGAATATGGCGGCATTCGGCAACATCCTTTCGTCGAAGAAAAGCGGAGGAGGGATGTCTTCTCTGCTGATCAAACAGGCGCAACAGTCGTCGGGCGCGGGGAATGACCCCAATGTGGTGGATCTCAGCGATACCACGAACCGTACCCCGCATATCCCCGGTAGCGAGACGGCTTCCCCTTTCGGAAGTCCATTGCTTGGGGAGCCAATACACGAGTCTAGTCTTCACCCGCTGGCCGGACTGAGCGACGAACAGCTGGAAAAGAAAAAAGCGGCTCTGGACAAATCCATCGCGGATATACAGAAACTCATGGAGCAGAATTCCAAAGAATATGAAGTGATAGCTACAGAGGCCCAACTCGGTATGGACGTGGCGAATCAGGCCCGGTTTGACGCAGGAACAACACTGGCATTCGGCGGTCTTCAAGGATTGGCTGGACCGAAAGCCGATAGCGCTCTTGCCAAATCCATTAATCTACCGGGTGGTACGGCAGCCAAAAAAGAAGCCATGCGTGAGGCTGTTCGAGCGTCAAAAGATGTGAGAGCAATCGAAGCCGGGGCGCAGGGAAGCGATGCTATCGGACTGGCTTCAACTCTTTCTTTTACGGATGACACTAAAGATAAGTTGGCGACGGCGGCAACGGCCGCCGGGGGATTAATAGTTAAATCGCCTTTGGGTGCTGTTCCGGGAGTTGTCAAAACCGGTCTTGATACCGGCTGGGCCTGGTCGGATTATTTTATGCTCAAGCAGCAGTATGACCGGAGGGAAAAACTGGAGAAACAGTATAACGATGCGCTGATTCACCTGTCTTCTGATCAGGCGGCAGTCGTTGCAGAACAGAAACGACGAAAGGCGCAACAGTAAGTCTGGAGTAATGCCGGCCGGTTTTAGGTGTGGCCATCCGGTTTCGGATAGCGGATATTTTTCACATGAGTCAGGAACTTCAGCCCGATCGCGCGGCGTTTATCAAGCTGGCAAACGCCGTTATGCCGTTCGGCAAATATGCCGGACGGCGGCTGGTCGATCTGCCGGAACCGTATGTTGTCTGGTTTAAGCAGAAGGGGTTCCCGAAAGGCGAGCTGGGGCAGATGCTCGAAACCGTTTACACCATCAAAGCCAACGGGCTGGAATATCTTTTCCGCCCCGGCGCACAGAATCCCGAAAAGAAAGGGCAGTCATGAAATACCGCAAACTCGGAACCAGTGACATTGAAGTTTCGGAAATCAGTCTCGGCTGCTGGACGATGGGCGGACTGAACTGGGTGGACGGCCGGCCGAACGGCTGGGCGAATGTGAATGAAGACGAAGTAACTGCCGCAGTGACAAAAGCGATCGATGCAGGCATCAACCATTTCGACAATGCGGATGTGTACGGTAACGGCAGAGCCGAGCGGATGCTGGCACGCGTCTTCAAACGGCTGGGGCTGAAAAGCGAACAGTTCATCATCGCCACCAAGATCGGCCATTTTCCCGGCACGGCGGCGCACGCTTACGAACCGGCGCATATCCGCCACCAGTGCGAGCAGTCGCTGATTAACCTCCGGCGCGACTTCATCGACATCTATTATTTCCACCACGGCAGTTTCGGCGATCATCTGGAAGAAGCCGCCGCGACGATGGACGCGCTGGTTAAAGAAGGCAAGGTGCGCATCAAAGGGCAGTCGGCTTATTCCGCCGCCGACTTCGAACGTGCTGTACCGGTTGTGAAACCGCAGGTGCTGCAAAGCTGGGCGCATGCGCTCGACACACAATTCATCACGTCCGGCTCGCCGGTTGCGAACCTGCTGAAAAAACACAAAATGTCGTTTGTCGCTTTCAGTCCGCTCTGCCAGGGCGTTCTGCTCGACAAGTTTGATCCGGAAAATCCGCCGAAGTTTGAAGAGGGCGACCACCGGCAGAGCGATAAACGGTTCACATCAGAAGCGCTGCGAGCTGTGAAACCGAAGCTGGAGAAAATCAAAGCACGCTTCGGCGCATCGACCGAAGATCTGGCGGCGGTCGCGCTCAACTATGTCTTGAGCTTTCCGAACGTCGGTTGCGTCATTCCCGGCTTCCGCAACGAACGGCAGGTTAACTGCAATCTTGCCGCCGCAGGACGTACGCTGACGGACGCGGACAGCGCCTTTGTCCGGACAGTTTTTACCGAATAGAGTTCGCGCGATATAAAAGGCAGTCCTGCCGTCAGAGGCACTTGAAGATCAGCGGGGAAAGGTGTAAGCCTTGTTCAGGAAACTCTGACATGCGTCTTTTCAGATACATTTTTTTGATCGCGGTGCTTTTCTCGGGGCTTCCCTTGCAGGCCACGTCCCCGCGTTTATCGCAGACGGCGGAGGCTGCGCGGCAGGGCGACCGGGTCGCTCAATTTACCCTCGGAACCTGGTATTACAACGGGGAAGAAGGCTTGCCGAAGGACTACTCGCAGGCGGTGGTCTGGTATCGGCGCGCCGCCGAGCAAGGGAATGTTCGCGCACAGATGGCGCTTGGGCTTTGCTACTGCCGCGGCGAGGGGGTTCCGAAGAATGTCTGGAAAGGGCTCCGGCTGATTATGCTGCCCAACGGCGGCCTGCCTAAAAACGGTTCGAAGTGATCCGGGGCTTAATTCTCAGCGTTTGAGCGGCGAGGGATCGACAGCGGGAAGACAAGTGACGAACGGGGTTGCTCAGATTTGCCAAACGGGTTGCGTCAGTATACTTTCGGAATGTAGTCAAGTTGAACGCAGAATCCCGGCGCAGGACTTTTAAAAAATGGACGATCCTTCAAACAGTACCGCTGATTTTTCCCATATGCTGTGGCGCATCAACCAGCGCTGTAATTTCCGCTGCGCCTATTGCTTCCGGCCCGGCGTCAATGAACGCCAGTTTGAGGAGCACCCGGACTGCCGGAAGTATACCGCGCAATTCATTGCCGATGCCTTCCAGAGAACCGGGCGTAAATGGCGGATTCACATGACCGGCGGAGAGCCGTTTCTCTATCCGGATTTCGTCCGGCTGCTGACAGAGCTGCAAAAGCGCAACGAAATTTCCGTCAACACCAACCTGAGCCAGCCTGTCGATCCGTTTATCCGGCAGGTTAGTCCCGGAGCAATCTACGCCATAAACGCAAGTGCGCACGTTGCCGAGCTGGAAGCCAAATGCGGCGGACTGGATCCGTTTGCCCGGCGGGTTCTGCAACTGCAGGACAGCGGTTTCTATGTACAGGTTTTTCTGGTTTCCTATCCGCCCGAGCTTCCGCAACTGGCGGCCCGGATCGAAAGACTCCGGGAGCTAGGCGTGCAGCGTGTGAGTGTGAAGATTTTTCGCGGAGACTGCGCCGGCAAATCCTATCCCGGAGCCTTTACTCCGGCGGAACGCCGGCAGATTCAGGCCTTCGGGCTCAGTCCCTATGAAGAAGCTATTCTGGCGGACCGGATCAATTTCGCGGGCGGGCTTTGCAGTGCCGGATACAGCGCATTCAATATGGATGTGTCCGGACGCATCACGCAGTGCAGTGCTATTGGCGAAATCTGCGGCAACCTATTTGACGGCACCTTCCAGCCGCTTCATTCGCCGCAGCACTGCCGGGCTCCGCATTGCATCTGCCCTTATCAGGGGCTCAAGTTTTCGAAGGTCGCGGGAATACCGCTCGGGCGCACTTCATTTCGACAGCTCTGCCGCAGGGTGACCGGGCGAATAGTGAGGCCTGCCAGCGGTCGGGCGGCATAAGAGCTTGCGTCAAAACAGGGAGCCCACTATCTTGTTCGCCTCTTTCGGGCCCGTAGCTCAGTTGGTCAGAGCAGGAGACTCATAATCTCTTGGTCCTCGGTTCAAGTCCGAGCGGGCCCACCAACTTTTTCCCAATAAAACAGCAGTTATATCCTTTGTTTATAATGGTTTTATTCAAATCTGAGTCCGAAGGCTGTCCCGTTTCGCTCTGTTCCGTTCCGTCTAAGAGTAAACACCATAAATCCACCTTAAGCCACAAGCGCGACGCATAAGCCACGGATAAGCGCAAGCCAAGCCACGTTTTTCCGGCTTGCTCCATTGGTCAGGCCGTGCCGGGTTCGTGTCTTTGAAGCCTGTTCAGTTCGCTCCTGAAGGAATTAAACCGGGGGGTATGTTGACCGGGTGCCCAAGGCGGGCGGGCATCGTTGCGCGGTGGTTTCTGAACCTCCGGCAGCTTTTCAAACTTTTGACTTTGAACACGGCGGCAGGGTCGCCCCAAGGTCTGCGATGCAATCCGTTAAGTGTGCTTTGAACATGGGTTCATTCCCTGACCCTCCAAAGCAAAAATCGTTTTCAGGGTAGCATACATACTAGAGCAGGCGGCGGGGTTTGAATCTATGGGGAAATTTTCCACAAGCCCCCCCCTTACGGTTTAGCGGCATAGGGTCTCTTTGAAGGCCGGGCGGTCGGGGGTGGTTTTCCTGTGCGCTGTATGGTGTTTATTCCCTCATGCCCACTTTAAAAAATGGCGGCGGGGATTAAACCTTTGAGCCTTTCCTGCCCCAGAATTTTTCGACTGGTCACGCGCACGCGAGGCTCATTTCCTTGATAAAATCTTTTCAGCTCTGTAGGGTGCCCGCGATAAGGGGGTGCATAGTGACGAACGAAGCCATTATAGAACGCATCAAAAACGATCCGGATTTGCAAAAACTGGTCAAATCGTGGGTGGCAAAGTCTGCGCGGGAAAAAGCGAACCCGAAGAACATGGCACGGAGCTTTGAGCAGTGCAGCAAGGCGAGCCGGAAGCGTTGGGATAGAGAGAGGCGGAAAAAGGGCGAACCGCGCAGGCCGGAATCATTCAAAGCGTGAACGTTCCGATGTTTAAAATTGAGTTGAAACGGAAACAGAAAGAAGGGGCGGAGTGATGGGGAAATACTCATTTTAATTCTAGCAGCGTTCCCGATTATCCCGTGCGTGTATAGGATTCTCGGATTTTGCCCTTTTTATGGTGTGTGAAAACTCACCTTTTACGGGCAAGAAAACTTCGTTCTCTATGCGATGTCACAAAACTCTTCTCTCGCGTGCGCATATGCGGGAAAACTCTTTAGGGACTCGGAAAACTATCCCATGCGCACGCGTGTACTTGTCGCAAAATTCCCTTTTTACGGGTGGGGTTTTGTGCGGAGTGATGTCGCAGCTGATTACTTTTCGCCCAGCGTCAGCTTTTTTCCGGAATCAATCCAAAGCTGGAAAACGAGTTTGCAGTATTTGCTTTTGCTGATGTGCATGGAATCCGCACGTCTTTCTAGGTCATCTGCCATTTTCTTGTTCATATTGACACCAATGGTCTTGGTGCCTTTGCCGATTGGATTAGTTGCCATAAACAATCTCCTTTTTTGTGAAAGATATTTTAAGATATTGTTAGAGTCAATTGTTCGGCATTTTTATTATTGATCTGTGCGCCTAAATCTATGCACATACCTACACGCGGACGGGTGAATTTTTAGACCGGTCTACGCGCCGGCGCGAATCGTGGTTTCTCGACTTTGCCGTTTAGAGACCCGGGAAAATTCTTTTTTGTAGAGTAAGAAAATTCCCTTTAGGGGGTGACAAAACTCCGCCCCTTTCCGTTAGCGGCCTTTAGGGACTCGGGAAATTCGGCGTTTCCGGCCTCTATGCGATGTCACGAAACTCCCGGCTGATTCAGGACTGCCTGCTTGCAAGGCTCTTTCCGGCTCTGTAGTGTGCCCCTCAATAAGGGGGCGTTAGTGATGCCAAGCTGTGGGAATATGCGGAGCAATGTTTTGATGAGGTCTTAAAGCTGGTGGCGGCGGATGATGAAATAAGGGGGCTTGTATGAAAAAGTTTATGATTGTGATGAAGGTTATTGCCGCCTTGTTCAATTTGGCGGTAGCTATATTTTTTTTGGCAGCAGTTTATTTGCCTGACTTTTGTGAAGCTTCGTTGTGGGCTTTATTTTTGTTGTTATTCCCGGCCATCAGCTTGCTGGCAATCTTTGGAAGTAAACCCTCTAAAGTGATTAAAACTATTGCTGTTTTAACAAATTTGGGCGGTTTGATTTTTCTGGTGACCAGTTTGGGGTCTGCGCCAAGTTTTGAGGACATTGCTGATAGCACTTTAGATTTTTTCCTATATTGGGGCATTGTGCTGTACTGCGTCTGCAATGTGATTGCCATTGTAAATTTTGATCTCACAAGCCGGATTAAAACCTTAACCAAAGGGAATCCTCACA
>JBGAJP010000052.1:0-14972 GCA_044224855.1 Pontiellaceae bacterium
CTCCGGTGACGATTCAGCAGAAGACGGACTATCCTTTTAACGGTGCGGTAGAGCTGAAGGTGACTGCGGACAAACCGGTGAAGTTCCCGCTTTATCTGCGCATTCCCGGCTGGGCGGAAGGCGCGACGGTTGAGGTCGACGGGAAGCCGGTTGCTGAAAAAGTTCAGCCGGGAACTTTCCTGAAGCTGGAGCGCACGTTTGCGAACGGCTCAACGGTTAAGCTGAATTTCCCCATGAAGCTGCGCAAAGAAAATCCGGTTGACGGCGGTGTTACGCTGGTGCGCGGCCCGTTACTTTATTCACTGAAGATCGGCGAAAAAATGACCCGCGTGGACGACACCTGGGGACAGAATCCCGATTTCCCCGCATGGGATGTGACGGCGACGACTCCTTGGAATTACGGGCTTACTCTGAAAACCGAGCAGGATCTGAATGCGGTGAAAGTGGAGGTCAAACCGGTAACGGCATATCCGTGGACTCCCGAGACGGCGCCGGTTGTACTGACTGTTCCGGCGCGCCGGATTCCTTCGTGGAAGCTGGTTGAGCCGCACGGCGAAACGCCGGTGCTGCCGCCTGCGCCCGTTGCCGCCAGCGAACAGGTTGAACCGGTTCAGCTGATTCCGTATGGAGCCACGTTGCTTCACCTGCCAGTTTTTCCGGAAGTCTCCGATGCTCTGCCGTCAAAGGCCGGGCAGGAACCGGCAAAAGGCTCGGTGACGGCAAAAATAGATTCGTATACCGCCAGCCTGACGCCTTCCAAGTCACATGCGGATACAGAGCCGCCGTCTGTGCTGATTGACGGAAAGTGGGCGAATGCATCCAAACAGAGTGTCCAGTACGGCAAAGATGTGGTGCTGACAGCTAAATTGCAGGCTCCGGCATATGTGAACGAGGCCGTTGTTTATTTCTACCATTTTCTCACCAGTATGGTGGATTCTGTCGACGTTGAAGTCAGCGCGGACGGGAAATCGTGGGAAAGTGTTGCAAATCAGAAAGTCACGTTCAGTGCACAGAATGGCGCCGGTTCTCCGGCCTGCGAACTGGCGATCCCGGTTCGGCGCGAAGCGACGCATGTGCGTTTTACTGTGAAGAAGACCGCTGATTCAACACGGGTTCTACTCGGCGAAATCGCAGTGCGGTAACGGAAATGATGAGAAGGGTGCAATGTATAAAAACCTGATGATTATTGCGGCATCGTTGTTAATGGCTCAGCCTGCAGTTTCTATGGCGGCTGATTCTGTGGCGGAAATTGCATCCTATTCAACCAGCATACCGGCTACTGCAGTTCACGGTGATACGGAGCCGCCGTCGGTTTTGACGGATGGCAAATGGGCGAATGCGGCCAATCAGAGCGTTGAGTACAAGAATGATGTGGTCATCACAGCAAAGCTAAAGGCCGCCGCTAAAGTGGAAGAAGCCGTGGTCTGTTTCTATCTGATGAAGAAAATCATGATTGAATCCATCGGCGTGGAAATCAGCATGAATGGAACGGACTGGGAACAGGTTGTTACGCAGCCGGTGACATTCGGTGTACAGTCCGGGGCAAAAGAACGCGCTTATGAACTGGCGATTCCAGTGAAACGTGAAGCCGCCTATGTCCGGTTGTCAGTCAAGCGGGCTGCAGGCTCGGCGCGGATACTGCTCGGCGAAATCATGGTGCAGTAAAAGAGGAATACGCTATGAAGAAGATGAAGGGTAAAAGTTTGCAGCTGATTGTTATAATGCTGGCAGCGACTTGCACAGGAGCTATGGATCCCAACCTGACTCCGGTTGCGAAAATTGCATCCTATTCAGCCAGCATTCGGTCTGCAGTCCATCTGGATACGGAGCCTCCGTCGGTTTTGACTGATGGCCAATGGGCGAACGCGACCAAACAGAGTGTTGAGTACAAGGGCGATGTGGTCATTACGGCAAGACTGGAGTCAGCGACCTGGATATCAGAAGCCGTTGCATACTTCTATATGCCGTCAAAAAGCATGCTGGAATCCATTGGTGTGGAAATCAGCCTGAATGGAACGGACTGGGAACAGGTGGCGGTGCAGCCGGTGACATTTACTGTCCAGTCCGCCGCGAACATGCGGGCGTATGAACTGGCGGTTCCGGTAAAACGCGAAGCGGCCTATATTCGTTTTTCGTTTAAACGGGCCGATGGCTCGGCGCGGGTACTGCTTGGCGAAATTGCGGTGCGGTAAAGGTCTTATGAAAACCGGCAGACAGCAGGCAATAGTATTGGCGCTGTTCTGCCTGTCAGCCGGGGCGATGGAATACCAGCGGGGAATTCCCGTTGTCCAGCGGATGACCAATACGCTGAACTACGCGGCCATTCCTGACTGGAAAGCAACCGCCCTGTTGTATTATCAGACCGTTTTCGATCCGGCAGCTGAAGGCCGGAATCTTCCGGTGATCGAAACGAACGGCACCGATAACTATTCATTCGCCTTTCCCTCCAATCTCAGTCCGACCCGCCCCCGGAAAATGCCGGGCGGCGAATTCCAGAGTGCCGGTGCAGCGATACTCGGCGCGGAACGGTTAGGAATCGGCCTGTCTGATTTTAAGAGTACCTATGATTTTCGAACCGGTGCGCTGCAATGGTTTCATCCGGCGGAAGGGGTCTGGCGAAACTATAAACCCCACCGGACCAACCGGGAGATCGTACATGGATTATACGACTGGCTTCCGCTGGTGATGGGCGCGCACCTGAGTGACCTCTATCGCGACGACGCCCGCTACGTTTCCAACATGCTGGCGCAGAGTGCAACAGTTCTCCGGATGGCGAAAATAATGGGCTGCCCCGGCAGTCCTGATCTGACGAAGGCCTATTACCCGGATACTGATACAGCAATTCCGGCAACCGATCTCGGTTCCAATTATCAATACCACACGTACGCTCCGACGTTGTCCTGGCTTCTTTACATGGGTTATCAGGTGACAACCAATTCCGAATATCTTGAGTGCGCCAAGTCCGCGATGGAGTGGTATCTCAACCATCCGGCCACGTATGAAGGCTCATCAGCCATGTCCCCGCTGGTCATGGCCCGGCTGAATGCCGAGTGCGGCTGGAACGGCGATATGAGCCGGCTGCTGAATATTTTTCTCGCGGACGGCGAAACGCTTTCCGTTCCGCGGGATAACTTTCGGGTCTATACATCGCGCAACTGCCGGCCGGGCGGTGTGCCGCTTGACGGACTGGCCGGCGGTAATTTTCTTGTGGATGAAGAAACGCCCGACAACTCCGTGCACGGCTGGTCGGCAACCACGTACAGCTATGCCGGGTATATCGCGCCGGTGGCGCGGTACGACCAGCGCTACGCCCGCGACATCGGCCGGTTTCTGCTCAATCTGGCGCATTCCAGCCGCCATTATCTGGGGCTTGGTCTGGACGGAGAACATCAGGATCATCTGCCGTGGCGGCAGAGTTTTACCAACGGGCTCGGTTTCGTTTTCTCGTACGAGGGCATCCGGACTTATCCGCTGATGGCGTATAACGATTATACTTTCAGTCTGCGTCCGGCAACTTTCGGCGACGGACTGCTTGCCGCATACTCAACGAACAAGCCTCAGTTCTGGGTCGATAAAGATACCTTCGAGCATGAATCGCAGAACATCTGCATTTATATGGGAAACTACATCGGTTTTCTCGGCTCTATTTTTAACTTTGCCCGGCCTGAACCCGGATATGAGGGGTTGCTGAAATGGGATCTTACGGCCACGGATTTTTTCAAGAAGGGCTGCTATCCGACATATCTGATTTATAATCCGTATCCGGTTCAGCGTTCTTTTGTGATTGAGGATGCGGAAGCGCTGGCCGGCAGTTCTACCGCTGATATCTATGATGCGGTGAGCGGCGTTTTTCTTCAGGAAGAGGTAACCGGAAACCGGACGCTTAACATCGGTGCCGGTCAGGCGATGGTGCTGGTTCTTACTCCGGGTGACGGGGCGCAGACAGTCAGCGGATCAAAACGGATGATTAACGGACGGGTGATTGACTACCGCTATAACGGCAACGGGCTCTTTGCGGAGTATTACAACAATACCAATTTTACCAGCCGGGTCTGCGTCCGGATCGATCCTCAGCTGAACCTGTCCTGGGGTGACGGGACTTCGCCTGACCCTGCGGTGAATGACGATAATTTCTGTGTCCGCTGGACCGGCTGGATGGTGCCGGAATACAGCGAGATCTATACGTTTAAGCTGGTTGATAATATTGAAGGCGCAAAGGTCTGGATTAATGACGCGCTGGTTGCCGACGACTGGGACAGTATGGTGAGAACCAATACGTTTTCCGCCGTGTTGCAGGCCAATGTTCCGGCAAAGATACGGATTGATTACCGCGAAACCACGGGCCATGCATCGGTGAAGCTGTACTGGAGCAGTGCCAGCCGGGCGGAGGAGATTATCCCGCAGTCGCGGCTGACACCGGCACCGGAACCGGTAGCGCAGGATACGGATAATGACGGGCTGCCGGACGTCTGGGAGCGTCAGTATTTCGGCGGGGCAACCAATGCAAATCCGGCTGCTTTCTGTGCCAATGGGTTCAATACCGTACATGAGGCCTATGTGGCCGGAATGGATCCGTCTGATCCGGTTGCCGGTTTCCGCCTCAGCCGGCAGGGAGTTTTGAACTCCATCAGATGGCCGGCGGTTCCCGGACGGGTCTATAACCTGTACGGCACCACTAATCTGCTGAACGGATTTGAACTGCTGGAAAGCGGTCTGCCGTGGACGGCGAATGTCTTCAGCAACCGGGCGGACAGCCTAGGCAGCAGCTGGTTTTTTAAAGTTGGGGTACAGCTCCAGAAATAAACCCGTCATTTGGATGTTCAAAAAAACGTCACCGGATATTGAACGCATAAAGTTGGACCCGGGCGTAAAACGATGATGGTTCATGAGAGGTTCATGGGCGTAAAGGGAAGAAATAAGGAGAAGAAATGAGTAAGAAAAGAATGCAATTGCTGGCAATGTTGCTGGTAGCCGTAGTGGGGTCTGTCAGTTCTGTATCTGCAGCGGTTCTTAGCTGGAAGACACAGGATGGATTATGGTCAGACACGGCAGGATGGGGTACAGGCGTTGTCCCGGGAAGTGCTGATTATGGTCTCGTTGAGGGTGGGAAAACCGTAACGATCAACTATGCTGCTCCGACTGTGCAGGGGATTTTGGCCGGTATGAGCCCCATCGCCTCAACCGGAACCATTAATATCGTGACGGGCGGATCAATAACTTCAACCGTCAAATCCGAAATCGGACGCAAAGCGATAACTGCGGGTCTGGCAGCTGAAGGCTGGCTGAACATCAGCGGCGGGAGCTTTACGTCGGCCGGCACTGCTCCTCTGTCGATTGGTGATGAAGTCTCGGGCAAGCATACAACAGGGCATTTGACCGTCAGTGCCGGATCTCTGAACTCAATTTTAATTGTTGGTTCAAATATCGCCGGCGATTCAGGCGATACAATGACTGTTATCGGCGATGCAGCCACGATCACTGGAGCCACCTTTGACCTGAAAACTTCCGGTAGTTTGAGTTTTCTCTTTGATGCAACCGGGATTTCGACAATGGCGTACACCGGAGCCGCCACGACTTATGCCGGTGCCCAGATTATTGTTGATGGTGCTTCCTATGCCGGTGGAGCAGGCACGTTCAATTTGATCACGGCGGGAACGCTGGGAGCTGAAAATGCGACCGTCAGCCTGATCAACTTTGATGGAGTTGAAGGCGTCGATTATTCTTATGACTGGAATACGACCGATGGCGTTTTCAGCGTAACTGTTGTTCCTGAACCTGCCACGATCGGTATGGTCGGTCTCGGTGCACTTGCACTGATGCTGTTCCGTCGCCGGATGAGCAAATAAAGTCCGTTTTTATAAAACCGACGCAGGCCGGAGTCATAAAAGACTCCGGCCTTTTTTTGCCCGCGGTTTGTGTCTGCGGAGCAGGCTTTTGTGGGCGGATGTGTTTAAAAAAAAACCATTAAATATCGAACGCATGCAATCTGCCGGAGAGGTATCATTTTTATAATCGGGACGCGGACGGGTTTCCCTATAAATTTGGTGTAACAGAAAGGTTTGATCATGCAGGGAATAGGAAGAAGAAGTTTTCTCAAAGGATCACTGACAGCAACGATAGCCGGAGCAGCGGGGCTTCCGCTGATTAAAACCCTGGGTGCTGAGCCGCAGATCGTTACTTCACCGGCAGTCTTTAAAGATTCCCTGAAGACTGATGTGCTGGTGGTCGGTGCCGGTTCCGGCGGCTGGCCGGCGGCGCTGGCGGCGGCCCGCGCCGGCGCAAAAGTTATTCTGATCGAGGACGATCCGGTTCCGGGCGGCCAGCCGGTGGATATGTATGTTTCCTGTCCTTGCGGCGGGCCGCGCGTCGGCATCTACCGTGACATGCTGAATCGCCTCAATAAGAACCACAATATTTCTCTGAATCCTGAAGTGATCAGCGGCGAAACAGATAGCTGGTACATGCCGACGGCGTATGTACAGGTCATCATGGAAATGCTGGGCGAGCAGAAAGACAACCTGCAGCTGATCTGCGGGGCGCGGGCCGTCGGAGTTCTGGTCAGCGAAGGCAGCCGCAACCGCGTTCGCGGGGTGGAGATCGAACGGCTGAACGGGCAGCGGCAGGTGATTGAAGCGTCGGTGACAATCGATGGCTCCGGAACGGGGATTATCGCGGCGATGGGCGGTTTCGAAACCATGTACGGACGCGAAGCCAGGAGTGATTACAACGAACCGTTCGGCCCTGAACTGTCTGATGACAAGGTGCAGCATTGCACGCTGATGTTTATAACACAGAAAATCGGCCAGGGGCCGATGATGGATTTTACAAAGGTTCGCTGGTTTCCGAAAGAGCCTGGCTATGGCTGGCTGAAGAAAAAACCCGATGAAAAATCTATCAAGAAAGGGCTCGATCTGGAGTCCGCTGCCAAACGCAACGCGGGCATCTATCTGCATTGGGGCAGCAAGGTGGTCTGTAAGGATACACGTGACCCTGTCTGCCTGGTAGAAGCTCAGATGCAAGCCTATCAGGACATTCAGGATGATATGAAGATCTATGCCGCCAACGGATACGCGGTCTGGCTGGCACCTAAACTGGGCGTCCGTGAAGTCCGGCGTGTTAAAGGCGAGCATGTCATCACAGTCAATGATCTCAAGAGCGGCAAAATGCCGGATGACATGGTGGCGGTCAGTTCATACGGAATTGATGCCTGGGGCGAAAAACTGGACAAAACTCAGACGAAACTGCCGACCTACGGCATTCCGTACCGCTCGTTGATTCCTAAAAATTCAGAGGGACTGCTGGTTGCCTGCAAGAGCATCAGCGGTACGCATTTGGCCGCCAGCTCGTACCGTATTCAACCGGTGCTGGGCAGTATCGGCGAAGCCGCAGGTATTGCGGCTGCAACGGCGGCGCTTAAGAACACCGGAGTGCGGGACATTCCGATGGGAGCATTTCAGCAGCAGCTTCGTGCGGCCGGATTATTTGACGGTAAGTCATAATCAGAACCTGTGAGGGTGTGTAATGAAAATGGAAAGAAGAAATTTTCTTAAAGGCTCGCTGACCGCAACCATCGCCGGAGCGGCGGGTTTTCCGCTGATCAAAACACTGGGCGCCGAACCGCAGATCGTTACATCACCGGCGTCCATGAAGGACTCTCTGAAGACCGATGTGCTGGTGGTTGGTGCCGGTTCCGGCGGCTGGCCGGCAGCGCTGGCGGCAGCCCGCACAGGAGCAAAAGTTATTCTGATCGAAGACGATCCGGTTCCTGGCGGCCAGCCGGTGGATATGTATGTCACCTGTCCGTGCGGCGGTCCGCAGGTCGGCATTTATCGCGAGATGCTGGATCGTCTCAATAAGAATCATAATATCTCGCACAATCCCGATGTGGCGAAGGGCGAGATGGATGGTTGGTATATGCCGTCGGCGCATGTGCAGGTCATCATGGAGATGCTGGGCGAGCAGAAAGGTAATCTGCAACTGATCTGCGGTGCGCGGGCTGTCGGAGTGCTGGTCAGCGAAGGCAGCCGCAACCGCGTTCGCGGGGTGGAGATCGAGCGGCTGAACGGTCAACGGCAGGTGATTGAAGCGGCGGTGACGATCGATAGTTCCGGAACGGGAATTGTCGCGGCGATGGGCGGATTTGAAACGATGTATGGACGGGAAGCCCGGAGCGCTTTTAATGAGACGCTGGGTCCGGATATTGCCGACGATAAAGTGCAGATGTGCACGCTGATGTTTATTACACAGCAGTTGCGCAAAGGGCCGATGATGGACTTTTCAAAAGTCCGCTGGATGCCCAAAGAGTCCGGCTATGGCTGGCTGCAGAAGAAAGACAGTGAAGTTGCGCTGAAAAGAGGCCGCGATATGCGTGCGGCGGCTCTTCGCAATGCGGGGACTTATCTGCATTGGGGAAGCAAGGTGGTCTGCAAGGACACTCGCGATCCCGTCTGTCTGGCCGAAGCGCAAATGCGGGCGTTTGAAAATATCAAAGAGGATATGCAGACTTATACGGCCAACGGATACGCTGTGTGGCTGGCCCCAAAAATCGGCGTGCGCGAAACCCGCCGGGTGCGCGGCGAGCACATCATTACGCTCAATGATCTCCAAAGCGGGAAGCTGCCTGATGATGTCGTGGCTGTTAGCACCTATGGCGTTGATGCCTGGGGTGAAGATCTGAAGCAGGCAGATAAGCACCTTCCGAAAAGCGGCATTCCGTACCGTGCGTTGATTCCTAGAAATTCTGAAGGATTGCTGGTTGCCTGCAAGAGCATCAGCGGTACGCATTTTGCCGCCAGCTCCTACCGTGTGCAGCCCGTGCTGGGCAGTATCGGACAGGCAGCCGGCACAGCGGCAGCTATGGCTGTAATGAAAAACACCGGAGTGCGGGATATTCCGATTGGAGAACTTCAGCAACAGTTGCGTACAACGGGTCTGTTTGATGAAGGCAAGCGGGAAGGATAAAGGCATTTTTCCGGACTGTTGTGCCGGACATTGATTTAAAGCGGGTTAAGCCGGAGCCGTCAAAAGCTCCGGCTTTTTGTTTTTTCATCCACAGTTATCTTCTGCGAGATGTTCAAAAAAACATTGCCGTATATTGAACGCGGCATTGGGCTTTCTGGAATATTCTGAACACAGATTAAGGCAAGATTCCCGGCTGTATTATGCGGCTGATTAAAACAGGAGGAATGAGAAGATGAAAAAATTAAGTGTAATATGGGCTGTATTAGCAGTCGCAATGGCGGCGAATGCAACGATTGTAACAAACTATTATGATGACTTCAGCGGGTCATCGGGGAGCGTTTTAAACGGCACTACACCGGATATTACTATAGGTGCGAATACGTGGACTGCGAATAGCATTTTGAAAGCGGATGGATCCGGCAGCAACAATACCGTGAATTTTTCCGCATATGTACCGCTGACTATCGTTGCCGGTCAGACATACACGCTCTCAATGGATGTCACTCTTCTGGCGGCATCAGCGGGCACCAGAAACGTCGCTCTTGGTTTCGGTAACGCTAATTCTATTACGAGCGTTTCCTGGACCGCTAATACAAGAAATGCGGCGGCTGTGGCGCTTACGTATGCAGGGAATGTAAATACGTATGCCAATGGCGCCGTGTCAGGGCTTTCCGCCTATGCGGGCGGCAGTACCTATACGAATGCTGCTCTTAAGGTGGTTTTATCTACCTATGCAGATGCTACCCCTTGGACTGCGGAATATTTCCACGACAATATTTCTATGGGCTCAGTCACTGTAACAACCGGAGGTGCTATCGACAGAGTCGGATTCAGCGGCGGGCTCGACAGTATTCTGGTTGATAATTTCAAGCTGACCACCGTGGTTCCTGAGCCGGCAACGGTCGGAATGCTGGGGCTTGGTATGCTGTTTGTGTGGGTGATCCGGCGCGTAAAGAAATAATTCATCTGGCAACACAAAGGAAAGGCCGGAGTCATAAAAAGACTCCGGCCTTTTTGTATTTCAAATTCCCATAATCAAGCCATTCGGCGGAACACGATCTCCGGGCGCGTTATATTTCTGTTCAGGCCTGCCCGGCGATCGCGTTCCACCGGAAAAGTCGTGCCAAATACGAATACCAATATTGCAAACGTTTAGTCATAAATCCGACGGTTCACTCGGAGAGTTTCCCCCTGCCAATCTGACGGTAACGGCATGATTATGGAACGATCAGGTCAACCTGGTAAAAACGGGTGAATCCGTTCGTGGTGCTGTCTGTAAATCCGCCGGTACCGGCGGCGCCGGCCGGCACATTGGTTTCTGTTATGGTAAGCGCCTGCACAAACTCTGTTTCCGGGGTCAGGCGGTCCTTATATTTAACAGCGTAAGCTTTCCCGCCGACAGACGGCCAGTTGATTTCAGGATATCCACCGGATTGTTTTTTGATTCGGATCCTAAAAACGGCAGTGGGATCTTTAGGATTAAATCCAAGCTGATAGTTTTGAAGAATACTCAGCCCGTTCGCAGACAGGGTTCCCGGTGCCGCGTTGGTTGCGTTTTCGAAATAAAAACTTTCCCACCAGTCAGGCAGTTTGTCCTGGTCGGAGTCCAGATTGCCGTTCCAGTAATCGATTACGGTTCCGCCGGCCAGTACTTTCCGGTCTGATTGACCGACGGCTTCACCGGCAGGCAGTTCAACCACAACCGCTGCGGAGTCGGGATCTATATCCAGAAAAACAGTTCCGGATGCATTGGTTTTTATGAAGCTGCCGGTAAGAGCATTGTAAAAGTGCACGGGTGACGATCCGGGATTCAGCCTGATTCGCTTACCCGCTGCATGAGGGTTGTAATACAGAAAAGTCGGATGGGTTTCCGGGGGAAAGGCTTCCGTGGCAACGCAGTCAATTTTCAGA
Source organism: Pontiellaceae bacterium (assembly GCA_044224855.1). Classification (GTDB taxonomy): domain Bacteria; phylum Verrucomicrobiota; class Kiritimatiellia; order Kiritimatiellales; family Tichowtungiaceae; genus Tichowtungia. Next base: position 10,873 of record JBGAJP010000052.1, read on the forward strand.
ATTCCGGAAACGTTCGAAGTTTGAAAGAGTGCGGCCATCCAGCCGCAGCCCCAGGCACCGTATGGATTGAGCTCTAAAACCGGCGAGGGACGGTCGCCGGTGGCATAGGGAGTTGTGGCGCCCAGATTTCGTACGCCTTCGTATGAGATCGAGTTAATACCTGTCTCCTGGGCCCAGACGGCATTTGCCTGCATATCGGCAGGCAGCGTATCCGGATAAAACAGGTTGGCATTGGCGGCAACATGCAGCAGCCACCGACCCAGACTGCGGGCATATTGAGGTTCATAGCGCACGAGGGGTGCAATGAGGCCGGCGGCGGTAAAAGAATTCATTGAAAAAGCATAACCGCTTGTGTCGGTCGTGCTTCCCATCAGTCCGTACGCATCATAGCTGCCCCAGCGCGCGTTCATAGAGCCCCATCCAGGCCGGGCTGTCGAACCCGAACTGAAAATCCAGTTCAGGTGTTTCTTTGTGGAGTAACTGCGGCCCAGTTCGGCGTTCATTCGCGCTGAGAGCGCCGGGCCGTAATAGGCGAGAACTTCGTAAAGCGGATTGGTTGCACGGTTGTTCATTTGCGCCATGCAGGTATCCGCGGCAAGCAGATACTTTTCATCTTTGAAGCGGACGTAAGCCATATATTCCAGCCATGCAATTCCTATAGCCATATCCGGTTCAACCCATAGCCCGTCCGTCGGTGCCATATTTGTAAAGCTGAAGCCCTGGTGATCCCAGTTATTGCTCAAGATCGGTACCGCCTCGTTCCAGCTGTCTGCGACCGCTCGCATCTTGCTTTGAAAAGACGCATGGTCGGGATAGTGCGAGCCGATATGAAAAAAAAGGGCGCTGGGGAAAAGGTGATACCATGCCGACACGCCTCCTTTTGAATTCACATTGTTGACAACAAGGCCGTGTCCGTTAACGACAGAATAATATTTTTCGCACTGCTGCACACGATCCTGTCCGTCCAGTACGGCCATGTTCACGCCGGTCAGCGTTCCGCCGAGCACGGCTCCGAGTACGGTGAGTGCCTCGCCTCTTCCGGCGGCATCGCCGACATAAGATGGCAGGCCGAATGCAGGCCCTGTGTATCCGGCGCTTTTCGTTTCGGTATACTGATATAAAAGCGGCAGGAATTGTCCGCTGGCGGACGGATTGAAGGCCAGTTGATGATAAGCGAGGGCGGTTTGTTTCCAATTTCTAATGACCATCGGATCGGGCAGTTTCGGGAAGCTTTCAATTTGGGGCACCACTGATTCATCTATAGTGAGTGTAACATCGTCCATCCATGCATCCATGCAGAGCCTGTAACGCTATAGCTGCCTCCGGATACGAGTTCCAGAGATAAAGTCGCTGCGTTGCCGGGGGCGGTGAAATGCTGTACTTTTCCGGACCAGAAATCCTGCGTTCCGGAAAACAAATAATGTTGCGATTCTATTAACGTGCCGACGGAGCTGAAGAAGGAAACGCTGACTCGCATATCTCCTTGAGTGATGTAACGCAGTTGGTAGCTGAGCTGATATAAAGCCCCGCCGGCAATAGAAAGCCGATCCGAGTACCATGAGCCGTATCCGGAGGTGCTGGAGTCAGCAAGTTTTAAAGCGTGTGACGGACTGGTTGATATTTCTGTTGTCCAAAGATCGATGGACGGGATATTTCCTCCCTTATTCCAGAAATCCGGAATCCCGTTATAATTGCCGTCGGATTCAAGGTTTGAATTCGGCCAACTATTCACAGGTTGGTTTTGCGCGTAAAGGATAACGTCAGGCACCAGCACTGAGATAACGATTCCCAATGTAATATTCAGAGCTTGAAGACGGTTTCGCTGCGTGGATTTCTCTTTCAGCATTCGGGAAATATACTGTTTAAACAAGTGGTGGACGTTTGATTTTTTTTGCCGGTTTTTTGAAAGCCTGAGAGGGTAGTAACCCGCTATGTTATGAGACAATAGGAAATCGTAAATCCGGCATATCAAAGGAGAAAAAAACAATGAAACGATTGGCTTCCATTCTTTTATTCGTACCGGTTCTGGCCGGTGTTCTTTATGCGGCGGAACCGTCGGCGGCTGTAGATGGATCGTCTATCAAGGCGGTCACTGCGGTGATTGCCGGACGAACCGGTCCGGAAGCAGAGAAAACAGAAGCGGCAATCACTGCAGCGCTTAAAGATCCCGCAATTCTGGCGGCCATGCAGGAGTTTTCTCAAACCCGGAAAGCCTTTTTGGTCGACCGGAAGAAAGCGCCGGCCGAACGCGACGCTTCGCTGGAGAAACAGTATCAGCAGTCGCTCAGTACAACTGTGGATATCGTACGTAAAGCCGTCATTGCGGCGGATGCCTCACTGGCAGGTTTATCCGAAAAAGCTGCGGCTCCCGCATCGGCACCGAAAGACGGCGGCTCAGGCGCAATCCGGGTTGTGGCGGCGGAATTGATCGGGTCAGCTCAATTAACGGATGAAGAGACTGAAAAGGTCAGATCGGCTGTCGCCTCTGTTGCTGCGGATTCGAAGATACAGGCCGGTTTACAGCAGGTTGGACAAACGCGGAGCGCATATCTGAACGACAAGAAAAAATTCTCTGCCGAGCAGACCCCCGAAATAAAACGGAGTTTTCAAAAGGCGCTTACCGAAACTACGGCTGCTGTACGCAGTGCTGTTATCGCCAAAGATCCTTCGGTTGAGCCTCTGATTAATGGCAGTAAGCAGCCTCAAGAGTATGAGGGGGAAGGGGCCTTGGATTCCGCCGCGCGCAACAAGCTGGCCTTGAAACCGATTAAAGATGTTCCCGGTCTGCCCCGGGTTCTGCTGATTGGCGACTCTATTTCTATCGGCTATACCTTGAATGTACGTGCTTTGCTCGAGGGGAAAGCCAATGTGCACCGGATCCCCGGGAACGGCGGGGCGACAGAGGTCGGTCTTGCAAAAATGAAGGAATGGCTCCGGGGTGAGAAATGGGATGTTATTCATTTTAATTTCGGACTTCATGATGCGAAGTTCGCGTCGGAAACCACGCAGCGCGCCTCGCGCGAACAGTATGCGGATAATCTCCGCGAACTGATTAAACAAATGAAGGCCACGGGCGCCACGTTGATCTTTGCTACGACTACGCCCGTTCCTAAAGACGGCAATATTTCTCCGACACGCCGGTTCGACAGCATTCCTGCACGCAATGAAGTTGCGCGGAAAGTCATGGAGGAAAACGGAGTTGCTGTAAATGATTTGTATGCCGTTGTGCTGCCGGTGAGGGAGAAGATCGGCCGCGAAAATGATGTTCACTTCGGCGCTGAAGGTTATGATCTGCTGGCTAAGCATATTGCGGATGCGATTACCGCCAAGCTTCCTGCGGGTGCGGCGTCGCATTGAGAGTTGGCATGCTCTGAGTATAAGGCCTGAAGCTTTGTGCCGGCGAAGGGCCTTGTTATACAATTGCGATTTATCTTCTGCGCCGTTATCCGGATAGACCATCCGGCAGGCCTGCTGTATCTGGATAGAGATCCGCAACGAAGTATCCCTCTGAGAATTTCTGTGTGCTGAAAAACAGCGGCGTTCTCCCTTTCACCTGCTCATTTTACGATTCTTTCTGCATTTCAGAATCTTCGCTATCAATGAATATAGCAGGATATAAAGTCGTTCGGGCTGGTTCGGAAAAAATTTAAAAAATAACGAACGCTTCAGATTGCTGGTCAACGTAAAACTCCGCCGATAGTGGGTTAAGAGAAGGCACACACCTAACCGGAGTAATAAATGAAATGCAGAATAAATCGAAGTCGTTTGGCCATTCTGATGAGTATAATTCTGACCGGATTCTTGGGTCAGAGTGCGTGGGCTGTGAATAAAACATTCCTTGGCACCGGCGGGGTTACCGACTGGTCAACTGTTTCCGGCTGGCAGAATGGAGATATGGCCGGTACTGCGGCATCCGATTCAGCCTACATCAAAGCCGCTTGTATGCTTACGAATACGTACAGCTTTACCGGCATGAATCTTGAAATGTCCGGCAATCTGGACATGACCGGCAATTCTGCGCTGAATTTGACAGGTGCTGTTAATGTAAAAGGCACAACAGCAGGCGTAACGCCAATACTGTCCCTTTTTGGTGACAGCTC
>JBGAJP010000053.1:0-14589 GCA_044224855.1 Pontiellaceae bacterium
CAGCGTGTACTGCATCTGGCCCGCAAAGAGGCCGAGCAGTTCAACCATAACTATGTCGGCACGGAGCATATTCTGCTCGGTCTCGTTGCTCTCGGCAGCGGCGTAGCCGTCAGCGCGCTCCAGTCGCTCGGTGTTGATTTGCAGTCGCTCCGCCTTGAAGTGGAAAAAGCGGTCGGAACCGGTTCGGATACTAAAATGACCGGCAATATTCCGTTTACGCCGCGCGCCAAAAAAGTGCTGGCGCTGGCGACCAGCGAAGCCCGCTCTCTCAATCACAGCTACGTCGGAACCGAACACATTCTGCTTGGTCTGCTCCGTGAAGGCGAAGGGATTGCCGCCCGCGTACTCGAAAACATGGGTGTAGATCTCGAAGAGGCGCGCGAAGAAATCATGGCTATGCTTGATCCGGACTACGACGGCTCCATGGAAACTGCGAATAATGAAGAAGAAGCCCCGGCGTTCGGAGCACCGCAGAAAACAGCCGAAGGACAGGCCGTCAAAACACCGGCGCTGAATGCGTTCGGCCGCGACCTGACCGAAATGGCGAAGAAGGGGGAGCTTGATCCCGTTATCGGCCGCAAAAACGAAATCGAGCGCGTTATCCAGATTCTCTGCCGCCGGACGAAAAATAATCCGGTTCTGCTCGGCGAAGCGGGCGTTGGTAAGACCGCCATTGCCGAAGGACTCGCACAATCCATCGCCGACGGTACGGTTCCGCAGCTTCTGGCGGATAAAAAAGTGGTTACACTCGACCTGGCTCTGATGGTGGCCGGTACAAAATACCGTGGACAGTTTGAAGAGCGCATCAAAGCGGTTATGGACGAAATCCGTAAAACAAAAAACGTTCTGCTGTTTCTCGACGAAATGCACACGATTGTCGGGGCCGGTTCCGCTGAAGGAACGATGGATGCCGCCAATATCATCAAGCCGGCGCTTTCACGCGGCGAGCTTCAGTGTATCGGTGCCACGACGCTCAGCGAATACCGCAAATCGATTGAGAAAGATGCCGCGCTCGAACGCCGCTTCCAGACGGTTATTGTCAAAGAGCCTACCATTGAAGAAACCATCCAGATTCTCAAAGGTCTGCGCCCGAAATACGAAGAACACCACCATACGAAAATCAGCGATGCCGCGCTGGAATCCGCCGCCAAGCTTTCCGCGCGCTATCTGCCCGACCGTTTTCTCCCGGATAAAGCCATTGATCTGATCGACGAAGCGGGCGCGCGCAGTCATATTGCTAACATGGTTAAGCCGCCGGAGTTTCAGGAAATCCGTCAGCGTATGATGGAGGCCCAGCAGAAAAAAGATACGGCCATTCGCGAGCAGAAGTTCGAAGAAGCCGCCGCGATGCGCGATGCCGAACGTAAGGCGAAAGAGGAATTTGACGCCGCTATAAAAGCATGGGAAGCCTCCCGTCAGGAGAGTCTTTCGACCGTTGATGAAGAGGAAATCCGTATTGTTGTTTCCAAGTGGACCGGCGTTCCGGTGGATAAAATGGGAGAACAGGCGCTCGCTAAACTGCTCCAAATGGAAGCGCAGATTGAAAAGAGTGTCGTGGGTCAGAACGAAGCGGTTTCCGCCATTTCGCGCGCCTTGCGCCGCTCGCGCGCCGAACTGAAGGATCCTCGCCGACCGATCGGTTCCTTCGCATTTCTCGGTCCGACCGGCGTCGGCAAAACCATGCTGGCAAAAGAGCTGGCGCGCTTCATGTTTGATGATCCTGATGCACTGATTCAGATCGACATGTCCGAGTATATGGAAAAATTCTCGGCTTCGCGCCTTGTCGGTTCGCCGCCCGGCTATGTCGGTCACGAAGAGGGCGGTCAGCTTACCGAACGGGTGCGCCGCCGTCCGTATTCCGTGGTGCTGTTCGACGAAGTCGAAAAGGCTCATCCGGATGTCATGCACATGCTGCTTCAGATTCTGGAAGAAGGCCGTCTGACCGACAGCCTCGGACGCAGCGTGGACTTCCGCAACACTATCGTCATTATGACTTCAAACGTCGGGGCAGCGCACTCTGCGAAAGCCGGTCTGGGCTTCTCTCCAGTCAGTGAGCAGAACGATTACGACAAGCTCAAGAGCGTCATGATGGCCGCGTGCAAGGAAACCTTTAAGCCGGAACTGGTCAACCGGCTGGATGACATCATCGTTTTCCGTCAGCTCAACGAGAAGGATATCGAAGTTATTCTGGACCTCGAAGTCGCCCGCGTCCGTGAACGTGTCGCGGCCCGCAAGATTGCGCTGGAGCTGTCAGCCGAAGCCAAGCAGTTTCTTATCAAAAAGGGATTCGACAAGGCGTATGGCGCGCGGCAGCTTCGCCGGGCGGTTGAACACCAGCTTGAAGATCCGCTGGCCGAGGCGATCCTGCGCGGTGAGGTGGTCAGCGATAGATCTGTTGCCGTCGGTGTCAGTGGAGAAAAGCTGACTTTTACCCAATCCTGACCTCTGCTTCCAACCCCGGGAATATACCAATGGAAACAATTGCAATACTGGGAACGGGGCTGATGGGATCGTCTCTGGGACTTGCGCTGAGAAAGCGCAACGTGTCGGCGCGCATCCATGTTTACGCGCGCCGTCCGGAAACCCGTGAAGCGGTGCTGAACTTCGGCGTAGCGGATGCTGTCTTTTCCGATCCGGTCGAGGCTGTTAAAGGAGCCGATCTGGTTGTTTTATGCGTTCCGGTTCTGACGATCCCTGAACTGGCAAAAACCTGCCGGGCAGGACTCCGGCCGGGTGCCATCATTACCGATGTCGGCAGTACAAAAGCCTGCCTGAATGAGTTGATGGCAGAAGTTCTGGCCGGAACCGGCACTGAATTTATCGGCTCACACCCGATCTGCGGCTCTGAACAGCAGGGGATTGAAGCGGGTAATGCGGATTTATATAACGGTGCCGTCACCGTGGTGACGCCGCCGATGTTGGCCGATGATGCATCGGTTGAGAAAGTCGCTAATCTCTGGAAGAGTGCCGGTTCATGCGTAACCATCATGGATGCTGCCGCACACGACCGGGTGCTGGCTGCGACGAGTCATCTGCCTCACGTCGTTGCGGCGGCGCTGGCGCTTTCGGCCGGCGATAACGGCCTGTTCTGCGGCAGCGGCTTCCGCGATACAACACGCATTGCCGACGGCTCACCGCAGGTCTGGAGCGATATAGTCCGCACCAATGCACCGGCGCTGAAAGCGGCACTGAAAATTTTCTGCAACAATCTGAATGAACTGGCGGCGCTGATTGACGAAGGGAACGGCGAAAAACTCGCGAACTGGTTTGCCGCCGCCCGCGATAAACGCAAGGAGCTGCTCGGCTGATGAACTCAAAAACGGTTTATCCTGTTTCGAAATTCGGTGGCGAACTGCGCGTTCCCGGCGATAAAAGTGTTTCCCAGCGGATTGCTATGCTGGCTGCGCTGGCTAAAGGCACATCGGAAGTGCACGGGTTTCTGCAGGGTGAAGATGCAATGAGCACTCTCAGTGCAATGTGCTCGCTGGGTGCCTCGGCAAAGTTCGAAGGCGATGTGCTGAAGATTACCGGCACCGGCGGAAAGTTTATCGAACCGGCCAATCCGCTGGATATGGGCAACTCCGGCACCGGCACCCGGCTGCTGGCCGGACTGCTGGCGGGACAGAAAATGACCGTAACCATGACGGGCGATGCATCGCTTTCGCGCCGGCCGATGGGCCGCATTAAAACGCCGCTGGAGCTGATGGGCGCGAAACTCGACCTGACGGGCGAGAAGGGTACATTGCCGCTGACGATCCACGGTACGCCGCTGCATGGAATCCGCTATGAACTGCCGATGGCTTCCGCACAGGTAAAATCCTGCGTGTTGCTGGCCGGTCTTTTTGCAGAAGGCAAAACAACTGTGGTCGAACCGCGGCCGACCCGCGACCATACCGAAAAACTTTTCCAGACTCTGGAAATCCCTCTGCATATTGACGGCATGGAAATTACGCTGCAGGGCTTCGGGCCGAAAGGTCCGCAGATTACGGCGCGCAAGCTGACGGTGCCGGGCGACTTTTCGAGTGCGGCTTTCTGGATTGCGGCGGTTGCGGCGCGTCCGGGTGCGACATTAACAGTGCGCGGTGTCGGCCTGAATCCCCGGCGCACGGCGCTGCTGGATGTGCTGAAACGGATGGGCGCGCTGATTGAGGTCGAAGTCACAGAAGAACAGGGCGATCCGATCGGTACAGTGTTTGTGCGCGGTGCGCAGCTGCGCGGTACGGAAATCGGTGGCGATGAAATTCCTAATCTGATTGATGAACTGCCGATGCTGGCTGTAACCGGAGCGCTGGCAAACGGTAAAACCGTAATCCGTGATGCGGCGGAACTGCGGGTGAAGGAGTCCGACCGGATCACAGTAACGGCGGCGCACCTGCGGGCGTTCGGAGTTCATGTTGAGGAACATCCCGACGGCATGACCGTGCACGGTCCGGCGAAACTGCATTCACCGGAAGATCCGCTGGCATCGCACGGCGACCACCGGATCACGATGTCGATGGCGATGCTGGCAACCTCTGCCGATGCGCCGGTTAAACTGGAGCAGGTCGAATGCGTGGCGACATCGTATCCTGATTTTTGGAACCATTTGGAACAGCTGGGCGGAAAGGTTGAATGAACAGACAACGGATTATTGCAATTGACGGGCCGGCGGCCTCAGGAAAATCGACGGTAGCACGCGAAGTGGCAAAACGAATGAACTGCATTTATGTGGATTCGGGTTCACTCTATCGCGGCGTAACCTGGAAGATGCTGCAGGAAGGTGTCTGTACCCGGAGTCCGCTGCTGGTGCTTCCGGTTCTGCTGAAGTCGAAATGGAAATTTGAGGTGCGGAACGGTGCGGTGGTTTTCATGATCGACGGTGTTGAGCCGGGTGAAGCGCTGCGCGGCAAGGAAGTCCGCGAAGCGGTTTCGGATATTGCGGCGATGCCGGCGGTACGCACATTTGTTGTAAACCGGCTGCGCAAGCTGAGTAAGCTGGGATCTCTCGCGATGGAAGGCCGCGATATCGGTTCGGTTGTGTTTCCGAAAACGCCATACAAATTTTATCTCGATGCAAATCCGGAAGAGCGTGCGAAGCGCCGTCATGCGGAGCTGGTAGCGAGCGGTGAAACCGAGAAGGCTCAAGAGGTTCTCGAGTCGCTTCAGCGCCGCGACCAGAAGGACTCTTCCCGTAAGACGGCGCCTCTGAAAATCGCGGATGGCGCCTATGTGATCGATACCTCCGGGCACGGCATCGAAGAGGTGACCCGGATTCTGATGGATCGTATCGCTGAGCTCGAAAAGCCGCGCAGCGATCTGATGATCAATCCGGTCTGGTACAGCATAACCTGTAATTTTTTCTGGGTCTGTCTGCGCCTGAAGAACCGGATTAAATTCTACGGATTGCAGAACGTGCCGAAGACCGGCGGGGTGATTATCGCCTCGAATCACGCCAGCTATATTGACCCGCCGGCGGTTGGAGCCTGTACCTACCGGACGAGAATGACTCATTTTATGGCCCGTGACACGCTGTTCAAAAAAGGGTTCATGAACTGGTTCCTGCACAAGGTCGGTGTGATTCCGCTGGATCGCGACAAGGGCGATATTAAGGCGATGAAAACCGCCATTGCGCTGTTGAAGGACGGAGCCTCTGTGGCGCTGTTTCCTGAGGGAACCCGCTCTGTGGACGGGACGTTGCAGCCGGCGAAGCCGGGTATCGGTTTTCTGGTGGCCAAGGGCAATGCGCCGGTAGTTCCGGTGTATGTTCACGGCTCCTATGAGGCGTGGTCGAAAAACAGCGACGGCTGGAAGTCTAAACCGATTTCGGTGATCTTTGGAAAGCTGATCACGCAGGAGGAAATCCGCCGGCTTGGCGAAGGCCGCGATGCCTACGGCTTGATCGGCGAGTTGATTATGAAGCGTATTACAGAACTGAAAGAAAATTTTGAAAAGGGACTGATTCATGAGTAAGCAGGCAAAGACAGCGATTTCTCCGACACGGGAAGAAAATTATCCGGAGTGGTATCAGCAGGTAGTTCGTTCCGCCGAGCTGGCCGAGAATAGCGATGTGCGCGGCTGCATGGTGATCAAGCCGTGGGGCTATGCACTGTGGGAAAATATCCGTACGGCGCTGGACGGGTACTTCAAGGCCACCGGTCATGTGAATGCTTATTTCCCGCTGTTCATCCCGTTGAGCTATCTGGAAAAAGAGGCAGAACACGTTGAAGGATTTGCCAAGGAGTGCGCGGTCGTCACTCATCACCGGCTGGAAGCCGGACCGAACGGTAAACTGATTCCGGCCGGTGAACTCGAAGAACCGCTGGTGGTTCGTCCGACATCCGAAACGATTATCGGCGCGACCTACGCCAAGTGGGTGCAGAGCTACCGCGATCTGCCGATTCTGATTAATCAATGGGCTAATGTGGTTCGCTGGGAAATGCGCACACGTCTTTTTCTGCGGACGGCCGAGTTTCTCTGGCAGGAAGGGCATACGGTTCATGAAACCAGCGCGGAAGCGTGGGAAGAGACCGTGAAAATGCTGAATGTTTATAAACAGTTCGCCGAGGAGTATATGGCCATGCCGGTGTTAATCGGCGAAAAGACAGCCGGTGAACGTTTTCCCGGTGCAGTGAATACGCTTTGCATCGAAGCGATGATGCAGGACTGCAAAGCGCTGCAGGCCGGCACCAGTCATTTCCTTGGACAGAATTTCGCCAAGGCTTCCGGCATTAAGTTCCAGTCGCGCGAAGGCCGTGAAGAGATTGCATGGACAACATCCTGGGGCGTTTCAACGCGTCTGATCGGCGGAATGATTATGACGCACGCTGATGATGACGGCATGATTATGCCGCCGCGCCTCGCGCCGTCGCATGTGGTAATCCTGCCGATCATCCGAAAAGAGGAAGAGCGGGAAAAAATCGTGCAGTACTGCAATGAAACCGCTGCCATGCTCCGCACACAAACCTACGCAGGCCGTCCGGTTGATGTTATTGTTGACGGACGCGATATCAATGCCGGCGAAAAGGGCTGGAGTTGGGTCAAGAAGGGTATTCCGCTCCGTGTGGAAATCGGTCCGCGCGATATGGAAAACGGCGGTGTGTATGTGGCACGCCGCGACAAGAGCGCAAAGGAAAAATACAGCCAGAACCGCGCTGAATTTGTTGCCGCAATTTCGGACGTTCTTGCAGATATGCAGAAGAATCTCTTTGATCGAGCCCTTGCATTCCGCGCTGAGAATACACGGGAGATCGACAGTTGGGATGAATTCGTCACCTTCTTCAAAGAAGGTCGCGGCGGATTCGCTCTGGCCCACTGGGATGGAACAGAAGAAACGGAGCAGAAAATTAATGACGAATTGTCTGTGACCATCCGTTGCATTCCGTTTGACTGCGAAAAGAGCGGCACCGGGAAATGTATTGTCAGTGGCAAACCAAGCAAAGGCCGCGTGGTTTTTGCGAAAAGTTATTAATCCATAAGAGGAAATCATATGGCGAAGAGCAGGTTCAATATCCATGGAACAAAGGATTTTCTGGTCGCCGCAGTTTTTTGCGGTTTTCTCTGCATCTGGTCGATTCGTGATGCCTGGTTCCCGACGGAAAAAGTGCTCAAAAAACATCCGCATGAAATTCCGGTGGCTTTTACAGTCAGCGGCGTAGTGAAAGATATTCCTGTTAAGGCGGGGGATGAAATCAAAGGTAATGTCGTGCTGGCAAATCTCTATGATGAAGGCTGTCGCGCTAAAGTTACTGAGGCTGAAGCTGCGTTTGAAGCTGCCAGAACAGCCAAGGATCCGGCGGTCGAAAAGAAACTGGATGCGCTGATGAAAGCCCGGGCTGATGTAGAGGCTTGTGCGCTTCAAAACGCAAATATTAAGTGGACAACTACGCACGGTGAAGAAGTTCTGCGCGGCACAGTGACGCGAATTCTGGTTGAACCTTCGACCCGGATTGAAGCGGGTTCACCGGTACTTACCATCAAGCCTGTCGACACCTTTTATTTGTTCAATAAAACGCTGGCACTGCTGACTTTTATCGGGATGATTGCCGCGCTGGTGTTTCACGGAATCGCGTCGCGTTGAACAAAACATCGAGGATAGGGCTTGACCGTACGCAGAGCCTCACTAAGATGGCTGGCCTGTCTTGAGTTGTAACCTGTTACGACCAAGTCAATTCGATTGAAACGGGGGAAGATATGACAAAGAGAGATTTAGTGGTTCGTATTGCTGACGAGACCGGCCTTATCCAGCAGGATGTCGCCGCTATTCTCCAGAAGTCTCTGGACTACATCGTCGAAGCGCTCAACAAGGGCGAAACGGTTGAATTCCGCAATTTCGGTGTTTTTGAAATCAACATCCGCAAAGCCCGGATCGGCCGCAATCCCAACAAGCCGGAAGACGTCGTGACCATTCCTGAACGCCGCGTCGTAAAATTCAAACCCGGCAAGATCATGAAGCAGCAGATTACCGGCATCTAGACATGGCTTCCACTTCGTACCAACCCATCCAGGGCATGTCCGATATTGCAGCTCCGGATGTCGCAATCTGGCAGATGATTGAACAGCGGGCGCGCGAAATTTTCGCGCGCTATCGTTTTTCAGAAGTCCGCACGCCTGTCCTTGAAAAGCGTGAGCTTTTCACCCATTCACTTGGCGACACGACAGACGTTGTTACTAAAGAGATGTACACGCTGGAAGACCGCGGCGGACGCAAGTTTGCCTTGCGTCCTGAAGGAACCGCCGGCGCGATCCGCTATGTTGCCTCCGGCGGTGAAGAAACTGCAAACGCCCGCATTTTTTACATGGGTCCCATGTTCCGCTGTGAACGGCCGCAGGCCGGCCGTAAACGCCAGTTTCATCAGATCGGTCTCGAAGCCGTCGGTGCGCCGAATCCGCTGGCCGACGCCGAAGTGATTGCTCTGCAGGTTCACCTGCTGGCGGCCTGGGGACTGACCGGCGCCAGAATCCGCCTGAACACCATCGGACTGCCGGAAGACCGTGCCGCCGTTCTCGAAGGATTGCGGGAAGCCATTCGTCCCCGCCTGAGCGAACTGCCGGAAGAAGCACAGCTGCGCTTTGAAACCAATGTTTTGCGTCTGCTCGACTCAAAAGATCCGTCCGTGCAGAAAATTATTGCGGACGTTCCGCCTGTGATTGAATTCATGAGTGCGAGTTCGCGTGCTTATCTGGATACTGTTATCGCGACTCTCAAGAAACTCGAGATCGATGTCGAAATAGATGCCAGCCTCGTGCGCGGTCTCGACTACTACGTTCACACCGTATGGGAAGTCGTGCACGGCGGTCTCGGCGCGCAGAACGCACTGGCAGGCGGCGGCCGCTACCGGATTCAGCTCGACGGAAAAGCCGTGGACGGCGTCGGCTTTGCGATGGGTGTCGAGCGGGTTATCGCCTCTCTGGAATCCATTGGAATTACCACCGCGCAGTTTGCGCCTCCGCCGCCGGTCTTCATCGTTTCTCTCGGCGAAGCAGCGCTGAATGAAAACCTGCTTCTTCTGCAAGCGCTGCGCCAGCGCGGCATTGCCTGCGAAATGGAGCTTGCCGCCCGAAAAGTGCAGGCTCAAATGCGGCGCGCCGATAAAACCGGCGCAAAAACCGTTATTATCCGCGGCGACACGGAACTTGAAAAAGGAACGTTCGTTGTGAAAAACATGGCTGACGGCTCTCAATGTGAAGTCGAACTGCCGGAACTGATCAAACTTTTAACTGAAACCGGAATCTGATTTATGCATAAATTTCGTACACACACCTGCGGACAGCTCCGCAAAGAAAACGTTGGACAGACCGTGCGCCTTTCCGGCTGGGTCAATACCATCCGCGACCACGGCGGCGTTCTGTTCATCGACCTGCGCGACCACTACGGCATCACGCAGATCGTGATCAGTCCTGATAAAGCTTTCTATAAGAATATCGAACACTGGCGTGTGGAAAGCGTTCTCTGCTTTACGGGCTCAGTAGTGGCTCGTGATGGCTCTGCTGTTAACCCGAAGCTCGTCACCGGCGAAATCGAGCTGGTTGCGGAAACGATGGAAATGCTCGGCGAATCGGAAGTGATTCCATTTCAGGTCAACAAGGAAGAGGAATGCTCTGAAGCTCTGCGCCTTAAATACCGTTTTCTTGACCTGCGCCGCAAGAGCCTGCATGACAACATCGTTCTGCGCTCCAGAGTTATTTCGCGTATCCGCCAGCTGATGACCGAGCAGGGCTTTCTGGAATATCAGACGCCGATCCTCACCAGCTCGTCGCCGGAAGGTGCGCGCGACTATCTCGTACCGAGCCGCGTTCATCCCGGAAAGTTCTACGCACTGCCGCAGGCTCCGCAGCAGTTCAAACAGTTGCTGATGGTTTCCGGCTTCGACCGTTATTTCCAGATTGCGCCGTGCTTCCGCGACGAAGACGCCCGTGCCGACCGTTCGCCCGGCGAGTTCTATCAGCTCGATATGGAAATGAGTTTCGCGACGCAGGATGATGTGTTTGCGGTGAATGAAAAACTGCTCGCCACCATCTTCAAAGAGTTCAGCACGAAAAAAGTGGACGGAACTCCGTTTGTCCGTATTCCGTATCGCGAAGCGATGGAAAAGTACGGTTCCGACAAACCGGATTTGCGCAATCCGCTGATTATGCAGAACGCCAGCGATATTTTCCGCACCTGCGGCTTTAAGGCTTTCGCCGGTGTGGTTGAAAAGGGCGGTGTGGTTAAAACAATCGCTGTCAAAGGTTGTGCCGGACAGCCGCGCAAGTTCTTTGATGACATGGTCGCCTTTGCACAGTCGGCTGGCGCTAAAGGCCTCGGTTACATCAGTTGGGTTGAAGGCGAAGCCAAAGGCCCGATTGCTAAATTCCTCAGCGCGGATGAACTTGCACAGCTCAAAGCTCTCGGCGGAATCGGCGATGGCGACACGATGTTTTTCATCGCGGATACTGCGAAGAATGCACAGAGCATCGGCGGCGCGGTCCGTACAGAACTCGGCAATCGTCTGGATCTGCTCGAAAAAGACGTATTCCGCTTCTGCTGGATTGTTGACTTCCCGATGTTTGAACTCGATGACGAAGGCAAGGTGGCGTTCAGCCATAATCCGTTCTCCATGCCGCAAGGCGGAATGGAAGCGCTGCTGACAAAAGACCCGCTTGATGTGCTGGCTTTCCAGTACGACATCGTTTGCAACGGCACTGAACTTTCATCTGGTGCGGTTCGTAATCACAGTCCCGAACTGATGATCAAAGCGTTCGATATCGCCGGCTACGGTCAGGAAGTGGTTGAAACCAAATTTCCGGCGCTGCACCGTGCATTCAAATACGGCGCGCCTCCGCATGCCGGTATCGCTCCCGGTGTAGACCGCATGGTGATGCTGCTGGCTGATGAGCCGAACATCCGTGAAGTGATTGCGTTCCCGATGAACCAGAAAGCCGAAGACCTTCTGATGGGCGCGCCCGGTGAAGTGGAACTCAAGCAGCTGCGCGAACTGCACATTAAGCTCAACCTGCCGAAGAAGCAGGAAAAAGAAGCTGAATAGATCCGGTTTTTGAAAGCAGTAAGCCCCGGTTTTTCTGTAAAGAAATCCGGGGCTTTTTATTTCAGGCCAAGGAACGCGGCAGTTTGCGAGTCATCTTCAATCAGCAGTATGCTTAGACGGGCTCCAGAGTACGACGGACGTTTCTCCCCGGTACCGCTGCTTGTAATAAATGATGGAATTTTCCGGAAGCTGATTCTTTTTCTTCAGGTAACTGATCACTGCACCGTTCGGATGATCGGCGGCAAACTGGTTGACTGCGGCGGAGTCTTTGCTGATCACGGTAAGGGGGCGGGGTAACCGTCCCAGGAACTGATACTGCCCGTAATATTTGCCTATATGAGCCACGGTACAGCCTTCATCCATTTTGCCTTTTACAGCCGCGGCCATTCCTTTGAGATTGTAGCCTTCCATAAAACTCTTGTTCGCTTCAAAGAGACCGAAGAGCAGAGCCAGCACCGTGCACAGGGCCAGCCCTCTGGTGATGCTGTCCGTTGAGCGAAAGGGAAGCAGAATAAGAAGAAGTCCGATACTCAGCAGCCCGGCAGCGGCAATCCATGTCGATCCGGCATCCAGCTGGCCGATTTTTTCACTCAGATGTACAAACGGCAGAACCAGCGCAACGACACCGAGCAGAAGATAAAGGGCTCCGATAATTTTGACGGAAGCTGTTCCGGTGAGATTTCCTGATCGGGCGATATTTCGGCCCATCAGAAGGGCTCCGGCCGGGAGGATAGGAACGAGATAATGCACCTGTTTGCCGCTGATCATTGAAAATATGACAAAGGGAACAGCCAGCCAGAGAATGGACAGGCGGGTTCCGCTGTCAGCCTGTTTAAAATTGATCTTTGCGAGCGCCGGCCGGAAATACAGCCACGGAAAAAACAGTGCCGGCAGGATTGGAATGTACCACCAGAACGGACGGCGGTGCGCAAAGGAGGAGCCGATCCGGTTCACCGTCTGTCCCCAAAAGATGTCATGGCGGTATTCCGCGCCGCCCAGAATGGTGGCAGGAATCGCCCACAAAACAGTCGGTTCCAGCGAGGAACGCCGTCAGAAGTTTCCATCGGATAGACCGGTGATGCCGGCCCAGAGCGGACAGGAAGTACCAGCGGAAGCGTATACGCCATGATGACCGGACCTTTGGTTGCCATTTCACTGCCTGCACCATGCCGACCGTCAGCAGTATCAGCCTTTTTTCGGCGCAGTTTCAGCACTCAGTATTCCCAATATGGATATCAGCACCCAGAAGGTGATCATCACATCAAACATGACGGCGCAGGACCACAGCGTCCAGATAACGGTGGAACCCAGCACAAGCGCAGCGCAGGCGGCGGTTTTTCTTTCCTCCGGCCAAAGCCGCAGACTGATTTTATGCAAAAGCAGAATGCTGAACATCCCGAAGAGACAGAAGGTCAGACGGGGCGTTACATCATTCACGCCGAACAGCTTCCATCCGGCCTGAAGCATCCAGAACAGAAACGGCGGTTTATGGGCGTAAGGTTCGCCGTTCTGTAACGGCACGATGTAAGAACCGGCGTTCTGCATTTCCCACGCGACGCTCAGATAGCGGGTTTCGTCAAGCGCCATGGGCGGTAAAAAAAAAGCCGCCAGAAGGCCGGTCAGCAACAGGGATAAAAGCGGGATTTTCAAGTCGTTTAAAACAGATCTCATATAAACAGAATAAACACAGCAGTCTGATTCAGGTCAAGACGTTTGGTCTGCAGCGGCCTGGCGGCAGATCAAATCCCTGTCACGTTGACAATTCAGAGGGCACTCTGTTAAACCTGAACACAGTGAACTTGAATGAAACTGATCAAAAAGCGGGATGTGACAAACCGGACTCGCCGGTATGGTTACGCTATGCGGCGCTGTTACTTCTATGCCTGACGCTCTATCTGCCGGGGATGACGACCATCCCGCCGATTGACCGCGATGAACCGCGTTATGCTCAGGCCTCCCGGCAAATGACCGAAACGGGCGATTACGTTCAGATCCGCTTCATGGAACAGGCCCGCAATAAAAAGCCCATCGGTATTTACTGGCTGCAGGCCGGGCTTGCCAATCTGACCGGCCGTCAGGATGTCATCTGGCCGTACCGGCTGGCTTCGCTGCTTGGCAGTACGCTGTCCGTACTCGCGCTTTTCGGATTTATGCGGAAGTTCCTTCCGCAGAAAACCGCCTTTTTCGCGGCCGCCTTCCTGGCAGCCTGTCCGCTTCTGACATTCGTATCCCATGCCGCCATCACAGATACGGTACTGCTGTCCACGGTGATCTTTTCACAGGGCTTTCTGGCGCTGATTTATTTTTCGTATCAACCCGGCAGAAAAACGCCCGTGCGGTACGCCGTCGGTTTCTGGCTTGCACAAAGTGCCGGCATCCTGATCAAAGGGCCGATAGCACCGATGGTCGCCTTACTGACGGTTCTGGTGATCTGCGTCCGTGAAAAAAACATCAAGTGGGCAAAAGGTCTGCGCTTTTTACCGGGACTGCTGATTGTGTTTGTCTGCATTCTTCCGTGGCTGATTGCCATCCAGACGGCAACTGACGGCGCCTTTCTGCGGCAGGCGTTCGGTAAAGATTTTCTGCCGAAACTTTATTCCGGACAGGAAAGCCACGGCGGCATACCCGGTCTTTACCTGCTGATGACGCCTGTCATGTTGTGGCCGGTCTTTCTGCCGGTCTGCCGGGGTTTGTTCAAAGCGAAGAAACTCGTAACCGATCCGCGCATTATCCGGTTCCTGTTTGCCTGGCTGATTCCCGCCTGGCTGATCTTTGAATTTGCCGCCACCAAATTGCCGCATTATGTACTGCCGGCCTATCCGGTATTGGCGGTTCTCGCGGCCATCCTGGTCACCACTCCGCAGAGTGAACCCGTGAATGCAGGGAAGGCATGGGGTTTCCGGATGCTCACCGTTATATGGATTCTCGCGGGTGTTCTGTTGGCCTGCGCGCCGCTTCTTTTCAGCCGTCTGCTTGACGGTGTGTGGAGTCTGTCTGCGTTTGGGCTAATGGTTATCATGGCCGCCGCACTGTTTCTATTCCCGAAGCTGCTGAAGAGGCACTCCCGGTTTTACCCGTGCAGTGT
>JBGAJP010000054.1:0-14342 GCA_044224855.1 Pontiellaceae bacterium
GGCGGTGTGTTTGCTGTCGGGTATTGCGAAAACCCTTATCAGCAGCAGATGCTGGCTTATTACAAAATGGGCAGCGGCCCCTTCTATCTTTTCTACCGCCCGTATCACCTCTGCCACATTGAAGCGATGGATGCGGTTTTTAAAGCGGTTAAGCACGGACACTGTTTCATGGGCCCGGATGCCGGAATGAAAACCAACGTCTACACCTATGCCAAACGCGATCTTCCGGCAGGAACCGTACTCGACGGCATCGGCGGCTTTGAGTGCTACGGACTGATCGAAGAGGAGGACTCTCAAGGACTCCCCATCGGGCTCGCCGAAGGCGTCATCCTTAAGCGGCCCGTCTCCAAAGATGGAAGAATCGCTCTAAGCGATGTCAGCTATAATCCGGAGCGGCTGGATTTCCGGCTGTACGCCGAAACGCTTGCGCTTTCGCCGAATGGAGCAACCGCATGATGTTCTCATCACTCTGGAAACGCTTCCTTCACCGCGTTGACAAGCAGCGCGGATTTTCAATTATCTGCGCGTATAACAGTCAGGAAAAGCTGGACAGGTTTCTCCTGAAAAGTTTGCGCAACCAGTCAGCACCGTACGAAATTCTGCTGATCGACAACCGGCGGGGAGAATTCAAAAGCGCGCCGCGCATCCTGAACGAAACAGCCCGGAAAGCAAAATTCGACTACTTGATGTTCGTGCATCAGGACGTCGCCCTGGGCGCTTCATCCTGGCTGGCCTATGTTCAAAGAACCTTAAATCGGTTGGGTCCGTTCGGCGCGGCGGGTGCAGCCGGACGCAATTCTACAGATCTGTTTGCCAGCGTCCTGCACGGCAATCCGCCGACGCCCGCCGGCACACACCGGCTCAAGTGCCCGGTTCCCGTTCAGACGCTCGACGGCTGCCTGATGATCGTTCCGAAAGCGGTCTTTCTGGAACAGGGTTTCGATGAGGCGACCTGCGAAGGATGGTATCTCTTCGTCGCGGACTATTGCCTGGATCTGGCGCGGCGGGGCCTGAACATTTATGTACTTCCGCAGGAGATTTACCACGAATCTCTGGGGCCGTCCGACCCGTCCGTCTATGAACAGACAAGAACACGGCTGCTGAGCAAACACCACGATCATGTGAAAAGCATCTACACCACCGTCGGCATCTGGAAGACCTGACTTCGGTTCGTCTTGGGTGTGGAAGTCCGGCCGGGATGATGCTAAACAAGAGGCATGAAATTACAACAAGGCCAGCTATGGAAAAAAGACGGAGAGTTCTTCCGCATCGTCGAATGCGAACGGCTTGCCGTCACATATAAAGCGATGGAAAACCCTTTCGCCAAAGAAGGCGAGCAGCATCAGGTCACGAAAAAAGAGTTCTGCCGGCTGATCAAAGACGCCAAACTGCTGCCGTAGGAATCGCCAGATGGACGACCAGCCGCTGAAAATTAAGCTTTCCCCGCCGCAGAAAGCACTTCTACGCCAGAAACTCATCGCCATGTTTCTGGACGACTTCGATGAAGAACTCAGCGATTTCAAAGCCGACCAGATTCTGGACACTTTTATCGAAAAACTCGGGCCCGGCATTTACAACGCCGCCATTGAGGACATGAAAATCTACCTGATGAAGCAGATCGAAGACCTCGACGCCCTCTTCCAGAAGTAACCGCTGTAATCCCGGCTATTTTGCGAGCCGGGTTCCGTTATCTTCAAAGATGATTAGCCGTTTTTTATAAAGCGCACCGATGGCCTGCTTATAGGTCTTTTTGCTGACACCGAACAGGCGGTAGATTTCTTCCGGCGGACTTTTATCGGTAACAGGCATGAATCCGCCCTGCGCTTTGATGTGATTCAGAATGACATCCGTGAGCTCAGTAACCTTCTCAAAGCCGGGTTTCTGCAGGCAAAGATCAATCTTGCCGTCGCCCCGCACCTGTTTAATGAAGCCGTCCGTTCGCTGTCCGCGATCCAGAGGCTGGAAAACTTCGTTGTAAAAAATGATGCCCCAGTGCCGGCCGTTGATGATGGCTTTAAACCCCAGATCCGTCTTATCGCAGATCAGCAGCTGAACCTTGTCGCCGGTTTTATAGTTCGCCGGCGACCGGTCGAGAAACTTGTCGAGCTTGGCGGAGGCGGCAATGCGTCCGCTGGCTTCGTCGAGATAAATGCGGACAACATAGGACTGCCCCTCGCGCATCTCCACCTTCTGCTCCCGGAACGGTACAAACAAATCCTTCGGCAGTCCCCAGTCGAGAAATGCGCCGATACGCGTGGCGGAAGCCACACGCAGGCAGGCAAACTCGCCAACCATCGCAATCGGCCTAAGCGTGGTGGCCGTCAGCCGGTCCTCGGAATCAATCATCAAAAAAACCTCGATGACATCGTCGAGGTGCCACTCCTTGGAAACGTACCGGTTGGGCAGCAGGATGTCGCCCAGACTGCCTCCGTCAAGGATCAGCCCGAAGTCCGTTGACCGCAATACCTGCAGCCGGTTGATTTGTCCAATGGTCGCCATTTATATTCTCGTTTGGGTTAAAAGTGGAACACACGGTACTTCTTTTTCCGGAGGTTGAAAACTTTTCCCGCGCGAAGACATCGGGAACCGCATGATTTGAGGTTTTTATTTCCACTGCGGGTACTGCCGGCGGCCGCGCCGCGACTGAACCCGAACAGAAAAATCCGGTCACGGGATTCGTACCGCAGGCATCCTGCCGGCCTGGAAACGGAGACACGTTTTCCGGCCCCCGGCCTACTGCCCGCCGGAAATTCCAATCTGCTTCAACTCGGTTTCGACTTCGAGAAAATCGGTTTCCGCACGGGTCGGCAGCTCCAGTTGCGCCATACGGAATTTTTCATATTCCTCGTGCGCTTTCTGCAAAGCCGCATCATGGGTAATCGCGCCGGCATGGGTGAGAATGTCGCGACCGGACAGCTTCATAAAGTCATCCAGCTTGCTGATCCAGTCGTGCATGGTCATAGGCTTACGGTTCAGCGCCTGAATTTCCGCGAACTCCAGATACATCGTCACAATCCGGTTCAGCAGATTCAATTCGTCTTTGGCCAGATAGTTCTTGGCGATCTCGGCTTCACTCTTTCGGATCGTCGGGCCGACCCAGTTAGTCATCCCCATGTTGGGCTTGGTTGCGTCGGCTCGTTCATAAATTACTTCTGCCGCCGTCTGGCCGTGTGCCGCCCAATGCATCTTATTCTGAATGACCTTAAAGAACTCCTTCGAGACTTCCGTCCGTGGATCATAATCGATGCTGGTGGCGTAGATATCGAGCACCTTGCGCCAGAAAACCTTTTCCGAGGAACGGATGTCGCGGATACGGGCCAGCAGCTCTTCAAAATAACCGCAGCCACCGGCCTGCTTCAACCGCTCATCATCCATCGCGAACCCTTTGACGATGTACTCCCGCAGGCGCTGTGTCGCCCAAATGCGGAAGTGCGTACCGCGAATACTGTTTACGCGATAGCCCACTGAGATGATGGCATCCAGATTATAAAATTCGATTCTGCGGGCTACTTGCCGATCCCCCTCGTCTTGAACTGTTGCAAAATTTGCAACAGTTGCCTCTGGGGAAAGCTCTCCCGTTTCAAAAATATTCTTTAAGTGCCTGCTGATTCCTGACTTATCTACGCCAAACAGATCGGCCATCTGATTGATGTTAAGCCAGAGCGTTTCATTCTGAAGCCGTGTTTCCACACGGACTTTCCCGTCGTCCGACTGATAAATCAGCAGCGCGCCCGGAGCCGGAAGGTTTTGTTTCCCTTTACTCATTTTTCTACGCCCTCTTTCAGAAATAATCGCGCCTGCCAGTCACTCGCTTTTTTTCTATCCATATCCCCGCCAAACCGCTTTGTCCGCTCACTTCATTACTTGCCTTCGCGGCTTTTCAACCATTGGAAAATTACGAGATTCCGGGACTGACCCCTTCTCCTCTTGCAATTCCCCTCATCAATTCATTCTTAAACCCCAGTTTAAGAATTAAGAATGGAAGTTCTATACAGGCTAAAATGATCAATCCAGCTGTAAGCGAAGGTAAAACTTCGCCCGTCTGAATCGCTTTACAGAAACACATGAGGAATCCAAACCCACTGAAATAATGCGTACGAGGAGCCTTTAATAAGAGTTCTATTGACTCGTCATAAACATTAATAATTATTTTTCCCAAATAAAACAATCGTGTTAACTCCTACTTGATTATCTTTTGTGAGCCAAAGAGGATCCCAACGCAAAAGCGGGAAATGTACTTTATAAATTCTAGTCTGTGCTGAAATATGGTCTTCTAATGCGCCTTTGCGCTCCAAATATCGGGCTAAAATATCAGTCCAAGCCCCTACTCGCTCTTTTCCACACAAGATATCCCACCGTCCGCCTAAGGGATGGGATACAATTTCAATATTATTCATAAACTGTTCTCCCGCGTCCTATACCAAGAGCACCGACTCCCGGCCCAATTCCAATCCCCAACCAATCCCCACCAAACTCTTTTGGCGACCAGAAAATTTCAACTGAAAAGGGGTCAGTCTTATAAAATAATGGTCGCTTGCAGAATTCTGATTCTGCGCCTTTTTTTGGCCAATAATCCCGTTATTTTTTCAGCAGCTTCGCACCGCCGAGGTCGCCGAGGGTGGCTTTTTCCAGATCGGTCCAGAGAGTTCCTTCGCCGGCGTGGAGGATATTAATTTTCAAGGCCGGATTGAGGTTCTTGGCCATTTCCCAGTAGGTGAAGGCCTGCGGATCTTTGAAGGCTTCGGCCTTCAAACGGAAGCCGTCGGCTTTGGCTCCTTCAACCAGTCTAAGCGCGTCGGCATTGGCAAAGGCCAGCAGGCGGACAGAGTCGGCCTGAATAACTGCCGTCTCCATCTGGATTTGAGCAACGCGACGCACGGTCTCGGCTTTGATTTCGGCAACCTGCTTTTCCTGGTCGGCTTTGACTTCGGCCTGCAGCTTGCGGGTTTCCTGATCGACCTGCAGGCGGCGCTGGTCAATCAGCGAGACTTCGGTGTTGAGTTCGGCCTCTTTCTTGGCCGTGCTCTGCCGCCCTTTATTGGTGAGGTCCTGTTCGACCGCGATACTGGCCTGCTGGATCGGATCAAGAATCTGATCGGGCACTTCGACGTGGCGGATCAGCGCGTTATGCACGACGATTTTCTTTTCACCGAGCGTGGCGGCCAGCGCGGCGGTCAGGTCGTTCTGAAACTTTTCGCGGCCTTCGCCGACGATGAAGTCCTTGGCGCGGTATTCCGAACCTTTGTTGCGCGAGATGGAGGTGATCTGCGGCATGATGATTTTATCGACCAGCGCGGGCAGGTCGCCGTAGCGGCTGAAGATCAGCGCAATGTCGCTGGGAAGCAGTTCCATTTCGACGCTCATATCGAGGCTGATCTTAAAGCCGTCGCGGGACGGGAACTCAACGAACTCGGAAAGGCCGAGCGTGTTGTCCGCCGCGTAGCTCTTGGCCGCCGCAACGTCCGCCAGCTGAGTTCCGCGCATGCGCTCTGCGGCGGTTCTCGCAGCCGGAGCCGGAGCCGCGGCTTTGCGGGTCAGAATGGAACTGCTGGAAATATACTCATCGCGCTTGGCGCGCTGCTCTTGAAAGACGGTGCTCTGAAGCTGTTCCATGGCGGCGCTCTGCCCTTCGAGGCGGTTTTTGGTGACGACCTGTCCGCCCAGCTTGCCGGCCAGCGTGACCTGATTAACGCCGATCTCCAGCACATCGACATTATACTGCTGCGGGTTTACATAATAGAGTCCGGGCTGCAGGATGTCTTTGCGCACGCCCTTCTGGTTGTCGCCCGCGAAGTCACCTGAAGGAGCCTGACTGCCGGACAGCGACGTGATGACGCCCGCGTAACCGATCGGAATGCTCATGGCGTCCACGATGTCGATTTTGTAACCGTACGGGTTCAGGCGGTACTTGCCCGGCCCCAGCACGGTTCGCCAGATACCCTTCTGTCCCGCGTCGGCCAGAAACTCGCCCGGCGGCAGATCGTCGCCGATTTTCGAAGTGACCACGCCGATTTTCCCGGGCGGGATGATGGTGACCGGCACAATCTTGCAATCAAACATGATCGGATCGCGGAAGTGGCGTCCTTCGCCGAGCACTTCGCGTTGAATCCCTTTCTGTCCTTTTTCCGCCAGAATCTGTCCGGGAGGAAGTTCTTTACCCCCCTGGGAAATGATAACCGCCATTTCATTCGGCTGCACATAAAAGCGGCAGAATCCCCATTGCCAGATTACGCCGTAGCCGATCACAAAAACCAGGAGAAGTCCGCCGCCGATTTTCAAAATGTTTTTCATTATTTGCCTCCTTTCGGGAGCATGGGTCCAAAGAGTCCGCCGATTTCATTATCCTGATCACTGCTCAGGATGGTTTCAATTTTCGGAGCCAGCGTGTTGTACAGTTCATAGCGGGCCAGATTGGGACCTCCGCCGAAGGCGAAAACCAGACTGCCGACCACCGAGGCTTCCGCCGCATTTCCGGCGTTGATCGCATCCCCTTTACCGCGCGCCTCCGCCAGAATCGCCTGCGACTGAAACTCCGCTGCCTGCAAATCAACCTTGGCAACGCCCAGCCGCTGCTGCGCGGCGATCAGATCGACCGACTGTCCCTGCTGCGCATTGATGACGGCCTGGATACGGGAGGTATCGGCTTTCACCTTTTCCGCGTTCTGCAACGCCAGCATTTCCTGTTTGACCAGTTCCGCTTTTGAACGAGCCTGTTCGATCTGCTGCTCGTATTTGTTGGCTTCCTGCACAGCTACTTCGCGGTCGCGGCTGATGCTGGCAATTTCGTCAGGGACAATAATTTTGCGAATCAGCACGGATTTGATTTCGACGCCCCAGTCTTCGCTTTTCGAGCGCAGATGGTTTTCCAGTTCGCTTTGGAACTTCTGGCGCGTCTCCCCGACGATAAAATCAACCGCCGGATGCTTGCTGCCTTCGATACGGCTGAATCCGCGCGCCCGCGGCAGAATCACTTTCTTGATGACATCATCCATGTCGCCGACGCGGTGGGTCAGCAGCGCGGCTTTATCTCGCTCCAGCCGGAACTCGATGGTGCCTTCCACCGTCACCGTGAACCCGTCGAGAGTGAGAAAGGTGATCACGTCGTCGCCGCTCATTTCAAAGCGCTGGCTTTGCAGGTTTACTTCGACCACGTTGACCACGTACGGATTGAGATAGTAGGTGCCGGGATCCAGCACTTCCGCCACGACGCCTTTCAACCCTTCATCAATCAGGAACGTGTTGCGCTTTTCGGCGGCAAGATCGCTGTTGAGCACATCGCGGCCGACCAGCAGCGTTTTGACACCGACATGGCCGGGCCGGATGCGAATGGCATCAAACATCTCCACTTTTTCCGCATAGGGATTCACACGGTATTTACCGGGCGTGAGCACTGCGGCAACAATTCCTTTCGTACCCTCTTCCGCCAGGATCTTGCCGGTGGCAAGATCTGCGCCGTAGAGCCGCGTCACCACACCCAGCTTGCCGGCCGGAATGTCGGTGATGGGATGAATTTCCCAGCCCCATGAATAGGGGTTTTTGAAATAGCGCCCTTCCGCCAGCACCGCAAGTTTGATGCCTTTCTGCCTGGCATCCAGCGCCAGCACCTGATCGGCCGGCAGGTCTTTTCCGGTTTTATGAATCAGCACGGCGATCTGGCCGCCGCGCGGTTCAATCCGGCAGAAAAACCAGATAAAAATAAAGAGTGCGACAACTGCGACGGCCAGCAGAACCGGCCCGAACGGCAACCCGCTTAACGACGGCAGAGAAACCGGTTTGTGCAGCTTAAACGGCGGCGGGCGTCTTTCATCATCCGGTGATTCGTCAAAACGGTCGCTCATAGTAGGTTCCTCCTGATGAAAACTGCGTTCAATGCGCAGCACGATAACGGTTCGAACGGCTCTGAACAAGAGCTTTCAGGAACAGGTTGCGATGCCGGCTCCCGCGAAGCCAGCAAGTATAAAGTAGTCAACCGGCAGCGATCCCGTTAATCTGCAGGCCGTCATAAACCACAGGAGGAAAAGCCATGAACCGTTCGAGTAATCCAAGCCGCCGTGAGTTTCTTGCCGCATCCGCCGTCATTGCCGCGGCAAGCGCCCTGCCCGGAAAAGTATGCGCCGCATCTGCTCCGCCAACCAGTGCTCCGAAAACACATTCGCCGCTCAGCCTGCCGCCGCTTCCGTTTGGTGAAGGCGCGCTCGCCCCGGTCATTTCCGCGCAGACTCTCAGCTTCCATTACGGAAAACATCACGCCGGTTACGTCACCAATCTTGGCAAACTCGTTGCCGGCACACCGCTCGCCGGACAATCACTTGAAGAAATTATTCTGGCGACTGCCGGACAGTCCGATAAAGCCGCCATCTTCAATAACGCCGCGCAGGTCTGGAACCACACTTTTTTCTGGAACAGCCTCAGCCCGAAAGGCGGCGGCGAACCGCCTGCCGCGCTCAAAGTAAAAATCGAAGCCTCCTTCGGTTCCGTGGATGCGTGTAAAAAAGAACTGGCTGCCGCCGCGACGACTCAATTCGGAAGCGGTTGGGCGTGGCTGGTAGAGGACGGCGCAAAACTGAACGTGGTGAAAACCGGCAACGCCGAAACACCGTTCACCAAAGGACTGAAGCCGCTGCTGACGCTCGATGTCTGGGAACACGCTTATTATCTCGACTACCAGAACCGCCGCGCCGACTACGTCAGTGCGGTACTCGATAAACTCATCAACTGGGAATTCGCCGCCGCCAATCTAGCCGGGTAGGCCCGGACGGACCTTGATGGTTTTTTCGCGCTTGATGCAGACCGATCCGGGTTTTGCGCCGCGCGGCTTGGAAACATTCTTCGCTTCCGTGCAGGAGACCGGAACGATTCCGGCAGTACGTGCTTTGCTGTGCCACGCCGCAATCGCCGCCGCCTGTTTGATCGTGGCGCTGTCAGCGGTTTCACCTTCAGGGCCGCGCAGAACGACGTGACTGCCGGGCAGTCCATGGACATGAAACCAGAGATCATTCGCCCGCGCCGTTCTCAGACTGAGCTGATCGTTATCCGCATCGGTCTTTCCGGCCAGTGCTTCCCAGCCGCCCGGCAGCACATATTTCCAGACATCCGGTTCGCTTTGTTTCCGTTCCATATCCAGAAACATATCTCATAGTTATAACTGCGCAAGAATAGTTTCCCAGCGGCTGGCTTTGGCCTTGGCCAGCGCCCCTGCTCTCAGTTCGCCGCGCAGCGTGTCATTGTGCCGTACGCTGCGGAGCGCTTCGGCCAGCGCAGCGGGGCGGCGAGCATCAACCACGAGGCCGGAGTTGTGCGAACGGACAATCTCGCACGGACCGCCTTCGTCCGAGACGATGGCCGGAAGTCCGCTGGCGTGAGCCTCGAGAACCGCGTTGCCGAAGGTATCAGTGCGGCTGGGAAATACGAAGAAGTCAGCGCCGGCATAGGCCCGCGCGAGCTCTTCGCCGTCGAGACGTCCGGTGAAAATAATGTGTTCATTGGCGTATTCCTTTTTGAGTTCGTCCAGGTGCGGGCCGTCGCCGGCGAGAATAAGCCGGGCGCTGAAGCTACCGTCGCCGTTGAGTGTACGGAACGCATCGAGCAGGTTTTCGAGATTCTTCTCTTTGGAAATGCGTCCGGCATAAAAGAATTTGAAACCTCCGCCGAGACCGAACTGCGTCCAGAAGTTTTCATCGCGCTTCTCCGGAGAAAACCGTTCGAGATCCACGCCGCGCGGCATGACGTAGAGCTTTTCGCGGGCGAAGCCTTTCTCCACGAGCTGGTCGAGATACGCCTGACTGGGTACGGCAAGGCGGTCCATGCCTTCGTAGAACCACGCCATGTAGCGCCAGGTCAGATCTTCCATCTGTTCGTCGCCGGACAAATGCAGGACATATTGCGGAAAGTCCGTATGGTAAATGCCCCGCACCTTAAGTTTAAGCAGCCGCGCCGCGCCAAGTGCAGCGAGACCGACCGGACCCGGCGTAGAGATGATAACTTCGTCAATCTCCTCCTCTTCGAGCCAGTTGATGATTTCCAGGAACGGCGGATAAACCAGTTCCTGCCGGTTGTATTCTTCGAGCGTGAATGTTCCGGCGGGCCGGAAGTTTTTAAGCGGAAAAGCAGCCTCCGGTTTTTCCGGCAGACAGGTGACAACCGTAATCTCTTTGCCTTCTCTGTGCGCCAGCGAGGCCAGCGTTTTAATCGTATTTGCCACGCCGTTCATGTCCGTAAACGTATCCGTGAACCAGGCGCGTTTACCGGAACGTTTTGTCAGTTGTTCTGCACCGGGAAAGCCGGCAGCAACTTCGCGCAGAAAGCGTTCGTCTTTGTGCTGTACGCTGAAGGCGGTCAGATACGGCGCGAGCCCCAGCGCGACCGGACCGAGCGAAGCAAACGACTGAATACTTTCGATCAACCCGCCGCGCTGAATCTGCTCAATAAAGCGCTGAATAAAGGTAAAGGTGAGCTGGTGTCCGATCCGGCAGGCCGCTTTGAATTTACGGTCGTCTTCGCGGGGCGGAACATCGCCCTCTTCCGGCAGCTCTGCGGCGGAACGGCGGCGGATCGCGGCGATTTCTTCGAAGAGCATTTTTTCAATATCGCTGAGCTGTTTCTTTTTATGCGCCATCACCATACGGCGGACGGGCTGAACCAGCGCGGCGCGCAGACCGGTTTCCGGCTCCGCCGGTTCTTCCACAAGCCGCTTAAGCATCACGCCGACCAGACTGTCTTTGCCGGTGCTGTTTTTAAGAAACCGGTTTTCGTAATAGCTGTAGGCGATTCCGTAAAGACTGTGCGCCAGCCGCACGCTGGTGCCCGCGCGTCCACCGGGCTGGTGGCGGCCTTCGCCGAGATGCTGAAGGAAATCGAAGACGGTCGCGGCGTGCGGAGTGACCGTATGTGCTTCAGCCGTATAGAGCCCGCTGTGGTCGTCGCTGCCGCCGGTCAGGAATTTTTTCCACGGCTCGGAACCGGTCGGTGCAATGCCGTGTTTGTCGGCGAGCTGTTCGACAAACTCCGGTGTCAGGTTTTCAAAAACCGTCCGGGCCAGCAGTCCGGCGCGCGGATGTCGTGATCCGTTGAGCGTTTCAAACCGCTTAAACATCAGGATCAGCTTTTCGAACTGTTCGACTGTCAGCCGGTCGTTGACGCGAAAAAGCGGATGAGCGATGGCGTGAACGATATGGTTTTCGTTCATGTAGCGGTGCAGGTCATAGATATTCGGGCGCAGCGTGTCGAGATCACGGAATGTCTTCTCGGTAATGCCCCAGACGAGACAGTGTATTTTGCAGTTACTTTCCGGAAAGTAAGTGGTGAGTTCGGAAGAGAGAAACGTTCCGGGAAGGTGGGCGATTTCGAGCGCGCCGTTGATACTGTTGTGATCGCTGATGGTGACGTAATCCATGCCGCGCTCGCGGCAGGTGCGGTAGAGCGCCAGCGGATCAACAAAGCTTTCCGGAGAACCGATCCGGCGGAGAAACCATTCGGTCGGGCGGTCGGAGTATTTACTATGAACGTGCATATCTGCACTGCTATGGATGGTTTTGTTATATGTCATGCCCGAAATATAGATTCGGACTGTTAGACGATGATTAGATGACGGTTAGGTTTAAGTTTAAGCAAAACTTCTGCGCGAAGGTTGACACAAAAAGGTGCGGGCTCCCGGAAACCGGGAGCCCGCGGGGTTGTGATCTGCTCGCGCAGATCAGGCAGTCGAACAGGAGACTTAAAACTTAAAGTTCAGATCGGCCTGCAGAGTGTTTGCATCTTTTCCGTTGTAGTCGGTGCTGAGAATGTAGGCCAGATCGGCAGACATGTTTTTCATGACCTGATACTTTCCATTAAATCTGTGCCCGTAGCAGCCGGTCCATGTTTCTCCGGCAAAATCGGAGTCGTTCAGCCCCGCGACGACCGCATCTTTTCCAATGTCGCGCCAGCTGTACCCGATTTCCCAAGTTCCCTTCTCTTTGGCTTTACCGACCGTGATGCCTGCCAGATAAGCTGTATCATCGCTGCTTGCAGCGTCTACGTTGACCACATACTGCCCATCCAGCTTGACCGGAACCTTAAACACATCGAACTCATAAGAAGTGAAGCCTTCCACCAAATGAAACCCTGTACCGGGCGTGTTGCCGGATTTAGTGGTTCCGGTGAAGTTGGTTGTTAACTCGCCGGAGTTTTCAAAATAATAATCGCTTACCCCCAGCGTAAGTTTTGTGTTGCCGAACTTTTTCTCGCCAGCAACCTGCCCGGCCAAAAGGCGGACATCATCTCCACCGCGATCCGTAAAAATAAACGCCCCAGCATTTGATTTCAGTTTAAACGGACTAAGCTCTTTTTCATAAGTCACAGCGGCACCTTCCGGATTCAGATCGGTATCCCAGACCAGTCCGGATCCTGCGGCCATCCAGGGCTGAGGCATTTTACCGACAAAAGCATGAGTTCCCGGCAATTGATCGGGGTGGTAGTCAATAAATGCCTGATCCAGCCAGATTGACTTTTTGCTTTCACTGTCGCCCGCATCCAGATTGGTGGATGTCGCATCCTTTTTATCGCCGCTCGCTATACGAACACCGAAATCAACCTGTTCATTGACTTTGCCGTACGCGCCGACCCGTAAGCGAATACGTTCGCGGTCTTTGGTCGTCGCATTTGCAACCTCACGGTTTTCATAGCGCGCGCGGATGTCACCGGTAAGTTTGATGTTATTAGCCCAGGAAGCGGCCTCATCTTTTTTACCTTCAGCCTGGAGCTGTTCGAGCGACCATGCCTTTTTGGCATTGTCCTGTTCGATCTGTGCAATTTTCGAAGCATTCGATGTTTCGAGCTGCACAGCCTGTTCGGCTGCCGCCGTTTTTTCAGCATTTGCTTTTTCAAGCTGCGCGATCTTCGCGGACAGCTCGTTAAGCTGCTGCTGAAGTGCTGCCAGCTCGCCCGACTGCTGCGCCTGCGCGCCAAACGCGGCGGCCGCAGACACAGTCATTATGATCAATAGTTTCTTCATCATCTTCTCTCCTTCTTCAGGGTTTTACCGCCGGATTTCCTCATTGCCGTGCGGCCTGTTCTCGCGGGCATCCTCTCACAGTCCTGCATGCAGCCCGTTAAAAATCTGCACACAAGCTATTGTTTCGACGTTAGGATTTTGTTAGGAGTAGGATAGAAATTAATGAGCTAAGTTGCCGTCGGTCGAAATTGTCTGTGCAACCATGAACCCGGGAGACCCTGCGTGAATAATGAACTGATCCTTTCTATTATTTGTAAAGTGCTTGGCGGACTCGGAGTTTTTCTGCTCGGCATGAAGTATATGTCAGAAGGTCTGCAGGCGGTTTCCGGCGAGCGGTTGCGGAAAATTATTACTGTTGCCACCGACAACCGGATCATGGGCATGCTGGTCGGTCTCACCGTCACTTCTATCATCCAGTCCAGTTCTGTTACTACCGTAATGGTGGTCGGTCTCGTCAACAGCGCCATGATGACGCTGACACAGGCCATCGGTGTAATTTTCGGAGCAAACATAGGAACCACGGTCACTGCATGGATCCTGACGCTGAACATCTCAAAATACGGCCTGCCGCTGCTCGGTTTAGCCTCCTTCTTCTTCCTCTTCTGCAAAAACGAACGGATGCGCTACACCGGCATGACCCTCATGGGCATCGGGATGGTTTTCTTCGGTCTAGAGCTGATGACCGACGGCTTCAAACCGTTGCGTGACCTGCCGGATTTTGTGAAATGGTTCCACTCTTTTGAAGCCACTTCCTATCTGGGCGTAATGAAATGCGTAGCGGTCGGATGCATCCTCACGATGATTGTCCAGTCCTCCTCCGCCACAGTCGGTATCACCATGGGACTGGCCAGCACCGGCATGATTAATTTTGAAACCGCCGGCTCATTGGTGCTCGGTGAAAACATCGGCACCACCATCACCGCCTTTCTCGCCTCGCTGGGCGCCTCCACGAACGCTAAGCGGGCAGCCTATGCACATATCTGCTTCAACACCCTCGGCGTAGCGTGGATTACCGCAATTGTCATTCATTTTTACTTTCCGCTTATTGGAAAGATCATTGGTCATGATCCGAACACCATGGTGCTGATGGAAAACGGCGAGCCGTCCTTCCCGTATATCATGGCGGCCATTGCCGCCGTACATACCGGATTCAATATCACCAATACCATTCTGTTTCTGCCCTTCGTCAAGCAGCTCGCCCGGCTTGTCTCATGGATGGTTCCAGAAAAACAGGTTGAAGAAATCCCGCATCTTACCCATCTCGACATCCGTATGCTGGACACCCCGGCTATCAGTGTAATGCAGTCTCATAAGCAGATTCTGTTTATGGCAGACAGCGATGAAATGATGC
>JBGAJP010000055.1:0-14190 GCA_044224855.1 Pontiellaceae bacterium
TTTCCGGCGGCTGGATGGCTTCAGTCGCATAGACACGGTACCGTCCGCCGCGCAGCGGCGCGCAGAAACCGATGAGGATTTCACTGCCTGTTTTTACCGCCAGCGCTGCAGGCGCGGGTGTTACCGGTACCGGCAGGCCGAAGTAATCCGCCCAGATTCCGCCTTCGCTTTCCTTGGTGTTCTGGTCAACCAGAAAGGCGGTTTTGCCGTTACTGCGCAGAATGCCGAGCAGTTTACGGAGCGCACCTTCGCGCGGAATAATTTTCTGTCCGGTTACTTCGCGGCGGGCAATCAGCAGGCGGTCCACTTCAGGATTCTTTACCGGCATGGCGATACTGTGGAGCGGGAAGCCGTGAATGGCCATCATCTGGCCGATCACTTCCCAGTTTCCGAAATGCGCGGTGACGCAGATCTGGTTTTTCGGGCAGAGGAACTGCTGAACACTGCTGTCGAGTTCGACGTATTTATTCAGCCGTTCTTTGGAACGGACTCCGAACCAGATCACGTCGAGAAAGGTGCGCGTCATGGTGATATAGGAAGTTCGCAGAATCGCTTTTTTATCCGCCGGCTTTTTTACGCTGCCGAAAACAACGTCCAGATTGGCGAGGCCGATCCGCCGTCCGCGGCGGTCGAACAGAAACGCAAGATTTCCGCCGAGCCATGCGAGGCCGAGGATGACGCGGCGCGGAAGTTTCGGGATAACGGCTAACCCTGCACGGAAGGCGGCGGTTTCAAACGGGCGGCGGCGGATTCTATGCGCTTTTGTCATGATCAGCCGAAGACCACCGTGCGGTTTTTATAAACCAGCACTTTGTTTTGCAGATGGGCCCAGACGGCGCGCGACAGCACCAGTTTTTCCAGGTCGCGGCCTTTGCGAATCAGGCTTTCGACCGAATCCTTGTGCGTAACGCGCATCACTTCCTGTTCAATGATCGGACCTTCATCGAGGTCGCCGGTGACGTAGTGACTGGTGGCACCGACAATTTTCACACCGCGCTGGTGGGCGGAGTGGTAGGGTTTGGCGCCGACGAAGGCGGGCAGAAACGAGTGGTGGATGTTGATGATGCGGTTCGGATAGTTCCGGCAGAAGCCGTCGGAAAGAACCTGCATGTAGCGCGCCAGCACAATCACGTCGATGCTGTACTTTTTGAGCAGCTCCATCTGCCGCGCTTCCTGTTCCGCTTTGTTGTCTTTCGAAACCGGGATGCAGTGGAAATCAATGCCGTGCATTTTTGCGGCCGGTTCGAGGTCGGTATGGTTGCTGATAATCAGCGGGACTTCCGCGTTCAGGTCGCCGGAGCTCTGGCGCGCCAGCAGATCGAGCAGGCAGTGCGAAAACTTTGAAACGAAGACGGCCATGCGCGGTTTATAATCGGAGAAGTGCAGCTCATACTTCATCTCGAAGCGCGCGGCAATCAGGCTGAATTTTTCGCTGATCTGGTCGCGGGGCAGGGCAAAGCCGTTCAGTTCCCACTCCACGCGCATGAAAAAGACGCGTTCTTCGGTGTCCACGTGCTGTTCCAGATCAATGATGTTGCCGTTATGGCGCATCAGAAAATCGGTTACGGCACATACCAGACCCTGCCGGTCGGGGCAGGAGATCAGCAGAATGGCGGAAGCTTCATTTTTCACAGCCGGGTTCCTCCGTAAATTGAGAACGAACTTTATAGACATTGGCGGTAAACACCAATAGGTTTTTGCACATGAAAAACAATCTGAAGGCATTGTACGGCGTGTTTGCGGCAGCGTTTCTTCTCGTCGGCTGTTCCCGTGCCGAGGTTGAGGCAAAAGTTGAAAATGTTCCGGAAACAACAAAGGAAACCAAAGTCATGATTCTGATGAAAACGACCAAAGGCGATATCAAACTCGAACTCGATGCGGCGAAAGCGCCGAAAACCGTTGCCAACTTCCTGAAGTATGTTGAGAGCGGGCACTATACGGACACCATCTTCCACCGCGTCATCAGCAATTTTATGATTCAGGGCGGCGGTATGACGGCCAGCATGAATCAAAAAAAAGCGCCGTACACCGTTGAAAACGAAGCCAATAACGGACTCAAAAACGTCCGCGGTTCCATCGCGATGGCCCGCACCTCCGATCCGCACAGTGCCGGCGCGCAGTTCTTCATCAACGTTGTCGACAACGGCTTCCTCGATTTCAAATCGCCGACTCAGCAGGGCTGGGGCTATTGCGTTTTCGGCAAAGTCGTCGAAGGCATGGATGTTGTAGATGCCATCCGCGCCGTTCCGACCGCTCCGGGCGACGTACCCCGCGAAACTGTCACCATCACCGAAGTCTCTGTGATTAAGTGAACAGCGAACGCATAGAGCGTATCTTGAACTCCGGCTTCCGGGCGGTGCTGGTCACCACCGGCGGCGGATCAAGTGCGCTCAATGCGATCCTTACCACGCCGGGCGCATCGCGCTTCGTTGCCGAAGCGCACGTCCCATACTCGCCGGAAGCACTCGAGCGTTTTCTCGGCGAAAAACCGGAACACTCTGTTTCTCCGGCAACCGCCGGTAAACTGGCTTCTGCCGCTTTCAAATTTCAGGGTTCAGGTTTCAAGTTTCTTTCCATCGCCTGTACCGCCGCCCTGCAAACCGACCGCGAGCGGCGCGGCGAAGATCGCGCTTTTATCTGCATCAAAACGGCTGAGGGTGAAAAACGCTATGCCATTTATTTTTCCAAGACCTCCCGCGCGGAGCAGGAAGCGCTTTTAAGCGACTGGCTGCTTGTTCTGATTGCTCAGGCCGTTGGCGCGGAGCGCGGATTAATGATGCCCGGCTCGTTCAATCCGGTTCATCAGGGTCATCTTAATCTGCTCAAAGTCGCGGAAGCGATGACCGGGTTGTGCGGCGTTTTTGAACTCTCCTGCGCGAATGTGGACAAACCGGCAATTGAAGAAGCCGATGCGTTGCGCCGTGCCGCCGCTATCAAGGATGTTCCGGTTGCGCTGACTCATGCGCCGCGCTTTATTCAGAAAGCACAGCTTTTCCCCAACACCGCCTTCGCAGTCGGATTCGATACGGCCATTCGCTTCGTGAAGGACTATTCGCCGGACGATTGGAAAAAGTTCCAGACTCTGGAAACCCGTTTTCTTGTCGCGGGCCGTCAGTTCGGCGGAACTTTCCAGACTCTGAAAAATATCGATCTGCCGGCAGGTTTCGAATCTCTTTTCGCAGCGGTCCCGGAATCAAAATTCCGCGCAGATATTTCCTCAACCGAACTGCGCAACTCATGAAAAAGCATCCGGCATTTCATCGTACCGAACTGCTGATCGGCGCGGAAGCGCTGCAGCGGCTGGCGGATACCCGCGTAATCCTGTTCGGCGTAGGCGGCGTCGGCAGCTGGTGCGCCGAAGCGTTGATCCGTTCCGGCGTCGGCCATCTGACGATTGTCGATAATGATGTAATCTGCGTGACCAACATTAACCGCCAGCTTCAGGCGACAGTTAAAAACGTCGGGAAGCCGAAGGTGCTGGCGTTGCAGGAGCGGCTGCTGGATATCCATCCCGACGCTGACATTACGGCGCTGCAGAAAGTGTATAACTATGAAACGCGCGCGGAATTTAATCTGAGCGGCTACGATTACGTCATCGACGCCATCGACAGCCTTTCGCATAAGGTCGATCTGATTGCCTCCGCGATGGAATCGGGTGTGACACTATTTTCCGCGATGGGTGCGGCGAACAAACTGGATGCCACAACGATCCGCGTGGATTCGATCTGGAAATCGCGCGGCTGCCGGCTGGCCCACTTCGTCCGCAAACGGCTGCGGAGCCGAGGCGTGACCGGCGACTGCCTGTGTGTTTATTCCGAAGAGTCTCTGCCTGCGTTTGAAGCGGTAAAGGCCGCCTGCGGTTCGGCGGAGTGTTTCTGTCCGAAACAGCTGGACGACGAAGGAAATGAAATTCCGTCGGATGTCTGGTGTCGTCAGAAAGCGCAGATCAACGGATCGATGGTGCATATCACCGGAGCCTTCGGCTTCAATCTTGCCGGACTGGTTGTCCAGGATGTCGTCCGGAAGGCGGGCCGGCCTGCTGCGGAATAGTTATTCCTTCACCAGAATGCGGTGCTCGCAGGTAAAAGTTCCGCCTGCGGGAAGTTGCCGGATGCCCGGTTTATTCATGATGTCACCATACGGCTGTTCCGGATCGGCATGACCGTACCACGGCTCGATGCAGACGAACGGTGCGCCGGGCTTGGCCCAGATGCCGAGCTGCGGGAAGCCCGGGAATTCAACAGTCAGGCGTCGCGAACTGTTTTTTGCACCCAGCGTGATCCGGTCGGATGCGATATCCAGAAAAATCAGCGCATCGCGGTCGAACAGTGTTTTGCTGAGCGGGAGGATATTTGAATCTTTCAGAACGGGTACCGTTTCGTTCGAAAGCAGCCCTTTACTGTTGATCAGTCGGGAGTACAGCGTTTCTTTTTTCCCAAACTCCAGAAAGCATTCGTCGATCGGCCCTGGCAGCATGAAGGCCGGATGTGCGCCGACGGAGAAGGGCATGGTTTCTTTGCTTCCGTTTTTTACAGAGTACTTGATGCTTAGTGTCTGTCCGGTCAAGTGATAGGAAATCCGGAAGTCGAATTCGAACGGATAACTCTTGCGCGTTTCCGCCGTCGGCAGGAGTTGGTAAACAAGGTCGCTTGAGCTTCGTTCGATCAGGGCGAAATCCATATCGCGCGCGAAGCCGTGCGGCGGCAGTTCATAGGTTTTTCCGTTCAGCGTATAACAGCCGTCGCGCAGTTTTCCGACGATCGGGAAAAGCACCGGAGCATGGCGGTTCCAGACCGCCGGATCGGCCTGCCAGAGAAGTTCGTTGCCGCCGGAGTCTTTAAGGCTGCAGAGCTCCGCACCGTGCGATTTGACACAGACATTCAGCATTCCGTTTGTAATGGAGTTCATCGGTTATTTCCTTTTGCGGCGTTTCTGCTGTTTCGGGCCGTGCGGACGGTTTCCGGTCAGGGTGACCTGCTGCTTTTTCTGTTTACTGCGCGGCGGTCCGGCTTTTTTCCTGCCTGGCATGAACTTAGTGGCATCTTTCTGTCCGGCAATCTGGAAATCAATGAACTTGCGGGCCATATCCACTTTGACCAGATCGACTTCAATCGTGTCGCCGATCTTGAACAGTTTGCGGAAGCGCTGGCCGGTGGCGCGGGTTTTTGCCGCGTTGACTTCATACCGGTCGTCGGTGATTGAAGAGAACGGAACCAGTCCGCGCTGAATGGTATCCGTGAGTTCGACGATGAGCCCTTTGTTGAGAATCCGGATAATACATCCGGTGTAAGGGCCGGTTTCGCCTTTGTAGAGCAGGTTGTTGTAATACTCGACGCGGCGCAGCTCGATGCTTTCCTTCTCGGCGGCATCCGCCTCGGTCTCGGTGCGGGTGCACTGCGCGGCGATGGACTCAATATCCTTCGTCCGGTACGGCGACGGCTGTTTTTCTTCGAGCGCGCCGAGCAGGCGGTGGATGACGAGGTCGGGATAGCGGCGGATCGGCGAGGTGAAGTGGACGTAATCGTCGAAGGCGAGACCGAAGTGTCCGGTTGGTTCGGCGGAATAGCCTGCGCGCTTCAGGTTTCTCAGTACCGCCAGACTGCCGGTGTATTCCAGCGGAGTATCTTCGATCTTTTCCATCACGATATTGATGTCACTGCGCGTCAGCGGAATCGAGTTGATGCCGAGCGCCTGCAGTTCCGCACCCATCTGCGCCCACTGTTCTTCATCCGGTTCGTCGTGAACGCGGTGTACGGCGGGCCATTGCGCATCTTTGAGCTTGCGGGCGACCGCGACATTGGCCAGCAGCATGCATTCTTCGATGAGCTGATAGGCTTCTTTGGCTTCGCCTTTTTTGATCGAAGAGACCTTGCCGTTTTTATCCAGCAGGCACTTGATCTGCGGCGTATTGATTTCCAGCGCACCGGCGGCGAAGCGCCGCGCACGGATCGCACGGGTCAGCGGGCGGAGCGCTTTGATGGCATCGGCAACGTGCGCCGGAACACCGGAGTGTTCGTCGCCGTCGAACAAAGCCTGCACCTGTTCATACGTCAGGCGGGCATCGGAATGAATGATCGAACGGAAACTTTCCGCGCCGGTCATTTCGCCGTCTTTATCCAGAAAGATTTCGACGGTATGCGCCAGGCGGTCAACGTGCGGGTTCAGGCTGCAAATGCGCGTCGTCAGTTCGGTCGGAATCATCATCACCACGCGGTCAACGAGATAGATGCTGTTGCCGCGGTGCAGGGCCTCTTTATCGATTACCGAACCGCGCGGAATAAAGTGCGCCACATCAGCGATGTGTACGGAAAGTTTCCAGCCGTTCGCCGTTTGTTCCAGCGAGATGGCATCGTCGAAATCGCGGGCAGTTTCCGGGTCGATGGTGAACGTCAGTCGTTTGCGCAGGTCGTGGCGGTTTTTGTAATCCTCCGGCCGCAGTTCATGCGGCATCTGCGCGGCTTCGGCGAGAACCTCTTCCGGGAAATTCTGACGGAATCCGTGAGTCCGCAGGATGCACTGCATTTCCACGTTCGGGTCGTCGCGGTGGCCAAGGTCTTCAATCACCACTCCGGTGAGCGGCTTGAAAGGATCGTTCCAGTCGTCCAGATGGATGACGACTTTATGATTTTCGGGCGTCTGTTCCAGCCCGCTCTCCCATTCGGATACGCGGACGTCCTGAATTAGGCGCAGATTGTCGGGAATGACATAGGCATAATAAGGGGTCCGGCGGAGCAGTCCGATAACTTCCGTGTTCTTGCGTTCGAGCACTTCGGCTACGCGGCCTTCGCGGTTGCCGAACTGGATATTTTTTCCGCCGGCGCGCTTGTCCGCCGAGGCCTTCGGGAAAAGTTCGACGGATACGCGGTCTTCGTGGAGCGCGCACTTCAGGTCGTCGCGGGCGATATAGATTTCTTCGCCGCCTTCATCAGGGGTAAACAGGCCGAATCCTTTTTCCATCACGCGGACGGAACCGGTGATTGTTTTGAGCGAGGAGTTTTTCCCGGCGGCCGCCCAGCGGTTTTTGCGCAGGCAGGAAACCTTGCCCTGTTTTTCGAGATTGATCAGAGCCTGGCGTAGCTTATTGCGCTCGTTGTCATGCAGTCGCAGCGCCTTGGCCAGTTCGGGGCGGCGGAGCGGCTGGTATTTCGGCTGGTTCAGAAGGGTTAGAATGCGCTGTTCAAGCGTTGGATTTGTCATGCGGACAGCTTAGCTGTTCGGAGCTCCTAATCAACTTTATTACGTTTTCCAGAGCATATGGCTTGTGCCAATATTCCGGCATGAAGAGTTTTGCAATTATCGGGACGGGGGCGGTCGGAGGTTACTACGGCGGGTTGTTGCAGAAGGCGGATTTTGACGTTCATTTTCTGCTGCACAGCGATTATGAGTTTGTGAAGCGGAACGGCCTGACGGTGGACTCGGTGAACGGCGATTTCCGGCTCCCGCAGGTGAACGCTTATAACGACCCGAAGCAAATGCCGCGTTGTGATGCGGCGATTGTTTCGCTTAAGACCACGGCGAACCGGTATCTGAAGCATATCCTGCCGCATGTACTGAAAGACGACGGCGTGGTTCTGACGCTTCAGAACGGCCTTGGTTCCGAAGAAGAAATCGCATCCATCGTCGGGCCGGAACGGGTAATTGGCGGCTTATGCTTCCTCTGCTCCAACAAAACCGGCCCCGGTCATATCCATCATGTGGATTACGGTTTAATCACGCTGGGCGAATATCGCGCCGACGCAAAACCCGGCGGAATCACGCCGCGGCTGAAACAGCTCGGCGCGGCAATGCAATCCGCAGGCATGGAAATTCAGTTGATTGAAGATCTGCCGCTGGCCCGCTGGAAGAAGCTTGTCTGGAATGTTCCGTTTAACGGGCTGACGGTGGTCAAGAATTGTCTGACGGATGTGCTGATGAGCAATCCGGAAATCCGTGCTTTATGCCGGAGGCTGATGGAAGAAGTCGTTGCTGCCTCTGCGGCCTGCGCGCGGCCGATCGAGCCGGACTTTATTGAGAAGATGATGGCGCATACCGAAAAGATGGTTCCATACGCGCCGAGTATGAAGCTCGACTTTGATCGCGGCAATCCGATGGAAGTTGAAAGTATCTACGGCAATCCGGTCCGCACCGCCAAAGCGGCGGGGGTTGAGATGCCGGAAACGGAAAAGCTGTACCGGCAGCTGCTGACGCTGAATGCGCGTCAGCGCTGATAGAGTTTTTCAATGTAGAGCTTTGCGCTGGCAGACCATAGGAAGCGCGCTGCCGATGCAGCTTTGCAGACGGCCTGCCATTTTTCCGGCTCGGTGTGCAGCGCAAGCGCTTCTTTAAGCGCAACGGCCATATTGTCGACCTGCCCGCTGAGTGTTGCACCTTCGAATCCAAAGCCGTTGATGCCGGACTGAACGGTATCGCGCAGTCCGCCGGTGCGGTGAACAAGGCAGGGCTGGCCGTCGCGCATGGCGAGCATCTGGCCGATTCCGCACGGTTCAAAGGAGCTGGGCATCAGAAACAGGTCGCCGGAGGCATAGAGACTTTCAGCCGTTTTATTGGAGTAGCTGTTCAGGAAAAGAAAGTTGCTGTGCGTTGCGGCAGTTTCGGTGAGGAACGCTTCGGTGTCGCGGTCGCCGGTGCCGAGCAGAATATAGAGCCCTTTCGGTCCGATGATTTGTAGAATTTTTTCAAGTCCGGAGACGCCGTCGGAACCCGGCGCCTTAAGCAGAAGCATTTTCTGGTCGACCACGCGGCTGATGCTGGTGGCGATAAACGACGGCTTGCTGCGCGCGGCTTCCAGCTTATCCAAGGTTTTGAAAACGGTGAAGTCGGCGAAGGAAAGGGCGGTGCGCCGCGATGCCCAGTGCGCGGCCTCGGCTTTTACCAGAGAGAGCAGTTCCTTAACGCCTTTTCTTGCAGGCCGGGCCGCCGGATATTCGCATCCGTTGAGAATGCCGTGCAGCCGGTTTTCGGCGGCGGCGCGCTGTAAGTCGCAGTCGAGACCTTCGCCGCCGAAGAACTGCGGCGGCCGGCTGGGCATCAGGATTTCTTGGGCGTAGGACGGCGAAACCGTCTGAACCGCGTCGGCCAGCCGGATGCCGACCGCCATCGGGTTGATGCAGTCGATCCAGCGCGGATCGCGCAGCTCGCCGGGGATTTCGGTGCCGAAGTTGATATCCGGATACCAGCTTTCGAGCGAAGAGCGGTCGCCACTGAGCGGGCGGATGCCTTGCAGGGCCAGATTATGAATGGTGTAAACCGTACGAAGGTTTTTCAGCGAGGCATAGTTCGGATCGTATTTCCGCAGGAGGAGCAGAAATGCGGCGTGCCAGTCGTGCAGATGCAGGATATTCAGCGGGCCGAAGAGATTTTCCTTAATCGCGGCGGCGACGGCGGCGCAAAAGCAGGCAAATTTGGTGGCGTCGGTGGCAAACGGACGGCCGAGCGGGTCGTTGCTGTAAATGTCGTACTGCTCTTTTTCGGCGTTGTAATGAAGAAAGGCCGGATGGTCGATGACGTAGTGAACGGATCGTCCGGCGGCTTCGGTGCGCGGACGGACGCGGTAGAGTACAGCCTGGTCCGAATGGCCCGCAAACGGGAACCGGATTTCGGCAATCCGGGCTGAACCGCCGAGTTCATGAAGAAAACCGTAAGAAGGGGTGACAATCGAAGTGCGGCCGCCCAGATCGGCGAGTGCGGCAGGAATATCACGGATCACATCGCCGATTCCGCCGACTTTGCAGCGTGCGATGCCGTCGTTTTCTGCCGCGACCATCAGGATATTCAGAGGATTGTTCATGGATTGAGACGGTATCAGAGGGCTTTGCCGCCTGAAAGAGGCTTTTTCTGGTTTGAGAAACAGGTAGCTAAGTCGCGCTAACCCTTAAATTAAACAAAAATAAACCTCATTTTTAAAGGTACTGACTATTTTAGTCTGAAATATGATGTTTATTTATTAAAAAATTTAGCCATTTTTCTTGCTGGTATCAAAATGAAGCGTATTTTGTGTATATATTTTTAATGGCGTTGCTTTTAAGGAGCGAAACAATGGATAAAAAAGTTATGGATGGCGGTCAGGCTCTCATTAAGTGTCTGGAAGCGGAAGGTGTTGAATATATCTTCGGGTATTCCGGCGGCTCGGTTATTCCGATCTTTGACGCCATGATCACCACTCCCAGCAATATCAAGTTTGTCTTGGTTCGCCACGAGCAGGGCGCCGCCCATATGGCCGACGGCTACGCCCGTGCGACCGGCAAGCCGGCGGTTACGCTCGTCACCAGCGGCCCCGGTGCAACCAATGTGATCACCGGCATCATGACCGCCCAGATGGACTCTGTTCCGATGGTTGTTCTGACCGGTCAGTCCGTTTCGTGGATGATCGGCAAAGACGCTTTCCAGGAAGCGGATATCTTCGGTATGACGATGCCGGTTGTTAAGCACAGCTACCTGCTCAAATCCACCAATGATATTCCGCGCACAATCCGCGAGGCGTTTCATATTGCCACCACCGGCCGCCCCGGCGCGGTTCTCATCGATATTCCCAAGGATATGAGCGCCGGTTCGTTTACCGCCGATCTGCACGCCGAGATGGACATTCCCGGCTACAGCACGCATCTGGAGTCGATTGATGTCGCTCAGGTCAAAGAAATCGCCGAAGCGATCAGCAAGTCGCAGCGGCCGGTTATTCTGGCCGGGCACGGCGTACTCATTTCCGGCGGGCACGAAGCACTGCGTGCGCTGGCCGAAAAACTGAACGCGCCGGTTACGACTACACTGCTCGGCAAAGGCGCGTTTCCGGAAACCCATAAGCTGTCGCTCGGCTGGCTCGGTATGCACGGCACCGCCTACGCCAATAAAGCGATGTGCGAATGCGACCTGCTGCTGAATATCGGCTCGCGCTTCGACGACCGTATCAT
Organism: Pontiellaceae bacterium; assembly: GCA_044224855.1. Classification (GTDB taxonomy): domain Bacteria; phylum Verrucomicrobiota; class Kiritimatiellia; order Kiritimatiellales; family Tichowtungiaceae; genus Tichowtungia. Next base: position 10,905 of record JBGAJP010000055.1, read on the forward strand.
CGGCGACCCGAAATGGTTCTGCAAAAACGCCACGGTGATCCACGTTGATATTGACCCGTCGGAAATCGGCAAGATGATCCGTCCGAAATATCACTGCGTTGCTGACGCAAAGATGTTTATCGACGAGTTGAGCAAGCACGTCGGCAAACTGAACGCCGGTGAGTGGCTCAAAACGCTTGACGGCTGGAAGCAGAAATATCCGCTCAAGTTCAAGCGGCAGGGCAGTCTCAAGATGCAGCATGTCATCGACGAGTTCTATAAACTCTCGAACGGCAAAGCCGTTGTTGTGACCGACGTCGGCCAGCATCAGATGTGGGCGGCGCAGTTCTATAAAACGGATGCACCGAACAACTTCCTCAGCTCTGGCGGCGCGGGCACAATGGGCTTCGGCCTTCCGGCGGCTATCGGCGCGCAGTTCGGCCGTCCAAAAGACACCGTCATCGCGTTCTGCGGCGACGGCGGCTTCCAGATGACCGAGTTTGAACTGGCGACGGCCGCGCTTTATAAGCTGCCGATCAAGTTCGTTGTTCTCAACAACCACTACCTCGGCATGGTCCGTCAGTGGCAGGAACTTTTCTATGAAGACCGTACCAGCGGCGTTGATCTCGAAGGCAATCCCGACTTCGTCAAGCTGGCCGATGCCTATGGCATTAAAGGCTTCAACCTGCGCCGCCCCGGCGATGTCAAACGCATCATCAAAGCTGCTCTGGCCTACAAAGACGGTCCGTGTCTCATCAACTGCGAAGTTGAGAAGACCGACAACGTGTTCCCGATGATTCCGGCCGGCAAGCGCATCGAAGACATGATCATCGAAGCGCCGAAGGCGGGCAGTAAGAAACTCGACAAACCGACCGGATCGACCTAGGGCAGGGCTCAGGCGTCAGGAATCAGGCCACAGGTAAAATTTGTCAGGAGAATAAGATGATTAACAATAAACCGATTCATACTTTGAGCGTTTACGTCACCAACAAGCCCGGTGTACTTGCGCGCATTGCGCAGACCTTCTCGCGGCGCGGCTATAACATCGAATCTCTCGTTGTTTCGCCCGCCGTGGACGGACACTTTTCGCGCATGACCATCGGCGTCAGCGGCGCTCCGGAAGGACTTGACCAGATCATCCGCCAGGTCAGCAAGCTGATCGACGTTCTGCGCTGCACCGATCACACCTATGACGACGCCGTCGTCAAAGAAATGGGACTGATTAAAATTGCTATCGGTGCGGAAAATCGCGGCGAAGCGCTTCAGATTGCCGAACACTTCGGCTGCAAAACCGTTGACCTGACCGATGAATCGCTGATTCTTCAGGCGGTCGGCGATCCGGCAAAAATTGACGCACTGGTTGAGATGATTGAAAAATTCAAAATCATCGAACTCGTCCGTACCGGCAAGGTATTGCTCTCCCGCGGCGCGCAGACAACTTAACCGGCGCGGCTGTGCCGCACCGGAAACTCGAATTTCTAATATCGAAATCCGAAACCGGTTTGGAACATTCTGATTTGATGTTTTGAATTTGTTTCGGATTTAGGGTTTCGTGCTTTGGATTTATGAAAACCCTGTTAGTTACACCTCCGCTGCTGCAACCGAACACGCCGTACGCGGCGACGCCGATCCTGACGGCGTGGCTTCGTTTTTGCGGGCAGGAAGCGGTACAGGCCGATCTTTCGCTCGAACTGCTGCTCAAACTGTTTTCCGATGACGGTATCGCGCAACTTTGCCGCTCGCTCATTGTAGCCGCCCACGGTGGGGGCGGTCAGGGATCCGCGGTCAACGACCGCGGCTACAGTAATGCTGTTGCCGGATTTCTGGCACTCGAAGAGGAATACCGTGCGATTATCGGCGACGTAATTGAATTTCTGCAGGACCGTAAACCGTCCGCCGCCAAACGGCTGGCGAAGCGCGGCGCACTGCCGGAAGGGCCGAATCTTCTGCGCGCATGGGAACAGGAAAAACAGTTTGGCTGGAACTTCCGCGGACTCGATAAACACGACCGCGCCCGCCATCTATGCAGTCTGTTTCTCGACGACATCGCCGAAGCCGCCGCACTGCTCGACCCGCACTTCGGCTTTTCCCGCTACGCCGAGCATCTCGCCGCTTCCTTGCCGGACTTTGGAAAGATTCAAGAGGCGCTGGAGTCCAAGGCAGGCTGGAAGCCTGCGATACGCTCCTCAGCCGCCGGGACGGCGGCAATATGTCCCGCCGGCGTCCCGCCGGCCTTGCTCTTCCAGCAATGGCTGGAAGAACTGACCGACGCACAGATTCAGAAACACAATCCGCAGCTGGTTGCCATCACCGTTCCGTTTCCAGGCTGTCTGTTCGGTGCGCTGGCGGTTGCGCGGCGCATTAAGCAGACCCGTCCGGGAATACGCATCGTGCTTGGCGGCGGCTATCCGAATACCGAACTGCGCGAGCTGACCGATCCGGCTGTCTTTGATTATGTCGATTTCATCACGCTCGACAGTGGAATGCTTCCGCTGTTGCGGATCGCTGAGGACGGGGGAGTGGAAAGGTATGTGCGTACGTTTGTGCGTGAGAATGGAGTCGTCCATTTTTATGACTGCGGCGAACCGCCGGTTGCGCACGACCGGCTTCCGCCGCCGGTCTATGACGGCCTGCCGCTCGACCGCTATTTTGGACTGTTTGAAATGCTCAATCCCGTCACGCGGCTCTGGTCGGATGGACGCTGGAACAAGCTGGTGCTGGCGCACGGATGCAACTGGAGCCGGTGCGCGTTCTGCGATACCTCCATCGACTACATCTGCCGCTACGATCCGGCGCGTCCGTCCACCATCTGCGACTGGATGGAATCGGTCATCGCCGCGACCGGCTTTAACGGATTCCACTTCGCCGACGAAGCACTGCCGCCCGCACTGCTCGACGGCGTGTGCGACGAAATCCTAAGCCGCGGCCTGAAGATAGAGTGGTGGGGCAATGTCCGCTTCGAAAAACGGTTTTCAAAAAAGCGGATCAAAAAAATGGCCGCCGCCGGATGTATCGCCGTCACCGGCGGACTCGAAACCTGCTTTGACCGCACGCTCCAGCTGATGAAAAAAGGCATCACCGTCGCCGGAGCCGAAGAAGTGCTCGCGGACTTCGCCGACGCCGGAATCATGACGCACGCCTACCTGATGTACGGCTTTCCGACGCAAACGCTGGATGAAACCTTCCAGGGATTGGAAACCGTTCGTCGTCTGATGGAAGAGGGGATTCTGCACTCGGCTTACTGGCACCGTTTTGCGCTGACCGCCCACAGCGAAATCGCCCGCGAACCGGAACGGTTTGGAATCAG
>JBGAJP010000004.1:0-106643 GCA_044224855.1 Pontiellaceae bacterium
CAAAATGACCAAGAAAGAAGTTTACATCGAAATTGATGAAGTGAAGAGCCCTGATCTTGATGCCGCGCTGGTTGCCGAAAGCATCGCGTTGCAGCTGGAACGCCGCGTTTCATATCGCCGAGCAATGAAGCGTGCCATTCAGATGGCAATGGATATCGGTGCGGACGGTATTAAAGTGCTGGCCTCCGGGCGTCTTGGTGGTGCTGAAATTTCCCGTGCAGAAAGCTATAAAGAAGGTAAAATACCTCTTCATACCCTGCGGGCGAACATCGACTACGGAACTGCAACTGCACGCACCGTAGCTGGTGCTATCGGTATCAAAGTGTGGATTTGTAAGAAGGAAGAAAAGGCGCAAGCTTAGGAGTATTGATCAATGCCTTTAATGCCAAAACGAGTTAAATATCGGAAAGTCCAGAAGGGCTCCCGCGGCGGTATGGCTAAAGCCGGTACAACACTGGCTTTCGGTGAATACGGTCTGCAGGCGCTGGAGCGCGCATGGATCACGAACATTCAGATTGAGGCCTGCCGCGTAGCGATCAACCGCAACCTGAAACGCAAAGGGAAGCTCTGGCTTCGGATTTACCCGGATAAGCCGTTTACGAAGAAACCGCTGGAAGTTCGAATGGGGAAAGGAAAGGGCGGTGTCGAAGGCTGGGTGGCTGTAGTTCGCCCCGGACGGATGCTTTTTGAACTTGACGGTGTAACGGAACAGCAGGCACGTATTGCTATGCGACTGGCTGCTACCAAGCTCCCCATTCGGGTGCGCTTTGTGACGCGTCATGCGAATCACTGATTTCAGATGAGAGCATAGAATGAAAAAAGTAAAAGAACTTACAGATATGACAACGGTCGAGCTGCAACAGCAGCTTGAGGATGCGAAGAAGGAGCTGTTTACGCTTCGTCTTCAACAGGTTGCGGGGCAGCTGGAAAATCCGCTGCGTATCCGTGCTGTGCGCCGCTCGGTGGCCCGCATTAAAACGGTTATGAATCATGCGGCGAAAGCCGAGGGGTAAAAGATGGAGTCAAGAGGTCATCGGAAAGTGCGCGAGGGTCGCGTGTGCAGTGTGGCAGGCAATAAAACCATCGCTGTGCTCATCGAGCGCCGCGTCCGGCATCCATTGCTGGGCAAGGAACTGCGTGTAACGAAGAAAATTCATGCACATGATGAAAACAACGAAGCTAAAGTCGGTCAGGTTGTACGGGTGATGGAGACGCGTCCGATCAGTCGGCTTAAAAACTGGCGGCTTGTCGAAATTCTTTCGAAGTAAGGCAGGATAATAAAATGATTTCAGTACAAACTAGACTGGATGTTGCAGATAACACAGGCGCGCGGAGCGTTCAGTGTATCCGGGTCCTGAAGACCAAGCGCAGCTATGCGAAGGTTGGCGAAATAATCAAAGTGGCGGTCAAGGAAGCTCAGCCGGGCGGCATTGTCAAAAAAGGCGAGGTCTGTGAAGCGGTAGTTGTTCGAACCAAATCGGCAATTCTTCGCCGTGATGGGTCGGTGCTACGGTTTGACCATAATGCGGCTGTCATTATTGATGCAGCTAAAAATCCGCGCGGAACGCGTATTTTTGGCCCAGTGGCCCGTGAGCTGCGCGAAGGCAACTTCATGAAAGTTGTCTCTCTCGCACCAGAAGTGCTTTAAGGGATAGGGAACGATTTATGGCAGCTATAAAAAAAGGTGATTTGGTCAAAGCCGTCTGTGGTGATGACAAAGGGAAAACCGGCAAGGTTCTTCAGGTGCTTCCGGGCACCGGTCGGGCTCTGGTGGAAGGCCTTAATTTTGTGAAGAAGCACATGCGTAAGACGCAGGACAACCCGCAGGGCGGCGTAGTCGAAAAAGAGGCTTCTATCCACATTTCAAATCTGAAAAAAGCAGAGTAACGCATTAATTTTATTTAGAGGAGCGGTTATCCATGATACCGACAATGAAGAAAAAATATCGCGAGCAGGTTGTGCCTGAGCTTCAGAAGAAGTTCAATTACAGCAACTGCATGCAGATACCGGCACTTTCCAAGATCAATATTAACGTATCCGTCGGCATGCAGCATGACCGTGATGCATTGCAGGCAGTGCTCGACGATCTGGCCAAAATCACCGGACAGCGTCCAGTAACGATTAAAGCCCGGAAAAGCGTATCTAACTTTAAACTTCGTGAGGGCGTTTCCCTGGCTGGTAAAGTGACGTTGCGCGGCGCCCGGATGTATGAGTTTCTGGATCGTCTGATCAACATTGCATTGCCGCGTATTCGTGACTTTCGCGGCATCCCTCCTAAATCGTTTGATGGTTTCGGGAACTATTCTCTCGGCCTCAAGGAGCAGACCATTTTCCCGGAAATTAATCCGGACCATGTCCGCAAGGTGCACGGCATGGATGTGACATTTGTCACAACGGCTAAAACCAATGCGGAAGCCTATGAACTGCTCAGCCTTCTTGGGATGCCGTTTGAAACCGCCAAAAACAAAGGTGAACAGCAATGATATTGAGCGATCCTATTTCTGATATGCTGACTCGTATTCGCAATGCCAATATGGCTGCGCATACCAAGGTTCAGATGCCGCATTCCAAGATGAAGAGCGAGCTGGCCCGTATCCTTAAACAGGAGGGGTACATCAAGGATTACACCACCGAGAAGGTTGAAGGTAAACCGACACTGGTTCTCCATCTTAAATATCAGGACGATCAAAAGCCGGTTATTCAGGGCTTGCGTCGCGTCAGCCGCCCGAGCTGTCACCATTATGTGATGGCGGATGATGTCCCGCGCGTACTCGGCGGTATCGGTCTGGCGATTCTGAGTACCTCTTCCGGTATGCTCAGCGATAAAGAAGCTCGCAAAGCCCATGTGGGCGGCGAAGTGCTTTGTTATGTGTGGTAATTTCAAATTGAGGTTGTAACGATGTCTAGAATAGGAAAAATGCCTGTAACGGTTCCTGGCGGTGCGGAAGTGACGCTGAGCGGGAATGTCGTCACGGTTAAAGGCGCCAAGGGGCAGAGCACTCTGCAGATTCCTGCACTGATTACGGTGGCGGTTGAAGGCGGCCGGGTGTCGGTCGGCCGCAAAAATGAAACCAAAGAAGCCCGTGCATTGCACGGAACGATTCGCAACACGATCAAGAATATGATTCTCGGTGTGCAGAGCGGATACGTCAAAGAACTTGAAATCCAGGGCGTCGGCTACAAAGCGCAGTTACAGGGAAAAATTCTGGTTCTTTCGCTCGGTTTCTCGCACGACATCAAATATGAAATCCCCGAAGGAATCAAAGTCGAAGTCGCCGGGGCAACCGATTTAAAAGTTTCAGGGCACGAAAAGGCTCTGGTTGGTCTGGTTGCTTCGCGCATTCGCGCATTCGCTCCCGCAGAACCGTACAAGGGCAAAGGGGTGCGTTACAAAGGTGAACAGGTTCGGCGCAAAGAAGGTAAGGCAGTGGCTTAATCATGAAGGTCAAAAACAAATCAGATTATCGGAAGCGCAGACATCTTCGTTTGCGGAACAAGGTACAGGGGACTGCCGAGCGCCCGCGCATGGCTGTTTATGTCTCCAACCGTTATATTTACGTGCAGGTCATCGACGATGCCGCGCAGAAAACTCTTTGTTCAGTTTCATCGCTGGGCGAAAGGTGCACAGTGGATACCGCCAAAGCTCTGGGAATCAAAGCGGCCGCAGTAGCCAAAGAACAGGGTGTCTCCAAGGTTGTTTTTGACCGCGGCGGCTTTGCCTACGGATCGCGTCTGCGTGCGCTGGCTGACAGTGCACGTGAAGCCGGCCTTCAGTTTTAGTTTTATGTAAATGAGGAGTTGCTCGAAGTGATTGAAAAATCAGCAGAAAAAAAAGTGAAGTCGGAGTTTGAAGAACGCGTCGTTCACATCAACCGCAATTCGAAAGTGGTGAAGGGTGGACGCCGTTTCAGCTTCGGCGCGCTGGTTGTCGTCGGCGATGGCGCCGGTCGGGTCGGTTACGGCCTAGGCAAAGCCAACGAAGTGGCCGATGCGATTCGCAAAGGCGGCGAGGCAGCCAAACGGGCCATGACACCGGTTGTGATGCGCGGTACTACAATTCCGCATGAAACGACAGGTAAATTCGGCGGTGCACAGGTTCTCCTGCGTCCGGCGTCTGAAGGTACGGGTGTAATTGCTGGCGGATCCTGCCGTGCAGTACTCGAACTTGCCGGCGTACGCGATGTGCTCGCGAAATCGCTCGGCAGCAGCAATAAATTGAACGTAACCAAAGCCACCATGGCGGCCCTTGCCACTCTGCGTACACGCGAAGCGGCACTCGCGGCTCGCGGAAAATAAATTAAGAGGTTTTTAAAAATGGAACTCCATTCACTTCAGCCTGCAAAAGGTTCTACACACCGGAAAATGCGCGTCGGTCGCGGCCGGGCTTCCGGAAAAGGGAAGACCTCCGGACGCGGACACAAAGGTGCATACGCCCGTTCTGGACACAAACATAAACCGCTTTTCGAAGGTGGACAGATGCCGATGGCTCGCCGTATTCCTAAACGCGGCTTTAGCAACTATACCCGCAAAGTACTCGCTCCGGTAAATGTTGCGGCTCTGAATGCCTTTGAAGCCGGCACGGTGATCACATTGGACTTGTTGCGCCAGGTCAAGCTGGTTAACGGCCAGTGGGACGGTGTTAAAGTACTTGGTAACGGCGAAATTTCGAAAAAACTCTCGGTCAAAGCCTGCGCATTCAGCGCTACAGCCAAAGAGAAAATCGAAGCCGCCGGCGGTACTTGCGAAATAGTCTGACCCATAAATTTAGCGGGGTAAACGATGCTTTCCGCCTTCGTCAACAGCTTCAAGATTCAGGAATTACGCCAGCGGATACTTTTCACTTTAGGCGTGATCTTTTTGTGCCGTTTGATTTCTGACATTCCGATTGCGGGTGTGGACTTCAGCATGATCAGCAACTACATTAAATCCTCTGCCGGACAAGGCACAGGATTTCTTGATATGTTCAACCTGTTCAGCGGCGGTGCTGTGGCAAACTGCGCAGTCGGTGCGCTGGGCATTATGCCTTACATCAGCGCTTCAATCATCATTCAATTGATGACCGCAGTTGTTCCTGCTCTCGGAAAGCTGGTTCGCGAAGGCGAAGCCGGACGGGCAAAAATCACCCAGTATACCCGTTACCTAACCGTGGCACTTTGCGCTTTTCAGGGGTTTCTGATCGCGCGTGCGCTCGAAAGCGGACATTTATATTTCCCGGCTGATGTTGTACGTATTCCAGGGTTCGGGTTCGAATTGCTTACGACCATGACATTGGTCACCGGAACATTGTTGTTGATGTGGCTTGGCGAGCAGATCACTGAACGCGGAATCGGCAACGGTATCTCTATGATTATCACTGTAAATATCGTGAGTCGTATGCCGACCGCGGTAAGCGCAATGATCAGTATGTTTAAACCGGTTGATGGTGTTGTACGCCATTCTCCCTTTATGGCGGCTACATTGCTTATCATGGTTTTGGCTGTTATCGCGGTAGTAATTGCCGTCACACAAGCGCAGCAGAAAATCCCGGTTCAATATGCAAAGCGTGTCGTGGGACATAAAGTTTACGGCGGCCAGCACACGTTTATGCCGTTGCGCGTTAACTACGCCGGCGTTATGCCGATCATTTTCGCCCAGGCGATTCTGATGTTCCCTGAAAAAATATTTAATATGATGCCTTGGGCCTTTGCTAAACAGCTTGGTGCCGCGCTGGGCTATGGAACAGGGCTCTATATGGTTTGTTACGGCCTGATGATCCTTTTCTTTTCCTATTTCTGGGTGGCTACACAGTTTAACCCGGTACAGATTGCCGATGACCTTAAAAAATACGGAGGGTACATTCCCGGTATTCGTCCCGGAAAATCGACCGCAGAATTTCTTGACCGCACCATGACCCGCATTACTTTGGCGGGAGCTGTTTTCCTGACGGGTATCGCTGTGCTTCCCACCGTTATGGGTAACCAGTTCGGCATTCCTGCGATGGTTGCATCCTTTTTCGGCGGCACCAGTCTGCTTATTATCGTTGGGGTTATGCTCGATACGATGCGCCAGATCGAGTCTCACTTACTGATGCGCCACTACGACGGATTTTTGAAAAAAGGAAAACTGAAATCCGGAAGAAGGTAGGCGATGGAAGCGATCATCCTCCTTGGCGGCCCTGGTGCCGGCAAAGGCACTCTGGCTGAATTCCTCAAAAAGCAAACCGGTTACATTCATGTCTCTACCGGCGATATGCTTCGTGCCGCTATTCTGGCCGGTTCGCCGGTCGGACTCGAGGCCAAAGGATTCATGGACGCCGGGCACCTCGTTCCTGATGCGGTTATCCTTCGCATTATCGAAGAGCGAATTTCCAAAGAGCCGGCGGATGCCCGCTTCATGTTTGACGGATTTCCGCGCACGATTGATCAAGCCAAAGGGCTGGATCAGCTGTTTGAAAAACAGGGTGGAATCATCAACCACGTATTTGATCTGGCTGTTCAGCGCGAAATAATTTTGCGGCGCCTCACCGGACGCCGCATCTGTAAGATTTGCGGCACCGTTTACCATATGACCAGTCGTCCTCCGAAAAAAGATGGCATTTGTGATCTGGATGCCGGCGAGCTCTGCCAGCGCGCTGACGATAGCGAAGCGACTATTCTCAAGCGGCTTGAAGTGTACGAGAAGCAGACGGCCCCATTGATTAGCTACTATCAGCAGCAGGGGCTTCTTCGCGAAGTTGCTGCTGGCGGCAGTGCGGCGGAAACCGACGCTCTCGTTCTTAGTATTCTCAACGTATAAGGGTTCTGATGATAGTAATCAAAACCCCAGTTGAGCTCGATGCGATGCGCCGGGTTAACCGTATGACGGCGCGTGTCCGGGACGAAATCGCTGCGATGGTCCTCCCAGGTATAACTACGATTGAGCTGGGTAATGCCGCCTTTGAAATCATCCGCTCTGTCAATGAAGAGGTTGTTCACGGCATCCCCGGCAAACGGGTTATTCGCGAAGGCGATGTCGTCAGCATCGACACTGGTATTACCTTTGGCGGTTTTATTGGCGATACTGCGGTTACTGTGGCGGCAGGAGAAATCAGCGGTGAGAAAAAGAGGCTTCTTCAGGTTACCAAAGCCGCGCTCGATGCCGGCATAGCCAAAGCGGTGGCCGGCAATCATCTGGGAGATATTTCCCATGCCATTCAGACCGTTGTCGAGGCGGCAGGCTTTTCTGTCGTGCGCGAATTTGTTGGTCACGGCATTGGTCGAGATATGCATGAGGATCCGCAGATTCCGAATTTCGGAAGACCCGGCCGAGGGCCGAAGCTTAAGCCCGGCATGACGCTCGCCATTGAACCGATGGTTAATATCGGCGGGCCGAAAGTAAAAGTTCTGGATGACAATTGGACTGCCGTCACCTGCGACGGAAGCGCCTCGGCGCACTTTGAACATACTGTCGCTGTCGGCGTAGCTGTGCCGGAAATTCTTACGCTTTCCTGACCTCCGAAAGCTGGAGGAGCAGCCGTGTTCCGGCTCCGAATATATGAGGTTTAAAAGCGCATTTGAGCCTTGTTTTTACGGCCCGGCTAACTATGATTTCCGCTCTTTTACAAACCGCAGGTTTGTGAGCTAACCGGCCGGGTGGCCGTGAGCAGGTTCTGCGGAAAAAGACACAACCCCGGGACGGGGCGCACCGTGCAATGCGGATGCGGACGTCGCCGGATAGAACAGAAAACAGAAACCATGGAACAGACACTCAAAACCGATGGCTTTTCAATCGGACAAGATGCAGCCGCCATCGATGCAATGTACAGCAACACCCTGAAGGACTTCACCGTCGGCTCGATCGTGCCCGGTAAAGTACTTCGTGTTCAAGACGACGAAGTTCTCGTCGATATCGGCTACAAATCGGAAGGTATTGTAGACGGCGATGAATTCGAAGACGTCGACGCAGTTAAAGTCGGCGACACAATCGAAGTTTTCCTCGAAAGCCTGGAAAATGACCACGGTATGGTCGTTCTCAGCAAGAAGCGCGCGGAACAGCAGCGCAAGTGGGATCATATCGTCAACGACTGCGAAGAAGGCAGCCTGGTTGAAGGTACGATCACCCGTGCCATCAAAGGCGGTTTCATTGTCGACATCGGAGCTGATGCATTCCTGCCTGGCTCGCAGGTGGACGTCATTCCGGTCCGCAACCTCGACGACTATATCGGCAGAACGCTCCAGGTCAAAATCATCAAAATCAACAAAGAGCGCAAAAACATTGTTGTTTCCCGCCGCGAGATCATCGAAGAAACCCGCCGCGAACAGAAACTCAAACTGCTCGGCGAAATCAAGGTCGGCCAGCTCCGCAAGGGCACGGTCAAGAACATCACCGACTTCGGTGCGTTCGTGGATCTCGACGGTATCGACGGCCTGCTGCATGTCACCGACATGAGCTGGGGCCGTATCAATCATCCGACCGAAATGGTCAAAGTCGGCGACGAGATCGAAGTCATGATCCTCGACATCAACCTCGACAAAGAACGTATTTCGCTCGGCCTGAAGCAGACGCTTTCCAATCCGTGGCAGGACATCGACGCTAAATACCCGATCGGCACCCGCGTACACGGTAAGGTTGTCAGCCTGGCTCCGTACGGTGCGTTCGTTGAAGTCGAAGAAGGCGTTGAAGGCCTTGTTCACGTTTCCGAAATTTCATGGACCAAACGTATTCAGCGCGCTTCCGACGTCCTCAAAGTCGGCGACGAAGTTGACGCCGTTGTTCTGTCGATCAATACCGAAGATAAGAAGATCTCGCTCGGTATGCGCCAGACCGAAGAAAATCCGTGGGAAGTCGCTGCACACAAATACCCGATCGGTTCACTGGTCCGTGGTAAAGTGCGTAACTTCACCTCTTACGGTGCCTTCGTAGAAATCGAAGAAGGCGTTGATGGTATGATCCACGTGTCCGATATGTCCTGGACGCGCAAGATCAATCATCCTTCCGAAGTCCTCAAGAAAGGCGAAGAAGTCGAAACCATCGTACTCGAAATCGATGCCACCAACCAGCGCATCTCCCTCGGCCTCAAACAGGCTCAGGAAGATCCGTGGGCGCGCATCACCGACGCCTACAAAGAAGGCCAGAAGATCACCGGCAAGGTCACCAAGCTCACCAACTTCGGTGCGTTTGTTGAACTCGAAGACGGTATCGACGGTCTGGTGCACATCAGCCAGATCAGCGATGCTCACGTCGAAAAAGTCAAAGATGTGCTCAACATCGGCGACCAGGTCGAAGCCCGTATCGTCAAGATTGATCCGGTTGAACACCGTATCGGTCTCAGCATCAAAGCGGCCAAGATCGCGGACGAAGACTTCGAGATCAGCGAAGAGCTGCTCACCGGTCTGCGTCCCGGCGAAGAGCTGGTTGACCTCTCCTCAGCATTTGACGGTCTTCTGACCGGCAATGAAGAGTGGCATCCCGGCCAGAAAGGCGAATAAAGCAGAGAATTAATCTCTGATTTATAAACCCGCAGGTTGTAAACGCCTGCGGGTTTTTTTATTCTCCGGCAACTTATGAATACAGACGAACAGCTCAACCAGCTCACCGCGCGCCATGTGGACCTTTTTTCCACCGGCGAACTCAAACGCAAACTTGAAACCGCCGCGAAGGAAAAACGAAGCCTGCGTATCAAATACGGTGCCGATCCTTCCGCGCCGGACATTCACCTCGGTCATGTCGTCGGCCTGAACAAGCTGCGCGAGTTTCAGGATGCGGGCCACACCGTGGTTTTCATCATCGGTGATTTTACCGGCATGATCGGCGATCCGTCCGGCAAGTCTGCCACCCGCCCGGCGCTTTCGCGCGAACAGGTCGCCGCCAACGCCGAAAGCTACAAACAGCAGGTTTTTAAAATCTTGGATCCGGCGAAAACTGAAGTACGTTTTAATTCCGAATGGCTCGGCGGCATGAAGTTTGAAGATGTGATCCGCCTTTCCGCGCACGTCACTGTCGCCCAGCTGCTGGCGCGCGACGATTTCTCCAAGCGCTACGCCGATAACCGCCCGATCTCGCTCGTCGAATTTCTCTATCCGCTGGTGCAGGCCTATGACTCCGTCATGGTCAAAGCCGACGTCGAACTCGGCGGAACCGACCAGCTTTTTAATCTTCTGCTCGGCCGCGAATTACAGAAGGTTTACGGACAGGAACCGCAGGTCGTTATGACATTGCCGCTGATCGAAGGACTCGACGGCGTGCAGAAAATGAGCAAGAGCCTGGGCAACTACGTCGGCGTCAACGAGTGCGCAAAAGATATGTTCGGCAAGCTGATGAGCGTCAGCGACGAGCTGATGTGGAAGTATTTCCTGCACATCCTCTGCCGTAAACCGGAAGAGATCAAAACGATGCAGGCCAAAGTCGCTTCTGGCGAACTGCATCCGCGCGCTGTCAAAGATGAGCTGGGTCGCTGTGTGGTCGACCGTTTTGTCGGCGCAGGCGAAGGACAGAAAGCTTCGGAAGAATTCGCCCGCATCTTTTCCAAGAATGAACTGCCGGATGATATGCCCGATCTGAAGCTGGTTGGAGATACCGGAATCATAGACCTCGTCATGAAAGCCGGTTTTGCGCCGTCCAACAGCGAAGCCCGCCGCCTTATCCAGCAGGGCGGGGTGCGCATCAACGACGAACAGATTTCCGACGTCAAAGCGGTCATTACGCCTGCCGACGGAATGATTCTTAAAGTCGGCAAACGCAAGTTCGCCCGCATCGTCTGTTAGCCCTTGCGATTTTTCCAAGCATTTGGAAAACTTTTTATTTAGGCCAAAATGTACGAGGATCAACCAAAGTTGCTTGGCCAGTCCGAGGCTCTTGCCTCGCGGCTGGAGGAGATGGAACAGTCGCACACTGCACCGCTCACCGAGTTTGTAAGAAAGTTACGGACTAATATTGGTTCTGATGCCTCAATTCCATTCTTTGATCCATGGGATGGAGGAATATACGCAGAGGTTTTGTTTCTGCTTGAGGCCCCTGGGCCAAAGGCTCGTAATTCCGGTTTTGTTTCCCGTAACAATCCTGATGAAACGGCAAAGAACTTTTTCGAACTGTTGACCGAGGCAGGTATTCCCAGAAAACGTTCCATTCTTTGGAATATTGTTCCTTGGTACATAGGCACAGCGACTAAAATCAGACCTGCCAATACGTCTGATATATCCTCTGGTATTAAATCCTTAGAAGAGTTGCTTAGTCTGTTGCCCCGACTTCGCGAAATCGTCTTGGTTGGCCGTAAGGCTCAAAAGGCAGAGGATTACCTGAAGAGAATCCGTCCATTATTGATAATTGAGAAATGTCCGCATCCGAGTCCGATGTTCATAAATCGGAAAGTTGAAAATCGACAAATGCTTCTGGATCGTCTCTGCATGGCCAAAGCAAAATTGGAAGAAGTTGATGCATTGGCGGATTAAGTTCGACTTGGTTTCACTCTACAGCTAAGACACGCACATGAGTTCTATTATTCTAAAAAAAGGCCGCGAGAAAAATCTGCTTCAGCGGCATCCGTGGATTTTTTCCGGCGCGATTGAGCGCGTCGAAGGCGCGCCGGGCGTCGGCGAAACCGTGACGGTTTGTTCGTTCGACCGCAAACCGCTGGCTCAGGCGGCGTGGTCGCCGCAGTCGCAGATTGCTCTGCGTGTCTGGAGTTTCAATCCGGAGACAATCATCGACACCGCCTTTTTCCGTACGAAGCTGCAAAATGCTGTTTCCGCCCGCTGGAATATAAAATCCAATGCGGTTCGTCTGGTTGCCGCCGAATCCGACGGACTTCCCGGTCTGATCATCGACCGTTACGCCGACTGGATTGTCTGCCAGTTTCTTTCCGCCGGTTCCGAACATTGGAAAAACACGATTGTTGAACTGCTGCAGGAAATGTTCCCCGGCCTTTCAATCTATGAGCGGTCGGATGTTTCGGTGCGCGAGAAGGAAGGTTTGCCGTCCCGTTGCGGCGTATTGGCCGGTTCCGAGCCGCCGGAACATATCGAAATCAAGGAAAACGGAATGCGCCTGCTGGTGGATATTAAAGCCGGACACAAAACCGGCTACTACCTCGATCAGCGCGACAGCCGTGCCGCCGTGTGTGACTGGGCCGAGGGCCGCGACGTGCTCAACTGCTTTTCCTACACCGGCGGCTTTGGCGTGGCCGCACTGCTCGGCGGCGCGAAGCATGTTCTGCAGATGGACAGTTCGGAGCCGGCACTGGAGATTGCACGGAAGAACGCAGAGCTTAACGGCCTCGATCCGGCAAAGTCGGAATATATCTGCGGCGACGTGTTCAAGGAACTGCGCCGCTTCCGCGACTCGCGCCGCGACTTTGATCTGATCATTCTCGATCCGCCGAAGTTTGTGGAGTCGCGCGGGCAGCTCGAAAAGGGCGCGCGCGGCTACAAGGACATCAATCTGCTGGCGTTCAAACTGCTGCGTCCGGGCGGACTGCTCTTTACCTTTTCCTGCTCCGGTCACATGGAGATGCCGCTGTTTCAGAAAATCGTTGCTGACTCCGCGCTTGATGCCGGTCGCAACGCACAGATTTTGGCGGTCTTAAACCAGTCGCCCGACCATCCGGTTGCTCTGAACTTTCCCGAAGGCGCTTACCTCAAAGGATTGCTCTGCCGGGCGGAATAAAACGGTCAGGCCGTTTGGTTTCCGTTTGTAGCGTGAAGCGGTAACGTGATGCGGAAGCAGGCTCCGCCCAGTCCGGAAGAAAGCACCTGGATGTAACCCTGGTGTATTTTAGCGCAGGCCTGTACGGCCAGAAGCCCCAGACCGGTTCCGTCCGGTTTCGTGGTATAGAAGGAGCGGAATATTTTTTCGCGGTCGGATGCCGGAATACCCGGCCCGTTATCATGCACTTCGATTATCACGTTATTCGGAACCGGAACGGCGCGGATCAACACGGTTCCACGGTTGCAGCCGGCGTCGGCAGCGTTCAGTACAAGGTTTAAGAGCATTTGGTGGAGCAGCAGCGGATTGGCGTGCAGTTCCAACTGTTCCGGTCCTTCAATTAATATGCGGCAGTGGTGAGCTTTGGTGTGTTCCGAAGCCAGCTCTTTGGTTTCCCGGATAATTTGCATCAGCTCGACGGTCTTGAATTCACAGGTATGTGTTTCCTGTCCCATGTCCAGCAACTGGCTGGAAAGCTGATTCAGCCGGCTGCAGGCCGCGCTGAGATGTTCAAACACCGGATTGTTTTTTTCAGAGATGGAAGCGATCGCACAGTTGCAGACGGTCAGTACATTGCGGATATCGTGTGCGAGGGATGCGGCGAACAGGCCGGCTGTGGCGCGCCGTTCAGCCGCCAGCAGGGCTTCGCGGTGCTGCTGAAGTTCTTTTTCACGCCGGGCTGCCTGCCGGAAAAGCCGGAGTGAAAAAAAGAACAGCAGCAATCCTGTCAGTACGATAAACAGAATTCCTTTGAATAGCTCGATCCGCTTCATATCGGCCAGCGATACTGAAAACTGGGCGGCCAGTGTGCTGGAAATGACGATGTAGAGAATACAAACGGTCAGATAGGTTCCAGTCAGGAGTCCCGAAGCCCGCACTGGATGAACGGGCGGGGTGAGTTTCGGTGATGCAGGCGATTCCGGCATAAGGCCTCCTGTATTTGCATTTCCGCTTTCAGCAGGATGAAAATATAAAGGCGCTTGTTGTGCAAGGTTAAAGCAATCAGAGAGTTAGATGGATTTTAGGAGCCGGCTGTTTCTCAGGCGGAGAATAGAGCTTGCGTATGCGGGGGATGAATTCACTGGCTTGTCCGAAGATCGGCTGTCCGACGCCCAGCCGCCACAGGATGCGCATCGTGGAAATCGGTTCGGCTGTGCGCACTTCGCGGAATTGCGGCAGCATGATCCATGCGGCGAGCGCCCGGGCGATACTGGAAACAATGAAGACAACGGGTAGTGACGAAATCAGCGCGATATGAATCGTGCCCAGCTTGAATGCAGCCGGAACGTGTTCGGCGATCGGCGCTCCGATCAGCATGGCTCCGGCCACCGAAAAAAGGCCGTTCAGCAGATTATAATAACTGAAAGCCCGGGCGCGCTTGACCTGAGAGACCGCGTCATAAACAAAGTTCGAAGCGGCGAGGTTGAATCCGGACCAGCAGGCGCCGGAAAGAATCTGAGCAAAAAGCAGCACAATGTAATTGGTCGAGAAAATCCAGAATAGCGGCAGCAGCGGCATCAGACAGCTGGTGGCAACCAGAACAGACCGGTTGCCGTGCCGGTCGCTGAGTGTCCCCCACCAGCGGACAAACATGGTTTGAGCGAGCAGGAAAACGGCCATGTTGACGGTGAACTGAATATACGACCAGTGCAGGTCTCTGAGCATATACACGGCAAAGAACGGGGACGCAATCTGCGCGGTACCGTTCATCAGTGCGACCATGAATGTAAATTTGGCGAAATTGGAACGCGGTGTGGCGCGAATGAAGTCCAGGAACGAGAAATAGGCATCGTCTTCCGGTTTTTGGAGCGGAGCGTCATAATGCCGTCGCATGAAAAGCATGCTGATACAGCGGGCCAGAAAGGCCGTTCCGAAAAGGAATCCGAATCCTATCGCCGGATTGGAGACGATTTTCCACCGGTTGATAATCCAGCCGGCCAGCAGCATGGACGCAAACATGGTGTACATGATGACGCGGGTGCGGTTTGAGAAATAGCGCCCTCGGTCTGCCGGGTCGGTCACGTCACCCATCAGACTCATCCAGGCAGGAACAGCGAATCCGGCTGAAAAGAAACAGATGGTTACCACAACCAGAAAAATCAGTATGTTGTGTGCCGGCAGCAGGAGAGGGAGAATAAAAAGCGGCAGATACGCGGCTCCCTGTATGGTACTTCCTGCCAGAATGAGCGGCATGCGCCGTCCTGTCCGGTCAAGCGCGGCGGCACCGGCAAGCTGTGCGACGGCTGAAATCAGTACCGGCCCGGTTCCGACGAATGCCATAGCAAGATTACCGGCGTGCAGAAAGAGCGCAAACGGTGCAATGTAGGTTTCTCCGAAACCCCACATGACGGCCCAGAGGGAGCCTTCCCAGATCGACAGCAACTGAGTCCGGCGGCTCAGAATAAGCGGGTCGGAAGTTCCTGCCGGAGCCGTCAGGTCGCGCACCGTGGCAAAGAAGCGTTTCATAAACTGTTTTTGATGGCCGCGGCGACAAAGTCGCGGAAAAGCGGGTGAGGGAGAACGGGCTGGCTTTTCAGCTCAGGGTGCGCCTGTGTGCCGACGTACCACGGGTGATCTGGAAGCTCGATCATTTCAACAACCCCGATGTCAGGGTTACTTCCGGAAATGATCAGTCCGTTTTTCTCAAGCTGCTCGCGGTAGTTATTGTTGACCTCGTAGCGATGACGGTGACGTTCGGAGATTTTCTTTTCGCCGTAAGCCGTAAACGACTTAGTGCCTTTTTCAAGAACGCAGGGGCAGGCGCCGAGGCGCATGGTGCCGCCTTTCTGTGTTACGGCCCGCTGCTCCTCAAGCAGACAGACCACCGGATGCACGGTCTTTACGCCGCGTTCTTCGTCGAACTCGGTGGAGTCAGCGCCTTTCAATCCGCAGACGTTGCGGGCGAATTCAATTACGGCGCATTGCAGGCCGAGGCAGATGCCGAGGAAAGGGATGTTATTTTCACGCGCGTACTGCGCCGCACGGATTTTGCCTTCCATACCGCGCGAACCGAAGCCGCCGGGGATCAGAATGCCTGCGACGGTTTTCAGAACGTCCGGGTTCTTTTCAATCTCTTCAGCGTGGAGTTTTACAATCTCCACTTCGTATTCCGCGGCATAGCCGCCATGATAGAGCGCTTCGTAGATCGATTTGTAGGCATCCTGCAGTTCCGAATACTTTCCGACAACGCCGATACGGACTTTACCCTTCGGATTTTTGATGACGGAGATCAGTTTCTGCCAGTCTTTGAGCGGTCTGGCGGGCTTGGCGATGCGGAAGTGGTTGAGGATCAGTTCATCCACGCCTTGTTCGGCCAGTACGAGCGGAATCTCATAGATGGAGGTTTCAACATCTTTTTCGACGATGACGCACTCTTTCGGCACGTTACAGAACATGGCCAGCTTGTCGATGTGTTCCTCCGTCAGATCCACTTCAGTCCGGCAGACAAGGATATGCGGCAGAATGCCGATTTCACGCAGTTTGGCGACGCTCTGCTGAGTGGGTTTTGTTTTGACCTCTTTAGCGGCCTGGATATACGGGACGTAGGTCAGGTGAATGTACATGGAATTGTCGCGGCCGACATCCGCACCGAGCTGCCGCAGCGCTTCGAGAAAGATCAGACCTTCGATGTCGCCGACGGTGCCGCCGAGTTCAATGACGATTACATCGGGGTTTTCGGATTCGAGCTGGCGGATTTTAAATTTAATTTCGTTGGAGATATGCGGAATCATCTGAACAGTGGCGCCGAGGTAATCGCCGCGCCGTTCTTTATGAAGAACATCCCAGTAGATGCGGCCGGCGGTGATATTGCTCTTCTGTGAGGTCGGCTGGCCGGTGTAGCGCTCGTAGTGGCCGAGGTCGAGGTCGGTTTCGGCACCGTCGTCGGTGACATACACTTCACCGTGCTGGTAGGGGCTCATGGTGCCGGGGTCAACGTTGAGATAGGGGTCGAGTTTCAGCATGCGGATATTCAGTCCGCGGTTGATCAGGAGACGTCCGATAGATGCGGCGGTGATGCCTTTGCCGAGTGAAGATACGACGCCGCCGGTTACGATAAGATATTTGGCCATTTGCTTTCCCATAGTCACGGTTTAGATTGCTTGCTACGGGAATGCACTTTAAGGATGGCGCGCGGGGTTGTCCAAAGAATAGTTCCCAATGTTCGAAAACTTTTTTCCAAATCCTGCGAAACCGGTGGTCAGACCCGGCTGTGCTTATACGTTTCAATTACTTTAATGTAATTGGCGCGTTCAAACTCATCGGAATCGGGAACAGCCCGCTGGCTCATAGCGCCTTTCAGCTGATCCACAGAGTCGTATTCCTTGATTTGCATCCATTCTTTGAGTTCTGAAATCAGTGTGCCGGTGTATCCCGGTCCATTTTTGAGAAGAATGGAGGCGATCTGAACCGCATCGGCTCCGGCCAGCAGGTATTTGACAATTTCTGCGCCGGTCCGCACGCCGATGGCGGCGCCCAGCGAAGCTTTTAGTTTTCCGTGCAGCATGGCGATCCAGCGCATCGGCAGACGGATTTCAGCGGGCGTGCTGAGATCAAGGGTTGCTTCAACTTCCATTGAATCGAGGTTGAAGTCGGGCTGGTAAAAGCGGTTGAAAAGGACGAGCGCGTCGGCCCCCGCTTCATCAAACTGTTTGGCCATGTTTCCCAGCGAACTGAAATAGGGGCTGAGCTTCATGGCAACGGGGATTTTCACAGCGCTTCTGACGGCGTTCAGAATATCGAGATGTCGTTTTTCAATATCGGCACCGGTTTCGTCGGGGTTGGCGGCGACATGATAGATGTTCAGTTCCAGTCCCGCTGCACCGGTCTGTTCAATTTTGCGGGCATGCGTTTCCCAACCCTTTGTTGTGACTCCGTTGAGACTCCCGATGATTGGGATATCAGTGCGTTCAACAGCCTGATGAAGGTGTTCAAAATAAGCATCCGGACAGATGGTGTAATCTTCTTTGGATGGAAAATACGGATGATCCGGTTTTCCAACCTGCTCTTCGAACAGAGAAAACATAACAGCCGCCGCAGCGCCGGCATCGGCCGCCCTGCGGAGGTCGTCAATGTTCTGTGATACCGGCGAGGAAGCGACAATAATCGGGTTTTTAAGAGCCAGCCCCATGTAAGTGGTTTTTAAATTCACGATCAGTCGCCTCTTGCCGGTATTCGAGCCGGCTGTTTTATTCAGCCGGTTCGAAGTAGTCTTTACCTACGCCGCATTCGGGGCAAACCCAGTCTGCAGGCAGGTCGGCAAATGCCGTGCCGGCAGCGATGCCGTTATCCGGATCGCCAACCGCCGGGTCGTAAATGTAACCGCAAGGTATGCATTTGAACTTTTTCATCGGATATCTCCTTTGTTCACTGATTACATCATTTTACCGAGATTTTCCATAAATGCCATACGGCGTTTGGCATCTTCTTCCGCCTGCTTGAAGATCGCTTCCGCTTCCTGCGGGGCGGCCTTGAGCAGTGCGCTGTAGCGGCGCTCGCTGCGGATGAAGTCCTGGAAGCTGCTGGTCGGCGGCTTGCATTCCCAGGTGAAGCGTTTGCCTTCTTCTCCGGCCGGGTTGTAACGGTACAGCGGCCAGTAACCGCAGTCCACAGCCCGTTTTTCTTCGACCTGAGTTTTCATCATGTCGATACCGTGCGCAATACACGGGGCGTAGGCGATGACAATCGACGGACCGTTATAGGCGGCCGCTTCCATCAGCGCTTTCTGTGTCTGCATGCGGTTGGCACCCATCGAAACCGAGGCGACGTATACATAGCCGTAGCTCATGCACATGAAACCGAGGTTTTTCTTGCCGACCCGTTTTCCGGCGGCGGCGAACTGGGCGACCGCGCCGATCGGGGTGGACTTGGACATCTGTCCGCCGGTGTTGGAGTACACTTCGGTATCGAGCACCAGAATATTCACGTTCTTGCCGGAAGCGACTACGTGGTCGAGTCCGCCGTAACCGATGTCGTAGGCCCATCCGTCACCGCCGAAGATCCAGACGCTCTTGTCAGCGAAGAAATCCTGCAGTTCGGTGATCTTGGCCAGTACTTCTTTCAGCTCGCCCGAAGCGGCTTTGAGTGCGCCGGGCAGAAGCATCTTGACGGCGTTCTGTGCAACGACAGCGGCATCGCCAGCGGTATTGCCGGCTTCGAGCGCTTTGGTCATAGCAGCAGCGAGGTCTTTGTCGACGCCCAGTTCAATGGCGCGCGCGGTTTTGACTTTGAGCATGTTGCGGTTGTTATCTACCGCCAGGCGCATGCCGAGACCGTATTCCGCGTTATCTTCGAACAGCGAGTTGCCCCAGGCCGGGCCGCGGCCTTCTTTGCTCTTGCAGTAGGGAATCGCCGGGAATGTTCCGCCGTAGATGGAGGAGCAGCCGGTAGCGTTGGCGACGATCATGTGCTCGCCGCAGATCTGGCTGACCAGTTTGACGTACGGAGTTTCGCCGCAGCCGCCGCAGGCGCCGGAGAACTCAAATAAAGGCTTTTTGAACTGAAGCCCTTTGAGGGTGTTTTCCGGTGCGCCGTCGATCACATTGTCCGGAAGCGCTTCGAAGAACTCCGCGTTCTTGCGTTCGCCGGCTTCGCGTTCCTCTTCAATCGTCTTGAATTCGAGCGCTTTGGTCTTGGCCGGGCAGGTTTCAACGCAGACGCCGCAGCCGGTGCAGTCTTCGATGTAAACCTGAATCTTGTATTCCAGATTCCGGTCGTTCTTGGTGTTCGATTTGACCGTGCAGAAACTTTCCGGCTTCTTCGTCAGGTCTTTCGGATCGATCTGCTTGGCGCGGACGACGGCGTGCGGGCAGGCCATTACGCACTGATTGCACTGGATGCAGTTTTCTTTAACCCAGTGCGGAACGCGCGGAGCAATACCGCGTTTTTCCAGTGCACTGGTGCCGGTCGGCAGCAGGCCGTCGAACGACATTTTGGAAACCGGAACCTGGTCACCTTTAAGCAGGAGAACCGGCTCCATCACATCTTTGGCGAAGCAGCCCGGTTCTTCGTTGATCAGTACCGGCGGAACGAAGGATTTGGTGATGGCAGACGGAATTTTAACCTGCTGGAGCGCGGCGCAGGCTTTATCCACGCAGGCCCAGTTCATCTTGATGATGTCCTCGCCTTTCTTGGCGAAGCTCTTCTTGATGGCGTTCTTGATCAGTTCGATCGCCTTGTCTTCCGGCAGTACGCCGGAGAGCTTGAAGAAGGCGGTCTGCATGACGGTGTTAATACGGCTGCCGAGACCGGCTTCCACGGAAATCTTCAGTGCGTCGATGTTGTAGAACTTGATCTTGCGCTGAATGATGATTTCCTGCATTTCGCGCGTCAGGTGGTTGAACACCTCATCGCTCGGGATTTCGGAAGTCAGCAGGAAGGTTCCGCCTTCTTTGATGCAGCTGAGCATGTCGTAGCGGCCGATGTAGGCCGGGTTGTGACAGGCGACAAAGTCAGCATGCTGAATCAGGTAGGGGTAGTTGACGCTGCTCTTGCCGAAGCGCAGGTGGGAAACCGTGATGCCGTAGGATTTCTTCGAGTCATACACGAAGTAACCCTGCGCATTCATGTCGGTGTTGTCGCCGATGATCTTGATCGAGTTCTTGTTCGCGCCGACGGTGCCGTCTGAGCCGAGACCCCAGAACATGCAGTTCACCACGTCTTTGGCTTCGATGTTCAGTTCCTTGCCGACCTTGAGGGACAGGTTCGTTACGTCGTCGTTGATGCCGACCGTGAAGCCGTGGAAGGCTGCGCCGTCGAGGTGGTCGTAAACGGCTTTCACCATCGCCGGTGTGAAATCCTTAGAGGAGAGACCGTAACGGCCACCGATGATCTTGATGCCTTTGTTTTCGAGGGCGGCAGTCACGTCGAGGAACAGCGGCTCGCCGATGTTGCCCGGCTCTTTCGTGCGGTCGAGTACGGCGATCTTCTTGACGCTTTTCGGCAGACAGCCGACGAACGCTTTGACCGAGAAGGGACGGAAAAGCCGGACTTTCAACAGGCCGAGTTTTTCGCCTTTGGCGTTCAGCTGATTAATGGTCTGTTCAATCGTGTCGCAGGCGGAACCCATTGCGATGATCACTTTGTCGGCATCCGCAGCGCCGACGTAGTCGAACAGGTGATACTGGCGGCCGGTTACTGTGGCGACCTTGTTCATGTATTCCTGCACGATTTCCGGCAGAGCATCGTAGTACTTATTGGAAGTTTCGCGGCCTTGGAAATAGACATCCGGGTTCTGTGCAGCGACTTTCAGCGCCGGCGACTCAGGACGCAGACCGCGCTTGCGGAAGCGTTCAACAAATTCCGGCTCCAGAAGGCCCTTGATTTCATCGTAGGAGATTTCTTCAACCTTCTGCACTTCGTGCGAGGTGCGGAAACCGTCGAAGAAGTTTACAAACGGAACCTGACCCTTCAGCGTCGAGAGGTGGCTGACGATCGCGAGATCCATGGTTTCCTGAATGCCGTTGGCGGCCAGCATGGCCCAGCCGGTGTTGCGGACGCTCATCACGTCGGAATGGTCGCCGAAAATGGAGAGCGACTGTGCGGCCAGCGCGCGGGCCGAAACATGGAAAACCGCCGGAAGCATTTCGCCCGCGATCTTATACATATTAGGAATCATCAGCAGCAGACCCTGCGATGCGGTGAAGGTGGTTGTCAGAGAACCGGCGCTCAGCGCACCGTGCACGGCTCCGGCGGCGCCGGCTTCCGACTGCATTTCCGTTACGCTCACTACGGAGCCGAAAATATTTTTACGTCCCTGGGCGGCCCATGCATCTGCATATTCACCCATATTGGATGAAGGAGTGATCGGATAAATCGCCGCGATTTCGCTGAAAGCATACGCTACATGCGCTGCCGCTGTATTTCCGTCAATCGTCACCATTTTCTTACTCATACCTGTTTCTTTCTCCTGAGGATTCGGGTTTCTATTTAAATTCTGTGAAAACTCTCATCTCGGACCCATCGCATTTGCCGCTTTTCTGCCGCTTTTCGGCAAAAAAGAGGTTTGTGCAAATTCAGTTTCCGCAGTTTACCGTGCGGAGCTGAGAGAATTTCAAAAATCGGCTCCAAACTGAAGCCTTTTTTGACGCGAAAATCAGCTAAATATCAGCGCCAGCGCTATAAACTAAACTTCTGATTTTTGAAGGACATGGATTGCCTGAAAGAGTGGAGCGAGAAAAATAAAGGTAAGTAATCTCAGATACGCTTTTTTAGCTTGGAGATCATGATCCGGTCAACCGTCGCGACGGAGACGAAGCGGCGGACGAAGGCTCCGAAGTAGGCGACGGCGGTGACGCGGGCGCGGATCGGCGGGCGGCGGTTTTCCAGACAGATTAGAATTTTCTCCGCGACGGCTTCCGGCGGTTTGATGAATGCGCCCGCCGTGCGGTTTGCGCGGCCTGTTTTGCGGGTTTCAATCGCTTCCTTATAAAACGCTGTGAACGGCGAGTCGGGATTCAGTCCGTAGCGCTCGGTGCGGTGCGCCAGATTTTCCGAAAACTTGGTTTCAATCGGTCCCGGCTGAATAATTGAAACGGCGATGCCGGAATCGAACAGTTCGCGCCTCAGCGCGTCGGAAAGCGCTTCGACTGCAAACTTTGACGCCGAATAGATTCCGGCAAAGGGCAGGCTCAGTTCGCCCAGTACGGAGCTGACGTTGACGATGCGTCCGTAGCCCTGTTTGCGAAAAAGGGGAATGAACCGGTTGGTCAGTTCCTGCAAACCGAAGACGTTCACTTCAAAGACATCGCGGAGCATGGCGCGCGGCGCGTCTTCGACAGCGGAGGTCAGCCCGAATCCGGCATTATTCACCATGGCACCGAGCTGTCCGCCGAAACGGGCGAGTACGGCGTTGGCGGCGTCGGCGATCGAAGCGCTATCGGTGACGTCCAGCGCGATGGGGTCGAAGCCTTCGGCGCGGAGCATTTTGAGGTCAGCGGCTTTGCGGGCCGTCGGGGCGACCTGCCAGCCGCGTTCGCGTAGAAGCCGTGCCGTCGCCAGTCCGATGCCGGACGAGCAGCCGGTAACCAGTACCGTTTTCGGATTTACAATCGGGTATTTCATTTCCAAGGTCAGGAACGTTATCTTCTCTTTCGTTCAATGTCCGCGAAAATAATCCGGTTTCGGGAGGCTGTATGAAGTCCAACGTGCTGAGTTTATCGGTTTTGCCTGTTCTGCTGGTATGCATCGGCTGTGCAACTGAACCGGCGTGGCGCAAGTCGGGCGTTCCTGCGGACGTCCGCGTTGAGGCGGTGCGCGACCTCGGTCCGCTGGAGTTTATGGATGTCATCCGCTGCCGTGACGGCGGCTACAGCGCGGCTTTTCAGAATCAGTCCGTCTGGGTTTTCGGCGATTCCATCATGCAGAAAAAAGGGGCGGACGGTTCTCAGTGGCGAACCAGCACCTGGTGCCATACCGGCGATCCGGACGCCCGTGATAATCTTCAGAACCTGACGGAACCGGTTGATATCAACGGAGTGCCCGGCGAATTCCTGCCGTTTACGGAAACCGAATACCTTTATAACCGGGAACATTTTACGCCGGAGGTTCCGGAGAATCAGCGGAGCCGCTGGGGACTTTGGCCCGGCCCGGTGGTGGCGGCTCCGGACGGTAAAAAGGCGTATGTTTTCTATGACAAGATTTACGGCGGACCGAACGGGCAGTGGGATTTCCGGTCGGTCGGACGTTCAATTGCGGTCTGGAACCGGCTTGAAGAATCTCCGGTGCGGCCGGTGATAAATCCAGAAGCCGAACATCCGACGATGCTGTTTCCGGAAGGCGATGCGCCGATGGGGCACGGCGCGGTTGTAAAAGACGGGATGCTGTACGCGTTCGGGTGTAAATCCGGCTGGCTGGAATGGCCGGTGATTGTCGGCCGGGTTCCGTTCGATCAGGCGCTCGATCGCTCCGCATGGCAGTTTTATACGGGTAACGGCAAATGGAGTTCTGACTGGAAGCCGGCCATTCCGGTGCTGGAAGGCGCGCCGATGCTGAGTGTTTCGTGGAACCAGTGGATGGGCCGGTATATTGCGGTTTACAGTATTCCTCTAAAGAACCGGATTGCTGTCCGCACGGCGGAACGCCCTGAAGGTCCGTGGTCTGATCCTCTGGACACTGTGGAGTGCGTTCCACCCGTTACTACAAACCAGTGGTGCTATTCCGGACTGTCGCACGACGAATTTTCCAGAGAAGGCGGCCGTGTGATGTACTTTTCCTATTACCGGGAAACCGGCTTCTTCCAAGGCGAAGTCCGGCTGGTTGAAGTTTCCTTTGCCCGCAAATAGACTTTTCGGTTTCCGGTTTTACACGGTTTGGAAATTGACCCCTCCGGAGCGGTGGGCTACTCTCTGCGCCTTTGAGACGCAACCCGGAATCAAGGGATTTTAAGCATGGCAAATACAGTTTTAATCGGCGCGCAGTGGGGCGATGAAGGCAAGGGCAAGGTCATTGATGTTTTGACCGCTAACGCGAACTGGGTCGTTCGCTATCAGGGCGGCAATAACGCCGGTCATACGGTGGAAATCGGTGACCAGAAATACGTTCTGCATCTGGCTCCGTCAGGCATCCTTCGTCCCGGCGTACAGTGTGTGATCGGCAACGGTCTGGTGGTTGATCCGCTCGGTCTGGCAGAAGAACTCCAGGATCTCGAAAAGCGCGGGATTGATTTTCGCGGACGGCTGTTCGTCAGCGATCGCGCCCATCTGGTAATTCAGTACCACAAGGAACTCGACGGAGCGAAAGAAGCCAGGCTGGCGACCGGCAAAAAGATCGGTACAACCAAGCGCGGCATCGGCCCGGCCTATTGCGATAAATCCGACCGCACCGGTCTGCGTATGGGCGATGTGCTGGAAGCTGATTTTGAATCCATGCTGCGTGAGCGCATCGCGGCCAAAAACTCCATGCTGCAGGTTCTCGGTGCCGATCCGCTGAACGCCGATGAACTGGCGGCCAAATATCGCGTGGCGTTTGATTATCTCAAGCCGTTCATCTGCGACACGGTTCCGATGCTTAACGCCGCCGTGCGCGATCCGGCGAATAATGTGATTTTCGAGGGCGCTCAGGGCGTTATGCTGGACATTGATTTCGGCACATATCCCTTTGTCACTTCATCGTCCACCAGCTCCGGCGGCGTGGCTACCGGCGCGGGCATTCCGCCGCACTGCATTGACGATGTAATCGGTATTGTCAAAGCCTACACTACCCGCGTCGGCGAAGGACCGTTTCCGACCGAACTGCTGGATGCCGACGGCGAACAGTTGCGTAAAGTCGGGCACGAATTCGGCGCCACCACGGGCCGTCCGCGGCGCTGCGGCTGGTTTGATGCGGTCGTTGCGCGCTACTCCGCGATGATTGGCGGGATCGACCACTGGGCGCTGATGAAACTGGATGTGCTCGACGGTTTTGAAACCATCAAAGTCTGCGTCGCCTACGAATGTGACGGTGAGCGCGTGGAAACCGTTCCGGCCAGTATCAGCAAGCTGTCGCGCTGCAAACCGGTCTATGAAGAGTTCAAAGGCTGGAACTGTTCAACCCGCGAAGCGACGTCTTTTGAAGAACTGCCGAAACAGGCGCAGAAGTATCTCCGCTGGCTCGAAAAACTGACCGGCGTTCCCGTGAGCATTCTGTCCGTAGGGCCGAATCGCGCCAGCACCATCGAATTAAAAGGATGAAACCTCAGGTTCCAAACTTCGGAAAAGTACCTGAACATGTCGCGATCATTATGGATGGCAACGGACGCTGGGCACAGCAGCGCGGTCTGCCTCGTATTAAAGGCCATGAGCAGGGCGCTGAATCGGTTCGTGCGGTACTCCGCGCGGCTCGGCAGTCCGGCGTTAAATTTTTGACGCTTTATGCGTTCAGTACCGAAAACTGGGTTCGTCCGAAAGATGAAGTTGAAGGATTGATGAACCTGCTGGCGATTTTTATGGATCGCTATGAAGGCGAGCTGCTGAAGAATAGAATCCGCCTGAGGGTGATGGGGCAGATTGAGCGTTTGCCGGAGAAAGTGCAGAAGAAGCTTGCGAAGCTGATGGAAAAATCAGCGAAGGATTATGAATACACGCTGATTATAGCGCTGAGCTACGGCAGCCGGCTCGAAATCGCCGAAGCCGCCAAAGCCATTGCACGCAAAGCGGCGAAAGGCGAACTCGATCCGGAAACGGTAAATGAAGAAACGGTGGCGCAGCATCTCTATCTGCCCGACGTGCCGGATCCGGAGCTGATGATCCGCACCAGCGGCGAACTGCGGCTGAGTAACTTTCTGCTCTGGCAGCTTTCTTATGCCGAGCTGTATGTGACGGATGTGTTCTGGCCCGATTTCCGTGAGCCGGAATTTTTCAAGGCATTGGAAGCTTTTAATCAGCGCGGACGCCGCTTCGGCGGAACGGTGACGCAGTAGGGGAACATTATGGATAAAAAAAGAATCACGCTGGGGCTGATCATTGCGGCTGTGCTTTCGAGTGCCGTTCTGCTGGTTCCGGCCGGAAATATTGTAGTGCTGCTGGGTCTGATGGCGGTTTGCGGACTGGCGATGCGTGAGGTGTATGCGCTGATGGCGCGCGCTGATCTGCTGGCGTCAAAGAAAGCCGGCATGACCGGCGGGCTGCTTTTTGTCGCCATGACCTGGCTGGTCGCCAAGTATCCCTGTCCCCGATTCTCCGGCGATGATATGCTCTGGTCTCTGCTGCTGATCATTCTGATGGTCATCTTTTTCCGGTTATTCGGTTATACCGATGCGCGGCAGGCTCTGCGCAATGCGCTGGGCACGCTTTTCGGATTTCTTTATGTGGCCTTTCTGTGGAGCTTTTTTGTCCGCCTGTACACGATGGGAAGCCTTGATGAACCTACCCGGGCTGCCTTCTATCTGCTGCTGGCGGTTAAATGGGGCGATGCCGGCGCATACTTCATCGGTTCACGTTTCGGGAAGCATAAACTGTTTCCGCGCATCTCGCCGAAGAAGAGCTGGGAAGGGCTGTTGGGCGGCATTCTTTTCTCCTGCGTGGTCGGCGTACTCTGGTGTTTCTGTACAGGAAACACGCTCGGGCAATATTCATTTCCTCTTTATCATGCGCTGATTCTCGGCGTCCTGCTTCCGCTCATCGGCACACTGGGCGATCTCGTGGAATCCATCTTTAAGCGCGCGGTGGACATTAAGGATTCCGGCGCGATTGCGCATGGAATGGGCGGTATGCTCGATATGATCGACAGCCTGTTGTTCGCTGCGCCCTTTATGTACATCTACATCAAATTTTTCCTGCGCTAGAAAGGCGGATGGTTCCTAATGGCTGAATTCCTGCTGAATGTCTGGACTGTTTTCTACACCGTATTCGCGGCGCTGTTTCTTTTCGGCGTTACCGTTTTTGTCCACGAATTCGGCCACTTCATTGTAGCTCGCCGCTGCGGACTGGTCGTCAAAACTTTTTCAATCGGCTTCGGGCGCGCCATCTTTAAGTGGGAGAAGGACGGCATCCTCTACAAGATCGGCTGGATTCCGTTCGGCGGTTACGTCGCGCTTCCGCAGCTCGATCCCGAAGGCATGGAAAAAATCCAGGGCGATGCCTCGGCGGAAAAATATCCGGAGGTTTCTCCGTGGCAGAAAATAGCGGTCGCCGTTTCCGGCCCTCTCGGCAATATTGTGCTGGCCGTTCTGCTGGCGCTCGCCATCTGGCTGATTCCCGGCGACGATGCCGGCACACAAATCCGTCCGATCATAGGGAGTATTGAAACCAACAGCGCCGCTTACGCCGCCGGTCTGCGTCAGGGCGATGAGATTACTACGGTCAACGGCGCTGCCGTTAAAAACTGGTACGACTTCACCGTCGAAACGCTGCTTAAAAACAGCAATACCGCTGCTCTTGATATCCGCAACGCGGGTATTGAACGGCAGCTGAATATTCCGGTCGTAAAAGGCGAAGAAGGCGTACGTACGATTGAAGGCATTGAGCCCGCCATTCCCTGCCTGTTCGGCGCTGTAACCAAAGGCAGTCCCGCTGATCGCGCCGGTGTGAAAAGCGGCGACAAAGCGCTGACATTTAATGGGATGTCAGTGCTTGGATGGGAACATTTCACCGGGCTGGTGCAAAAGGTCGAGGCTGGCGTTCCAGCCGCTCTTATTGTCGAACGCAAAGGTGCAACGCTCGAACTTTCCATCGTGCCTGAATACAACAAGGAATATGACCGCATTATGATCGGTGTGCAACTCGGCGGCAGCGGGCTGCCGTGGATGCTTTACCGAAACCCGGTCGATCAGCTTAAATATGATGCGCTGGCCATCGTCCGGGTGCTCAAAGCGCTGGTCACGCCTTCCGAAGCCAAACAGGCGGCGGGCGGGCTCGGCGGACCTATCATGATTTTCACCATGCTTACCATGTCGATTAAGATGGGGCTTATGAATACGCTCGGGCTGATTCGCTTTCTCAATGTCAACCTTGCGGTGCTGAACCTGCTGCCGATTCCGGTGCTCGACGGTGGGCATATTGTTTTCTCTCTTTGGCACGGCATCACCCGGCGCAAAGTAAACGTCAAAGTGCAGGCGGTACTCATCAATATCTGCGCCGTCCTGCTGATTGGCGCGATGCTCATTCTCTCGTTTAACGACATTGACCGTAAGTTTCAGATCAAAAAGTTTTTCGGCCGGTTGTCAGGTCAGACGGAGCAGGTTGAAGAGAAGTAATGGATCGATTCCATAAGCGGACTTTTTTCGGCGGCATGTCGCCAGCACGCGCCATCGGCTTTCTGGTGCTGATGGGATTTGTCCTGTTTGTGTCGTTCCGGATTTTTACCGCGCCGGCCAAAACGATCCAGATTCTGGCAGCACCTGACGGAAGCCGCGAAGCGCGGCTTCAGCACATCTATTATTATTCAAAACCAGGGTTCAAAATCGCAGTGCGCGAAAAACGGCTTTGGCATACACTTTTTTATCTGCCGGAATATACGAATGTTCCCGCCGCGAACATCGAAGGTAATTTGCGCTGGCGAGAAGATTCGAAACAGCTTTACCTGGACATCAATGGGCGCCCGGTCTGGGGCTACGATTTTGATGCTCAGTCGTCCAGACTCAGATCGCCGTGAATGCGGATGATGCCGTTTTCCTCGGAAACATGCAGGACCTTGCCGGGAAACGCCACGGGCAGTCTATTTTTTAAACCCTGAAAAACTTTGCCTTTGATTTCTTCGCGCACTTCAGCCGGTACATTTCTGAGCGTGGACAGGCGGATTTCGACGACATAACCGGGGCCGTATTTCGAGCCGAAGCCTGCTGAAAAAGCCGCACCAACGTTGAGCAGACCGTCGTCCTCCGGATTGGCGGTGGCTCCGCGAGCCGGACGGGACGGATGGAGTATGTACCTCGTACCGTATTCGGCTTCGAGTTCGTGATCAAGGACGTCAAAAACGCCTTTAAGCGTTTCTTCCCACTTCATGGCTTCGCGGCTTCTCATGGCGGAAACTTTTAAAAATTACCGGCCGCGCAACGCACGGCGGGTGTCCAGATCGGTGGCTTTTTTCTTTAGCGTCTCACGTTTGTCAACCGTGTCTTTACCTTTGCAAAGCGCCAGTTCGATTTTTACTTTGCCGGCTTTGAGATAGGCTTTGAGCGGTACAAGCGTCAGCCCTTTTTCACCGATCTTGCTTTGCAGGCGGGTGATCTCTTTTTTATGCAGGAGCAGGCGACGCGGGCGGGTCGGACTGTGGTTGTGGACGTTGCCGTGCGAGTAGGGCTGAATGGTCATCTGGAGAACTTCGGCCTGTCCGTTTTCGATGTGAGCATAGGCTTCGTCGATGCGGATGTGACCGTCGCGGATGGATTTAACTTCTGTGCCGCGCAACTCAATGCCGGCTTCAAGCTTTTCCAGGACGTGAAAATCCCGGAACGCTTTGCGGTTGGTGGCCAGCACGCCGGAAGCATCCCGGGATTCTTTGACTTTGGGAGGCATTTTTAGAGGACGATATCGGAACCTTCATCAAACATGTCAAAAGAGGAGCTCATGTCGATCGGCAGGATGCCCATTTCAACGGTGAGTTTGCCTTCGACAATTTCTTTGAGGACGACGTCGTGAAAGTCCTGTTCCGGAAAATCGCGCTTAACCATCGGACGTTCACCGCGGATGAGCTGGCGGGTACGGTAGGAAACCAGATTCACCAGCGTCGGGATGCTGCCGATTTTTTCTTCTGCTTTGCTCAGGTATTCAAAGTTCATAGTGCGTCCAATCCTCTCATTAGAAACTAAAAAGCGGGGCGTAATGTACACGCCCCGCTTTCCGCCGTCAAACGGCAATTTAGGCTTTATCAGCGACTTACATCATGCCGCCCATGCCGCCGCCCATGCCGCCCATATCGGGCATTGCCGGGGCTTTCTTCTCCGGGATGTCTGTGATCATGCATTCGGTCGTCAGCAGCAGGCCCGCAATGCTGGCCGCGTTCTGCAGGGCAGAGCGGGTCACCTTGGTCGGGTCGATGATGCCGGCGGCGATCATGTCCACATATTCGCCGGTGGCGACGTTGTAGCCGTTGTTGCCTTTGGCTTTTTTGACTTCCTGTACAACGATGGCACCTTCGATACCGGCGTTGTCCACCAGCTGGCGGAGCGGGGCTTCGCAGGCTTTACGGACAATTCCCATACCGATGGCTTCGTCACCTTCGAGCTTGAGGGCATCAAGAGCCTTCTGAGCGCGGATGAGCGCTACGCCGCCGCCCGGCACAATGCCTTCTTTGGCAGCTGCGCGGGTCGCGTGCAGAGCATCTTCAACGCGGGCTTTCTTTTCCTTCATTTCGGATTCGGTTGCCGCGCCGATATTGATGACCGCCACGCCGCCGGAGAGCTTAGCCAGACGTTCCTGCAGTTTTTCGCGGTCGTAGTCTGACGTGGTTTCTTCGATCTGGCGGCGGATCTGGTCTTCGCGAGCCGTGATGTTCACCTTTTTACCGGCGCCATCGACGATAACGGTTTCGTCTTTGCTGACGGTAACGCGTTTGGCGCGGCCCAGGTCTTCAAGCGTAACGTTTTCGAGCTTGATGCCGAGGTCTTCGGTGATGAACTTGCCGCCGGTCAGGATGGCAATATCTTCCATGATCGCTTTGCGGCGATCACCGAAGCCGGGAGCTTTAACAGCGCAGACGTTCAGCGTGCCGCGCAGTTTATTGACAACCAGAGTTGCCAGCGCTTCACCTTCGACATCTTCTGCAATGATCAGCAACGGCTTGCTGCTCTTGGCGACGCTCTGGAGGAGCGGAAGCATGTCCTGCAGGTTCGAAATCTTCTTTTCGAACAGCAGAATGCAGGGGTCTTCCATCGTCACTTCCATCGTTTCAGCGCTGGTGACGAAGTAAGGGGAGAGATAGCCCTTGTCGAAGAGCATACCTTCTTTGACGTCCAGGCTGGTTTCCATCGTCTTGGATTCTTCGAGGGTGATCGGACCGTCTTCGCCGACTTTAGCCATTGCATCGGCAATGATTTTACCGATGGCAGTGTCACCGTTGGCGGAAATCGTTCCGACCTGGGCGAGTTCTTCGGTGGATTTGGTCTTTTTGCTCATCTTGGCGAGCGCAGCAACCAGTGTTTCGGTCGCTTTATCAATCCCGCGTTTGAGGCTCATCGGGTTGGCACCGGCGGTGACGTTCTTCAGACCTTCGCGATAGATCGCTTCGGCCAGAACGGTTGCAGTGGTTGTCCCGTCTCCGGCGATGTCGCTGGTCTTGCTGGCGACTTCGCGAACCATCTGGGCGCCCATGTTTTCAAAGGGATCTTCCAGTTCGATCTCTTTTGCAACGGATACGCCGTCTTTGGTGACGGACGGGGAGCCGTATTTCTTGTCGAGAATCACGTTGCGGCCTTTCGGGCCGAGGGTGACTTTGACGGCGCGGCTGAGTTTTTCCACGCCCTTGAGCATTGAATCGCGGGCATCTACATCGAATTTCATCTGTTTAGCCATTATGACTTCTCCTTATAAGTTTGTTTGGGGTTAGCCGATCACAGCGAGGATGTCTTCTTCGCGCATGATCTGATATTCCTTGCCGCCCATTTTGACTTCCGTGCCGCCGTATTTCGGCATGAGAACGGTGTCACCTTTTTTGACATTGAAGGGAATGACCTTGCCATTTTCATCCAGCTTGCCGGTTCCCAGCGCAATCACTTTGCCTTCCTGCGGACGTTCTTTGGCGCTGTCAGGAATAATGATGCCGCCTTTTTTCACTTCAGCTTCTTTGATCGGTTCGACCAGCACGCGGTCGCCTAACGGTTTAATGTTCATGAATACTCCTTCTTATTGGTTTCCACTTTCTTAACGGCGGCGCAGGACGCGCCGCCGCACCATAACATCTGAGATTACTTCTTCTTGTCGTCATCCATCTTGTAGTCGGCGTCGATCACGTCGCCGTCGGCCTGTTTTTCGCCTTTGGGCTGTTCGCCGCCGGGCTGCTGCTGTGCCTGCTGGCCGGGCTGTGCGTGGGAATACATTTCTGTCGCCGCCGCCTGCATGGCTTCATTCAGTTTTTCCATCGCCGACTTAATCTGCTCGTCGTTGTCGCTCTTGAGAGCTTCCTTGACCGGTTCAATGGCTTTTTCAGCTGCAGCTTTTTTATCAGCCGAAATCTTGTCGCCGTTTTCCTTCAGGAATTTTTCTGTCTGGAATACGACGCTGTCGGCCTGATTGCGCAGATCAACTTTTTCCTTAGCCTTTTCATCTTCGGCTGCGTGCATTTCGGCATCCTTCATCATCTTTTCGATCTCGTCTTTGGACAGACCGCTCGAAGCGGTGATGGTGATATGCTGTTCCTTGCCGGTGCCGAGGTCTTTGGCTTTCACATTCAGGATGCCGTTGGCATCGATATCGAACGTCACTTCAACCTGCGGAACACCGCGCGGGGCCGGCGGAATTCCGTCGAGCTGAAAGTGGCCGATGGTCTTGTTATCGCGGGCCATCTTGCGTTCACCTTGAAGAACATGGATATCCACAGCGGGCTGGTTGTCGGCAGCCGTTGAAAAAATTTCGCTTTTCTTGGTCGGGATCGTCGTGTTGCGTTCGATCAGCGGAGTACGTACGCCACCGAGCGTTTCAATGCCGAGCGTCAGCGGAGTGACGTCGAGAAGGAGAACATCCTTCACTTCGCCCTTCATAATACCGCCCTGAATCGAGGCTCCGACCGCGACCACTTCGTCCGGATTCACGCCTTTATGCGGCTCTTTTCCGTCGAACAGGTGTTTGACCGAACTCTGGACGCGCGGCATACGGGTCGATCCGCCGACCAGAATCACTTCGTCGATCTGGCTGTTGCTCAGCTTGGCATCCTGCATACAGGATTTCACCGGGCCTTCGGCGCGGGCAATCAGATCATCAACCAACTGTTCGAGTTTGGCTCGGGTCAATGTGACGTTCAGGTGTTTTGGTCCGGTGGCATCCGCTGTGATGAACGGCAGATTGATGTCGGTCGAGTTCGAACTGGAAAGTTCGCACTTGGCTTTTTCCGCCGCTTCTTTGAGGCGCTGCTGAGCCATCGGGTCTTTGGAAAGGTCAATGCCTTGCTCTTTCTTGAATTCCTGCACCAGCCAGTCCATGACTTTCTGGTCAAAGTCATCGCCGCCGAGGTGTCCGTCGCCGTTGGTTGCGGCCACTTCAAAGACGCCGTCGCCGATGTCGAGAACGGAAATATCGAACGTTCCGCCGCCAAGGTCGTAGATGGCGATCTTTTCGTCATGCTTTTTGTCGAGACCGTAAGCCAGCGATGCCGCCGTCGGTTCATTAACGATACGGAGAACTTCCAGCCCGGCGATTTTGCCGGCGTCTTTGGTAGCCTGACGTTGACGGTCGTTAAAATAAGCCGGAACGGTAATGACCGCCTGAGTGATCTTTTCGCCGAGATAGGCTTCCGCGTCGGTCTTCATCTTCTGAAGAATCATCGCGGAAATTTCCGGCGGTGCGTAGGTCTTATCGCCGATCTTGATGTGCGCATCGCCATTAGCGGCCTTGACGACCTGATAGGGCACCAGTTCGATTTCGTGGGCGACTTCGCTGTAGCTGCGGCCCATGAAACGTTTTACCGAGAAAATCGTGTTTTTCGGGTTTGTCACGGCCTGACGTTTCGCCGCCTGACCGACAAGGCGGTCGCCGTCTTTGGTAAACGCCACAACGGACGGGGTGGTGCGTCCGCCTTCGGCATTTGGAATAACGGTGGGTTCTCCGCCTTCCATAATCGCCATACAAGAGTTGGTTGTCCCGAGGTCGATTCCTAAAACTTTAGATGCAGTTGACATGGATTGATTCCTTTCAGTTAAAAACAAAAATCTGCCATTGGTAATAGCAGGCAGTGTGCCGACGAGAGGTTTACAGTTGTTAGTTGTTGTTTGTTAATGGATTGTGCGCAGAAACTACAAAGGCCGCACAGGAAATGATTCGACCGATCTGTCCCATTCATCCGAGTGACTGCGCCAAACTGGCGCAATTTTTTATCTAACCGGCAACGGGCAGATCGCTGAGTTTATAGCCGTTCATTCCGAGAACTTCTTCGGTCGTCCGGAAGTGACATTTGCAGGTCTTGAGCAGAATGCCGGGCCCTTTGTCGGCTATCAACTCGGCGGCGATCTGTTTGACTTTAGCCGAGCAGCCTTTCGGTACGGTCTCGATGCCGAAGTCTTTTTCCATTTTCCGTAGAGCCATCAGAAAGCCGGCACGGGCAAGGATGGAAGCGGCGGCGACAGCGGGGTCGGATTCCGCTTTGGTGCGCTGGTCCATTTTAATCTTTTTACCTTTTTCCATCAGCGCGCGCTCAATCAGGACAGTCGATCCGAATTTGTCGGAAAGGGCGCGCGGGCAGGACGGAACCTTTTCCAGCAGGTTTTCAATCGCCCGGGCGTGACCCCAGGCCAGCATTTTGTTGACGTTGCCGATTTTGGTGTACATGCGGTTGTAGGATTCCGGACCGATGGCGACAACGGCGTATTTTCCGTCGAGCTTTTTACGGATATCGGAGGCAAGCTGCAGGGCGACGCGGTCGCTGGTGATTTTTTTACTGTCGCGCGCTCCGAGCTCTTTCAGGATCGCGACGGTCTTTTCGTCCGTATAAACAGAGGCGATGACGAGCGGGCCGAAAAAATCGCCTTTGCCGCTTTCGTCGATCCCCATGTGCGGCTGGACACTTTCGGGGTCGTGGATAGCGTCGTATCCGATGCGGGCTTCGCCGAGTACTTCCGGTTCGAGGTTGAACGTGATCCATTCCTCGGCGCCTTTACCCTGAACGAGGCATTTGCCGGAGGTGTAGAGGTTTATGCGGCAGGTTCCGGTGTCGACGGCGATGGTTGTATAGGGAGCCTCGACGGGAGTGTAATGCGACGCGCGGAGCATGGCGGTCAGTTTTGCCTGTTGTTCGCCGGTCAGTTTGATGGTGAAGGAGTTTTGCTTCATTTGCGGAAGTTCTTAGCAGAGTTCGGTTTCAATAGAAAAGCAAAAGGAGAAGAGGGTTGGAGGTCAGTTTTTGGATGTTGCTCAAAATGACAAAACCGTGATAAATTCAAATTGTAAATATGCGTATTTCGAAATACATCTCATTTTTTTTTATTTTGGTGATCTGTAATGTGCAAGCCTCTGCACCTACCTTTGCTGATCTTGCTGTGCTTTTGGCAAAAGGTTATTTCGGAAGCTATATAAAACAGAATGCTTCACTGGAGGAATGTGCGGCATTTTTGAACAGCCGGGGGGTTTCCTTTTCGCTGTTTGATCTGATGGATCCGGACAAAGCCGTAAAAAATGAAGATTTTGCGAGAGTTGTCGGGCAGTCAACTTTACTTTTTTCCGGTGAAGCTGAGGTTGTGAGCGGCGGTATTAAAAAACCGGTAGAAGCGGAAACGTGGGTTGACTACTGCCTTCTGAATGATATAAATTTATCGCCTGTTTGGAGTGGATTTGTTCAGAGAACATCTGAAGGATCGACGCCAGAGGTTGCAAAGTTCTTCGGAGCACTGTTCGGCGGTAAAAAATAGGAGATAAAAAATGAAGGCGGTAAGATATGTTGTGCGTTTCGTGCTTATCGGAATCGCCGGGTTTATGTCTTCGCCCGTTCTTGCCGATCTCGGCCTGCAGCAGATTGCAGTTGCGCAGGGGGCCCCGGCAGTAGGACAGGCGGTTCTGACGGCTGCAAAAGCTGTTTGCGCCAATAATACAGATCCTGTTGCTATTCAGAGTCAACTGATTGCTATTTTGAACGAGGCGGCAGCCACAGGTAACGAACAGGCTGTTCGTTATGCGATTGTTGCTGTTATGCTGGCCGGCGGTACGGGGAATATCGACCTGAGCAAAACTGCCATCAACAACAGTAATGTTTTTTTAAATTACGAATCTCTCACTGCTATAACAGTTGCTGCGGTTGAATCTTTGATGAATGCATCGGGCGGAGCGAATGGAACGTCCGGCGGTGATGATATGGGTGGTGGCGGCGAGACGGGCGGCGGTGGAGACCGGACATTAGGCGGCGGATCCGATCTTCTCAATCCGTTTAATCCGGGCAGTCTTGTCGCTCCCGGTTCCGGCAGCTTGCCGGCCACGCCGATTTAATGGGGTTAAGGATTGATGAGCGGTTGCTTTTATAAGATTCAGTTTTTTCCGGAAGGGATTTATGAATAAGGGAAAGTTTTTGATACCGGTTCTTGCAGGGCTGATGATCGGGCAGCTTTTTGCAGAAAGTGAACGGCCCTTCGGTTTGGCTAATACTATTCGTTTCGGGTATAGCGACAATATTTACCGTAATCAGGACGGCAAGAACTCGCCATTTGTAACCGACATCATTGATTTTTCTTTTCGGGCGGCGCTTTCCGACCGTACTGATGTAACGGTAAAATCAAAACTGGTTCTTCTTGATGACGATGCGCGTAACAGCGGACAGATTTATCCTAATCTTTATGCCATGCTTAATCATAATATCTCGCCGCGGCTGCTGTTCCGGCTTTCGGAATATTACCGCAGCGGTGAGCAGTCAGGTGACGGTTCGGCTGTCGGTTCAAAAGAGAATAAACGCTACAACTATTTTTATAATGAAGTCGGTGCTTCGGCCGATTATGTGCTGACTGAAAAAGACCGGCTGGAAGGATCCCTGAGCCATGCAATGCTGAGGGCATGACTCAGATATCGAAGATCTTGATTACGTTACGGTCGGCGGCGGAGTGTCATGGAAGCGGGAGCTTGTTCCTCAGCGGACTTTTGCGACACTTAATTTGCGCCAAAGCAATGTAAACTATGACAAGTACCGTTCGCCGGCAGATAAAACATTTGTAAGTTCCAATGCAGGTGTCGTTTATACAAATACGATCGCCTACGATAATGATAATAAAACATATGATCAGACCGTTTTGTCGGTCGGGTTAAATCATACGTTTAATCAGGAATGGCAGGGGCATGCTGAGGCGGGTGTTGGTTATGTCCAGCGTGATTTCTCCGGTTATACCGATACGGAGACAAGCTCCACAAATTCAGTGCCAAGCGTTACTAAAACCAGCTTAAGTGATTCGTCATTAAATCCTTTGGTAAGGGCAGGGTTGGTTTACAGCCCGTCGCCGAGAACCCGTCTGACGGGCGATTTTTCTCTTTCTCATCAGGAATCTGATGACAGCGGATATGGCGGACAGGATACGGCGGAATTGCGTTTCGGGGCACAGCACGATCTCACCGCCAAGCTGATGGCGAGAGCTACAGCCAGCTTTGCTAATGTCAAATATGATTCACAGGATGCGACAACTGCGGATCAAGCTGAAAAAACAGAAGACCGTATGAATTTTGAATTCCGGCTGACCTATAAGCTGAATCGCATCAATTTTCTTGAAGCAGGCGTAATGCACCGCGAGGTAAACCGTGATGTCGACAGCTGGAAAGAAAACCGGGCGGATATCGGCTGGCGTGTTGAGTTAAATTAGGAAATCTGACGCTGGGTTTTCAGAGCCATGGTGAGGTTTGCCGCCTCACCATCATCATTTAATAGGGGGCCGGATAATGAGTGAGAATCTAAAGAAAGAAACGACGCTACACTTTTTGGATTACTGGCGGGTTATTCGTTCCCGCAAAGAGATTGTTCTGGCAGTTCTTTTTCTGGTTGTGATCACGGGGACGGCTTATACATTTACTCTGCCTAAAATGTATGCCGCCCAGGCGCGAATTGAGGTTAATCAGGACTCTGTGGAGATCGACCCGTTTAATCCGTCTATGGGCGGCGGCGGTCGTGCCTACGACCCGTACTTTCTGCGTACGCAGTTTGAAATCATTCAGTCAAAGCCGATTCTTTACGAAGTCATCAATCGGCTCAACCTGCAGGAAATATGGGGAAAAAAGGACGAAAAAATTCCTAAAGAAGTTGCCTGCAAAATACTGCTTTCGAGCCTTGAAGTGAGTCAATACCGTGACACAAACCTGATTGCACTGAATGCCAAGCGGCAGGATCCGAAAGAAGCCGCCCGTATTGCGAATGAATTGGCCAACGTCTATCGCGATGCCCGCCTTAATCTTAAGCAAAAAGAGATGACTCGGGCTATGGATGCCTTGGGCCGGGAGCTCGAAAAGCAGCAGGAAAAAGTGGATGCGGCTGAGCAGCGGGTTGAAAAACTTCGTCAGGAACTTGATATTACCGTTCTGCCGGGGACGTTTGCCGGTGGCAGCGAAAACAGTGTAGAGAAGCTGCGTTTGCAGCAGTTGGAGGGTGATCGCATTGCCGCTCGCGTTGAAATGCTGGTTGGGAAAGCCCGCTTTGAACAGTTGGAGGCCATGAATAATGAGGATCTGCTGACGGCCTCTTCCTATCTTACGCAAGATCCGTTTGTAGAGGCGATGCGCACCCAGATTAAGGATTATGACGTCGCTTTAACCTCACTGCTTGAAAACTACGGGCCGAATTATCCGGAAGTGAAACAGACTCAAGCAGCCCGTGACGAATTGGTGGCGAAGTTGCAACGCGCGCTCGAGGGTGTAAAAAAAGGAACTCAAGCTCAGTACATCATTGCCAAGTCGAAGTTTGAAGCACTGGAGCAGGAATTACGCGGTGTGCGAACCAGCGATCAGGAATCGCAGCGCGAAAAATTCGTTCCTTTTAATAAAGCCCAGCAGGAGCTTGAAATTCAGCGCTCCATTATGAATGCGCTCAAATCCCGCATCGCGCAGGAGGGGATCACGCTGGAAGTTCCCCGTACTCCGGTTGAAATTGTCGACTCCGCCGAAGAATCGAGCCGTCCGGTCAGCCCGAATCTTATTCTCAATGTTCTGATGAGTATTTTTATTGGACTCGGTGCCGGTGTCGGTCTGGCCTACTTTATTGAATACCTCGATACATCGATCAAGACCGCCGATGATATTGAGCGATGGATCGATCTGCCGGTTCTCGGGCTCATTCCGCAGAAGGTTCGCCCGCTGATTGAAGAAGGGCCGGACAGTGAGCATGCTGAAGGGTACCGTGTATTGCGCACGAATATGGCTTTTGCAGACGCCGGCGGGCCCCGCAAGGGTGCTTTTGCCGTGTTAAGCGGCGGTGCCGGTGAAGGAAAGTCCACAACTGCTTTCAATCTGGCGTATGTCTGCGCTCAGCAGGGTGAAAAAGTACTGCTGGTTGACGCCGACTTGCGCCGTCCTGTGCAACATACCATTTTGGGTGTGTCCAACCGCTTTGGGTTGACCAATGTGCTTTTGCGGGACGTGCCGGTTGAAGAGACGATTAAGACAACCAGTGTCCCGAATCTGCACTTCCTTCCGAGCGGGCGGTTGCCTCGCACTTCGCTCGGTG
This sequence comes from Pontiellaceae bacterium, assembly GCA_044224855.1. Taxonomy (GTDB): domain Bacteria; phylum Verrucomicrobiota; class Kiritimatiellia; order Kiritimatiellales; family Tichowtungiaceae; genus Tichowtungia. The sequence goes on from JBGAJP010000004.1 coordinate 39,394, forward strand.
TGCTTGATCCGAAGCGCATCAGTGAGCTGGTGCACAGCCTGAAGCAGAAATACGATATCATTGTCTTTGATACGCCGCCGCTGGTGGGTATCAGTGACTCAGCGGTTATTGCCAAGGAAATGGATGGCGTGGTGTTGGTCGTGCAGTACCGTAAATATCCGCGCGACATGATTATCCGCGCCAAACAGATGCTGGATACGCTTGGCGTTTCGCAGGTCGGTGTTGTTCTTAACAATATCAATATTATGCGGGACGATTATTACTACTATTACCACTCATACTATTCGAATTATCATTATTACCGTTCACAGGAAGCGAATCCGGTTGTTTCCCAGGGAACACAGGGCGCGGCTTGAAAGGAGTATGGATGAAGAAAACGGGCATATTTTTGATGTTATTGGCGGTGTTTGTTTTGACTGGGTGTGTCGGCCATCCTGTGGCGGTGCCTGATGATACCTCTGTCGTCGGGCTGTATCAGTTGCGCGCGCTGGATCCGCTTCAGATCAGTCTGCTGGGGATACCGTCGGAAAAGCAGATCGACACAATTATTGACGAAAAAGGAACGATAACACTTCCGTATATTGATACCCCGGTTCAGGCGGCGGGGATGACGACATCTGAACTTGAGCGGAAAATTCAGAGTATTTACACAGACGGGAAGATTTATCGCAACATCACCGTCAATATCGTTACAACGGCTAAAATCTATTACATGGAAGGTGAAGTACGTAAACCGCAGGAATATCTGCTGAACCGCCGTATCACCTTGTTACAGGCGATAGCTGCCGCCAGCGGGTATACTGAATATGCCAATCCAAAGAATGTGACGATTACCCGTAATGGTAAAATAATGAAGTTTAATACAGTCGACCTTGAAAAGCATCCGGAGTTGGATGTTCCTGTTGAGGCCGGAGACCGGATAAAAGTCAACCGGTCCGTGTTTTAATTACTCGAACCAGCGCGTTAGTGCCGGCCCTGACAGGCCGGCTTTTTTATTTTCGGCAGGATCGGATGACGGGATCCAGCTGGAAACGGATATCTTTGATTTCAGGAATGTCCGGAATCGCTGCGATTTTTTTGAGCATATGCGCCTTGGGTAGGCGGCGCAGTTCGGTCAGCCAGCCGGGATGGTCGGCGTTGATATACAGAGTTCCGTTTTTTAAATGTGCCGGACGGGTATGCTTTGCGAGTTGTTCTCCGGCGACCACCGGCCATCGTTCGGTAATTTTATCCGGCAGCAATACGGTTTCGGTCTCATTATTTTTCAGAATTGCCGACAGAATGTCGCCGATGCATTTTTCCGGGCGCTGTTCCGGGGGCGGAAAGGGATTCGCTAGGCGGAACCTCTCGCGGGCCAGTTCCCACTTCAGCTGCTGATCCGGTGTCTTTTTCATATTTTTCTTCGGCAGATGACAGTTTGCAAAACGGGTTTAAAATCAGCAGACTGTAGCACACAAAAAGGATATGGCGCACCTTGAATTCAACTCACGAATATATGTTTGCCTTATTGCTGATGCCGGTGCTTCTTGCGCTGTCAGCGTTTTTTTCCTGTTCGGAAACTGCTCTTTTCTCATTATCACCGGAAGCTGCACGCCGGTTGCGGGTGCACCGGCGTATTGATGATCTGTTGACGCTTCTTCACAACGAACCTTCCGGGCTGCTGGCGGCTATCTTATTCGGGAATCTGGTTGTCAATGTTCTATTCTTCTGTACCGGAGCTGCGGCCGCCGGACAGCTTGCTGAGGGGCGGGGCGGATGGTTTGAAGCGGTTGGCGGCGTACTGGTGCTTTTGATCATCATTTTATTCGGTGAAATCGTTCCAAAGGCTATCGGGATTACACATCCGTCCGGCGTTTTGCATATCACCGCTGCACCGCTGCGGGGCTGGTTCTATTTTACCCGTCCATTCCGGGTTTTTATCCGCTGGTTGCTTGGCCGGATTGGGTTAGATGATGGTGCCGCCGCCGGCGGAAGGATCTGTCTTACGTCCGGAGAGCTCAAGGAGCTGTTGGATGCAGTTCATCATGAGCCGGGGTTCGGATCGCACGAAAAAGAAATTCTTGAAGATATCGTCAATCTGCCGGATGTCCGCGTCCGGGAGGTGATGGTGCCGCGCGTTAAAGTATTGCGCAGGCCGCTTAATGCCGATCGGCAGGAACTGCTTGATCAGGCCCGCCGGCACGAATACAGCCATGTATTGATTTATCGCGATAAAGACGATGATCCGCTGGGTTACGTCAACGTTCGGGATATTTTTATGGATGGAGGCTGTACGGAATCGCTGGAGCCGTTTATCCGGACGCTGGTTTTTGTCCCTGAAATGAAACGGGCTGACGTGCTGCTGCGCGAATTTATGAGCCATGACTGGCAGATGGCTGCCGTTGTTGATGAATACGGCGGGTTGGCGGGCGTGGTGACCATTGAGGATCTGCTGGCCGAAGTGGTCGGCGATTTTGAACCGGGGAAAACGGCTGAGATCCAGAAGCTGGATGAAGTAACGTACCGGTTGCACGGGCAGCTCTCCATCCGTGCCTGGCGTGAGCTTTTTACCGGATTTCTCCCCGGTCAGGAGATTGATACGCTGGCTTTTGATACCCTTGGAGGCTTTATCATTTCACTGTTGGGGCGCATGCCGCATCAGGGCGATTCTGTTTCAGTACGGAATTTGCAGTTAACCGTCGAAACCATGCATCACCGCCGGATCGGCACGGTGTTGCTGAGCCTGAACGAACCAGAGGTGAAAACATGAACGGCTGGCTATCCGTCTGTTTAATCGCCGCTTCTCTCGTTGGTTCGATGCTTTTTTCGGGTCTGGAGACCGGCGGTTATCTACTTAATCGTATCCGGCTGCGTTTTCGTGTCCGGCAGGGAGATGCTGCCGCCTGCCGCCTTCAGCACAGTCTGCACGATGCCCATCGGTTTATTTTCACTGTGCTGATCGGCAATAACATTGTGAACTATCTGATTTCCCGTGAAGTGACCCGGCTCTATTCCGGTACCGGTCTGATGGCTGGCGGCGAGCGGATTTTCGGAATCATTCCGTGGAATGCCGAAACCGCCGCGACGCTTACACTCATGCTGCCCCTGTTCCTTTTCGGGGAGCTTATTCCGAAAAATATTTTCCGGCACCACGCCGAGACGCTGATGTACCGTTGCTCCGGATTCCTTCGTCTGGTTCAGTGGGTACTGTCTCCGGTTACTGCTTTCCTGAAGGCAATTTTCAACCTGCTGACCGGTGGACGCAGCCGTCGCGACGAACCGGACGGGTTTTCGCTCTCACTGCAGGGGCTGCGTGAATATTTCACCGAAGACACTCGTCGCGCTGCACTTAGTATTCATCAGCACGGCATGATCGATAATCTTGTTGCGATGCACCGAACCTCCGTACAGCAGATCATGAAACCATCTGCGAGCATGGCGCAGGTTTCTGAAAAAGCAGCGATCCGGCAGGTGCTTGATCTGATGCGCACCCGTAATGTCGATCAGATGGCGGTTTGCCGCGGCCCGGCGCGCACCGTTACCGGTTTTATCGATTTGTTTGACCTGATGGATCCTGCATTAAGTCCGGACGATCCGGTCAAATCGCTTCAGCACAAAACCATCCGCGTGACAGCCGATATGCCGCTGACCCGCGCCTTCCGGATACTGCGGAAGCGTGGTGAACAGACGGCAGTGGTGGTGGATCGTTCGGCCCGGGTTGTCGGATTGCTGCATATACGCGACATTGCCCGCTACATTGTCCGGGACGTTTGAAGATTCGCTTAAAACCCGAAGGAACAGGGGTTGCGGGATGCGCGAAGCCGTGCTATATCTAGCGACCTTAAGGGTAAAAAGCCCAATATATGGTGGTTTTTAAGCAAATGGCCAACGAAGACAAAAAACACGTTTACGACGAAAGTAAGATCAAAACCCTCTCCTCGCTGGAGCACATCCGGGCGCGCACCGGAATGTATATCGGCCGGACCGGCAATGGCAGTCATTACGACGACGGGATCTATGTCCTGCTTAAAGAGGTTGTTGATAATGCCATCGACGAATTCATCATGGGTCATGGTAAAAAGGTCGAAATCACCATCGAAGAAGATACGGTAAATGTGCGCGACTATGGACGCGGCATTCCGCTTGGCAAAGTGGTCGAATGCGTTTCGCGGATTAATACCGGCGCTAAATATAACGACGATGTTTTTCAGTTCAGCGTCGGCCTGAACGGCGTTGGCACTAAAGCCGTCAACGCGCTGTCCAGTTACTTTATCGCCCGTTCGCACCGTGACGGTGAGTTTGTTGAAGCCCGGTTTACGCAAGGCGTTCTTGAGGCGGAAGAGAAGGGGAAATCAAAGACCGAGGAAAACGGCACCTTCATCAGCTTTTCACCCGATCCGGAAATTTTCAAAGTTTATAAGTTCCGCGAGGATCACATTGAGCGCCGTCTGCGTTTCTATTCCTATCTCAACGCCGGACTCACGCTCATCTTCAACGGCAAAAAAATCGTTTCCGAAGGCGGGTTGCTTGATCTGATCGCCGACGAAAGCGAATTCGAAAAAGTTTATGAGCCGTTCCACTACCGCGACAAAATGCTCGAAATCGCTTTCACGCACACCAACCGCTTCAGCGAAGACTATTACTCGTTCGTCAACGGCCAGTTCACCAGTGACGGTGGCACCCATCTCAGCGCTTTTCGCGAAGGACTGCTGAAAGCCGTCAATGAATACTCCGACGGTAAGTTTGACGGCGATGATGTGCGCGAAGGTATTCTTGGTGCCATTGCCATTCGGCTCAAAGAACCCATCTTTGAGTCTCAGACTAAAAACAAACTCGGCAACACCGAAATCCGCGCGGATCTTGTCGCGGACATTAAAAAAGCCATTGTCGAAATGCTTCACCGTAACCGGCCCGAAGCCGACCGGCTGATCGAAAAAATTAAAGACAGCCAGCGCCTGAGGAAGGAGCTTCAGGATGTCAAAAAGCTTGCGCGCGAACGCTCCAAGGCCGTTTCCATTCGCGTTCCGCAACTCAAAGACTGCAAGCAACACTTCAGTAAAGAGAAAGGAACGCATGACGATACGATGATCTTCATCACGGAAGGTCAGTCTGCTGCCGGCTCTCTGGTCAGCTGCCGCGATGTCACCCGGCAGGCGATTTATACGCTTAAGGGTAAGCCGCTGAATGTCTGGGATCTCAAGCGGGACGCACTTTATAAAAACGTCGAACTTTACAATCTCATGCGCAGTCTCAACATCGAAGACTCCGCCGCAGATTTGCGCTACGGTCACGTTATTCTTGCAACCGACGCCGACGTAGACGGCCTGCATATCCGCAATCTGATGATCACCTTCTTCCTGCGTTTTTTTGAATCGCTGGTGCGTGACGGTCATCTTAAAATTCTGGAAACGCCGCTTTTCCGCGCCCGCAATAAGAAAGAAACCGTCTACTGCTATTCCGAAAAAGAGCGCGATACCGCACTCGAAAAGCTGGGGCGCGGCGCAGAGGTTACCCGGTTCAAAGGCCTCGGCGAAATTTCGCCCGGCGAATTCAAAGCCTTTATCGGTGAAGAAATGCGGCTCACGCCGGTGGTGGTGGATGAAGACCACTCCATTCCTGAAGTGCTCACCTTTTACATGGGCAAAAATACGCAGGAACGCCGCACCTACATCATGGAAAATCTGGTAGTGGACGAAGAAATCCTATGAGCGAAGAACAGGAATTCCTTTTCGGCGACGCGCCGGAAGAAAAGAAGCCCGCCAGAAAAACGGCGGCGAAAAAGAAACCGGTTGAGCCTGAAGAGGAGCTGGATGAAGCCCCCGCTTCAAAAAGCGAGGCGCGTACGCATCTCGCGCTGGATTCGGAACATGGACCGCTCCGGAAGCTGGTGGACTACAACTTCCTGCAATACGCATCCTATGTGATTTGCGACCGCGCCATTCCGAATGTCGAAGACGGACTTAAGCCGGTACAGCGCCGCATTATGCACGCGCTGTCTGAAAAAGATGACGGACGCTTCATTAAAGTAGCCAATGTCGTCGGTCATACTATGCAGTATCATCCGCACGGCGACGCTTCCATCAATGATGCGCTGGTGAATCTGGCCAACCTCGGCGGCTATCTGATCGAAGGGCAGGGAAACTTCGGCAACATTTTCACCGGCGACCGCGCCGCCGCGCCGCGCTACATTGAATGCCGGCTTACTCCGCTGGCCCGCGAAGAGCTTTTTAACAAAGAACTCACCCGCTATATTCCGAGCTACGACGGACGGAACAAAGAGCCGGTCGTGCTGCCCTGCAAACTCCCGCTGCTGCTGATGCTCGGTGCCGACGGTATCGCCGTCGGACTCTCAACCAAAATTCTGCCTTACAACTTCATCGAGCTGCTCGAAGAGCAGATCGAAATTCTTCATGAAAAAGTCCGCACGCCGCACAAAGTCACCGCGCTGCCTGACTTCCAGACCGGCGGATTGATGGATGTGTCCGAATACGACAATGGAAACGGAAAAGTCAAAGTCCGGGCGAAAATCGAAGAGCGCGGCGGCAACCGGCTGATCATCACCGACCTGCCGTACGGGCAGACTACGGAGTCGCTCACCACCTCTATTGAAGAAGCGGTGAGAAAGAAAAAAGTGGCCGTACGCGCCATCAACGACTTTACCGCTGAAAACGTTGAAATCGAACTGGTTCTTTCCGTCGGTGCCGATCCGGAACAGGTTAAGCAGGCGCTTTATGTTTTCACCGCCTGTGAATCGGCAATTTCCAGCCGTATCGTGGTGATTCACAACAACCGTCCGGTCGAAATGACGGTGGATGAAATCCTGCATCTGAATACAAAACAGCTGCTCGCCATTCTTGAAGCGGAGCTGAATCTGAAAAAAGGCAAACTGCTCGACGCTTTTCATACCAAAACGCTCGTACAGATCTTTGTAGAAAACCGCATCTACAAAAAAATCGAACAGTGCAAAACCTATGAAGCAGTTCATCAGGCCGTTTTTGCCGGACTGGAACCGTTCCTCAACCAGTTGCGCCGCCCGGTGGTGACCGAAGATATCGAGATGCTGCTCGCCATTCAGATCAAACGCATTTCGCTCTTCGACATGAACAGGAACAAAGAGGAGATCGAGAAAATCCTCGAAGAGCTGGCTGAGGTGGAGAAAAACCTGAAGAGCCTTACGGTGTACGCCACCCGCTATCTCAAAGAACTCATTAAAAAATATAAAGACCGCTATCCCCGTCTGACCAAGGTCAAAACGTTCAAAGAGATCGAAGTCCGCGAACTGACAGCCACCGAACTCCACATCCAGCACGACATGGAAAGCCACTTTGTCGGTTCCGGCGTCAAAGGCGAATCGGTTTTGAAATGCTCATCACTCGATAAGCTGATCTTTGTCTGGGACGACGGCCGCTATCAGATGATGGCGCCGCCGGAAAAATTCTTTGTGGACGGCAATCTGCTGTACAGCGCCATCTTTGACCGCGACCGCGAAATGACATGCGTTTATGTCAGCGGACGCGAAACGTATATCAAGCGTTTCACCTTCGGCGGCGCCATCATGAACCGCGACTATCAGCTGGCGCCCGAAGGTTCCAAGATCATCTTTTTCACGGAAGGCTGTCCGGACGAGCTTTACCTGCGCTACCGCCCGGCAAAAGGCCAGCGGATTCATCAGCAGTTCTTTAAGCTGAAGGATCTTGCCGTTAAAGGATCCAAGGCAAAAGGCAATCGCCTGACCACCAAGTCGGTGCAGTATATCGATACCAAACCGGGACGCTGGTGGCGCGACGACGAAGAAGCGCCGCAGGGCGTTCTGCTGTAGCCGTCATGAAATCAGTTTATGACAGTGCCGCGCTGGAGTCCTTCTGCCGGGACCCGCACCGGCGGAAACTATTTTGCAATGCTTTTTTCAAAAAAGGACTGCCGCTGGAAGCCTGTCTGGGAAAAGCGCCGGAGCTTGCCGGGAAGCTGGACTTCAGTTCGCTGGGAATGATCGAACGCCATGATTCGCGGCGCGACGGTGCCACCAAGCTGGTCTTTTCCTGTGTTGGAGGGACGGCGGCCTCGCCGTCCGCGGGCATCGAGGCCGATGCCCCTCCAGTTAGAGAAAAGATTGAAGCAGTCATCCTGCGCATCGCCTCCGGACGGACGAGTCTCTGTATTTCCTCGCAGGTCGGTTGCGCCGCCGACTGTCAGTTCTGCGCCACCGGTAAACTGGGCTTCATCCGCAATTTAACCGCCGCCGAAATGCTCGATCAGGTCCGCCATGCCCGCGCACTGCTTCACGAAGAGGGGCGGACGCTTCGCAACGTTGTCGTTATGGGAATGGGTGAGCCGCTCCGCAACGAAGAGAATCTGTTTCAGTGTCTGGATATTCTGCGCGATGTCCGCTTTTTCAACCTCTCGGACAATCATCTGCTTGTCTCTACCGTCGGCATCCCGGATGCCATGATCCGTTTCTCGGAACGCTTTCCGAATATCCGCCTTGCACTCAGTCTACACAGCGCACGGCAGGAAGTCCGCGAACGCATCATGCCGGTCGCAAAGGTTTATACGCTGGAAAAGCTGAAACCGGTTCTGCCGGAACTCGGTGAGTGCATGATCGAATACCTGATGCTCAAAGATATCAACGACGGACCGGAAGACCTTGCCGCACTGATTGAATTTCTGAACGATACCGAAGCGCACATTAATCTGATTCAGTTTAATCCGCATCCGGGAGCTGAATTTGAGCCGGTCAGCAAAGAAGCCCGTGAGGAATTCGGGAAAGCCCTGCGCAAAGCCGGATTCAAAACCACCCTGCGCTATTCCCTCGGCGACGACATCGCCGCTGCCTGCGGCCAGCTCGCCGGGAAATAAATTGGAGTATATATGAAAATGCTAAGAAAGCTATTGTTGGAGCGAAAAGGAAAGCGCCCACCTTTTCTAAAGGCTCCTTTAAATGCGCCGGGGGCTTCGTTACATGAACGGTTGATTGATAAATTTGACTCGTTTGCAATAGGATTTGCTTCTGGGCCGATTATTTTGATTGTGGTCGCAGCACAAATGCTTCTGCATAAGTCGAAAATCGGTGTTTTTATTTCATGTACCCTGATTGCCCCAATATGGTTGGGATGGCTGATGCTTTGGGGAAGACGGCTGAGGGAGGAAATTCGTACTACACGGTTGGGGTATTTGGGGGAAGTGCTGGTCGGACAAGAATTGGAGCGTACTCGCGCCGGCAATTGCTGTGTCTACCACGACATTATTGATGAAAAGCAGAAGTTTAATATCGACCACGTTTTGATCGGTGAAGTAGGCATAATGGTTTTTGAGACAAAAACACGGGCAAAACCATTGAAGGGTGATACTTCGATAAAGCTTCAGAATAACGAACTGCTGTTTTCAGATGGATGCAAAACCTCCGACTATTTAGAGCAGGCTCGCCGAAACGGGAAATATATTCAGAAATTGCTGCTTCAGTTGATCAATGACAGCAACAAAGCCTCATTGCAAAAGTTTACGGCACAGAATCCTCTTCCTTTAGAGACTTGTCTTGTATTTCCCGGATGGCATGTGGAGTACAAAACAGCCTTAAATGCAGATGTAAGTTTGAGCAACGATATAATGTTGTTCAACTACGTTTTCTCTCAATGCAACAAACATCAGAGACTATCGCAGAAGGAGGCGGCCGATCTGAATGAAATCTTTGACGACTATTTGCGAAAACAGAAGGAGTATCTGATCGAAGTCTAAACCATTCGATTTTTTGAAAATAAAAAGGCGCGGAGTAATCCGCGCCTTTTACATCGCAGTATTCGGTTTAATTTCTATTTCGAGAGAGTTCCTTTGCTGGAAGGAATCGCGTCGAGAGCGCACTGGTCGGCGGTGCAGGCCATGCGCAGGGCACGGGCGACGGCTTTGAAGACGGCTTCGTGAGCGTGGTGCAGGTCGTCGCCGTATTTCTGGTCGATGTGCAGGTTCAGCTTGGCGGTGTCGCAGAATGAACGCCAGAAGTGCTCGAGGATGTCGGTGTCGAAATCACGGATCATGTTCTTTTTGTTGGCAAGCTTATAGACGAGGTAGGGGCGTCCGCCGAGGTCAAGGCAGACTTCAGCCTGAGCCGCCGCGTCGTCCATCGGCAGAATCCAAAAGCCGTAACGGTTGATGCCACGCCGTTCTTCGAGCGCCTGATTAAAGGCTTCGCCGAGCGCCAGAGCGACATCTTCGACGAGGTGATGGTAGTCCACCTGAATATCGCCGGTGGCTTTAATATCCATGTCGATCAGCGAATGTTTGGAGAGCAGATCGAGCATGTGGTTAAAGAACGGCACGCCGGTTTCGATCGAGTATTTTCCGGTGCCGTCGAGGTTGATCGTCAGCCGGATATCGGTTTCGCCGGTTTTACGCTCTACGGTGGCTGTACGCTGTTTTCCCATGGCTGATCCTGTCGGTTGAGATGTGCGGATAACTTAGAAGCCCGTCTGTTTTACGGCAAGCACGAAAACATTTGCCGGCAGCCGGGTTACAGGTTGATTTTTGTATCAGACAGGGCATTTTAGGGCGTCTAATTTAACCTGAAGGAGTTCATTATGGCTAAAGCCGCAGCAAGACACATTCTCGTAAGCACCGAAGCGGAGTGCAACCGGCTCAAACAGCAGATCGTTGACGGTGCGGATTTTGCCGCACTGGCTAAGCAGCATTCACAGTGTCCGTCCGGACAAAAGGGCGGGGCACTCGGTACCTTTTCTCCCGGCCAGATGGTCCGTGAGTTTGACCAAGTGGTTTTCAGTGCCGAAATCGGCAAGGTGCAGGGACCGGTCAAAACACAGTTCGGCTGGCATCTGGTCGAAGTGACTATGCGTACGAATTAATCCGCCGGAAGTCCGGCGGATTATTCGATAATGATTCTGTAAAATGTTGCCCGCTGGTTGGCAGCGTTGGTGTCGATGATTTCAGTGACGCCCGCGGCGCCCTGAATGCCGGATCGGATGGTTCGGAATGCCGGTGAATCCAGCAGGTTGGTGCTGCCGTCCAGCCGATAGGTGCGGTTACTAAGGCTGTTCCAGCGCAGTTTAAATCCGTTGCTGACGGTTGCCGGCTGTCGGTCGATCCTGAAAAATGAGAGATCATTGGTCGGATTGGTTCCGGCTTTCCATTCGGCATAGTTATCCATTCCGTCGCCGTCCGAATCAATGAAGTCGGCTGATCCGTTGGTTGAGAGATTGTATCCGGCCATCCAGTCGGCAGGAATCCTGCAGATAACGGTGATGTTGCCGTTGGAATACAAAGTGGAAGTATCCCAGATCAGACCTTCCGGTAGAGCCGGCAGAACGACGTTGGTGAACATGTCCCCATACAAGCTGCCTTCAAGTATATGGCAGGTTTTTCCTGCCGCCGGGACGAAATCTTCTGCGGCCTTGAATTCAACTGTGCCGTCAAATTCCGCCATCAGGTTGCTAAACGTAACCGTGGAGCCGACTTGCAGTGTTCCGCCGCCCATAGCAAACGGACTGTCCTTAATCAGCAGTGAGCCGGATCCAGTCAGGCTTAGCGTTCTGCCGTTTAAATCAAAGTTCGTTGATATGGTGAGAGAGGCAAATTCTGCTGCAGTAAAGGAGGTGTCGTTGCTTAGCGCAACCGGAATCTGGATTTCATGAGATCCCTGCTGTACTTCGAGCAGTCCGGTACTTGAATCAGAGCCGAGCGCCAGTGAGCCGGTTCCGGACACGGTGTAGGAATTCGCATTCCGGAAAATCATTCCTTTAAGGCGGTTCGGTTCTTTCTGAACGGTGATTGAGTCGATTTCAATCAGCGGCAGTGATCCGCCGCCGGGTATATAGAACTGGATTGAATCAATTAGCTGGCCATTCCATTGCGGATGACCTGCCGGGGACAAAACAATGTCCTGAAACTCGCCGTTACCGGTATAGGTATTGGTAACGCTGAGTGCGGGATTGAAGCTGGCTGTGGTGGTGGTTTTCCAGCGGAGGACAATATTCTGGCTGGCGGTATTTGCGCGCATGCGGACGCTGATGTTCGAAATGCTGTTCCCATAGAAGGATTGATTATCCTGATACAGGTAAGGGGTGGTGGAAGTAGGCGTCATCTGGAGGATTCCGTTCGTCACTGTGATGTTTGTTGCGGCGCTGAATTTCCAATAGTTCGCTTCTGCGGCGGAATTGAACAGCCATTCGCGGGAAATAGACGGCAGTGTGATGGTGGCCGGGCCGTTTGCCGCGCTGCCGAAGACTGCGATTTCATCGGAGGTGTCGGGACGGCCCCAGTAGTACCAGTTCAGCGGATCGGACCAGTTGCCGGAACCAGAACCGATCCAGCTGTTTCTGCCGGATTCCGGCTGAATAACAGAAAGTGAGGAGGCCTGCAGTGATACCGGTGCGGCATTGGTTGTCCTAAGGAAATTTCCCGCTGCATCAAAGCACAGTGTCCGACCGCCGGTTTCATGCACATAAACAGTGCCGTTTAAATCCTGCCCAAGGCTGTCCGGACTGCTGAGTGCCGCGCCGGCGAAATTTGTTCCCAGTGTAAAACTTCCCAGCGGAGCATTCTGGTATCCGGTGCGTTCGTAGCGCAAAATCTGGTTGCCGCTGATGGTCAGGATGTGGTCCGGCGAGAGATTACGGACATCTGCCAGCCGGTGAAATGTCAGCAGGTTCGAGTCATGCGCTCTCTGCGGGTCATTATCGCTGCCGACAGGGAAAGCTGTGCGTGAAGCAATAACCATATCCGATCCGTCAAAATCAAAATTCATGTAGCAGAATCCGTCCCGGTCTGGGTCAGTGCTGTAGAGAATGATTTTTTCAACGCTCCAGTTATAGAGATCGCGGGAGGTGAGTACCGCCGCTGTGTTGCGGATCATATTCGGATCCTGTCCTGAATCTTTATCCACCGGTAGAATCGGGTTACTCAGAACAAAGAATTTTCCGGAGACCGGATCATAAGCCGCGCCGAATTTTTTCTCACCGCCCGGCAGCGCGACAAAATCATGGTTCGGATCAAAAGTAACCCCGCCGCTTTGAGGATCAATCCGGGACAGTGCCGCATAGGGATACATTCCGACCTTGGGAAGAATGGCGAGCCCGATTTCCGGAGAGGTCAAAATCTGTCCTTCTGTAACAATGGACTTTCCGACAATCCAGTTGGTGCTTGCTCCGGGAAATCCATTGCCAATCAGCCAGGATGATTCTTGCAGCCAGTCCGCATCAACCGGCGCGGAAAACGTGGTGGTGCCTCCGGCACACCAGATCCGGTTGCTGAAAATGACCGGGTTCTGAGGTGTCCCCAAGGCGCCCCCGGTGAATGTGCTGGATTTGATCCATGTTGAGCCGCTATCCAGTGATTTACAAATAACAGCTCCGCCGTCGGTATCATTTGTGTTTCCGATTAAATAAAGCGCTCCGTTGTGTTCAATCAGGCTGCCCCGTAGGAATCCATCGATTGTGCTGATCTGCGACCAGGCAACCCCTTTGTTTGTGGAACAGAAAACCGAAGTTTTTCCGGACGTATCTGAACCGGATGCCCATCCGGCCAGAGCGTGTGACATGACGTAATTTCCGTTGGAAAGAACAAGAATTTCGGGGTCGGAAATGTATATAGCCGGATAACCCGTGCCGTAATAGGGTACGGGCTGATGATCAACAACAGTGCCTGGAACATTGCTGAAATCCTGACCGGTTAGCGGCAGAGGATGCGCTATCAACAGGGCGATGGTAACGGAGAAGAAATAAAACAAGTTTTTCATGTATAACAGTATATACAAAACCGGTTCCGGAAAGAAGCCGGTTCTGTACGATTATTAAAAATTACCCGCCGGAGCGCTTGACGGTGTAGCCGAGCCTTTGCAGTTCCACGACCAGCAGATCGCGGTGGTCGCCCTGGATTTCAATCACGCCGTTTTTGACGGTTCCGCCGGTTCCGCACTGCTGCTTGAATTGCTTCGCCAGCTTTTCCAGGCCTTCGGGATGCGAAGCAATTCCGGTAATTACCGTAACACCGGAACCTTTGCGGCCTTTAGTTTCCCGTCCGACCCGCACAATGCCGTCGCCTTTTGATCCAGAAGGTTGTTTTGGCGACTTATCTTTTTTCGGCGGCAGACTGCTGCCCGGAGTGGTTTTGCTCCACTCCGGGGTCAGATCAAGATTACTCAGGTCGATCGGCATGACCGGTCTATTCGGCGTCGGATTCCGGAATGTCTGCTTCAACGACTTCGGTCGAAACCGGCGCTACCGTTTCTACAGCTTCCGCTTCCGGATCGAGAACGGCGGCGGAAACGATCTTGTCGCCTTCGTTAAGGTTGACCAGACGCACGCCTTGCGTATTGCGTCCGATGACGCGCAGGTCGCTGGCACCGATGCAGATCATCTGTCCGTTCTGGGAGATGAGCATAATCCGGTTTTCATCCGTTACCGCGTGGGCACTGACGACGTTGCCGTTTCGTTCCGTGGTCTGAATGCTGATGATCCCTTTACCGCCGCGGCTTTGCAGGCGGTATTCGTCGAAGTTGGTGCGTTTGCCGTAACCGTTTTCGGTGATCGCCATCATGGTGGCGGCGGTGTTGACGATTTCGATGGAGACGACCTGATCATCGCCTTCAAGGGTAACGCCTTTGACGCCGCGAGCGGTACGGCCGATCGGGCGGGCGTCCTCTTCATTGAAGCGGATCGCTTTACCGTTGCGCATGCTGAGAATGATTTCATTTGTTCCGCTGGTGAGCTGTACGCCGATGAGCTGATCGCCTTCATCCACGTTGATGGCATTGATGCCGCCGGCACGGATGTTTTTGTAAGCCGACAGAACGGTCTTTTTGATAATGCCGTTTTTGGTGGCCATCAGCAGGTTGTGCTGGTCATCATCCAGTTCGCGTACGCAGAGAATGGCGGCCAGCTTTTCTTCCGGACCCATTTCAATGACGTTGGCGAGCGCGCGGCCGCGCGCTGTGCGGCTGCCTTCCGGAACATGGTAGGCTTTGAGCCAGTACATGCGGCCCGCCTGGGTGAAGCAGAGCAGGTAGTCGTGAGTTGAAGCCGTAAA
The DNA here is from genome assembly GCA_044224855.1 of Pontiellaceae bacterium. GTDB lineage: Bacteria > Verrucomicrobiota > Kiritimatiellia > Kiritimatiellales > Tichowtungiaceae > Tichowtungia. Next base: position 54,400 of record JBGAJP010000004.1, read on the forward strand.
GACATGCTCGACGAAATCCTCGTCCTTCGTCTCCATACCCATTACGCCTTTGCCGCCTCGGCGCTGCTGGCGGTAGGTGTCGACCGGTACGCGTTTGATATAGCCGGTGTTGGAAAGGGTGATTGCGCACGGTTCGTCGGCGATCAGATCTTCGATGTCAATTTCGCCTTCGTCGATTTCGAGCTGCGTGCGGCGCGGTTCTCCGTACTTGGCTTTGATTTCAGCGAGGTCGTCTTTGATGACGCCGTAAAGCTTCTCTTCGTGTTCGAGCAGGTCGACCAGGTAGGCGATCTGTTTCTGGAGTTCATCGTATTCGGCCTGGATTTTATCGCGTTCCAGACCCGTCAGCTGGTAAAGGCGCATGTCGAGGATCGCTTTGACCTGTAGTTCGCTGAACTGAAAGCGTTCACTTAATTTGGCCTGGGCTTCTTCGCGCGATTTGGAAGCGCGGATAATCCGGACTACTTCATCAAGATTATCCAATGCGATCAGCAGTCCTTCGAGGATGTGGGCGCGGGCGCGGTTTTTATCGAGATCGAACTGTGTGCGGCGGGTGATTACCTCAAAGCGGTGCTTGATGAAGCACTGCAGCAGTTCTTTGAGGTTCATGATGCGCGGGCGGTTGCCGTCGATAGCCAGCATGATCGCGCCGAAGGTGCTAGCCAGCTGTGTGTGTTTATAGATGTTGTTGAGTACGACTTTGCCGATCGCGCCTTTTTTAAGCTCGATGACCACGCGGATGCCGAGCTTGCCGGATTCGTCGCGGATATCGGAGATGCCTTCGAGATTCTTTTCGCGCACCAGCTCCGCCATGCGGGTGATCATGGCGGCTTTATTTACAGCGTACGGAATTTCGGTAATGATGATGCGTTCGCGGCCGTTGCCAAACTCCTCAATATCGGCTTTGCCGCGCATCCGGATGCGGCCGCGGCCGGTTAGGTACATTGATCTGATGCCGCCGAGGCCGTGAACGATACCGGCGGTCGGGAAGTCGGGGCCTTTGATGAACTGACAGAGATCCTCTGCGCTGGCATTGGGATTTTCAATCAGATGGATGGTTCCGTCGATCACCTCGCTCAGATTGTGCGGCGGGATGTTGGTGGCCATCCCGACGGCGATCCCGGTGCTGCCGTTAATGAGCAGATTGGGGATGCGTGCCGGCAGAACGGTCGGCTCCATGAGCGTTTCGTCGAAGTTGGGGCGCATATCGACGGTATTCTTGTCGATATCCGCGAGCATTTCCTCAGCCAGCGGGAGCAGTTTACATTCGGTGTAGCGGTAGGCCGCCGCGCGGTCGCCGTCGATGGAGCCGAAGTTTCCCTGGCCGTTGATGAGCATGCAACGCATGGAGAAATCCTGCGCCATGCGCACCATGGTGTCATAAACCGCCGTGTCACCGTGCGGGTGATAGTTACCAATCACTTCCCCGACGATCTTTGCGCATTTGACGAAAGGCTTGCTGCTGACCCAGCCGCGTTCTTTCATAGCGAAAAGGATGCGGCGGTTGCCGGGCTTGAGGCCGTCACGCGCATCGGGCAGGGCGCGGCCGATGATCACGCTCATCGAGTAGTCGATGTAGGCGCGCTGCATTTCGTCTTCAATATTGACCAGATCAATACGCTGATGCTGTTGTGTATTCATTGCGGTAAAAGTTCCTGTGCGTTAAATGTCGAGGTTCTGTACGTTGAGTGCATTCGTTTCAATGAACTCGCGGCGGGGTTCAACTTCGTCGCCCATCAGGATGGTGAACATCTGGTCGGCCTTGACGACGTCTTCGAGCACCACGCGGGTCATTTTGCGTTTCATGGGATCCATCGTAGTCTCCCATAGCTGTTCGGGATTCATTTCCCCTAGACCTTTGTAACGCTGGATCGAAAGACCGCGGCGGCCCAGTTCGCGAATCGTTGTGAGCAGTTCCAGCAGGGAGTGCAGAGCTTTCTTTTCGCCCTTTTCGTCCATCAGGTAGAATTCCGGCGTTTCGAGGTGCGAGAGACAGCGGGCGTGGAACCCTTTTGCATCGAGCTGGGCGATCAGTTTTTCCAGCCGTTCGGCTGTATGGATTTCCATCCAGCTGAAGCCCGTACCACCGGCCAGTGAGTCAGCGATCTCCAGTTCCTTGCCCATCTCTTTTTCGGTCTGCTCACGCAGGGCACGCAGTTCTGTGTCCGTGAAAACGTAGTGAATCTGCGGTTCGCCTTTGCCGTGGTCGATTTCGACACGGAAAGAGGGCAGGCGGCAGTCTTTGGTCATTTGACGGATGTAATCATCAAAATTAACGCCTCTGCGGGTCATCTGTGCGGCGATACGCTCCACTTCGCTCAGCAGTTGCAGAACATCGGGTAACTGAGTCGATTCCAGTAGCGTGTTGCCGAGCGGGCAGACGAGGGTCTGATCCTCAGATCCCAGATCGAGCAGGATGCGGGTGAGGTGGGCTTCGCTTTCGATGTATTCCTCGCGCTTCTTGCGTTTGATTTTGTAGAGCGGCGGCTGGGCGATGTAAACATAACCCGCCTCGATCAGCTGCGGCATTTGGCGGTAGAAGAACGTCAGTAGCAGCGTACGGATATGTGCGCCGTCCACGTCGGCATCGGTCATGATGACAATCGTGTTATAGCGCGTTTTGCTCAGATCAAACTCATCGGCACCGATGCCGGTTCCGATGGCGGTGATCATTGTGCGGATTTCTTCGTTCGCCAGCACTTTATCCAGACGCGCTTTTTCAACATTGATGACTTTACCCTTCACCGGAAGGATTGCTTGAAATTCACGGTCGCGGCCCTGCTTGGCAGAACCGCCTGCGGAGTCTCCTTCTACGATGTAGAGCTCGCACAGCGCCGGGTCGCGGCTGGAACAGTCCGCCAGTTTACCCGGCAGTCCGCCGCTTTCGAGCGCGCCTTTGCGGCGGGTCAGGTCGCGGGCTTTGCGTGCGGCATCGCGCGCGCGGGCCGCCAGCATAGCTTTTTCGATCAGGCCGCGGGCGATGGACGGATTTTCTTCGAAATAGGTGCCGAGCTCCTCGTTAACGATGGTTTCGACAATTCCCTGCACTTCGCCGTTGCCGAGTTTGGTTTTTGTCTGACCTTCAAACTGCGGATTGGGAATTTTTACGCTGATAACGGCAGTGAGACCTTCACGGATGTCGTCGCCGCTCATCGCCTGCTTGTCATCCTTGATCAGCTTGTTTGTACGCGCGTATTGATTGACCGTGCGGGTGAGGGCGCTGCGGAAGCCGGAAAGGTGCGTGCCGCCTTCGATCGTGTTGATATTGTTGGCGAAGCTGTAGATGCTTTCATTGTAAGCATCGCTGTACTGCATTGCGATTTCGGCAGTAACGCCGTCGCGTTCGCACTGGAAATAGATCACATCCGGATGAATCGCTACTTTGCCTTTGTTCAGGTGGCGCACAAACTCGCAGATACCGCCTTCGTATTCAAACACCTCTTCGCGCGCGGGATCCTCCTGCATCAGGCGGATGCGCACGCCGCGGTTCAGGAAGGCCAGTTCGCGCAGGCGCGACGCCAGAATGTCCCATTGAAAACCCTCATGCGTGAAAATTTCATGGTCGAGCTTGAAGGTGACTTTGGTTCCGGTCTTCTGGGTTTTTCCGATTACTTCGAGCTGTGAAACGGTTGCGCCGCGTTTGAAGCGCTGATGATAAACCTGTCCGCCGCGGCAGACTTCGACTTCGAGCCACTCCGAAAGAGCATTTACGCAGGAAACTCCGACGCCGTGCAAGCCGCCGGAAACCTTGTAGGAATCATTGTCGAACTTGCCGCCTGCGTGCAGAACTGTCAGAACCACTTCAACGGCCGGCTTATGTTCGGTCGGGTGCATATCCACCGGAATACCGCGGCCGTCATCGGTGACCGTGAGCGAACCGTCGGAGTTGATCGTGACATCTACGTGCGTGCAGTAACCCGCCAGTGCTTCATCGATACTGTTGTCAACGACCTCGTAAACGCAGTGGTGGTAGCCGCGGATGCCGGTGTCGCCGATGTACATCGCGGGGCGTTTGCGAACGGCCGCCATTCCCTCAAGAACAGTGATTTGGTCTGCGCCGTATTCGGCAGGTTTCTGTGTTTGCAGCTCAATAGTTTCGTCTGACATAAGGGTTCTTTTTCCTCTCAAATTTCAAAGAAAACAGAATACAGAAACGGCTTGCATGAAGCCACTGAAAACTGGACAAAAAATGCGTAGAAACCCCTTATTTTGCAGAGGTTTCTGGTGGTTTTTGAAAAGCTTCCGGTATTTTGAAAAAACAAGTACAAAAATCAAAAAATCCGGAAAATTTACAGGCCGCAAAACTGATTTTTTGCGGCCTGTAATTCGGGAGTTGATCCGTCTGATGATTAAACCGGAACGACCATCACCGGGATTTTTGATCTAAGCAGAATACACTCGCTGATGTGCCCGACCGAGGCCTTGCAGTTTACTCCGCCATGTCCATGTGCGCCGGTAATAATCAGGTCAACTTTCAGGCGCAGAGCCTCTGCAAGAATTGTGTCGCAAGCCGGTCCCTGCACAAAAACAGAGGTTACTTTTACTCCTGCTTTTTCAAGCGCCAGAGCATCCCGTCTTAGGCGCATTGCTTCAGGCTTCGTATCATATTCGTCCTGACTGATCTCTGCCTGAGACGGTTCCGCATGAACCAGAAAAACTTCTGCATCCATTTTCTTAGCATAGGTCTTTGTGATCCTCAGAATGCTTTCTGATGTAGTGGAGAAGTCAACGGTTGACAGTATTTTCATTTCACACCTGCCTCTCTGTTGCGTCTTTATTATCGGCAGTCGCGAAGGGGATGTAAACCGGAAAAGAGCGAAGAATTGTTTGCCGCCGGAAATGCAGGCCCCGGAGATTTTTTATGAAAATTACAGTTTTCAGGTTTATATGATTCTTGGCTTGTTTGGATAAGGCATCTCAATTAAAGCTTACTTTATTATGTATATAAACCGGCATATTAAGCAGTTAGGTGTCGCGGCGGTTTTCGGGTTCCTGCTCCTGACCAATTCCTTGTCAATTGGCGCTGATATATATGCTGCTGAAACGAATACAGAAATCTCAACGGTACTTCCTGTTCCACGGATTGAACGTGCAGTGTTTGTGGTGGAGCATGATAAGGGGCGAGGGTCCGGTTTTCTGATGCAGCAGACCGGCGTCGTTTTTTTTGTAAGCAATATTCATGTGCTAAGTGGAGGCAGTCAGTTTTCGATCAAGAATGTTTATGGCGAGAGTGTTTCAATTCCGGACACGGTGCAGGTTGCGGCAGATCGTGATCTGGTTCGCTTTCCTGTCCCTTATAAGGGCGGCCTGCGCATGTCTCCGGAGTATGGATTTGATGATAAAATATGTGCGGTTGGTAACAGCGGCGGCGAGGGCGTTTTGACGCGGTTGGACGGCAAGATAATGGCGCTTGGCCCGAAAGTTATTGAGATTTCTTCGAATATAATTCCGGGAAACAGTGGTGGGCCGGTGCTGGATCAAAGCAACCAGGTGGTCGGTGTTTCAACCTATCTGGTTAATCACAAAAATATGCCGGACTGGATCATTAAGGGGAGCCGTTTTACCGAGGCCCGCCGGATGGCTGCGCGTGTTGATAATGTCGAATGGATCACCATGTCATGGAAAGATTTCTGCCGTGAGTCTGCTTATGTGAACCAGATGGAAGATTATGCGGGTGAAATTATCGGGATCGTGAAAGCATTATCCGACGATTCATTAAAGACGATTTACAGCGAAACGCCTTACAGAGGGATACAGGATTGGATTAAGGAATATAATCAGTATGTCCGGAGTTATGGCAGCCGCATGGAGAAGGTGGAAACATCATACCGGGTGAGCTACAAAACTTCGCCGGCATTGAAACGCAGTTATCGTGAAAAAATACGGGGACTGGCTGAATTAATGGATAGTTTAAGTAACGAGATTGATTCCAAAGCCGTTTCGATTCCCTACTTTAAGGAGCGCTTGGAACAGAGCGTACTCTATTTTGAAAGCAGCCGACAACACATGGAGACTCTCGTTGAAACTGTACTTTAAAATCACCTGCCGGGTTCTGATGCTGGCTTTCTGTTTTGGTTTTCTTGTACCGGGGCAGGCCGCAGAGTCGTCGTCTGTTTCGTATGGCGAAGAACTCCTTGCCGCCGCTGAAAATGGGGATGTTAAGTCGCAATATTTGATGGGGTGCCGGCTTTACAGCGGTGTTGATGGTGCCGGGATAGATTACAAGCCTGCGGCCGAATGGTTCCGAAAAGCAGCGGAGGCCGGGCATGCAGGAGCGCAAGCATTTTTGGGATACATGTATGTGACGGCTTGCGGCGTTCCGGCCAGCACGAAGGAAGGAATGGAATGGCTGAAAAAATCCGCCGATCAGAATAATGCGCAAGCCCAATCCTTTCTGGGCACTTTTTATGAAACAGGCAGAGGTGTTGAGCCGGACCGGTTTGAGGCAATGGACTGGTATATGAAAGCGGCCGCGCAGGGAGATGAAGAATCAAAGAAAGATCTGGAGCGGTTACGCAAGGGTTCGGCTGCTGCAAGCGCCGGTTCAAACGAGTGGTGGATGGTTTCCATTGAAGAGCTGACGAAAAAAGCGGAACAAGGCGATGCCGAAGCACAGCGCTCTCTGGGGTTCCGGTATGAAGGGTATGGCGGTACGGATATAGACTTCCAAAAGGCCATGTACTGGCTGGAAAAAGCTGCGGCGCAAACGAACATGCAGGCCCGCTACAGTTTATCCCAGTTATATGTTCACACGACCAATGTTATTCCTGAAAAAGCATTTTATCACTGTGCCATTGCTGCGGAAGGCGGACATAGACTCGCCCAGCGCGTTTTAGGTCAGTATTATCGCGATGGATTCGGAACAAACGTCGATCGCGCGAAGTCTCTCTATTGGCTTTCTCAGGCTGAACAGGCCGGCGACGACCGGGCGGGAAAATCAATTTATTCACTGATAAAAGGTCGCGCCGAGTTCTCGGAAGGATTAATGCGCGGTCGGCAGTTAGCATCGGAAGATTATTCTCCGCCGAAAGTGGAGCTGTATATTCGTGATCTGGAAAACAAGGAGCGAACAGTTCGAATGTTGAAGTATGATCCGAAAACAAAACAGGTGGAAACCGATTATATGTTCGGATCGTCGAATCGTTTGCCGCTTGCGGCATTTAATTCTGATGGCCGGCAGATCATTCAAAATGAGCTGAAACACCGGACGTTTGATGGTGAGATTGATTTGCAGATAACCGGCGAAGACCTTGCCCGGAAAGATTGTGAACAGCTCGGACACATCGGAGGAAGGCGGGGATCTTCTAGATTTACATACGATGGCGTAGTTTATCGTTTGGAATTCAAGAACAGCGATCGTTTTACGGAGCTTCAGAATCTGAAAATTGAATCACGTTGTTATTATAAGAAGGTGGAAATTTGGATGGGGCCAACAGGCCCAACCGGTAAGCCAAGAGACACTTCGAAGTACGAAGGAAAAACATACAAGATCGAAAAATTCGATCCGGCTTCTGTGCGGGAATTTAAGACAGAACCGCTGGTGGTTGAATCCTACGATACAGATGGGGGCGTATATATCATGGGTGCCCCGACGAAGGTTGAGTCGAAGATTTTGGGCATCTGGGTGCGGGCTTCCTGTGTAATGGCGGACGGGAGCACGATCTATCGCGATTTCTGTGAACCAGCGTCTCTTAAGTCGAAAATAACGTGGGACTAAAGATTTGTTACTTAATGCCGACGACGTAAGCGACCCAGCCGAGGGCATTTTCGTAGCGGGTGCGGCGGCGGTAAATGTCGTCTGATTCACCGTCCTTGGTCCAGTCGTGTAGGTAAATTTCGGCGGACTTGAATCCGGCTTCAATCAGCAGTTCCTGAAGCTCCGGCAGCGTCCAGAGGCGCCAATCGTAAGTGAAAGCCTTTTCGATTTTTCCGACCTTCGGAATTTTGAAATGAATATAGTTCACGACGTGATGGTCGATTACGTTGTATTCCGCCTGATCCCAGATGTAGGTGAAAGACGGAACTTTTGTCCCGTCGGCAGAGGTGAAAGCCTCAACCTTGCGCGGCTCCAGTTTTGTGCCGACCGCTTCCGTCCCGCCGTAAATATCCAGTACGAACAGGCCGTCTTTTTTCAGTGTATCGTGTACCTTGCTGAAGTAGCGGCGAAGCAGATCGCGCGTTTTGAAAACGCAGTAGGAAAAATTCAGCGCCATCACCAGATCGACCGGCGGTGTTTTGGCTTTCAGCACGTCGTCGCACAGCAGATTCAGTTCTCCGGCTGTCGAATCGAGCTGTGCCACGTTGTGCGCGATACCCCAGTCGAGCGTGGGTTGGTCAATATCCACGCCCCATGCGCGGTGCTGCGGCGAGCGTTTCACCCATTCGCAGGCGAGGGCGGCAGTGCCGCAGAAATCTTCGCGCAGATCGGTGGGCTTGCGTCCGGTTTTCTTTTTAAAAATCCGCGCGGCAAAGTCGAGGTCGGTTTCAACCCCCTGGACAGAGGCTTCGTAAAGGTAATGTAAATCAGGAGCCTTTTTTTTCTTCGGCATGGATCAGTCCTTAAAATGTTTTTCGACCAGTTCGCGGGCCGCAACATGGATGTGATGATTGGTGCAGAGAAAGCGTATGCCGTGTTCTTCGTTCCGCGGCCAGGAGGTGCAGACAGCACCGGCGCGTTCGGCAATCAGCCCGGCGGCGGCGATATCCCAGATATAAAGACCGGCTTCGAAATAACCGTCCGAGCGGCCGCAGGCGATGTGGCAGACGTCAATTGCCGCCGAGCCTAACATCCGGATTTTGTTCACCCGCGGCGCCATATCGCTGAAAAACTCAATTGAGCGCGGATCAATGTCCTTGGTGAGCCCGGCAAAGAAAGTGGATTTACCCAGAACCGGAACGATAGAGGCATGAATCGGTTCGCCGTTGCAGAGAGCGGGGCCGTCCACGGTGGCGGTATAGCATTCGTTCAGCACGGGAACGAAAATGCATCCAGCCAGTATTTCGCTGTCGCACCGTACGGCGATTGAGCAGCACCAGTAGGGGAAGCCCCGCGTGTAATTGGACGTTCCGTCAATCGGGTCGATGATCCACTCGAAAGCATGTTCTTTGGCTGTAGCACCTTCTTCGCCGAGAGTAGCGTGGTCGGGATAGCGGCAGTGAATGACATTCTCGGCGATACGCTGGCACTCGTTGTCCATCACCAGTTTTACATCGTGATCGAAACTCTGCGCGATCTCCTCGCGGCGGTGGACGTTTTTCAGTGCATGTTCGCCGGCTGCGCGCGCGGCCTTGACGCAGACATCCAGAAGTTCTTTATTCGAAGGATTTTTCATCCGACAGAAGGTACCTGTGAACCGTCTGCACCGCAAGCTCTCCGGTTAAACGGATATGATGTTATGGCTCCCCAAGCACCCGTTTCGCATACATGCTGTAAACACCGTGGACGTCATTGATGTACTGTCTGAGTATATTTTCTCCCAGGCCGTTAGAATCTCCGCACTGGAAAAGTGCGGTGGCCAGCAGGAGTTCCCGAAGCGAACTTGCCCGGGTTGTTTTATCGGTTGCGCTCGCCGGCGTGCTGCTGACGGCTTCTGCAAGGGAAGTGACGGCGTGTCCGCTCATGCCATCCTTATTCAGCACGGCGGCCAGTGTGACGGCGGCCTGTTCGCTGCCGATCGTTCCCAGTGCAACTGCGCAGGCGCGGAAGTGCGACCAGCTTGCAGTCACATTCGTAAGAAGATCCAGTTTAGCGGCAATTGCAGGCACAGCGGCCGGATTACGCAGCTGTCCAAGCTGGATAATGATGCTGTCCAGTTCGCTGAGTCCCGATCCGTGGTTGCCGTATGCGGGAAGGCTCACTCCGGCATCCCAGCTTCTGGACTGCACTTCAGTCAGCAGCGTTTCGTAGCCTGTGGCATCATTCAGTACGGCCAGCAGGCGGGCATATTTCACCTTCAGCAGCTGGTTCGTTGTATTCTGGTAACTCTGCCGGAGTTTAGGCAGTGCCGTTTCAGGGAGGGCTGATAAAACGGTTCCGTAATCCTGTCCGGATGCCAGGCTCTGGAGCGCCGCATCAACCTGTGCAGCGGAAGACGGGACGAAATCCGTATGGGTAAGAACCGCCGCATCAAGGTTGCCGATGTCAACCAGATGCTGCTGGAGGGCATTGACGTCGATGTTTCGCGGAATCGTACCGTTCTTAGACGCCATTGCCGCGGCGACGCCCGCCGCATACCCCTGATTCTGGACGTCCGCCTGCATGCGGACAACCGGTGCCGCGTCGCGCTGGAAGCTGGAACCAATGCCGGTGACCAAAATTCCTTCCACTCCCTGCGGCAGCAGGCAGCGATAAGAGACATACGCGCGGAACAGTTCGTCACGCAACGGAAAATAGAACTGGAAGAGGGGATGAATGGTGTATCCGTGCGCATCCCAATTGCTTTCCGTTTTTGCGATGGTATCTGAGAACGTATGTTCTTTGATGATGTTCAGCGGATCCAGCGTGTAGTCCCCGATAATGCTTTTCCGTTCCCGCGACGCGATGAGCGGGGAAATATCATGGCTGATTCCTTTGTATTTTGAACGGCCGGTGACGTGTGTTCTGGTCCGGTCTGACACATCGGAATCATTGACATAGGTCCAGTCGCTGTTGGCATAATTTTCACCGAGCAGACGCTTCGACAGTCCGGTTCCCTGAAGCGCGAAAACATCATCTCCGGCAAAGCGGTACTGCGCTCCGGCGGCAATGGCAATATCGGCATTGCCGGTCGAGTCAACGACGGTGTTGCAGAGAACAACGCCTCTTCCCAGCGGCGTGGTCACAATAACGCCTTTGACCCGGGTGTCTTCCACCAGAACTCCGGTGCCCATCGAGCAAAGCCACAGATCGCCGCCGGCTTCCCGCAATTTACTGCGGTACCATTCCATTTTATTTTCGATCAGCCAGGAGCGCGTAAGCGTGGCGTCCATTTCCGCTGTGAAACCGACGCGGTTACCGTGCCAGTACTTATCAATCATTCCGAGCGTTCCAATGCCGCCGAGGCCGTGCAGGTATTCCACCACCAGCGTTCTGGCTCCCTGGCGGGCCGCGCCTATCCCTGCGGGTGCTCCGCCGGTGCCTCCGCCGATTACCACAACGTCATACTGTCCGATGACCGGAAGCGACCGCTCCGGACTTGAAACGTATGCGAGTACGTTTTCGCCGGTTGTGCGCGGGCCGCGCAGAAGTTCCCGGACATTACCTGTAATATGCGTTTTACCCTCTTTTTTGCCGACAACGGTTGCGTTGACCGGCGTTGCAAAGCTGCCGGCCAGTGTTCCGGCTGCCGCTCCGATACGGTATCCGGTCCGGATCAGTTCCAGCGGACGCAGCAAACGTTCTGCGGCTGTTCTTGAAATATCCGCACATCCGCCGATAACGAATACGTTGCTTATTCCGTTTGGACGGAATACATCCAGATCAATATTTTCAGCGCCCGGCCAGCTGCCGGAAACGGTTTTGACGCCGGTCATGTGATCCGGCGGTATCTGGAACAGGAACTCCGAAGTTCCTTTCTGGGTTCCCAGATCACTCGTCTGAAATGTCATATCCCGGGCGATCTGTTCCGCTTCGGCAAACGACGCAAAGCTGTCGTCCGCCATCGGGATCGTGAGCGTGTACTCGGTGGCCGTGAACGTTGCGTTGTCCGCCGTGATGTTCGGTGTGAGAGTTCGCGCCTGAAGATTGGCGGTGTTACTGCGGGCGGTTCCGCCGTACACGATCCGCTGGAACTGCTGCGGTCCGGCGGGATAGGACGTGAAGCCGGCATCCAGCATTCTTGCCACGGTCGCGCGCGGGGTTGCGTCAATAATCACTTTTGCCCGGACAGCCTGCCGTCCGGCCCGGTTGGCCATGACAATTCCGCAGGGTTTGCCGCCGGCATCGCGCAACACATCCGTCGGATAACTTTCGAGCAGAAAGGCCACATTGTTGCTGATTAGCGCGGCATCCAGCGTCTGTTTAACATGCAAAGGGTTTGCCGGGGACATCAGTACGGGAGGTGCGTCTATTTCCACCGTGATTTCTGCAAGTAACATCCGGGTGATCGCGGCTGGTTTTCTTACTTCGAGTTTGATCCAGCTGCAGTTCCGGTTTATTTCCGCCGACATGGTGATTGGAGCGGCGGTAAAGGCTCCTTCTTCGAGTTCATCGTTTGGCACGGTCGTGACCGCTGTCCAGTTGGTGCCGTCCGAACTGACGGAGACAGTAGCGTATTCCACCGCGTAGGCAGCATCCTGATATACCAGCAGATTAACTCTGCTTACATCGTGTGCTGCAGCCAGCTTGAGTGTGATGTCAGTGTTTGCATTATATTGTACGCTTTGGCTGGCGGCCGATGAAAACTTGCCGTCGGTCAGAATGGTATTGCTGCTGTCCGGATGTTTGGTATCCGCCACAACGCTTGAGGTGTAAGTGAACGGTGTCGTGACCCCGGTAAGGGAAAAGAGGGCTTGGCCGAGAGCGGTTACCGGCGTTTCGTTGGTTTCCAGCCAGAGACGGTAGGTTCCGCACATATCTTCGCCCAGATAGGAGCGGGAGGAGAGCAGGAAGACCGATGCACCGCTTTTTGCAGCTTCAACTGCCGCCGCGACACCGCCGGAAGAACCGCCAACAACAACGACATCCGCATCGTAGGCCACCGGAATTTGCCGGGCAGATTCCGTCACTGATGGTTTGGGGCTTGCGATGGTCAGCAGGAAAGATGTGAATAGCAAAGGCAGGAAACTAAAGTGGTTCATATTTTTCCAATCTGTGTACCGTTCGGATACTATAAAATATATACTTATATATAGAAAAAACAAGGTTTTTTGCTTTCGGCTGGGAAATGACAGTAATTTTTTATCGCAAATTCCCGGCTGCTGGAGCGGGTTAGGGAATGCGGGGTCGACACTTTGCGTATGACCGGCTCCCCGTATAAAGTTGTCCTGTCTGTGTAAACTGGAGGCAGCAGTTTTAGAACGCGCTAGCTGCTGCGATTCTGAAGATGATCCAAAACCTTCATCAGCCACCACCAAATGATCCAGCCGAGGACGATCATAACCAGCGAAAACAAACCGTAGGAAATCCGCCAGTCAATATGCTTCGTCATTGCGCTGAATTCCGACATGCCGCCCATGCTGGCAATGATATTGAGCGGAAGAAATACAACGTTGATAAGGGTAAGATTTTTCAGCAGGACGTTCATGTTGTTATTAACGATGGTTCCGCGAGCATCCATCAGGCCGGAGAGAACGGTCGAATAAATGCCGGCCTGTTTACTGGCCTGCTGATTTTCAATGATGACATCGTCGAGGAACTCGATCTGTTCGGCTGAGAGTTTGAGTTTGCCGGAAGCCGTGTGGAGTTTTGACAAAACCGCAAGATTGGTTTCCAGTGCGTTGTGGTAATAGATCAAACTCTCGCCGAGTGCGAACATCTGCAGGAGATATTTGTTCTCCATGGACCGGATGATTTTTGCCTGCAGTTCCTGCGACATCATCTTGATGGCTTTAAGATGGCCCTGATAGTGATGAACGGTATGCAGGAGAACCCTCAGGACGCAGTCCCAGACGGAGTCGACCTGTTTGAATTCCCGTCCGGATATGGGGATGTCGTCCCGGGGGACGATAAAGACGACCTTGTTATCTCTGATTAATATACCGAGCGACGACACCTCGAATTGAATGGTCTCATCGCGGGTGATGTTGTCGGGACGTTTCCAGATCATGAACATTCCGCCGTCCTGCATATATTCTACGCGCGGGACTTCATCGGAGTCATAGATTGCCTCGACATCAAAGGGGTCTAAATCAAATTTATTTTGAAGGGATTCTTTCTCGGCATCAGTGGGCTGACAGTAAACAAAAATATTCGCTTCATTCTCGCCGCATTGCATGAGCCTCGCGGACTCTATCCGGTAAGTCATTATCATGAAATCACCCTGTTTTTTATCGTATCAAGGTTTCACCGTCTTAAATGCCCGGTTCGACGGGTTGCTTTGTATATCTAATGCCCCGAGAACAGCAAGCGATTCGTTTGGAAATTCAGTGACGGCTCCGGCTATTTTTTATCGGATTGTTCGAGTGCTTTGGGCGGGGAGAAAATGATGTGGCTGAGCATGGCGCGCCGAAGGGAGCTTTTGTCAGACGGATTCAGGGCCAGCTCAAGGTTCGGCGCTTTCTGGACGGACGTCGACGAACCTTGAAAGCTCATGTTCATAGCCGGCAGTTTGATCGATGGAACGCTGCTGCGGAAGGCTGACATTTTCGGACGGATGTCAATTTCCGGAGCTTTAACCGGTTTAATGACCGGTTCCGGTGCAGGAGCCTCCCGGCGAAGCGGCTTGATATCGGGCAGAGACTCAATATCACCGGCTTTCCAAGGGGTTTCCGGAACAAAGACCGCTTCAGGCGGTTCGATACGGAGCTCTTCCGCTCCAGCCATTCTTCTCATCAGCTCGGCAAAGGGATCAGCCGGAGGAGTTCCGGTTTCTTCCTCGCCGGCGACCGGGCGCGGCGGTTGATTTTTTTTTGCCGCTGCGCCGGCGATCTGGGCGATGACCCAGAATACGCCGACGATCAGCCAGACGATTCCGCCGTCCGCTTTGACGAAGAGGCCAGTCATGATTTACTCCTTCTTATGCGCCTGTTCGTCACCGCCTGCGAGGGCTTCGCGCATCGAAGTATCTGCCATGACATTCTGCATCCGGTAGAAATCCATGACGCCAAGATTGCCTTCTTTGAAGGCTTGAGCGATGGCCAGCGGGACCTGAGCCTGCGCTTCAATCACTTTAGCCTGCATTTCCTGAACGCGGGCACGCATTTCCTGTTCCTGTGCAATCGCCATAGCGCGGCGGCCTTCCGCTTCAGCCTGGCGCAGCTTCTTGTCGGCTTCGGCGCGTTCGGTTTCGAGCATAGCACCGACGTTGGCGGTGTTCGAAGTTCCGGCGACACTGACGTCGGCGATATCAATGGAGACGATTTCAAATGCGGTCTGCGCGTCGAGTCCGCTGTCGAGAACCTTGCGGCTGATGTTGTCGGGGTTTTCGAGAACCTTTTTATAAGAATCCATCGAGCCGACAGCGCTGACAATACCTTGGCCGACACGGGCGATAATGGTTTCTTCCGTGGCACCGCCGACGAGCTGTTCGAGGTTGGTGCGCACGGTTACACGGGCTTTGATCAGCAGGCGGATACCGTCTTTAGCCACGGCGTCGAGGAAGGTGGTTCCCTGTTTCGGATTCGGGCAGTCGATGACCTTCGGGTTGACGCTGGTGGTAACGGCGTCGAGAATATCGCGGCCGGCGAGGTCGATGGCGGCGGCCTGCTGGAAGCTCAGTTCGATGTTGGCCTTATCGGCGGCAATGAGCGCCTGCACTACGTTGACGACGTTGCCGCGTGCCAGATAGTGCGCTTCGAGCAGGTCGCTGCTGATATCAATTCCCGCCTTGATGGCCTGAATGCGCGCCCGGGCGATCAGCGTAACCGGCACCTTGCGCAGAATTTTCATTCCGATCAGGTTGTAGAGCTTGATCGGTGCGCCGGAGCCCCAGGCCTGAACCCAGACCGCGAGTACGGACAGAATAACCGCAGAAAAGACAAAGACGACGACCAGTAAAAAGATGCCCAGTATAGTTCCCATGATGTAACCCTCCGTTGTTGTTTACTTGATATCGTTTGGTGTCTGAAAGATCAGCACCGGTTTTTTGAAAAGAGCGAGAATCAGTGCGCCGAGGCCGTAGATCATGACCAGAATATTGATGACCATGGAGATCGCAGTGAAGGCTGTCAGCGCATAAATGACAAACAGCCCGGCGGCCAGTGTGCCGGGCAGATTACGCTTCGAAAACTCCTTGCTGCGGCGCAGAACAAAGGCGCCAAGCCAGAGGCCGACCGCGATTTTGCTGAGGTAGAGCAGGATGCAATAAAAGAGAATCAGCAGCAGGCTTAGCGGCAGACCGATGACGGTAAAGAGCAGCACGAAAGCGCCTATTGGAATGAGGAACAGAGCGACAAAGCCGGTGAGGAGGCATGTGCCGCGCGAGGTGCGCAGCAGATGGAATGTGTTGGCGGTATAGCGCGGAAAGACCGAGCAGAAAACCATGCCGGTCAAAAGAGCGGCAAAGGCAAAGACAAAGTGCGAGAGCAGATTCGGTTTAAGAAGCTGTCTGGCCGGCTGAGTTTCAAATGTACGGTTCAGTTTTCCGCCGAGCATAATGGAAGGAGAAAGCACCAGTTCCTTGGGTGCCGTGTAGCTCAGGTCGCCGCCGATCACCGTGCCGGGCAGCATGACAATCTCTTGCGCCGCGATGGAAACATTGCCTGCGATCTTTCCGCCGAGCGTCGCCCTTTTCGCCACGATCCGTACGTCGCCGGCTATGGTGCCTTCGCTGATCACATTGTCGCCGACGCCGAACAGATTTTTGGCGATCGCTGCCGATGATTCAATTTTGACGGTGTTACCCGCTGCGGTCAGCGAGTTACCGAATATTCCGGAAGCCTGCACCATGCGCGAAGCCAGCCGTACATGATCATTAAACCGGCCCGCCGCGATCACCTGATTGCCGCCGCCCGCCCAGACATCGCCTTTAAAATTTCCGCGCAGATCAAGCGTCGTGCCCGCCGCAAAAAGATCATCCAGCGCTTCGCCGCTGATGGTGATGTCCTGTGCCGAGATCCACATTTCATCGCGCAACGTTTCCGCTTCGCCGCTGATAAACTGATCCCGCTGCACAAACTCAATTGCCTGCACCGTATTTCCGGCCAGCAGCAGTCCGGCTATCAATCCCAATTTCAAGTTTCCAATTTCAAATTTCAAGTTTCACTTCCCTCACGTAAATTCGGTTGCCTTCCACCTTGATAATCTCAATGGCGGAGTTCTGTTCAATCCATGTTCCGTCGGCGATGACGTCTGCGCGGCGGCCTTCGATCAGCGCTTTGCCGGCGGGGCGCAGGATGCTCAGCGCTGTGCCTTTCATACCGGCTTTCCATGTAGAGTCATCCTGATCTCTTTTACTGATATGCTGCGTCAGCGAAAGCGCTTTCCCCATCCGGCTTTTCGGAAAGTATTTCATCCAGACGAACGCCGCGATCGCCGTCAGTACCAGAATGAAGAACAGGCTGAGCCAGCCGAGCCACAGCGGAAAAATCTTAAAACCCATTATTGCCGCCCCGATCAATGCTGCCGCGCCGGCCGCGCCGACGATACCGCCGGGAATGAAAATCTCCACGCCGATCAGAAACAGCCCGCAAACCAGAAGAGTAATGTACCAGCTCATGTGCGGCATTCTACCTGCCTTGCGCCGCGATGGAACACAAAAATTCCAGTGTTGGAAAGATATTGGCTTGGCTTGCCATGAGCGAGTCCGGCACAGCGGACAAGTCGAATGGTACCCCGGGCGGGATTTGAACCCGCGACCTACGGTTTAGGAAACCGTTGCTCTGTCCAGCTGAGCTACCGGAGCGTGAAGAGAAGGCGGAAATATGAAGGATGAAACCTGAAAGGGAAATTCAAATTTCAAGTTTCAGATTTCAAGTCTCCTTCCGGAGTTTGTGGTTGATGCTCATGGAACAGAATTTTTCACCGCACATGGAACAGTAGCGTTGTTTGACGTCGAATTTTTCACCCGGCGGCATGGACTGTTCGCGGAAACGGCGCGCCCGTTCAGGGTCGAAGCAGAGGTTGAACTGGTCTTCCCAGCGGAATTCAAAGCGCGCCTTGCTCATGGCATTGTCGCGATCCTGCGCGTTGGGAACGCCTTTGGCGAGGTCGGCGGCGTGCGCGGCGATTTTGTGGGCGACGACTCCTTCGCGGACGTCCTCCTTGTTCGGCAGGCCGAGGTGTTCTTTCGGTGTGACGTAGCAGAGCATGGCGCAGCCGTACCAGCCGATCATTGCACCGCCGATGGCGCTGTTGAGATGATCGTACCCAGCGGCAAGGTCGGTGACCAGCGGGCCGAGAGTATAGAAGGGCGCTTCGAAGCAGTCGGCCAGCTGGCGGTCCATGTTTTCTTTGATCTTGTGCATGGGAACATGGCCGGGGCCTTCAATCATGACCTGACAGCCGTGCTTCCAAGCAACCTGCGTCAACTCGCCGAGCGTTTCCAGTTCTCCGAACTGCGCTTTGTCGTTGGCGTCGGCGAGACAGCCGGGGCGCAGTCCGTCGCCGAGCGAGAAGGTAATGTCGTAGGCCTGCATGATTTTGCAGATCTCTTCAAAATGTGTGTAGAGAAAGCTTTCCTCGCCTTTGTCCTGCATCCATTGCGCCATGATGGAGCCGCCGCGGCTGACAATGCCGATGAGACGTTTAGCGGCCAGCGGAATGTGTTTGCGGAGAACGCCGGCGTGAATGGTGAAATAGTCGACGCCCTGTTCAGCCTGTTCGATGAGTGTGTCGCGGTAAATCTCCCAGGTGAGCGCGTTGACGTCACCGCCGACCTTCTGGAGCGCCTGATAAAGCGGAACGGTGCCGATCGGAGTCGGGCAGTGGCGCAGAATTGCTTCACGGGTGGCGTGAATGTCTTTGCCTGTGGAAAGGTCCATCACGGTGTCGGCGCCCCAGAGAATCGACCAGCGCATTTTTTCGAGTTCTTCCGGAATGGAGGAACCCAGTGCGGAGTTGCCGATGTTGGCGTTAATTTTGGTGCGGAACTTGCGGCCGATAATCATCGGCTCCGCTTCAGGATGGCAGCGGTTGAGCGGAATAATGGCGCGGCCGGCGGCGATTTCGTCGCGGACAAATTCCGGCGCAACTGATTCGCGGATGGCGGCGAATTCCATTTCCGGCGTAACGGTTCCGGCTCGGGCATATTCAAGCTGTGTGGCGTGTTTGCGCCCGGCAATCCACGGCGCGCGCAGGGCGGGCAGCGGACCTTCCGTGTTCGGTCCGGCGGTATCGTAGACGCGAATGGGTGCATTGCGGTTTTCGGTGCCGTCTTCATTGATCGTATGTGCCAGTTCGATTTCGCGGAACGGGACGCGCACACCGGGTTGGGTGCCGGTGACATAAACTTTCCGCGAGTGCGGGAAAAACGGGCCGTAGTCTGAATTCTGTTTCATCGCTCTTTCCTTCCTAAAGGCGGGAAGAGAGCGGCAAAGGAACCGTTCGCTTCCCTTCGCGGCATTATCCGCGCAGGTTCAAAGGGTGGTTTCTCAGCCCTCGGATTAAATTCGAAATCCGAAAAACGAAATCCGAAACAATTAAAAATTCTCAAATTCGAATTTAGAAATTCGGGCTTCGTATTTCCCGCCAACGGCGGGTTTGGGCACCCCCAGCAAAGGCCGCACTATACCGCTTCCGGCGGTGATAGCCTTTTAAATGCGATTTTTCCTGCCCGGATGTTGGCAGAATTGACTTCATAATGTGAATTGTTTATAAGCCCGGTCATGTTTCGATTCGCGAAAGTACTGACCGTCCTGCTGGTAATCGGTGCATTAGTTGCGCCCGTTGCCTCGGTTTCAGTCTGCGAGGATTCGCACGGTGCGGATTGCTGCATGGATTGTTCCTGTGTCTGCCATTGTGTATCTTTCCCCGATTTCCGCGAGAATGTAAGCAGAGTGGTTGCACCGATTTCACGGCGCGCAGTCGATTCTGAATCCTGCTGTATGGGAATTCTTCTGGCGGACGATATTTTCCGTCCGCCGACTTTGGCCTGAAGCATTCGGCCTTGTTGCCGCTGTTCGGCGGCAGCGTTTCTTTAGTTCTATCTCCGTGTATCGGGGACAGCTCTATTCCTTCAACTCAGCAACAGGACTACACATGAGACAGAAATTGTATAAACACATCTGCGCATTTGCCGCGCTCACGCTCGCTCTGCTTGGCACGCATGCAGCCGCGCAGTCGTCATGCGAACCGGACGGAGTTCTTACGCTTCGCCAGGCGATTGATCTGGCATTAATGAACAGTCCCGAACTGACTGCATCGTCGCACGGGGTTCTGGCCGCAGAGGGCGACGTGCGGCAGGCGGGGGCTTTGCCGAATCCAAAACTCGAACTGGAGGCCTCGGAATTCGGAGGATCGGGGTTGCGTCAGGGATACGGCGCGGCAGAAACTTCCGTACGGCTGAGCCAGCTGGTGGAACTGGGCGGGAAGCGCGGCTCCCGGCAGCGGGTGGCGCAGGCGGAAGCGCGGCTGACCGGCCGGGAATATGAGGCGAAGCGGCTGGATGTACTTTCACAAACCAGGAAATCGTTTGTCGAAGTACTTCTGGCTCAGGGACGGCTCTCGTTAACGGAGTCTCTGCTGGTTCTGTCTGAGGATATGCGCAAGGTTGCGGCCGAACGGGTCAAGGCCGGGAAAGTCGCTCCGCTTGAAGAAACAAAAGCGGGAGTCGAAGCAGCGACGGCCCGGATCGCTCGGGACCGGGCGAAGCGGGAACTGGATACAGCCCGCAAACGCCTTGTGCTAACCTGGGGCGGAACAATGCCCGTGTTCAAGGAAGCTGCCGGCGACCTGAGCGCAGTCATCGACATTCCGCCGCTGGAAAAACTTTCCGCATTGCTGGAGAACGCGCCGGAAATTGTGCGCTGGAACGATGTCGTGGCCTCCGGCAGAGAATCGCTGGCTTTGGCGAAAGCGGACCGTATTCCTGATATTGAAGTCAGCGCCGGCGTCAGCCGCTTTGAGGAAGACGGTTCCTATGCCGGAATCGTCGGACTTTCGATTCCGCTGCCGCTGTTCGATCGCAATACAGGCGGAATTTTTGCGGCGAAGCATCAGGCGCTGCGCGCGGAATATGAGCAGCGCGCGGCCTGTCTAGGTCTGAAGGCAGATCTGACTGAAGCGTATAACCGGCTCGAAACGGCGCGGGCGGAAGCCGCAACGATTAAGGAAGAGCTTCTTCCCGGTGCCCAACGGGCTTTCGATGTCTCACAGATCGGCTATCAGGCGGGCAAATACGGTTATTTGGAAGTGCTGGATACTCAGCGCACACTCAGTGAAGCGAAGGCCGGGTACCTTGATGTTCTGGCCGATTATCATAAGGCGGCGGCAGACGTGGAGCGTTTGACCGGATTTCCGCTGAACACCATTCAATAGGAAGCAAAAGGAGATTTATATGAAGACGAACGAACAGAAATGGATAACGGTAACCGGGCTCTGTGTCCTGTCGGCGGTTTTAGTAATAGCGGGCGGATGCGGAAAGAAAGAGGCGGTCTGCACGGATGGCTGCCACGGAGCTGAAGCCGCAGATCCAGCCTCTCTTGAGGAACGCGTATCGGAAAAATGCGAGCACAGCATTCCGATCTATCAGTGCGACGAATGCCGATACGAGGCCGGCGTTGTGAAACTGGATGCCAGCCTCCTGAAACAGGCGGGAGACAGCGGACTGGTGCAGACACAGCCGGTGGTGAGAACCAAAGTTTTATCGGCATTGTCGGTCACCGGCGAAGTGGTGCTGAATGGAAATGCGACCGTGCATATCGGTCCCCGCATTGCCGGCCTCATCGAGTCCGTGCCGGTGGATATCGGAGCGCGCGTCAAAGCGGGCGACCTGCTGCTCACGCTGGCCAGCGTCGAACTCGGCAAAGCAACGGCTGAATACGAGCGCAACCGTACGCTGAGTGAACTGTCCGGAAAAGTGCTTGCCCGCGAAACAAAACTCATGGAGCAGCAGGTAAGTTCCGGGCAGGATGTGATTGATGCACAGATGATATTTGAGCAGCACCGGACCGATTTCAAAGCCTCGGAGCAGATGCTTCGCGTGCTGGGGCTGACGGACGCCGACTTGACGGAGATGCGTGAACTGGGCTCCGGGCGGCTCCCGGTCCGGGCTCCTATTACCGGAACCATTGTCGAGAAGCATGCAGTAATCGGCGAAATGGCAGAGCCGGGAAAAGACCTGATGCTGCTCTCCGATCTGACCACGGTCTGGGTCTGGGCCGATGTGCATTCGCGCGATCTGGGAAAACTGCTGGCCGCTGAAAAGTACGGATCCGTCGCAGTCGAAATCACAGTAAGCGCTTTTCCCGGACAGCAGTTTAAAGGAATCCTCGACTATGTCGGTTCGACCATGAATGAACAGAGCCGCACCGTAAAAGTGCGGGCGGTGATCAGCAATCCGGAGCTGGAGCTGCGTCCGGGGATGTTCTGTGAAGCTGTCATCACTCTCGACAGCGGAAAAGAGGAAGAAGTTCCGGCCGTACCGCGGGGCGCAGTGTTATCGGATGAGGGCAGGGACTTTGTTTTCAAACACTGGAAAGATGATTTTTACATCCGGCAGGATGTGCGCAAAGGGCGCGAGTTCTCCGGCATGGTGGAGATCACGGACGGCCTGCAGGCCGGCGAAACAGTCGTGACGGACGGAGCCTTTCTGCTTAAGTCGGACATACTGCGGGAAAAAATGGGCGCGGGTTGCGCTGATTAACGGAAGGATTCCGCCATGTTGGAAAAACTTATTCATTTTGTTTTACAGCAGCGCATGCTGGTTATTCTCGGAACGCTCATTCTGACCGGCGCCGGGCTGTTTGCCTGGAAAACGCTGCCGGTCGATGCGTTTCCTGACGTCACGAATATTCAAGTGATGATTCTCGCCAAAGCGCCCGGCCTGACCGCCGTCGACGTTGAGGAGCGGGTCAGTTATCCGATTGAGCAGGTTATGGGCGGCTTGCCGAAAGTGAAGCAGGTACGGTCTCTGTCGAAGGCCGGACTGTCTCAGGTCGTGATCGTGTTCGAAGACGGTGTGGATACCTACTGGACGCGTCAGGTCGTCTTTGAGCGTCTGGCGATGGCCCGCAGCGAACTGCCGCCGGGCGTTGAGCCTGAACTCGGGCCGATCAGTACCGGACTCGGCGAAATCCTGCAATACACCGTGGACAGCGACACACGCGACCCCATGGAACTGCGCACGATTCAGGACTGGCTGATCAAGCCGCGCCTGAAACCCATCCCCGGAGTCAATGAAGTCAACAGCTTCGGCGGATCCGTGAAACAGTATCAGGTGCTGGTATCGCCGGAGCGTCTGCTCAACTACGGCCTGACCGCAAATGACGTTGTCGAGGCCGTCGAGCACAACAACGCCAACGCGGGCGGCGGAGTTCTGGTGAACGGCTGGGAGCAGTTCTATCTGCGCGGAGTCGGGCTGCTTCAGGATATTCCCGACATCGGGCAGATCGTGCTGCGGGCCGATGACGGCACGCCGGTTTATCTGCGCGACGTAGCCGATATCGCCATCGGCGCTGAACCGCGCCAGGGAGCGGTGACCCGGAACGGGCAGGGCGAAGCAGTCGCGGGTATGATCATCATGCTCAAGGGTGAAAACTCCCACGACGTGGTCAATCGCGTCAAAGACGCTATCGCCAAGCTCGACAACTCGCTGCCGGAAGACGTCCGCCTGAACGTATTTTACGACCGCACCTCGCTGATCGAGGCCTGCCGCAGCACCGTTGTGAATGCGACGCTGGAGGGCTGCCTGTTTGTGATTCTGGTACTCTTCCTTTTTGTAGCGGAACTGCGCACCTCACTCATCGTTGTAATCTCCCTGCCGCTCACTTTTTTTGCCAGCTTCATCGTGATGGGCCGGCTGGGAATGAGCGCAAACCTGATGAGCCTGGGCGGGCTGGCGTTCTCGGTCGGCATGGTGGTCGATGCCTCGATCGTGGTCGTGGAAAATGTCCGCCGCCGTCTGGCGCATGCTCCGGCAGACGCGGACAGGCGGCAGACCGTAGCCAACGCGGTGATCGAAGTGGCCCGTCCGGTCGCCTTCGCGGCACTGATCGTCGTAGTCATTCTGGTGCCGCTGTTCACGCTTCAGGGAATCGAAGGCAAGATGTTCGCTCCGCTGGCGCTGACCATGCTGATTGCGCTGTTCACCTCGCTGGCCGTGGCTCTGACAATTATTCCGGTGCTTTCCGCAGCCTTCCTGAAACAGGCTCCGGAAAAGGAATTCGGATTCATCCGCCGGTTTCACGAATGGTACTTGCGCGTTCTGCTGGTGGGAACCGAGTTCATGCCGCCGCTGGATGAAGGCGCTATCGCCATCAACGTCGTACGTCTGCCGAATGCTTCGCTGGATGGCTCGGCGCTCGTGGCGGGAATGATTGAGCAGCGTCTGAAGAAATTTCCCGAGATTGAAACGGTCGTGAGTAAAACCGGGCGGGCCGAGATATCCGAAGACCCGATGGGGCCGGAGCAGACGGACGTGTTTATCATGCTGAAGCCGCACAGCCGGTGGAAGACCGGGCGTGACAAAACCGCACTCGTCGCAGCCATTGCGGAAGATCTGGCAGTGATTCCCGGAATCCGGCTGTCCTTCTCCCAGCCGATTGCCCTGCGGGTCAACGAACTGATTTCCGGCGTAAAGAGCGATCTGGCGGTAAAGGTGTTCGGGCCGGATCTTACGGTGCTCAAAGAATTCGCAGATCGCGTCGCGCCGGTTATGCGCGAAGTGAGCGGTGCTGAGGACGTGCGGGTGGAACAGGTTTCAGGTGCGGAACAGATCGATGTTGTCATTAACCGCGAAGCCGTCGCCCGCTACGGAATCAACGTGGAAGATGTAAACGCGGAGATTGAAACGGCATTGGCCGGCAAGGTGGCCGGAACGCTCATCGAAGGTCAGCGGCGGATTGCTATCGCCGTGCGGTTTCCTGAATCGGCGCGCGCAGATATTGCGCAGATCGAACGGCTGCTGATTCTGGGATCGAACGGGCAGCGGGTTCCGCTCGCGCAACTGGCGGATATCCGGCGGGTTGAAGCGCCCGCGCAGGTGAGCCGCGAAAACAGCATCCGGCGGGTGGTCGTCGAGGCCAACGTTCGGGGCCGTGATCTCGGCGGTTTTGTTCACGATGTGCAGACAGGTCTCGCGCCGCTGATCAGGGAACTGCCGCCGGATTATTTTGTGGAGTACGGCGGACAGTACGAAAACCAGCAGCGCGCCATGCGGCAGCTCTCGTTCGTGGTGCCGATGGCGCTTCTGCTCATTCTGGTACTGCTCTATATGGCGCTGGGTTCGATATCCAGCTCGCTGCTGGTGCTGCTGAATCTGCCCTTCGCCCTGATCGGCGGTATCGTGGCGGTCGTGGCTTTCCGGATGCCGCTTTCGGTTTCTGCCGCCGTGGCCTTCATTGTACTGCTGGGAATCGCGGTTCAGAACGGCGTGATTCTTGTGGCGTTCTTCCGGCAGTTGCGTGAGCGCGGACGGTCGGTGACGGAAACGATCCGCGAGGGATGCGACCTGCGGTTCCGTCCGCTGCTGATGACGGCGCTGACCAGCTTCATCGGGCATCTGCCGATGCTCTACGCCGCCGGATCGGGCGCGGATATTCAGAAACCGCTGGCTGTGGTTGTCATGGGCGGACTTGTCACTTCGACCCTGCTGACGCTGATCGTTCTGCCGACCATCTACGGTCTGGTCGAGCGGCGCAAGGAACGCCTGAAAACAGGGCAAATTGTCTAAGCTTATTACCGGAATGCGGCAACTGGCCGCATTCCGGGATTGTAAACAGCGGGCGCTCTGTGGAAACTTGAGTCATTAACTTGTTGGAGGAGTACCATGAGCAAGATTGCTGTTAAAAAAGATATTTTCTGGGTTGGCGCGCTGGATCCGAACCGTAAGGTATTCGACGGGTTGCTGCCGCTTCCGCAGGGAACCACCTATAATTCTTATCTGGTCGTCGGATCGGAAAAGACCGCGCTGATCGATACCGTCGAGCCGGAATTTATCGACGTTTTGCTGGCGAATCTCGAAGGCGTCAAAAAAATCGACTACATCGTGTCTCATCACGCTGAACAGGATCATTCCGGATCGATTCCTCTCCTGCTGGAAAAATATCCCGAAGCGACGCTGCTCTGCCTGCAGAAGAACAAGGAAATGCTTAAAGATCTGATGACGATTCCGGACGACCGGATTCAGGTTGTTCAGGACGGCGGAGAAGTTTCTCTGGGTAACAAAACGATCCGCTTCATGTTTTGCCCGTGGGTGCACTGGCCGGAAACCGCGATCACCTACATTCCGGAAGATAAGGTTCTCTTCCCGTGCGACTTCCTCGGCTCGCACCACTCCTTCACGAATATTTTCGCAGGCGACAATCCCGCCGTCTATAAAGGCGCAAAAGAGTATTATGTCCAAATCATGATGCTCTATTCCAAAATGACGGCGAAGTACCTCGACCGCATTAAGGCGCTGGACATTGAATATATCTGCCCGAGCCACGGCTCCGTCTATGACAAGCCGCAGATCATTCTCGATCTCTACGAAAAATGGATGCGCGGCGAACCGGAAAACCTCGCGCTGATCGCCTATGTCTCGACGCACGGAAGCACCAAGCTCATGGCTGAGCACCTGCAGGCGGCGCTTGAAAAACGCGGGGTGAAAGCCGAGCTGAAAGATCTTGTCACCGTTCCGCTCAATGAACTGGCCGGTTTGCTGACCGATGCGGCAACCATTGTGCTTGGCTCATCAGTCGTTATGGCCGCATTGCATCCGGTCGCGGTCAACACCGCGTTCCTGCTCGACCGGTTGAAGCCAAAAACTAAATTTGTGGCCGTGATCGGTTCGTACGGCTGGAGCCCGGGACCGTTGCAGAAAGCTGCGGAACTGCTGCCATCCTGGAAAGTGGAAGTCGTCGGCGCGGTTATCGCCAAAGGCCACCCGAAAGGCGAGGCTTTCACCGAACTCGACGCGCTGGCCGATACCATCGCCGCCAAACATCGCGCCGCCGGATTGCTGTAAAAGCGTGAAAGAGGCTTCCAGCCCCTGGCCAGCGGCAGGGATGCCTCTTCCATCTTGGAATTCTGTAGCCGCGTCCGTTGGGCGCGGCAATAGCGCGGCCACCGCCCGCGCCTACAGTAGAAATTATTATTGCGGCATCGAGACGCGGTAATAGCGGTTGGGGTGATTTGTCCAAGCCGGATCGCTGAATTGAGCCGAACCGCCGGTCAGCGTATTGGTTTCAACGGGAATCCAGATGCCTTCGGCTAAATTCGTGCAGGCCTCTACCACGACGGTCATACCGCTGGCCCAATTGACTTTGAAGCTGAAGCCGTTGGTTTGTTCTGTGACGGGTCGAAGTTGCGGCTTCCACACCGAAGGTCTGATGCCACTCCAGTTAAAAAAAGAGGGCCAGCCAGCAGTACTTGGCAAGTAATATACATCACTAGTAACATTAAGGCCTCCGGATGTAGTGGGTGCATCACCCATAAAATAAATTCCCGTCAGGCCAGTGTTATAAAATGCATTGCTTCCGATGCAGGTTACACTGCCGGGAATTATAACGTTCGTCAGGCTGGTGCATCCTTGAAACGCGCCATCTCCGATATTCGTGACGCTATCGGGAATAGTGACGCTAACTAATCGGGAACAATCCTGAAATGCACTAACCCCGATGCAGGTAACGCCCTCTGAAATGATGGCATTAGTCAGATAGAGGCAATGACTAAAGCTCTCGCTTTCGATGACCGTCGTTCCGGAGGGGATGTTTACGCTGGTCAAATTACACCAAGTGAACGCCGCCATTCCTATATTGGTGACACTGTCGGGAAGGTTGAGTTGAGATGTACAATAGCTAAACGCCCATTCTCCTATGCTGGTGATGCCATTGGGAAGCGTGATGCCATACGCAGCACGACAGCCAGAGAATGCTTCGTATCCGATACTGGTAACGGTGTCAGGGATTACATAGTAAGCTACGCTCCTGTTTCTGGGGTATTGGATGAGAGCAGTCCGCGTCTTATTGAACAAGACGCCATCAACACTGCTGTAATAGGCATTGGATTCACCTACCATTATCGCACGAAGGCGCAAGCAGTTGGAAAATGATTCCACCTCAATACTGGTGACGGCGTCAGGGATTCTAATAGCAGTCAGTCCAGAAAGTGCAAACGCCCATCGCCCTATATTGGTAACACTATTTGGAATCACGACATTGGTTGCGTTTGCATTGTAAAATGCCCCGCTCGTATAATCATCAGGAAAAGATTCGACGCGCCCGCCGATGCGGGTAACAGCCAAACCATTGATTACAGCAGGAATGGTTACTGTTGCCGCAGAACCAGTGTATTTGGTGATAGTAAGCGTGTTGTCGGCGTTGGTTATGTAAGTGAAGTCGTCGGCTGGCACCGCGACGGGAAGCGTCAATGCTAGAAGCCTGACCATCTTTATCCATTTTTTCATTGGCGGAACCTCTTTGTTGTAACGCAACGCTCTTGCAACACGGCGTTGAAAATAGACGGCCGGGTTGGTTTTGGACAGCAGTTTTTGTAACTCTTTGGAGTGCGGCGGCTTGACGCCGTTTTGGATTCTCCGGCGTGATGGGAAGAGCGGTCTCAAGCGACCGCACTCCAAAATTTTAAAGGTCGAGTCCCACCTTTCCGGCGAATTTGAGCAAGACAAACCTCCGGCGGAGCAATATGCTTGCGGCGAAAACAAGGAGGGTCTGATGGAAACGAATGCAATGCAGAATGCGGTGAGCGGTGTGCAGCAGATGTTCAACAATACGCCGGAGTGGATGAATACAGCGGAGACGCTGCTGACGGAATTCGGATTCAAGCTGGCTGCGGCGCTTCTGATCTTTTTTGTCGGTCGCTGGATCGCGAAGATGGTCCAGACCGGTCTCGAGAAGGGGATGCTGAAAGCTCACGTCGATCCGGTGCTGGTGACGTTTACAGTAAATATGGCTTTCGCCGCGCTGATGGTTTTTGTGGTGCTGGCCGCGCTCGGGCAGCTCGGTGTGCAGACGACTTCATTTATCGCCGTACTGGGCGCCGCCGGTCTGGCCGTCGGTCTGGCTTTGCAGGGTTCTCTGTCCAACTTTGCGTCCGGCGTGATGATGATTATTTTCCGCCCGTTCAAGATCGGCGACTACGTTGAAGGCGGCGGCACGTCCGGTGTGGTTAAAAATATTCATATTTTCACGACAACCATGACGACGCCCGATAACAAGAGGGTGATTGTGCCGAACTCGAAGATGATGGGTGACAATATCACCAATTATTCCGCCGAAGGCACCCGCCGTATTGATCTGACGGCGAGCATCAGTTACGGCGACAGCATTGATAAAGCCAAGATATTGCTGTCCGATCTGCTGGCGAAAGATCCTCGTGTACTGAAGGATCCTGCGCTGTTTGTCGGTGTTTCGGCGATGGCTGAAAGCAGTATCGAATTTGCGGTGCGCCCGTGGGTTAAGGCGGCAGACTACTGGGCTGTTTTCTTTGATCTGAATGAGACAATCAAGAAACGGTTCGATGCGGAAGGATTCACCATTCCGTTTCCTCAGCGCGACGTGCATCTCTACAAGCACGATGTCTAAGGCACCAGAACATTCAGCGCGCGTTGCTGTACGGTGATTTTCACCTCAGCCGGGGCCGAGAGCAGTTCTCCATCGAGCTGCATCGGCCCTGCATTTTTTCTCCGGACCGTCAGTGTGCGGAAGGGGTGCGTGTGTATTCCGCTCAACTGATCGATGGTTCCGCTAAAAAGTTTTCCGAGCATCAGTATAACGAACGGCAGATCGTGCTTGCGCACAGTGACAAGGAGGAGCTGCCCGTCGTCGGCCTTGGCACCGGGCGCAATCTGCGCGCCTCCGCCGTATTGGGTGAGGTTGGCGGCGGTGCAGACCTGCGGGTCGTCGATGGTGAATTCTTCTCCGTCATCAATGCAGAAGGTGAACGGCTGCGGGGTGTAATCAAAGAATTGGTAAACGCCGGCGAAGACATAGGGCAGCACGCCGCGCACCGGCGATTTTTCAAAGATGTTTACCAGCGCGGCGTCCCACGCCAGCGAGCAGGTTACAAAAAAAGGCCGGTCGTCTGCGTAACCGACATCAATGCGCTGTACGGATGCCGCAGCCAGTGCTTCCGTGGCTTTAACGAGGTCGAGCGGAATATTGAAGTGGCGAGCAAAACCGTTGCCGCTTCCGGCGGGAATAACGCCTAGGGCGGTATCTGTGCCGATCAGCACGCTCCCGATGGAGTTGACCATTCCATCGCCGCCGATCACCAGCAGTTTGCCGACACCTTCTTCTACAGCACGGCGCGCTTTGGCCTGTCCGTCTTCTTTGGATGTGCTGAACTGGATGGCCAGATCGTTTCCCGGAAGATCCCAGTATTCAATCAGAGCTTCGTGAATATGATCCAGGGCGACACCCATTCCGGAGTTCGGGTTGATCAGGATGCGGACTTTATTTCCGGGTTTCATGCTCAGTAGATTAATCCGGCGCGGACTTTTTCGGCGGTCTGTTCGTTTTCCAGCAGTTCGATCAGTTTGAGCGCGAAGGCGAAGGCGGTGCCGGGGCCCTGGCTGGTGATGAAGTTGCGGTCGATAACGACTGCCTCGTCGGAACGGTCGGCGCGGTGCATTTCTTTTTCGACGCCCGGAAAACAGGTGAAGGCGCGGCCTTTGAGTACGCCCGCTTTATGGAGTGCAAGCGGTCCGGCGCAGATTGCCGCGATCCATTTTTCTTCAATATCGAAAACGCGGATGGCTTCCTGTACGCCGTCGTGTTCGCAGAGCGCTTTGGTGCCGCCTGCGCCGCCGGGCAGGACGAGCAGGTCGAACGAAAGCAGATCGAGTTCTTCCCAGCGGGCATCCGGGACAATCTTCACTTTGCGCGAGGCGGTGACCGGTGCGGTGCCGTGCAGTCCGGCCAGTACAACGTTCCAGCCCGCGCGGCGGAGCGTATCGGCGACAATGACGGCTTCCATCTCTTCGCAGCCTTCGGCGAGCGGGATCAGTACGCGGATCATAGACGCCTCCTTATTTATCTTCGACGCAACGCGCAAGTTCGCTGGTGATCATGCCGAGCGTTCCTGCGGGAACGGGCGTTTCGAGGGTATTTTCAAAGAGGTTGCGCAGGTCGGTTTCGGTACAGATGCGCACACCGCCGATATTAGCGTGGCCGTCCTGCGGCCGGTTGCCAACGAAACAGACAACCGGATAAACTGGTGCTGTCGGGCATCCGGCGGCGGCAAGATGGTCGACCAGTGCGGCAGTTTCTTCGCGGACCTGTTTGAGCGGCGGGCGGCTTGGCATGTGTCCGTTACAGAGCACTTGTCCATTCTGGAAGGTGATCGCGCCGCTCCACGTTTTGGTTTCAATGACGAAGATTCCGGCGGGCGCGACGACGATATGATCGAAAGCCGGTCCGCCCGGATCAAGTTGCAGGTCGTTAAAGACCGTATGGTTCGCCGGCAGAAATGAGAGAAGTCGCGCAACGGTCTCTTCGCCTTCGGCGCCTTTGAGAAAACTGCGCAGGCGCTTCGCGCTCCAGCCGGTAAAAACAACCAGAGTCACCGCCAGCAGAACAAAGAGTGCGCCGGCCTGCGAGGTGGAAATCCTCGGAACCGGTGCGGCGGCGTGCAGCAGCCAGCCGGCGGCGAGGCAGATGGGAATCAGAGGCCAGAAAACGCGCAGCGGGCCGAGGGTTCGGGGGCCTTGTCCGGGGCTGCCGTAGACTTTTGCAAAGCGGTCGGTGGTTTTTTCACTATTCATGGTGTGAACATACAGGAGTCGGGGCTGTCTGTAAACTTGACCTTTAACCCTAAAAAAGGCTTATCTTTCCAGCTCTAACATTCGAACGAAAGGCACCCTCTTGGATAAGAAACCGTTTTTCCGCCGCGCTGACTGGATCTCTTTCGGGCTGACATTTCTGATCGCGCTGATCGTTTATACGCTGACACTTGCGCCGACCGTTACTCTGGAAGACTCCGGCGAACTGATTGTCGCTTCAGATTACCTCGGCGTTCCGCATCCGCCCGGCTATCCGATCTGGAGCCTTCTGACCTGGTTTTTCCAATGGATTTTCCATGGCGTGACGTATCACGGCTATCCGAATCCGGCGTGGGGTGTGGGCTTCTGTTCTGCATTTGCCGGCGCGCTGGCCTGCGGGGTTCTGGCTTTGCTGGTGAGCCGCTCCGGCATGGACATTCTGCACAGTCTTAAAAAAGAAACCAACGTGCTGGGTGAAAAGACCGAGAGCCTTTTCTGCTGTGTGGCCGGTATTGCCGGAGGACTGCTGCTGGCGTTCAGTCAAGGACTGTGGTCGCAGTCCGTTATTGCGGAAGTTTATGCTCTCAACATTCTTTTCCAGACCGCCGTACTGCTTTTTCTTTACCGCTGGATGATGGAGCCGGAAAATCCCAAACCGCTTTTCCTGATGGCGTTTACCTTCGGACTCGGTCTTACCAACCACCAGACTCTTTTATTCATGGGTGCCGGCGTCGCTTTGGCTGTGCTGCTGCGGCATATCCGGCTGGCCCGCGACTTCGCGGTTATCGGCATTTTTTATGTACTCATGGTCGGCCTGAATAAATTTATGGCCGGTGATCCGCAATATGCCAAATGGTGCTGGAATTCCGGCCCGGCCAGCATCGGCTTCTGGTTATGGACGGTTTATGCACTGGTGATTCCGGTTATCGGACTGGTCCTGCCGAACGGTAAAACAGTTTGTGCCACCTATCTGCTGATGTTCATGGGTCTTTCGTTCTATCTCTATATGCCGTTTTCATCAGACCAGAACCCGCCGATCAACTGGGGCTATCCGCGCACATGGGAAGGCTTCATGCACGCCATCACCCGAGGGCAGTATGAGCGCGTCACGCTGACGGACGTATTTTCGCCGATGTTTCTGCAGCAGATCGGGGCCTATCTGCACGACCTGCGCGCGCAGTTTTTCGGGCCGGTTGCGCTGCTGGCGATACTGCCGTTTGCCTTTATCGTGCGCGTCGGACGCAAAAACCGTGACTGGCTGTTCACGACCGTGGCGGCATTCATCGGTGTCGGGATTCTCTTTATCATCCTGCAGAATCCGAAGCTCGATATTCAGACGCTGTTTATTGCCCGCGTGCAGTACATCCAGTCGCACGCCATTTATGCCATCTGGCTTGGCTACGGCCTGCTTCTGCTGATGGCGTGGCTTGAATCGCTGGTCGGCAATAACCCGCTCACCAAATGGGTCGGCACACTGATGGTTTTCCTGCTGCCGTTTTCGCTGGTATACAAAAACTACTATAATGAAGAACAGTGCAAGGTGGTTGGCGGCTCGGAACAGAACGGCCATGACTTCGGCTGGCAGTTCGGCAACTGGGAGCTGCAGGGAATCGAAGGTATTAAAGAAGACCTCCGCTATAAGGGTTCATTTCCTTTTGAGCGCAGACTCTCGGATGCTGAGTTTGAAAAAGTGTGGAATGAATATCCTGAAAACCTGCGCAGGAACAACTATCCGCCGCCTATGGGCACCAACGCGCTCTTCTTCGGCGGTACTGATCCGGGACGTTTCGTTCCGACGTATATGATCTACTGCCCGCAGGTGCGTCCCGATGTTTACCTCATCACCCAGAACGCGCTTGCAGACAACACCTTCATGGCCGTCACCCGCGACCTCTACGGCGATCAGCTCTGGATTCCGTCACAGCTCGACAGCAACCGCGCCTTTCAGGAATACGTGCAGGCCATTCAAAGCGGGAAGCTTGATCCGGGTGCGGATGTGAAAATGGACGGCGGACGCGTCCAGGTCCAGGGCGTCGGCGGCGTCATGCAGATTAACGGCATTCTCTGCCGGCAGATTTTTGATCACAACCAGTATGTCACCGAAGCGAAAACCGGCGAATCCACCCGCCAGTCCGGCGCGGCGGTTGTTCCGTTTGATCCGGTCAGTTCCGACGGCAAACTGCGCAAGCGCGAATTCTATGTTGAGGAGAGCTACGTTATTCCATGGATGTATCCGTATCTGACGCCGCACGGTCTTATTATGAAGATCAATAATGAGCCGACGGCGATCACTCCCGAAATGGTCAGAAACGACCACGAGTTCTGGGACTGGTATG
The DNA here is from genome assembly GCA_044224855.1 of Pontiellaceae bacterium. GTDB lineage: Bacteria > Verrucomicrobiota > Kiritimatiellia > Kiritimatiellales > Tichowtungiaceae > Tichowtungia. Next base: position 88,169 of record JBGAJP010000004.1, read on the forward strand.
TCGCGCGGCTTGTGGGTGATTCAAAATTTACGCGCGACATTGTGGCCCGGAAAACCTTTTCCAAGCTGCGCAGTGCCATCGCCGGACTCTATGCCGCGCGCGGCAACATGGCTGAAGCGGAATATGCCTTTAAACAGGCGGTTGAGCTTTATCCTCTGAGTCCGGAGGCGGTTTTCCGCCTCGCCGACCTTTATATGCGCGAACGCCGTTTCGACGACTCGCATAAGGTGGTTTCCGATTTTGTTGCTCAGGATGCTCATAACGAAAGTGCGCAGGGATTCCTTAAGCAGATTGATCAGGCAAGGCAGATGGTTTCCCGGAAGACCGAACTCGAGACCCTGCTGCGCGACGGAAAGAGCAAAGATGTCAGCAATGCCTTTGAACTGATTCAAATTTACAGTGCTTTGCAGGAAATTGAGCCGATGCGTCAGTTGATCGGCAGTGTGCTCCAGTCCGGACTGCCGCCCGAAATCAGCCTTCAGCTCGCACAAATGCTTGTTCAGATCAAACGGATTGATTTCGTTGAACCGATCTTTATCAATTATTTGAAAGCGAAGCCTGACGATCTGCGTATTCAGCTCGAGCTGGCTGCGTTGCGCATGGCATTGGGTCATCCTGATCAGGCGATTGATGCGCTTAGGGTAGCGGTTCAGAAGGGCGGCGAGCCTATCTGTGCTGTGTTGCGGAAAGATACGCGGTTTCAGCCGCTGTGGAACGATGCACGCTTCCAGGCGATTGTTCCTCCGGTACCTGCGGCCAGCCGTCGTCTGCCGTTTGGTGCAGCACCGCAACCGTCCGGAATCGGCGGTCTTTCACTGTAAGGGAATTTTCGCCATGAACGAAACGCCTGAAATCCTTGCCCTGATCGCCGGGCGGGGAGACTACCCGTTATTGCTTGCCCGCGCCGCCCGCGCCCGTGGCGTAAAACGTATTTTCGCTGTCGCCTTCAAGGGCGAGACCTGCCGCGAGATCGAATCAGTGGCCGACGAAACGACTTGGTCGCACGCCGGCAGTCTTGGCGGATTGCTCGATGCGCTTAAAAAAAGCGGAGCAAAGCATGCTGTGATGGCCGGACAGATCAATCCGAAAAACCTTTTCTGTGTCCGGATGGATAAGACGCTTCTTGATCTGCTCAAAAGCCTTTCTGTCAAAAATGCTCACACCATCTTCGGCGGCATCACCGCCGAGATCGAGAAAACCGGCGTCAAGCTGCTGCCCGCCAGCTCCTTTATGCAGGACTATATGCCCTCTGCCGGACTTCTCACTGCCCGGTCGCCGGATGGGCGCGAATTCAATGATATTTCCATCGGTCGCCGCGTCATTAAAGACACCAGCCACCTCGACATCGGGCAGACTGTTGTTGTTAAAGAAGGAATGATTCTCGCGGTTGAAGCGTTTGAAGGCACCGATAAGGCCATCCGGCGCGGAGGTAAACTCGGCGGACGCGGTGCGGTCGTTGTCAAAGTTCCGAAACATGGACACGATATGCGCTTCGATATTCCGGTTATTGGAAGCCGGACGCTTCAATCGCTCCGGAAAGCAAAAGCCACCTGTCTGGCGATCGAAGAGGGTGGCGCCATTCTGCTGCACAAAGACCAGCTCATTGCCCAGGCCGATGCCATGGGTCTTGCTGTTACCGTGCTTAAAGCTCAGGGTTAATTGATGAAATCACTTCTGGTTATAGCGGGCGAAGATTCCGGCGATATGCACGCCGCGGACGTGATCCGCGCGCTTAAAGTCCGCCGTCCCGATCTGGCCTTCTGGGGCATCGGCGGCGACAAACTTCGCGCCGAAGGCATGGACCTGCTGCACGACACCCGCGAAATGGATGTGCTTGGTATCGTTGAAGTACTTAAGCGCTATCCGTTCTTCAAGCGTACCTTCAATGAAGTGCTGGCCGAGGCCGATAAACGCAGGCCGGACGCCGCGCTGCTGGTGGATTATCCCGGCTTCAACCTGCGCCTTGCCCGCGAGCTGAAAAAGCGCGGCATCAAGGTGCTCTATTATGTCTGCCCGCAGGTCTGGGCCTGGAATCGCGGGCGTATTCCGAAGATGGCGGAAATCATCGACCACCTGATGGTTATTTTTCCGTTTGAAGTCGATGTGTTCAAAGGTGTCGATCTGAAAGTCAGCTTTGTCGGCCACCCGATGGTGGATGAGCTGCGCGAGTTCCGTGCAAAGGAACCGGAGCCGTTGCCGTGGAACGGAAAAAAGAAAATCGCACTACTGCCCGGCAGCCGTAAACAGGAAATAATTTATATTCTGCCGCGACTGCTCGAAGCGGCGAAGCTTCTCGAACAGTCGCGTCCGGAAGTCTCTTTCCTGATCCCGGTTCCTGAGCGGCGCCTTGCGCTGGTTGAATCGGTGATGCAAAAGGCGGGTAAAGCTCCACGCAATATCTCTGTTGTGACCGGCAAAGCGCGTGAAGTGCTCAAACAGGCAGACGCCGCCTTTGTCGCTTCCGGCACGGCGACGCTGGAAGCCGCGCTGCTGCGCTGTCCAACGGTGCTGGTTTACCGTGGCAGTTTTATCAACTATCTTTTCGTCCGCGCGCTCATCCGGATTCCTTGGCTCGGCATTGCCAATATTGTTTCCGGAAAGGAAATCATGCCGGAACGGCTCCAGCAGCACATGCGGCCGATCGAGTTAGTTGCGACCATTGATCCGCTGATTAACGACACGCCGGTGCGCGCGGCGATGCTTGAAAGCTTTAAAGCACTGGAAAAGCTGCTCGGCTCCGGCCGTCCTGCAGGTCGCGTCGCATCGATCATCTCTGAAGAACTTTTATAGTCAGTCTGCCGGAGGTCAATATCCGATCACATTCATATAAGTAATTGGTAATCAGTAAGCAGGATTTCGCTGGCACTACTGTCGGTTAGGCGCGGGCTGCACCGGAACTGGCGCATTGATCCGCTTTTTTAAATGTTTGGAAACTCCCGCTTGCACATTCGGGCATCTTCATTAATCATTCGCTGGTTTTCAGCACCCCGGTAGCTCAGCTGGATAGAGCATCGGATTTCTAATCCGACGGTCACAGGTTCGAATCCTGTCCGGGGTACCATTCAGCTTTTGCATTGGAAGATTTATAATGAACCGTTCTTGGGTGGAAATTGATCTGGGCAGGCTGAAGCAGAATGTTCGTGCGCTGCGTTCATCTATTCCGGCGGAAACCGCCGTGATTCTTGTTGTGAAATCTGACGCTTATGGACACGGGCTTGTCCCGGTGGCGCGCGCCGCCGCTGAAGAAGGAATTAACTGGTTTGCCGTAGCCTTTCTTGAAGAAGCTCTCAAAGTCCGCGCAGCGTTGCCGGACGCCAATATTGTTGTGCTCGGGCCGGTTCTTCCCGAACACACTCTAGAACTGCTGGAAAAACGTATTTTCACCGTAGTGACCTGTCTTGAACACGGGCTGGCGCTTGCCGAAGCAGCCCGGTCTGAGGGAAAAACTCTTCCGGTACACCTGAAAGTGGATACCGGTATGGGGCGCCTCGGTGTGCAGTGGAACGAAGTGGCTGAAACAGTTCAGGCATTTAACGACGCGGGCGGCCTGGAGCTGGCCGGAGTCTGCAGTCATTTTGCACGGGTGGAGCCGGAGCAGCCGGATCACGCTTCAGTGCAGGCCTCTAAATTCAACGAGGCGCTGAAGCATCTGCCGGCCGGGATTTTCCGGCATCTGTCCAGCAGCCGTGCGGCGCTTTATTTCCCGGACTGGGATATGGACGGCGTCCGGCAGGGCATTGTGCTTTACGGCTACGGTGCGAACGACCCCAAGGGACGGTTTCAGACGAAGCCGATTCTTCAGTGGAAAGCCCGGGTTGTGCAGGTCAAAAAGGTTCCGGCCGATTTTGCCGTGGGTTACTACGGAACGTACCGCACCGAATATCCCACTCAGATTGCCACGCTGGCGGTGGGTTACGCGGACGGTTATAACCGTGCGCTTAGCAATAAAGGTGATGTTCTGATCGGCGGGCGGCGATGTGCTGTCGTTGGGCGTGTAAGCATGAACTGGATTACGGCAGATATCGGGCCGGATGCCGGCGTGAAAGTTGGTGACGAGGCTGTTTTGATCGGGGAACAGGGAGAGGAATCCATTTGGGCGGACGAACTTTCAAAAATCTGCCGGACGATTCCCTATGAAATCCTGACCAGTATCAATGCGTCGCTTGAACGAAAATACGTTTAGAGATCTTTGCCGAACCAGCGGCGGGACGTGCCCAGAATGATGCAGAGGCCGGAAATCAGGATGGAAGCGACCAGCGCCATGGAGCGGTAACGCTGGATTTCCATATCATATTCGGCTGGTTTCAGCAGAATAAAAATTGAAACCCCGATGGAGAGAGTCACCGCAGACACCCACCACAGCCACGCATGTCGATTTGGTTTAATCATAAACACCATAGAATCCGCGCAGATTACCGTTTTTGCCGTTTTCTTACAAGTTGAAATCTTCTTACTGCAGCTTCTCTTTTTCACATTGTTTTAATATCTGTTCCAGATTGCTTTGCAGCTTTTCCATGGTTTCGGAGATTTTTCAGATCTGGTAAACCACAGCTAACGGCGTGCTTCTACTAAGTCGAAAATTTCGCGCAGTGTATTAATTTGTTCCGGAACAAATCCTGATCGGGCCAGTGCTTGCAGTGCGGCGGTTGATGTTACTTCACCCGGCGGAAGATTAAGGCGATGGCTGAAATATGCTGCTAATGCAGACCAGAGCGAATCATAAAAAGCTGCGGTATCATTTGCCCGCCGGGCATGTTCGGCGGCGCGCAATGCTTTGCGTGCCGCTTTGGGCGCTTTCTGTCTCCTGATTCGTGCGGTGTCGCGTTGCCGGCTCTGACGAAGTTTCTTTGCGACGAGTACGGCAAGGCGTAGCACCAGTATTGCCGGAACGATCCAGAGCCAGGTATGGATGTGCTGCCAGAAGTTTTGCAGCCGTGCTCCGATGCGTTGCAGCTCGCTTTCGGTCGCGAACGGAGTTTCTGCCGGAGGCAGTACAATAGAATCTTTGGCTGCGAATACCTGTGCGGTGCTGTTGGATGTCGCCGTTACTGTGATCGGAATCGGAGCGCTTTCCACTGTGCGGTATGTTCCGGATTGCGTGTCAAAAAATGAAAAAGCAACGGCCGGAATTTCCTTGGCATCGGCAGAGCGCGGCGAAATAACCTGTTCAAACCGGACGGCATTGTTTTCCTGTTTCCGGATCGGTTCTCCATAGAGCCGGAACAGCCCGTTGGTGACCGGCATGGACGGAGCCATGACCCGGTCGAAATTTCCGTCTCCGGTAATGGACATGGTCAGAGTAATCGGATCTCCCGGGTGAACATCGAGCGGCTGGGCGCTCACCTGGAATCCGAATTGCCCTACAGCACCGCTGAAACCTGTGGGTTTACCGTCTTCCGGGAGCGGCTTGATGGTAATGGCTGCTGTTTCGACCTGCAGGTCAACCGGACGCGTTTCGGTGTGCTGGAACATTGAGCCGAAAAACGGATCGTCAAACGCAGAACGCGAACGGTTGTTCTGGTTTTGGGTCACTACCTGGACGGTTACAGACGGCTTGAATTCAAACACACCCGAACTTACAGCCCGCGTGCGCGAATAAAATTTCCGGACGTCATAAACGGTGTTGCTGATGACCTGACGATCCGGCTGCATTTCCTGCCACTGAAGTCCGCTTAGTCCGGTTTCCGGCATTCCTTGCAGGTTGATGTTGCCGGCCATTTGAACGCCTTGGCGGGAATAAATGGAAAACGTCAGACCGAACGGTTCCTGTATATAGGCGCTTTTGCGATCTGCCTCAAGGCGGGCAAAAACAATATCATTCCAGCTTTGCGGTTGAGCTGCATCGCCGGATGTCGCGACAACCTTCAGTTCGCCTTGCAGGGTTTTAATTTCGCCGTCGATTTTGTAGTCAAACGGTCCGACCGTAAACGTACCGGTTTGCTGAGGGTAGATCTGAAAATTAAATGCAGTGAAGCTGTCTGATTTTCCATTGACCCAGCTTGTCTGCTGCGACTGGCCTGTGCCGGCGAACCGGAGCCCGGAGACATTCGGCAGAGCGGGGGTTTGCAGTTTTTTAGCGCCCCGGACTTCGATGCTTAATACGGCGGATTCGCCCAGTTGAATCAGTGGCGGCTGAATCGTCATCGTTACTTCAGCGCTGAGTGCATTCAGTGCAATCAAGAAAAAGACAATCAGTAATCTGAAATACGAAATTTTCAATTCTGGCTCCTACCAATCTTTTTCCACCCGTATCGGGCCGCCTAAAAACGGCGTCAGATCCGCCCTTTGATCCTGTTCATTCTGCTTCATCGCGTCAAGCAGCTGCTGGGCTTCTTCTTTGCTCATCTCTCCGGCCTGTCGCGGCTGGCCGGCCGGTTGCTGGCCTTGCTGCTGTTGCTGGTTGGTCTGATTCGACTGATCAGATTGCTTTTGCTGCTCCTGCTGCTGGTCTTTTTGTTTATTCTGTTCGTCTTGCGGCTTCTGATCCTTCTTTTGTTGATCCTGATTCTGCTGTTGTTGCTGCTGGTCCTTCTTATCGTTTTGCTGTTGTTGTTGATCGTCTTTCTGCTTTTGCTGTTCTTCGATCAGCTTTTTGAGCTTCAAGAGTTTCTCATCTTCAGGAAATTGATTAAGCGCTTTTTCAACCAGATTGCTGGCCGCCGGTGTGTTGCCGTAGATATATTCTTTCGCGGCCGGATTAAAAAGCTGCATGGCGGTCTGCGCTGATGCGGAGGCGCACACCGCGATGCAAACTAAAATGGTTTGATGGAGCTTCATGGTTTCAGCGGGTTGTCCGGATAAACGATTCGGATCACTTTCTGATTGTTCTCAATCAGCCGTGTAAAATCTTCTTTCAGTTTTTCATCGAGATCAAAAGCCAGTTTTCGCGCCGGCTTATCATTCAGCATAATATCAGCGGCGGTTTTATATTCGTAGGCGGCTATGGCCTTTTTCGCAGTTTCCATGTCGGCGCGAGTATCTTTAACCGCTTGTTCCAGCATCAGCAGCTGTCCATCAGCTTGATCCGTCAGATTCCTCGCTTCTCTGCTGCCGGGCGCGAAATCGGCAAGAACCGGGGCCAGCAGCTCTTTGGCCTTTATATAATTTTCTTTCGCCGAGTTAGCCTTGTACTCAGTCAGCATAACGTCAGCCTCTTGAATCAGTTTGGACGCACCCTGAATGCGGGTTGTCACGATCAGGTTGATTGCACGTTCGAAATTCTGTTTGGCAGCTTTATCGTCTGACTTAAGTGTCAGCGCCTGCTCGAAGAGATCTGCGGCCTGTGCGGCGGTATCGGCGATTGCATTGGTTTGTTGTGTTGTGCCGGCGAGCAGGGAGGTCCCGCGATTATAGAGAGATTTCTGCTTCAATTCCGCATCCTGAGTCAGCGCGGCGGCATCCGCGAAGGCTTTTTCCGCTCCTGGAAAATCTTTTTCGCGGTACAGCACATTGCCGCGGTTGTAATTGCCGATATCCGGGAACTTCACGGCCATTTTTTCCAATGCCGGAAGCGCATTGGTATAGTCGCCTTTGCGGTAGGCTTTTACCCAGCCGGCGGCTTCGGCTCGCGGAGTCGATAACATCAGCAAAAGCACGATGACCGTTGCCGGGCGGAATAAACCTTCCGCCAGCAGAAAGAGCAGCGCGGCTCCGGCGAACCAGACGAAGCGCTCTTCATATACTTTGGCCAGTCTCGTTTCCTGTTCATTGCGCTGAAGGCCGGAGATGCCCAGCTGATAAATGCGGTCGAGACCGAAATCGCCCGGAGCTGAGCGGACATAAAAGCCGCCGGTTTCGCTCGCCAGCTTTTCGAGCAACGACTCATTCAGTGAGCTTTTGACGATCTGGCCCTGCGGATTTTTAACGTACCCTTCCTTTGTCGGAATCAGTTCGCCTTCGATGGTTCCGACGCCGATTGAGAAAAGTTTAATGCCGTCTTTCCGGAGCTGCTCCGCCATGCGAACCGGAGCGCCTTCATGATCGTCGCCGTCGGTGATGAGAATAATCACGCGGTCCGCATCGGACTGTTTATCAAAACTGTCCGCCGCGGCTTTCAACGCCTGTTCAATGGCTGTGCCGCCGCGCGGGATGATTCCGGCGTAGAGATCGTCGAGCATCATGGTGAAAGCGGCATAGTCGATCGTAACGGGACACTGCAGGAAACTGCTGCCGGCAAAGGCGATCAGTCCGATCCGGTCGCCTTTGAGATGTTTTACAAAGTTACGCACAGCCCATTGTGCCTGCTGCAGGCGGTTGGGTTTTATATCCTCCGCCAGCATGCTTTTTGACGTATCGAGCACGACGATGATATCAAGGCCGCGTTGTTTAACTTCCTCCCAGTGCGAACCCCACTGCGGACGCGTCAGCGCCAGCCCGATGCAAAGCAGTGCCAGCATCCGTAAAACGGTGCGTATCCGTCCGCGTTTTTCGCGATGTCCCGGAATGACAGTTTCCCATGCGCTGAAAGCAATCAGCCTCGCCAGCCGCGCGGCGCGCTGCCGGTGCATAAAGACAAGCAGCGCGATCAGCGGGATGATCAGCAGAAGCCATTTAAAAAACTCTGGAGATCCAAATCTCATTCCGGAAGCCTCCCGAAGCGTGAGAGGGTGAATATTTTTTCCAACGTCAGGAAAATCAGCGCAGCGATCATCCAGCCGCCGGCTTTTTCTTCGAAGCGGGTGAACTGCTGCATTTCAATTTCGGTTTTTTCAAGCTTATCGATCCGGTCGTAAACCTCTTCGAGCGTTTTGAGGTCGCGGGCACGGAAAAACTCCGCTTTGCTCAGTTCGGCGATGCGCCTGAGTGTGGCTTCATCAATCTCATGCGGCGGCATTGTGAAAAAGCCGCGCTGAACCGGCATACCGCCGCCGACACCGATCGCATAAACTTTGATGCCGAGCGCCGCGGCGGCCTGCGCTGCATTTTCCGGCGTCAGCTCGCCGCGATTATTAATTCCGTCTGTCAGCAGAATAACGATGCGGCTTTTGGCTTTGCTGTCGCGCAGGCGGTTGACGGCCGAAGCAATTCCGTCGCCGATGGCCGTGCCGTCTTCAAGTATGCCGGTACGCAGACCGCCCATACGCTGAACCAGCCAGCTGTGATCCAGCGTGAGCGGCGCAATGGAGTAGGGCAGTGCGGCGAATCCGACCATGCCGATGCGGTCGTCTTTGCGTTTACTGATGAATTCGCTGATAACCTGCTTTGCGGATTCGATGCGCGTCTGCTGCTGGCCGTTACGCGAAAAGTCAGGCGTTTCCATTGAAGTGGAAAGGTCGAGCAGTAGGACGATGTCCACGCCTTCGGTATTCACGCGGCTTTCCTGAAGTCCGCGCTGCGGGCGGGCAATTGCGATAATCAGGCAGATCAGTCCCAGAGCGTAAAAAACCGTCAGTACCGGTTGCAGGCGCACCGTCAGGCTGACCGGGAGCTTCTTTAATAAGGCGCCGTCCGGAAAATTAATTGCCGGTCCGCGCCGGCGGGCCCGCCACCACAGCAGTACCGGAATCAGTAACAGCAGTAAAAGCAGGTATGGATAGGCGAATCTCATGCCTTTTCCTCCTGCTGCGGTTCCGAAGGTACTTCTTTGGTTTGCTCTACAAAATGTTCGACGGTATCAAATGCAGTTTGCATGACCGGCTGTTCCGCCCCGGCACGGGCGAACTTCACCATATCCGCCTGCGTCAGAAAATTACGCAGCGTCTGCTGCTCTTTGATTTCCAGCCGGGTGTCGGAGGCCATCGAACGGGTCAGCTCTTCCGTGGTGGACTCCGGCGCATTCAGGCTGAACCGGTTTTCAAGGTAGGTGCGCAGGATGAAAGACAGTTCAGTAAAGAACGGTTCCGGCGACCATTGTTTTCCGCGCAGAGCCTCGAGCGCCTGTTTTGCGATAATGTGCGGAGGCCGGGGCGGAATAGCCGCCTGCTGACCGGCTTTCCGCTTGCGGAAAAACAGCAGGGTTAGTAGTCCGACAATCAAAGCCAGCAGGGCGATAAGCAGCGGAATCCAAAGCTTACGCGCGATTTGCAGCGGCGGTTTGACGATGTCTTTGATGTCGGAAAGTTTTGTCGCATTTGTTGCATTCAAGGAACTTTGAACGTGCAGAACCAGTTCCGGCAGTGTCTGCATTTTCTGTGCGCCGCCGGAAAAGGTGCAGACGACCGGATTTGTGGTAAGCGGCCAGCTGCCGGTGCGGAACGAAGTCAGCTGGTAGCTTTCTTCTGACTCCAGAATGGTTTTTGAAATTTCCCGGCTGGCAGAAGAACGGCTGCGAACAACCGTTTCTTTGCCGTTTCCGATGCCCGGAAAGCTGATGGTGCTGCCTGCCGGATGGCGGGCTGTCAGCGTCAGCGTGACAGGATCGCCGACCAAAAGTGTATTGGTGCTCAAGACTGCATTGGCGATAAATCCTTCCGGCGGCAGTGGCTGAACCGGCTTTCCGCATCCGGTCAGTAACGCCAGAATTCCGGCGGCAGCGAATAATGGATATCGGATTCCGGCTTTCATCTTCTCCGGCTCCGTTGACGGAAAAATTTCATGAAGGCTTTGTCATAGGCTTCACCCGTAAAAAGCTCAATGGTGTCGATACCTGCGCGACGCAGAGTTTTGTAGAGATTTTCCTGCTGAGTCTCCTGTTCAAGAAGCAGTGCGCTGCGTGAAGCGGTGCTGGAAGTGTCGACGAGTATGCGCCGTCCGCTTTCCGGGTCGCGCCATTCGACGATACCGGCTTTCGGCCAGGCGCGTTCGTGGCGGTCAGCGATCGCTACGGCGATCAAGTCATGCCGCCGTGCCGTGATTTTCAATGCCTTTTCGCAGGGGACCGGAAAGATAAAATCGCTGATCAGGAAGGTGACAGCTTTGCGATGAGTGGTGTGGTTCAGAAAGTCGAGGGCCGGGCGGGCGTCCGTTTGCCGGCTTTGCGGTTCATGGTAGAGCACTTCGCGAATAAGACGCAGAACATGAGAAGCCGTACCTTTATGCGGCGGAATATATTTTTCAACCTGGTCTGAGAAGAGAATCAGTCCGATGCGGTCATTGTTGCGCGTGGCGGAAAAGGCGAGCATGGCAGCGACTTCGGCGGCGAGGTCGCGCTTGAGCTGCCCGGTGCTGCCGAAGTCATTGGAACCGCTGATGTCGACGAGCAGCATGACGGTCATCTCGCGCTCTTCGACGAATTTTTTGATGTGCGGCACGCCGGTCCGGGCGGTGACATTCCAGTCGATAGCGCGGATGTCATCGCCGGGAACATATTCGCGCACCTCGTCGAACTCCATCCCGCGTCCTTTAAAGACGCTGTGATAGCGTCCGGCAAAGACGTCGTTGACGGCGTGGCGGGTTTTAATCTCAATCCGCCGAACCTTTTTGAGAAGCTCTTTGTGGCCGTTCATGGCGCGGATTACGGAACGGGAATTTCGCTTAGGATTCGGTCGATGAGAATTTCCGGAGTCAGTTCTTCGGCTTCCGCTTCGTAGGAAACGATGATGCGGTGGCGCAGAATGTCCGGGGCGATGGATTTGACGTCCTGCGGCGTGACATAGCCTCGGCCTTGCAGGAAGGCGTGGGCGCGGGCGCCGATGGTCAGGGCGATGGTGGCACGCGGGCTGGCACCGTAGCGCAGATATTCTTTGAGGTTCAGGCCGTACTTTTCCGGATCACGCGTAGCGAAGACGATGCTGAGGATGTAATCCTTGATCTTATCGTCGGTGTAGATTTCATCCACCATGCGGCGTGCGCTGAGGATCGTAGATGGATCAATGACGGCATTGACTGCGAGGTCAGTTTCGGTGCGCGCCATACGGTCGAGAATCCGGCGCTCCTCCTCAATGGTCGGATAGCCGATTTTGAGTTTGAGCATGAAACGGTCTACCTGCGCTTCGGGCAGCGGATAGGTGCCTTCCTGTTCAATCGGGTTTTCGGTAGCCATTACGAGAAACGGTTCGGGCAGATGAAACGTCTGGTCGCCGATCGTCACCTGATGTTCCTGCATGGCTTCGAGCAGAGCGCTTTGTACCTTGGCGGGCGCGCGGTTGATTTCGTCAGCGAGGATGATATTGGCAAACACCGGCCCTTTTTTGACGAAAAAATCGGACTCTTTCGGATTGTAGATCAATGTTCCGGTCAGGTCGGCAGGCAGAAGGTCAGGCGTGAACTGGATGCGGTGAAACGAGGTTTTCAGCGCGGCGGCCAGCGTTTTAACCGTCATGGTTTTTGCCAGTCCCGGAACGCCTTCAAGCAGTACGTGCCCGTTGGACAGCATACCGATGATGAGCCGGTCAATAAGGTAGTCCTGCCCGACAATCACCTTGCCGATTTCGGTCTTGAGGGCGTGAATGAAAGCGCTCTTCTCGCGCACCTTCTGGTTGATTACTTCGATGCCTGCCATATCCAATCTCCTTTTGCACAGTTTCGCGTGAACAGACTATTCAGCAGGGCACAATGTTCAACATTTTATTCATTACATTGCCGTAATGCTTCGTATAGAACGATAGAGGCGGCATTGGCGAGGTTGAGTGAGCGGACGTTTTCAAGCTTCATGGGAATATTATAAACATCATCTGGGTGAGCTTCCAGCAGTTCCAGGGGCAGTCCGCGGCTTTCGCTGCCGAAAATGAGACAATCGCCGGGCTGATATTCCGCCTCGGTGTAATTTTTACCGCCACCGGTGCTGAAAAACAGTTTTCGAACATTCGGAAAATCATCCTGGAATTTTCCGAGGTTAGGGAAGCGGCGGATTTCGACAGCATCCCAGTAATCAAGTCCGGCGCGTTTCACTTCCCGGTCGGTCAGCCGGAAGCCGAGCGGTTCAATCAGATTGAGAATCGTGCCAGTCGCGGCGCACAGCCTGGCGATATTGCCGGTGTTCTGGGGAATTTCCGGTTCAACCAGCACAAGGTTGAGTGATGGATCGGGCCAGTTGAACTGGATCTGGATTCTGGGGCGCATGGTTTAAAGTGGTGGAGGTAAGGAGGGTCGAACTCCTGACCTCTTGAATGCCATTCAAGCGCTCTACCAACTGAGCTATACCCCCACAAAAGGTCGAAAGAAGGGTGGGGTTATACGTGATGTTTTTTGGAGTGTCAACCTTCATTCAGCCTGATAGTTTCTCTCGTGTGAAAAAGTTTCTCAAATTCATCATCGGGTTGTCTTTTCTTCCGCTTTGCTGGGCTTTTTCAAAGGTTGTCTTCGCGCTTCTGCAGTCGCTTCCAGTATCAGCTTCCGGCTGGATGACATGGGCTGCGCCGGTGGGATTTTTGACCTCGATTGTCGGGTTTTTCATTCTGCCCAAGCCTTTTCGCACGTACGTGCTGGCGCATGAGCTCACCCACGCAGTCTGGGGGCTGGTGATGGGCGCCAAGGTCGGAAAGATGAAGGTTGGTAAGAACGGCGGCCATGTAATGCTGTCAAAAAGCAATTTCATCATCTCTCTGGCTCCGTATTTTTTTCCGTTCTACACGGTTCTGGTGATCGGTCTCTGGTACGGACTCGGCTGTTTTTTTGATGTAAGCCGCTATGAGGTTTGGTGGCTGGCGGCGGTCGGTTTGACGTGGGGTTTTCATGTGACCTTTACCATTTATATGCTCAGCCAGCACCAGCCGGACATTCAGGAAAACGGGCGGCTTTTTTCCTATGTGATCATCTACCTTGCCAGCCTGTTTTTCGTCGCGCTTTGGATGATTGTAATCGGCGCACCGACGTTTTTCGGTGCGTGGAAACTGTTATGTCCGGAAGTGGCCGCAGATTATGAGTCCGTAAGGATGTTATTTCTTGCGGGTTGGAGCCATCTTAAGGCTGTTAGAGAAAGCCCATGATTTTCGAAAAGAAGAGTCGGGTACAATAAAGCAGACCCCAACACGTTATATGTCATGAAAACCGCCAGAGAGAATAATCCGATGGATCAGGAAGATGCAGAGCTCTTGGCCGCTTATCGTGCAGGTGACGGTGAATCTCTCGGTAAATGGTCGAAAGTATAAACGACCGCTCTTCGGGTTTATTCTGCGGTTTTCTGAGGGCAGAGAAGAAGCCGATGAGATTTTTCAGGAAGTGTGGGTTAGAGCTATTAAAAATATGAACCGTTATCACCATAAGAGTCTGCTTAGCTGGCTGTTCCGCATTGCCCACAATCTGATGATTGACCGGGTGAGACGCGCGAAACCTATGCTTTCGCTGGACACTTCGGTGAGTGAAGAAGGTTCTCCGCTCAGCGAACAGCTTGCTGCCATTTGTCTTGGTCCGGCCGGTGAGGCCGGCGGACGTGAATTGGGTCTCCGTATCGAAGCTGCTGCGGCGCAACTTCCGGCAGAGCAGCGTGAGGTGTTTTGGCTGCGGATGCAGGCGGATCTCAGCTTTAAAGAAATCGCCAAAATTCAGAGGTGTTCTGTAAACACCGCGCTCGCCCGGATGCAATACGCCGTTTCCAAGCTCCGGAAAGAGCTGGCCGGTGAGTACCGCGAATTACAGGAGGCGGGAATATGAAGACAAAAAAACTCGAAAAATGGTTGCTGCTCGAACAGTCCGGCGAACTTTCGCCCCGGCAGCTCCGCCGGCTTGACCGCGAACTGTCCGGTTCAGAAGAGGCCCGTGCGTTACGTAAAGAACTTAGCCGGTTGAAAGGAGTCATTGTAACACCGGACGTTGAGCCGTCGCCGTGGGCTGTTGCGCAGATTACAGCTCGGTTGCGTGAAGAAAGCCGTCCGGCTATACCGCTCAGTATTTTGAAGCCGGTTCTTGCACTGGCGGCCTGCCTGGCTCTCATGCTGGGCATTGGAAATTTCCATGGCGAACGGGCCTCTTCAACTTCCACCGTCGTTATTGCGTCGGCGGGAGTGGACGTGTGGGACGATCCGATTGAAGCAGACCTGAGTAAGCTGGAAAACCTGATCGTGGCGATATCAGGCGACCCGGTTGATGTCATGGAGATGTAAACCGAGGGAGAGAACGATGAAAAAATGGATGATGTATGTCTTAATCGGCGCATGCACGGCCGGTGTGGCTGTAGCGGAAGATTCTGTGCCGTGGTATAAAAAGATGTTTAATAAAAGTGCAGAAGAAGAGACCCAGGTAATTCCCCAGGCTCCGGCAGTGACTCCGGTGCCGGCTCCGGCACCCGACGTACAGCGCAGCGAAGGACAGCGTCCGCAGCTTACTCCAGAGCAAAAAGAAAAGATGAAGGCCCGCGCGGCGCAAATCCAGCAGCGTGAAGGTGCCAGCGAGAAGTTGCGTCCGCAGGTTAATCCCGAACAGGCAGCAAAGATGAAAGCCCAGCGTGAAGAGATTTTGAAGCTTGGTGAAGCTGCCCGCAACGAAACCGATCCGGTCAAAAAAGAAGCACTGATCGGCCAGTTGCGCGCAAAACTCACGGAGTCTGCGGATAAGATGCAGGCCGAGATGAAGAAACGTCTCGATCAGGCGGAAAAAGAACTTCCCAAATTAAAAGAACGGCTGGCTGACGCCGAGAAGAATAAGACAGCCCGCATCGAAGAACAGCTTCAAAAAATTCTTGCCGGAGAGCCGCTAAAAGGCCCTGAAGGAAAACGTCCGGGACCTTCGGTAGAAGGAAAGCACAAAAAAGGACCCCCGGCTGCAGCTGAATAATTGCAAACTCAGTGCATCAAAAAACCCCGCCAACGGCGGGGTTTCGTTTTTTGAAGAGAATTACTTCAGTTTCAGCGTGTCGAGAATAGCCTGAAAATCATCAGGTACCGGTGCCGTAACGCGCAACGCAACGGTGCCGCCTTGCGGATCAGGCAGAATCAGCCGGCAGGCGTGGAGCATCTGACGCGGCACGGAACGGAAAACGGGGTTTCCTCGCTGTTCTCCGGCATATTCCTTATCACCCAGAACCGGATGACGTACGCCGGAAAGGTGTTTACGGATCTGGTGGGTGCGGCCGGTATGAATACGCAGTTCCAGATAGCTCGCATCGCGGTTGCGATCAAGCACGTTCACCATGGTTGTGGCTGATTCTCCGTCAATGTCGCGTGTGATGGTTTTAAGCTGATCTGAAACGCGTCCGACGGCAATAGCGCGGTAGATTTTTACGATCCGCTCTTCTTTGAAAAGCGGAATCATCTTTTCCTTGGCAGCGGCGTTGGCGGCGAACAGGACGCAACCCGATGTGTCGCGGTCGAGGCGGTGTACCGCGCAGAGCTGCGGATTATTCAGTTCATGCTGCAGGCGTACTTCCAGACTTCGTGCGCTGCCATTTGTCACCATGCCGGAAGGCTTGTTTACGACGATCAGATCGCCCGCTCTTTTGAGGATTTCAATTTTATGTGTTTTTGGTTCGGGACGGACTGTTTCAATGACGTCCTTGAGCTTGAGCGTATGTTTTGCCATCCAGACGCGTTTGCCGTTGACGAAAACCTGACGCGCGTCGAGCAGTACACGCGCCTGTTTTTTGGAACAGCGCAACCGGTCGGCAAGAACGTCCACCAACGGCAGGCCGTCTTCGTTCGGTTTAGTCTGGAACGTTGCGCGACTCATTAGGCTTTATCCATTTCTGCGCAGGCTTCAGCGATGAGCTCGGCGGCTTTTTCGATTTCTTCGGCGGTGACATTAAGCGGCGGAAGCATGCGCAACACCCGCACTGCGGTGGCGAGAGTGAGCAGGCCTTTTTCCTGCAATCGTTTCTGGAGCGGCGCGGCGTTATCCTTGAGTACAAGGCCGATCATCAGGCCGCAACCCCGCGCGCCTTCGATCCAGTCATACTTCGCGGCGATTGTCTGAAGTTTTCCCAGAAGCACCGTTCCCATCTTTCGGGCGTTTTCCAGCAGATGTTCTTTTTCGATTGTTTCAATGACGGCCAGTGCGGCGGCGCACGCCAGCGGTGTTCCGCCGAAAGTGGTCGCGTGATTGCCGGGCTGGAAAACGTCTGACATTTTCGGCGAGGCAACGACCGCACCGATCGGAAAGCCGTTCCCGAGCCCTTTAGCCAGCGAGAACGCATCCGGTTGTACATCATAGTTTTGGAAGCCGAACCATTTGCCGGTCCGGCCCATGCCCGCCTGCACTTCATCAAAAAACAGCAGAATGTCTTTTTCGTCGCAGAGTTTCCTCAGTCCTTTGATGAAAGCCGGATCGGCGGGAAGAATGCCGCCTTCGCCCTGAACGGCTTCGACGAGGATTGCGGCGGTCTTGTCCGTCACAGCGATCCGGCACGATTCGAGGTTGTTGAACTCGGCGTACTTGAAACCTTCGGGCAGGGGATAGAAACCTTTTTGAACCTTTTCCTGTCCGGTGGCCGTTAGCGTGGCGAGAGTCCGTCCATGAAAAGAGTTTTTCATGGTGATGACTTCGTATTTACCTTTAGTCGAACCCCACAGCCGTGCAAGTTTGATCAGCCCTTCGTTGGCTTCCGCGCCGGAGTTGCAGAAGAAACATTTCCCGCCCATCGATCGCTCGGAAAGCGCCTGCGCCAGCCGCGGTTGGTTTTCGTTGGCGTACAGATTTGAGACATGCACCAGCTTTGCCGCCTGTTCCTGGACTGCTTTGACAACAGCCGGATGGCAGTGGCCGACGTTCAGCACGGCAATCCCGGCGAGGAAATCGAGATATTCCTTGCCGTCGGCATCCCATACTTTGCTACCGGAGCCTTTGACGAGTGCAAGACTCGGTTGCCCGTAAGTCGGCATGATATATTTTTTGTTCAGTTCAATCAGTTCTGCAGTTTTCATAGTCAGTTCACAATCTCGGTACCGACACCTTTGTCGGTAAAAAGTTCAAGCAGCAGCGAGTGGGGCAGTGCTGAGTCAATAATGTGGGTTTTATTTACGCCGGCCTTGAGCGCTTCGACGGCGCCGCCGATTTTCGGCAGCATACCGCCGGAGATGATTCCCCGTTTAATCAGGTCTTCAACTTCACTGAGCTTCAGGCTGGTGATCAGCGTGGCTGGATCGCTTGGATCGCGCAGCAGTCCCGGTACATCGCTCAGGAAAACCAGTTTGCGCGCCTGAAGAGCCGCTGCAATGGCGTTGGCGACGTCGTCCGCGTTGACATTGTAAAGGCGTCCATCTTCGCCGCGGCCGAGCGGAGTAATGACCGGAATGATGTCGGCTTTGAGAAAGGCTTTAATCGGTTCTACGTCGACATGGATTACTTTGCCGACGTAACCCCAGTCGAGTTCCTCGCCTGTCTGCGGGTCTGTACCGGTATGTTTTTTCACTTTAATGATGTCTTCGCCGTGAATGCCGCGCGCTTTGCCGCCATAATTTTTCAGGATTTCAACCAAATGGGGATTTACTTCGTTATTCAGCACTTCTTCTACGACTTCGATAGTTTCCGCATCCGTGACCCGCAAGCCCTGAACAAAATTCGGTTGAATGTGAGCTTCCCGCATTTTTTTTGAAACCGATTTTCCGCCGCCGTGTACAATGACAGGCTGAAGGCCGACGCATTCCATGAACGCGACGTCTTTGAGAATATTCCGGTAGCCGATTTCGCTCTCCATAATGCTGCCGCCGAATTTGACGACGACAGTATC
>JBGAJP010000102.1:0-2086 GCA_044224855.1 Pontiellaceae bacterium
GCGTTGAACGGTAAGGAGTAATTTATGCTGAACGAACTGTTAAAAAGACCGGTGATTCCGGTGATTGTGATCGATAATGCCAACGATGCCGAGCCGCTGGCCGAAGCGCTGCTCAAAGGCGGCATGGATGTGATTGAAGTAACCTGTCGTACCGCCGCTGCACCGGAAGCGCTCCGGCGGATTAAAAAGGCATTTCCAGAAATGCTGGTCGGGGCCGGTACAGTCGTGACGCCCGATCAGGCGAAAATGTGCATTGATGCTGGGGTTAGTTTCGGTCTTGCTCCAGGCCTCAATCCAGATACCGTGAAGTTTTTTCAGCACAACAAAACGCTGTTCATTCCCGGTATCATGACTCCGTCGGAAATAGAGCAGGGGCTCGCGCTCGGCTGCAAGATGCTCAAGTTTTTTCCGGCCGGTGCCGCCGGCGGCATCAACATGCTCAAAAATATGTCAGCCCCGTACGTGTCGCTGGGCGTTAAATTCTGTCCGACGGGCGGGGTCAATCTGGACAACATGAACGAATGGCTTTCGCTTCCGGTCGTCAGTGCGGTCGGCGGAACCTGGCTGGCGACGCAGAAACAGATTTCAGATAAGCAGTGGGATGTAATTACCGTGAATGTAAAAGGAGCCTTGGCTAAAGAAAGACAGGTGGTGCCATGAAAGCCTTTTTAGATCAGGACTTCCTGCTCCGGACCGAAACGGCTCGGCGACTTTACCATGAGCACGCGGCGGAAATGCCGATCTATGACTATCACTGTCATCTTCAGCCGAAAGAAATCGCGGAAGACAAACACTACGACAACCTCGGAGAAATCTGGCTGGGCGGCGATCACTACAAATGGCGCGCTATGCGTACCAACGGCGTGAGCGAGGACTATTGCACAGGAACCAAACCGTGGCGCGAGAAATTTGAAAAGTGGGCCGAAACTGTTCCTCAGACGGTTCGCAATCCGCTCTATCACTGGACACATCTGGAACTTCAGCGATATTTCGGAGTTGGTACATTACTGAGTCCCTCAACCGCAGATGCTATTTTTGATGCCTGTACGGCACAGTTGC
The DNA here is from genome assembly GCA_044224855.1 of Pontiellaceae bacterium. Lineage (GTDB taxonomy): Bacteria > Verrucomicrobiota > Kiritimatiellia > Kiritimatiellales > Tichowtungiaceae > Tichowtungia. Next base: position 1,060 of record JBGAJP010000102.1, read on the forward strand.
GCACGCCGGCATTTTCCGCGCGCAATCTGATGCGGAAGATGAATGTGAAGGCGGTCTGCACCACCGACGATCCGGTCGATTCGCTGGAATATCATAAGCAGATTGCCGCAGATGGATTCGAAGTGAAAGTTCTGCCAACCTTTCGTCCGGACAAGGCGATGAACCTGACGGATCCCGTCGTCTGGAAGCAATATATGCAGACGCTGGGGAATGTGTCCGGCCAAGAAATCAAAGGGTTTGCTTCATTGATCGAAGCGATTGACAAGAGGCATGAATATTTTCATGCCGCCGGATGCCGGCTTTCTGATCACGGAGCGGCTTGTGTGCCGGATGCGGAGGCGACAATGCCGGAACTGGAATTGGTTTTTCAGAAAGCGCTGAGCGGCAAGGCTGTTACGCCGGAAGAGTGCGAAAAATTTGAAGCGGTTTTCCTGTATGAAGTCGGGAGGATGAACCACGCGCGCAGCTGGGCGCAGCAGTTTCATGTCGGCGTGTTTCGTAATAATAATAGTCGTCTATTTACAAAACTGGGGCCGGATACGGGATTTGATTCAATCGGTGATTTTCGGCAGGGGCCGGGTCTGATCCGGCTGCTCGACCGGTTGGATAGTTCGTGCCAGCTGGCGAAAACAATTCTCTACAACATCAATCCAGCCGACAATGAACTGATGGCGACGATGATCGGCAACTATCAGGACGGAAGCTGTCCCGGTAAAATGCAGTACGGTTCCGGCTGGTGGTTCCTCGACCAGAAGGACGGAATGGAAAAGCAGATGAATGCGCTTTCATCGCTCGGACTTCTGAGTCGCTTTATCGGTATGCTGACGGATTCGCGCAGTTTCCTTTCTTATCCACGCCACGAATATTTCCGTCGCATTCTCTGTAATCTTATCGGCAATGATGTCGAAAGCGGTGAAATTCCGGCGGATATGGAGCTACTCGGAACGATGGTTGAAAACATTAGCTATAATAACGCAAAGAACTATTTCGGTATCCTTACTGTAAGAGCATAGAGTGCTTTACCGTT
>JBGAJP010000056.1:0-12861 GCA_044224855.1 Pontiellaceae bacterium
CGTACAAACGCAGACACCTGTAGCCGGAAGTTTTGATATTGTTTCCCTCGTGCAGTTTTCGGACGGAAGCGATTCAGTCAACATTCAGAATGCTATCGGCAATATCAGCAACCTCAACGCATCCGCGACATGGGCAAATGCAGATAAGTTGATTATTTGGAATGGTGGTTATGTCACATTTGGCCTTTATAAGCCAGCATCCGGAAGTCCTTATTGGATGGCCAATAATTCAGGATGGTCTCGCCCTGCTAATGCAACTCCAGCAACCAATCAACTCGAACGCGGTAAAGGTGTTTGGTTTCAGGCAGGAGCCAATAGTGTTGTCACAAACATGATTGTCAGCGGCGACGTATTTTTGGATGCTACATTCGACGTTAATTTAGATGGCACACTAACACTCTTAGCTTACCCTTACTCATCAGATATTAATCTCACTAATATGGTTATTTCGAACGCCACTGCTTCTGCAACGTGGGCCAACGCAGATAAACTGGTAATTTGGAATGGTGGTTATGTTACATACGGGTTGTACCAGCCTGCGTCTGGAAATCCTTTCTGGATGGCCAATACTTCTGGATGGTCTCGCCCTGCTAATGCAGCACCAGCAAACGTCACTATTAATTTAGGTAAAGGGTTCTGGTATCAGTCCGTCAATGGTGCCAAAACCATCCGGTTCAATAAAATTTATTCGGTTAACTGATAAAATAAGGAAGAAGGATAACATGAAAAAAGTAAAAGTAATGTTGGCTGTATCGCTATTGATAGCGATTGGATTTTCGGCTCACGCCGATTCGACAATTGATCGCTTATGGAGTTCGCTGTATGTCGACATTCCGGCAGGTTTGGGCGGGGATGTGAATAATGACGGCATAGGATGGTGGGTGGAGGTTTGGAATGTAACTGATAGCGCCGCAACAGCTGGAAATACGACGACAACAATCGGTTGGCTGGACGGCTTCGGATATGGCGTAGATCCATTTCAATTCACAGCAACTGAAGCAGACTCAGTCCTTCTTCGGTTATACAATAATGCTAATCCGGGTTTAGCCACGTTCAAAATTGATAGCGCTTTTCAGGCGTTAGCGAACCTTGATAATTTGGCCGCTCCCGGTCCAAATGCACTGGATGTTCAGTTCGATTTCTCCAGCTCCACTTGGCAGGCGGTTCCTGAACCGGCCACGTTCCTGCTCTTCGGAATGGGTGGAATCGGCGCATGGCTGGTTCGCCGCAAAAACCGGATGTCCGTATAACGGTTCTATCCGATTCGCGCAAAACCCCGGTTTTTACCGGGGTTTTTTATTGCCTATATGCTTTTAAGACAAGACTGCCTTGTTTAGCGCGATTACCGAATAAAACGCTGTACGAGCCGCTGTAGGCCCGGTGCCCTCACCGGGCGCGAGCTGCGCCGCGTGAGTGGCATTCTGTAGGTGAGCCCGTCGGGCTCACTAATCAAAAAAAACCGCGTCCACCGGACGCGGCTACAGAGATGATCGCGCTATCAGCGAATGGCGTTCTTTTCATCCACCAGGATAACTGTCGGCTTGCGGGTGCGGGCTTCCGCTTCATCCATCTGGGCGTAAGTGATAATGACCACTTTATCGCCGACATATCCAAGACGGGCCGCCGGGCCGTTCAGCTCAACAATACCTGAGCCGCGCTTGCCGGGAATCGTGTAGGTGACTAAACGGCTGCCGTTATTCAGATTGACGACATGCACCTGCTCGCCGACCAGTATTCCGGCGGCGTCCAGCAAATCCTGGTCAATGGAAATACTGCCTTCGTAGTACAGTTCCGTACCGGTCAGCGTCGCCATGTGAATCTTGGATTTTAACATCGTTACCGTCATTGTCTTTTTCCCTTTGCCCTGTTTAATCAGCCGTAGAAGATACTCCATTACGGCGCTGACATCCAGCCTGAAAACGGGGCACCATACGCATCTGCCTTTCCGTTTTCCAGCACTGTCTGCTGTTTTATCAGCACAATGCACCTTTAACCTGCCCTGTCTGCCGAATCGTTCGTTACAGTTTCGGAGTGCGCTTCAAATTTGTAAGCTTCCGGGTTCACATTCACACTTTTATCCCGTATATTCCGCCCCCTATGAACCGCATACTTTTTAAAAAGCAGTTATCCGCCGAAGTGTTCCAGATGCGCATTGAAGCACCGCTGATTGCCCGCGAGCGCCGCGCCGGACAGTTCGTTATCCTCCAGCTCAACAGTCATTTCGGTGAACGCATCCCGCTGACCATCGCCGACGCCGATCCGGTGGAAGGTTCCATCACCATCATTTTTCAGGCGGTTGGGCGCACCACCCATCTGCTGGCGCTGAAAAACGCCGGCGACACCGTCGAACATCTTGTCGGGCCGCTCGGCCAGCCGACCCATATTGAAAAATTCGGACGCGTAATCTGCGTTGGCGGCGGTATCGGCGTTGCGCCGATGCATCCGATTGCCCAGGCGATGAAAGCCGCCGGCAACGAAGTGATCATCATCATGGGTGCACGCAATAAAGAGCTGCTGATTCTCGAAGAGGAAATGCGCAAGATTGCCGATGAGCTGATTATCTGTACCGATGACGGCTCCTACGGCCGCAAAGCGCTCGTCACCGCACCGCTCAAAGAATTCTGTGAAGCCGACCCGAAACCGGCACTGGCCGTCGCCATCGGCCCGCCGATTATGATGAAGTTCTGCGCTGAAACCACCCGCCCCTACGGCGTGCATACCATGGTTTCGCTCAACACGATCATGGTGGACGGAACCGGAATGTGCGGCGGATGCCGCGTAACCGTCGGCAAAGAAACTAAATTCGTTTGCGTGGACGGTCCGGAGTTCGACGGGCATCTGGTGGACTTTGATAATATGATCAGCCGTCTGAAAGCCTATAAACCGCGCGAAGACGCCGACCACCACCGCTGTCACCTTGAAGAAGCAATTGAAAAGAAACTTGAAGCCTGAAACCTGAAATCGGAAACCTGCAATGTCCCACTTAACTCCCGAACAACTTGCCGAAGCGGCCCGTAACGAACTGATCAAGCTGAGCAAACCGCTTTCACCGAAACAGAGGTTGGCGATCCCGGCACAGGAAATGCCCGCGCAGGATCCTGCCGTACGGCGTTGTAATATGCAGGAAGTCGCGCTGGGCTATTCGCAAGAACAGGCAAAGCTCGAAGCCGAGCGCTGCCTGCAATGTCCGACCAAACCCTGCGTCAAAGGATGTCCGGTCAGTATCAATATTCCGGCCTTCATTCAGAAAATAACAGAAGGCGATTATCAGTCAGCTATCGGTATTATCCGCGAAAGCAGCCTGCTGCCCTCCGTCTGCGGACGGGTCTGCCCGCAGGAAAGCCAATGTCAGGAACCATGCACCGTCGGCAAAGCGCTCAAGTCGATCGACAAAGCCGTCGCCATCGGCCGCCTCGAACGCTACGTTGCCGACTGGGAACGCGAGAACGGATTAATCAAATCGCCCGTCGTTAAACCGGCCACCGGCAAAAAGGTCGGCATTATCGGCAGCGGCCCCGCCAGCATCACTGTCGCCGCCGATGTCCGCCGCGAAGGCCACGAAGTAACTGTATTCGAAGCGTTTCACCGCCCCGGCGGCGTTCTCCTTTACGGCATTCCGGAATTCCGTCTGCCGAAAGCCATTGTCGATCAGGAAATCAGCAGCCTTAAATCGATGGGCGTTGAAATCAAAACCGACTTTGTCATCGGCCGCACCCGCCGCCTGACCGACCTGCTCGAAAAAGACGGCTATGACGCCCTTTTTATCGGTACCGGTGCAGGCCTGCCAAAGTTCATGAACATTGAAGGCGAAAACCTCGTCGGCGTCTTTTCCGCCAATGAATACCTGACCCGCGCCAATCTGATGAAAGGCTACGACACCCGCGCGGCCACCCCGATTTTTCCTTCAAAGAAAGTTGCTGTGCTCGGTGGCGGTAATGTGGCAATGGATGCCGCACGCAGCGCCCTGCGCCTCGGCGCGGGGGAAGTACATCTGATTTACCGCCGTACCGAAGCCGAAATGCCCGCCCGCGTTGAAGAAGTCGCCCACGCCAAAGAAGAAGGCGTGATCTTTCACACGCTGCGCAATCCCACCCGCATCCTTGCCGATGAGCGCGGCTGGGTTTCGGGTATGGAAGTCCTGAAATATGAACTCGGCGAGCCCGACAGTTCCGGCCGCCGCCGTCCGGTCGAAATCAAAGGCAGCGAATTTGAAATGGAAGTCGATACGGTCATCGTCGCCATCGGCAACGAATCCAATCCGCTGATCCGCCAGACGACGCCCGGACTGGAAACCAGCAAATGGGGCACGCTGATTGTGGACGATACCGGTAAAACCTCGCTCGACCGTGTCTTCGCAGGCGGCGATATTGTACTCGGTGCCGCCACGGTTATTCTCGCGATGGGCGAAGGCCGCCGCGCCGCCGCCGCCATCAATAAACTGCTGGCATAAGCTTTTCGCTGATTCCAAGGCAGGCATCCAGCCTGCGATACGTATCGCAGCCTTCCGGTTCGACATATCTCACCGCAGGCAGGCTGCCGTGTAATTGTGAACACCGGCTTTACAAGCCGCAACCGTACGGCATAAGGTTTCCCCGTGATTAAACTGCGAACATTCCAAACCTCAGAAGAGCTGATTTCCCAATGTCTGGAAACGTTACGGCAGATTCTGCCGAGCCTGGGAACAGGCGGAGGCGTAATGCTTGCCGGAGGCCGTACACCGCTTGAAATCTACCGCCGCGCCGCCTCTGAAGGCTTCAAAACAAAGGGCGCGCTGTTTCTCAGCGACGAACGCTATGTCCCTGTTACCGATCCGCAAAGCAACTACGGGAGCATCGTCCCGTTTTTCAAAAATCTAGGGAGAATCCAAACGGAACTGCCGATTGATGAAGCCGCGCAGGCGTTTCATGAATACTTAAACCGGATGCAATCCGTCCCGCTCGGACTGCTTGGCCTTGGCGCGGACGGCCATACCGCTTCGCTGTTTAATCTGCAAGATGCCGCACTTCGCGATGAACGTCTGGCGATTCCAGTCAGAGTGGAAGAGGCTTCCAGCCTCTTGGCCCAGCGGCAGGATGCCGCTTCCACCTTCACTAACCAGAGAATCAGCGTAACGCCGACCCTGCTCAACCGGATTGAAAAAATCATTATCCTCGCCACCGGCGCAGAAAAAAAAGCAATAATCCAAACCCTGCTTGAAAAACCGGCAACCATTCCGGCCGGTGTCGCGCTGTCCGATCATCCGGATGTTGAAATCTGGACCGATCAGGCAATGTAGAAGAGGCTTCCAGCCTCTGGCCAGCGGCAGGATGCCGCTTCTACTTTTTCGAAAATTCGCAGCCGCAGTAGCTCTGGCGGTAAAGATCGTATTCAGCGGTCAGTTCAATACTACGCAGAAAGCCGCCCTGCTTTTTAAAATCAATCGGTACAAAGCGCGGAAACTGCGCGCCGATTTCAAAGATGATACGGGACACCTTGTGCGGACTGAGCGTGAGTGTCGTGGCGAAGGCCGGAATGCCGAGCCGTTCGGCCATCTGGTTGGTGCGCGTCAGACTAAACTCAAAGCATTTCCGGCAGCGGGCGCCTTTCTCTGGTTCGTTTTCCAGTCCGCGGATATGCGCCAGCCATTCGGCGTGATCGTACTGGTCTTCTTCAATCACCAGATTCATCACCTTGGCCAGCTTGCGGGCGGCGTCGAGCCGTTTCAGATATTCGGCTTCGGGGTGAATGTTGAAATTACTAAAATAGAGCACCACTTCATGTCCGTCAAGCACCAGCCGTTCTGCCGATGGCGCGGCGCACGGCGCACAGCAGGTATGCAGGAGAATCCTGCCAGTTATTGGATATTCGTTATTGGTTATTGGTTTTCCCACAACGATCCTTTTTGTGTTTTTCGTGGCTAAACTTCTTCGATGTCCCCGCCCGCATAATCGGCGTGAAACTTCTCGGCGAAGGAATCCAGAGAGCCTTGTTCAATGGCGCCGCGCAAACCGGCCATCAGTTCCTGGTAATAATGCAGGTTGTGGCGGCTCACCAGCATCGGGCCGAGCATTTCACCGGACCGGAACATATGGTGCAGATAAGCGCGGCTGTAGTTGCGGCAGGTGTAGCAGGTGCAATCCGCATCGAGCGGACGCGGATCGGCGGCATGGCGGGCGTTCATAAAGTTGAGCGTACCGCGCCGCGTGAAGGCCTGAGCCGTGCGGCCCGAGCGGGTCGGAATCACGCAGTCAAACATATCGACACCGCGCAGTACTGCGCCGACAATATCCGTCGGCTTGCCGACACCCATCAGGTAACGCGGACGGTCTGCCGGCAGATGCGGAACCGTGGTTTCCAATGTCTGAAACATGAGTTCCTGCCCTTCGCCGACCGCGAGGCCGCCGATGGCGTAACCGTCGAATCCGATTTTCTTAAGCGCTTCAGCCGACTCCGCACGCAGTTCGGGATACACACTGCCCTGCACGATACCGAAAAGGCCGTAGCCGTCGCGCACCTTGAACGCATCTTTGGAGCGTTGCGCCCAGCGCATGGAAAGCCGCATGGATTCAGCGGCAACTTCTTCGGAGGCCGGAAACGGAGTGCATTCATCGAAAGCCATCGTGATGTCAGCGTCGAGCAGGTGCTGGATTTCGATTGAGCGTTCCGGCGTCAGGTGGTGACTGCTGCCGTCAAAGTGCGACTGAAACATCGCGCCCTCTTCCGTAATTTTCCGGAGCTTGGAAAGCGACATGACTTGAAAGCCGCCGGAGTCGGTCAGAATCGGCCCCGGCCAGTTCATGAACTTGTGCAGTCCGCCCAGTTGCGCAACGCGTTCTGCGCCGGGACGCAGCATGAGGTGATAGGTATTGCCGAGAACGATCTGCGCGCCGGTTTCGGCGAGCTGTTCGGGAAGTATTCCTTTAACTGTGCCGACCGTTCCGACCGGCATGAAGGCGGGCGTGTCGATTTCACCATGCGCTGTTGTGATTTTTCCTCGCCGTGCCGCGCCGTCTTTTCCACTGATGTTAAATGCGATTCCCATTTCCTGCCTTTAAAAATTGCCGATCATCCGGCTCTTATTTCTGTTCAAAACCAGATGGTTCATTATCAGAAGAACCGGCGGCTTAAAAGGCGCAACTGTTGCTTCTGTTTACGTTTTGACTGCAAAACGATACCGGCGGGGTGTAATTTGGTGAAAAGCCAACTTGCTGATATTATATATTTGTATATATTAAACTGCATACTAAACAGAGGATGGGAGCAGAATTATGCCAAAATACCTAACAGTCGCCTTACTGCTGTGCGCAAGTTCATTGACGATTAAAGCCGACGAGTATGTAACCGTATCCCAGCGCGAAATACCGATCGTCGCCGGAGTCGATGTGGTGGTGGTCGGCGGCACATCGGGCGGCGTAGCAGCTGCAGCTGCGGCGGCCAGAGACGGAGCAAAAGTTTTTCTGGTCGCACCAAAAGCTTATCTTGGCGAAGACATCTGCGCCACCGAGCGCCTGTCGCTTCCGAAAAGCACGGAGCTGACCACGGAACTGGCAAAAACCATTTTCGCCGAGCCGGCATTTGTCCCGCAGAATTTCAGCTACACCGGCAGCATTAAATCCGCCAAAGGTCACGCAGACACAGAGCCGCCTTCGCTACTGAACAACGGCTTCTGGGCTTCGGTGGCTTCACACAGTGTTCAATATGACGGGAATGTAACCTTTACGGCAGATCTCGGAGCTGTAAAGCCGGTTCCTGCTGTTCATGTCTTCGCTTTTGAACGCAAAAGAGATTTCCAGGTAAAAGATGTGAAAGTCACTGCGAGCGATGACGGTACAGCGTGGAGAGATGTTGGAACGATACTGAACGCCGGAAGCACCAACGAAACGGTTGACCTGTATCTGCCGGTTAATCAGAAAGTCCGCTATTTAAAATTCGAAATCTCAAAAACCGCCGAGTCAAAACGGATTCTGCTCGGAGAAATAGCCATCGAAACCGATTTACAGCAGGCCGGCATGAAAACGGACGGATACAGAATTCCGCCGCGTCCAATGCAGGCGCGTCCAATGCAGGTCAAACGGGCGCTGGACAAGGAACTGCTTGATGCCGGAGTACAGTTTGTCTACCGCAGTCACGTCACCGATGTAATCCGCGACTCAAAAGGCAACGCAAGGGGCGTGGTCATTGCAAACCGTTCCGGACGGCAGGCTGTAATCGCCAAAACAGTTATTGATGCCACCCTGAATGCGGCCGCCTGCCGGGCAGCCGGCGCTGAATTCACGGAAACCAAACCTTCAGCACTGACGTTTGAAAGAATCGTCATCGGCAGCGATCCGAATCAAGGCGAAGGATTCCAAGTTCAGCCGATATTTTTCCCGGTTGCACAACGGGAAGGCGTCAACGGCGCGATAAAATATACGTTTACTGCAACCAACTACACCGACAGCTTCGCCAATCTCTGCCGGCTGGAACAATTCGCACGGGACAAAACCTGGAACAAGAAACAGCTGGATTCTTCTGAAAATATTTTCTTCATCCCGCCGGGTGCGGTCAAATGCGCTGACAGCATAACGAAGCCCTGGCCGGCCTCTGTTCAGGCCGATGTAAACGCTTTCCGCGTCAAAGGCATCGGCAGTCTGTATGTGCTGAGCGGATACAGCGACCTCGCCCGCCCGCTGGCTGAAAAACTCTTAAATCCACCGGAATATATATTGATCGGACAGAAAATCGGGAAACAGGCTGCGGCAGATGTAAAATCAATCGCCCTGTCCGAAAAACTCGCAGTAAACGGCTCTCTGCGCAAAAGCAAAATCACCGGTGAAGTAAAAGAAATCCTCAACGGCTTCCGTCCTTTCCCGGAGGGACTTCCAACGATTACATGCCGGCAACAGTCCATTCCGGTTCTCGGCAACTACGATGTGATTGTGGTCGGCGGCGGAACCGGCGGAGCCCCGGCGGGGATTTCGGCTGCACGGGCCGGAGCCAAAACACTCGTTGTCGAGTATCAGGCGGAGCTGGGCGGTGTCGCAACCGTCGGTCTGATCGGCAGATATCACTACGGATACCGGGGCGGATTCTGCAAAGAGATCGACGACGGCGTTATCGCACTGGGAGAAGAATACGGCGTACCGCAGGAAGGAATGTGGAACCTTCAGGTGAAACAGGAATGGTACCGCAAAGAGCTCGGAACCGCCGGAGCCGACATCTGGTTTGACACCATGGGATGCGGAACTCTGGTTGAAAACGGCAAAATCAAAGGCGTGATCGTTGCAACCCCTTACGGATACGGCATTGTTCTGTGCAACGTGGTCATTGACGGAACAGGCAATGCGGAAATTGCGATCACCGCTGGTGCCGGCTACTCATTCAGCAACACCAAAGATTCCGCCATGCAGGGATCGGGCTACTCACCGTTCAGTCTGGGCGCGAGATATACCAATACCGACTATCTTCTGATCGATGAATCCGACGTCATGGATATTCTTTATTCCACTCTGATTGCCAGAGAAACGCACCAGGAGGAATACGATCTCTCATCCTTGATCAACACCCGGGAAAGAAGACGGGTCATCGGCGACTACGTGATATCCCCGCTCGACTTCCTGGTGAACCGTACGTTCAGCGATACGATCTGCTGGTCAAAAAGTAATTTCGACACCCACGGTTTTGCCGTTCATCCGGCATTTTTCACCGTACACCCCGACCCGGAGAACAAGGGCGTGTCTGCGCGGGTTCCGTACCGTTCCTTACTGCCGAAAGGACTCGACGGTATCATGGTTATCGGTCTCGGCGTCAGCGCGCACCGCGATGCTATACCGATCATCCGGATGGAGCCGGACCTGCAGAATCAGGGCTATGCAGCCGGTTTTATTGCTGCAACCGCCAGCAAAGAAAACAAGCCCCTGCGTCAGATTGAAATCCGGAAAATCCAGGCACATCTGGTCGAAAAAGGTGTTCTGCCACCGCAGATCCTCAAAGAAACCGACGAGTTTGAAGTCACCGCAGACAAGCTGCAGACAGCGATCGACAATATACTCGTAAAACCGACCGGCATTGCGTGGCTGTTCATGGATGAAGCCGCCTCCATTCCGCTGCTTAAAAAGGCCTATGCGCAGACATCCGACCAGCAGAAAAAAGTGCTTTATGCCCGGATCCTCGGCGTCATGGGGGATGACACCGGCATCGATACGCTGATCGCTGAAATCCGGAACTTTAAAAAATGGGATACCGGCGTCAAATGGCGGCAGGATATGCACCTGACCTTCGGTTCGCGGATCAGCCCGCTCGACGGCCTTATCATCGCAGCCGGGCTCAGCGGAAATCCGAAAGCGATTAATGCGATTACTGAAAAAATAAATCTGCTGACTGCAAAAGATGAATTTTCCCATCACCGAGCAATCGCTCTTGCTCTGGAGTGCTGCGGAGCCGGAAACAAGACAGCGGCAGAAGCGCTCGGTCTGCATCTTGCGAAACCGGGAATCTCCGGAAACGCGGTAACGGATCTGTATAAATCCGTAGACAAAGAGAGTGCAGAAAAAGTCACCGACAGCATCTCAAACTCGTTCCGGGAAATTGAGCTTATCAGAGCGCTGTACCGCTGCGGCGATTATGAAGGAACCGCCCAGAAGTTGCTGTTGCAGTACTCCAATGATCTGCGCGGCCACTTCGCCTCTCAGGCGCGACAGATACTGGCAGAGAAGAAACGGTAAACCGTTGAGGCCAGCAATAAAACCCATGTCTTGAAAAAGACATGGGTTTTATTTTTTCAGGAGACAGGCATCGCCATACGAGTAGAAACGATACCCCTCTTTTTTGGCGTGTTCGTAGGCAGCATGCATCCGGTCGAGCCCGGCGAAGGCAGAAACCAGCATGAAAAGCGTCGAGCGCGGCAGATGAAAATTAGTCAGCAGCAGATCGACTATTTTGAACTGATAGCCCGGCGTGATAAAGATGGCTGTTTCGCCGGCGAAAGGATGAATCACTCCGGGAGCTTCCGCCGCACTTTCGAGCAGGCGTAACGAGGTTGTTCCGATTGCGACAACCCGTCCGCCAGCCAGCCGCGTCGCGTTGATCCGGTCAACGGTTTCCTGCGAAACCGTCCCCCACTCCGCGTGCATTTTATGTTCTTCGGTGTCGTCCACTTTGGCTTTTCCAATGCCTGAAAAAGTTCCGGAGTGAAATGCAGTCCGGCCGTCGGCGCGGCAACCGCCCCTTCGTGCAGGGCAAAGACAGTCTGATAGCTTTCGCGGTCGCTGGCAGTCAGTTCGTCGTCACGCTTGCGCTGAATGTAAGGCGGAAGCGGCATACGTCCATATTTTTCAAGACACTCGAAAAGCGCCGCACCGCCGCGGTTAAATCGCAGAAGGATTTCCCCGCCGTCACGCTTTTCGACCACTTCGGCGAAAAAGTCATCGGCAAAGTCGATAAGGCTGTCTTGTTTCAGCCGCTTGCCGGGTTTGGCGAAGGCAAACCACTCGTTATCCGAGGCCCGTATATGCAGGGTGACTTCAATTTTCACCTCGCCGCGCAACCCGTCGAGCCGCGCCGGAATGACTTTGGTATTATTGCCGATCAGCAGGTCGCCGGACTGGAGAAGGTTCGGCAGATCGCGCACCATGCGGTCGGCAAAGCCGTCGTCGGTCAGGTCGAGCAGACGCGCGGAATCGCGCGGGCTGGCCGGGCGGTCCGCGATAAAGCGCTGCGGCAGTTCAAAATCAAAAAGGTCTACTTTCATGAAAGCCGGTTATTGGTTATTAGTTATTGGTTATTGGCCCGCTTGGTGGTACTCAAGGCCGGATAATTTATGAATAAAACCAGTGAAATGACAGCTTTTGTGAGCGAGATATTCAGCTCCGCTCAGGGCGAAGGGGTTAATATCGGCCGCCGGCAGCTTTTCGTCCGGTTCTGCGAATGCCACCGCAACTGTCTCTACTGCGACACGCCGGTTGAACGTACTGAATCCGTATCCGTTGAGCGGGAACCGGGCAGAGGACAGTTCGAGTCCACCCCCAACCCGCTTTCGGTAAAACAGCTGCTGGAGCTGCTGGGCGGCCTTAACAGCCCGGAATTTGCCCACGACGACCTGTTTATCACCGGCGGCGAACCGCTGCTTCAGGCGGCTTTTCTGACGGCTTTCCTGCCGGAAGCCCGCAAGCAGCTCGATCTGCCGGTTCACCTCGAAACCAGCGGCGACCTGCCGGAAGAGTTCGCCAAAGTTGTTGAATGGATCGACCACGTGCTGATGGACATCAAACTTCCCAGTGTTACCGGCGAGGCGGACGCATGGGAAATGCACCGCGATTTCCTGGACATCATCGAACGCGAAGGAACCGGAGCAACCATCAAACTGGTGGTCAGCGCAGACACATCGGATGCAGACCTGGTGAAAGCAGCCGAAATCATCCGCGCTTCCGGCTCGCTATCGGCTGTGGTTCTTCAGCCGATGACTGCCGCCTCCAAAACCAACCGTGTACCGACGGCAAGGCAGGTGCTGACATGGCAGTCGCGAATGGCTCGAGACCTTGGACGAAGCGTCCGTGTTATTCCCCAGTGTCACAAGATGATGGGATTGTTATGAGGAAGAAAGCGGTAGTTCTTTTGAGCGGCGGACTGGATTCCGCAACAGCACTGGCGATTGCTAAATCGCAGGAGTTCGACTGCTACGCCCTTTCCTTCCGCTACGGCCAGCGCCACGCGGTTGAATTGGAATGCGCCGCCAAGATCGCCAAAACAATGGGTGCCATCGAACACCGCGCCGTCACCATAGACCTAGGCGCGTTTGGCGGATCGGCGCTGACCGATTTGAATATCGCCGTGCCGCACAAACCGGGCGCGGCGGATGAAATTCCCGTCACTTACGTTCCGGCACGCAACACCGTTTTTTTATCC
>JBGAJP010000057.1:0-12322 GCA_044224855.1 Pontiellaceae bacterium
GGCTGGTGGTATTACTTTGGCGGCAACAGCGTCTGGCGCTCAAGCAATCGATATGGACCGTGGCTGCGTCAGGGACGGCTTGATGTGCTGTCGGTACCGAAGACTGGCGCATTCACCGGTAACCGGCGCATTTCCGCGGGCTTCGCTGCCGACGGGAACTGGGGCGGTACGATTGTCCTGCGCGAGCTGATCCAGTATTTCGACGGTTCGCTGGGACTGCGCTGGGTGCCTGAAATGATTCCTGAAGCCGGTGAAGCTCTTTCGCTTCCGTTCACCGCCATTTCGCCGACCGCCAGCGTCAACGGCATGACCGCAATCATCGCCGCCAAAGCCAAACAACGCGCGGAAGCGAGTCTTGCCGATGTGCCGCTGAACGCCCGGATGAGTTTTATGGTTAAGCCGCAGTCAGGTGTTGAGAGCTTCGGGATTCGGTTCCGTACCGATGCTCAAGGGATTACCGGAACTGACCTTGTATTCACGCCGAACCAACGGACGGTCGCATTTACGAAAAAAACCGACAGTGCAATGGAGCAGGGGACTTCGCTGTCCAGACTCGCCAAAGTCACCGGTTTGGAAAAGCCGTTGCGTATCGAAGTCATCTTCTACCACGATTTAATCGACGTTGAAATCGACGGTCGCCACGCCATGATCAACCGCTTCTGGAATCCTGACGGCACTTTTATTCGTTTCTGGGCTCAAGGCGGTACCGTTGAATTCAGCGATATCAAAGTCCGACCGCTGGTCAATCCGCCGCCGGCATTTCCGCCGCAGTTAAAGTGACAGAATCGGATTGCGCTGGCGGCGGGCCAACGCCTACAGTCTCTGCTCTTTTTTACCTTCGGATGACTGCTATGAGTTTTGAACAGGAAATCGCCAAGCGCCGGACGATTGCGATCATTTCGCACCCGGATGCCGGTAAAACTACGCTGACGGAGAAACTGCTGCTGTACGGCGGCGCTCTCCAGCTGGCCGGTTCTGTAACGGCGCGCAAAAGTCAGCGGTCGACGACTTCCGACTGGATGGAATTGGAGCGGCAGCGCGGCATTTCCGTTACCTCGACTGTGCTTCAATTTGAATACCGCGGATGCTGTGTGAATCTGCTGGATACGCCCGGTCACCGCGATTTCTCCGAAGATACCTACCGCGTGCTGATGGCGGTGGATTCGGTGGTGATGGTGATTGATGCGGCAAAGGGGATTGAAAGCCAGACGCGCAAGCTGTTTGAAATCTGCCGTATGCGAGGCATCCCGATTTTCACCTTTATGAACAAGCTGGACCGTCCGTCGCGCAATGCGCTGTCGCTGATGGATGAGCTGGAGCAGACGCTGCAACTGCGGGTCTGCGCGATGAACTGGCCGCTGGGCAACGGTCCCGATTTTCAGGGCGTCTACGACCGGCAGGCGAAGCAGGCTCATTTTTTTGAACGGACTGCGCACGGCGCCTATCGCGCGCCGGTGGCGCTGCATTCAGTAACTGATTCGCAGGTGCGCGACCGGATGCCTGCAGAGGTTTATGAAGAACTGATTAACGAGCTGGAGATGCTCGATACCGCCGGCGAGCTGTTTAATCTGCAAGAGGTACAGGCTGGTGATCTCAGTCCGGTGTTTTTCGGCAGCGCCATCAATAATTTCGGGGTTCAGCTGATGCTGGATGCGATTATTGATTATGCGCCTGCGCCTCAGCCGCGCTTTTCCGGCGAGGTAAAAATCCTGCCGGAGAATCCGAAGTTTTCGGGGTTCATTTTTAAAATCCAGTCCAACATGGATCCGAACCACCGCGACCAGATTGCGTTCCTGCGTATCTGTTCCGGATGTTTTACCCGCGATATGCGCGTGACCCATTCGCGGACCGGCGAACTGGTACGTCTTTCCAGTTCGCACCGGGTTTTCGCCCGCGACCGGGAAACAGTCGATACTGCTTATCCCGGCGATGTAATCGGTCTGGTCGGTCATTCCGAATTCGGCATCGGCGATACGCTGACGGAAGACCCGGCGATTGTTTACCACGAAATGCCGCAGTTCGCGCCGGAGTGTTTCGCGATGCTCTACAATCCTGTTTCGGCGCAATACAAACGGTTTCAGGCCGGTGTGAAACATCTGCTGCAGGAAGGCGCGTTGCAGTCTTTCCATTTTAAAGACCCGGCGCAAAACGTACCGCTGCTGGGTGCGGTCGGCGTGCTGCAGTTTGAAGTATTTAAATACCGGCTCGAAAACGAGTACGGTGCCACCGCAAGGCTGGAGCCGGCACCGTATAAATTTTTCCGGTGGGTGGATGAATCCGGCGGAGAGAAGTCGGTGGTTACGGAATCCATGCTGCCGCCCAGCTGCCGCATGGCGTTCGATTCACAGGACCGCAAAGTGGTGCTGTTCGATTCCGAGTGGATTCTGAAGTTTTTCTGTGAACGCAATCCGGATGTGCGCCTGCTCAGTCTGCCGATCTCTTCAAGCCTTCCGAAGAACGTCCGGTGATATTTATTCAGCCGGCACCGGCTGTCCGCCGGACAGTGCCTTGGAAACAACGGCTGCCAGTTCATTCAGCATAAACGGCTTGGTCAGACAATATGCCGCCCCAAGCCGTTTTGCATCTTTCAGATAATCCCCCGGGCCGAGTTTGTCGCCGCCGCCCGACATGGCAATAATCCGTACTTTCGGAAGTGTCCGCTGAACCTCTGTGATCAGTTCCAGCCCGTCCATATCCGGCATAACGATATCTGTAATCAGCAGATCAACCGGACCGAGAGAAAGTTTTTCAAGCGCCTCTTTTCCACTTTTTGCGGTAAGCACATCGTAATTCAGCCGGACCAGCAGTTCCTTTATAATCATCGTGATTCCGGTCTCATCATCAACCACAAGTATATGAGCCATAATCTGCCTCCTGCGTGAATCCGTTTATAAAATTTTCAATCAAAGGGCGCTTCTTCCCACTGCCATGTACCAGGCATTATGACAAGATTGTTACCGAAATCAATCGGACTGGGACTGGCAAACACAGAAGGATCGTAGATAAATTCCAGATTTGATCCCAGATCAAATCCATGCCAGGCGATGACGGTGCCGCTCATATTGTTCTGAACGCCGTTTGCAATAACCACGCTGTACGTCGACCCCGAATAGGTGCCCTCAGCGTAGAGTATACCGGCAAAGGGATCTGCGTTCGCGGACAGTGAAATGCCGCCCAGAGCCATAAATGTGTTGCCGATACCGTTGATTTGCGTATTCGCGTTGAAAGTGATGTCGCCGAACGAAAACAGTATGTTATTGCCGGCAGTTGATGCCTGTGTAGCAAACAGAATATTTTTTCCGGCCACCAGTTTCGTCTGTTGCGGCAAAGCAGTATTATTATTTACGGTGATGTTTCCGGTGGCCACGACGGCACCGCCCCCGCTTCCACTGACCCCGCTGATGGTCAGATCCCCTTTATAGTAGTTGGTCGATCCGCTGAAGGTCACGCTGCCGGTATAGTTGCTCGGATAAGCGCCGGTTACAGCAGTATTTATCAATGTTTGGTAAGGATTCCGGTCGACGGGCGGAAAGTCGATCAGCTCAACATCAACTGCTGAATCATAGAGTATCGTATACAGGTCGTCGGCATCCTGGACTGTTCCGTCAATCTGGGCGTTTTTTCCTACAGTGCCGTCGCCGGCAATGTAAATGTCACCGGTAATTTGCATGGAGCTGGCATTTTTGATTCGACTGCTTCCACCCAAAGCCATAAACGCCTGAGTCACACCCGGAGCGGTGGTTATGCTCAGCCGGACAACGCCGGTTGCTGACAAGGCGTTGTTAGACACTGTGCCGGTCGAGGTAATTGTATAATCAGTCAAAACAGAATTAATCGGGTTTGGCGCTCTGTTGATCTCGACATAGTAACTTCCCAGTCCGCCTAACAATATTTCATCGCTGTAGAAGCTGTTCGGCAATGCGGTCCGGTAGTTTTTGCTTGCCATAACCCGGCTCAAACCCCGTTCAAGCCCGGCTTCGGCGAGCCAATGGGCCTGTGCGGATCTTACCTGCTGGACGGTTTCAATCTGACCGAAAGAACCCAGCTGAAGCAGAGCGGCCACCATCAGTGTAACCGCTACTAGAATAACCATGACGGCCACAAGAGCCGCCCCGTTTTTTTTAGATGAAATGCGTGTTTTCATTGTCAGTTCCTCGTATTAACAAACACTTCGTTGGTAATGGCGATCACACCGGGGTTGATGATTCCTGAAAGGGAATTCGTTAAAACGATTGTCAGATAGACCCCGTCGCCGAGGCTGCTGGATTCGGCTATAAACGTTTGCAGTCTGCGGGGTATGATTGTGCCTAAAGCCGTGGAGTTCAGAGTGTCTGCGCTTTTTGTATAGGTAACAGCGTTGTTTCGTGCCGGCGGATGAGCAGAAAGCGTAAGTCGGCCGGCCGCAGCCTCGGTGACATTGGTGATATTCGATTCGCGAATGTCTCTGGCCATCAGATAGACAGCGAGAGAGACGTCGCGGCGCAAGTCAGCATAAGCGTTATTGATGCGCCAGGACTGGAATGCCATTACCAAAATAAACGCGATGATCAGCATTATGATCGAGGCTGCTGTGATCGTAATCATCAGCTCGATCAACGTAGAGCCTGTCTGTTTTTTGTTTGTTTTCATACAGTCACCTCTTATTACCCGGAACCTCCAGTGAACGGTAGGTGATAAACTCGATGGTTTTCCCGTCGCGATAAGTGACGGTATTTGAGATGACCAGATAACTGTACTCATCCGTACCGTATGACTCGGTATTGGTCGTGACACTGGTTGTGATATTTGTCTCTGCAATAATCCAGCCTGCGGTTATTGAATCACCCGGCAGCGCCGGGTCAAGGTGGTTATAGAGATTACGTTCGATAGTAGAAATCCCGGCGTGAATGGCGGACTGCTCGATATCACTGGTAACAGCCAGATAGCGCGCGTAGAAAAGTGAAATAAGAGTCGCTACAGCCAAAATACCCAGAATTGCCAAAGCAAGCATGATTTCCACCAGGGTCATGCCGCGTGCATGTTTTCTTCTGAACGGTTTTGTTTTCATGGGCTCGGCTCCATCAGTTTAATTTCGATATTCTTTCCGGCAGCATCATGCATCAGGATGCTGCGGGTGCGTATTTCTTCCAGGGTGCAGTCTCCAATGCGGTCGCCCGCCTGATAGACCTTTCCGTTGACCATGGCAACCGGTTTCTCCTGCGCCCAAGAAATGCCCTGGAGCACGATCGGCTGCGGTGCCGCCTGCACAACTTCAGCCGGCTGATCGGTGTGTTCTTTTACAATGACTGCCGGAGCAGGATTTTTCACTTCCGTAAGGCCGGTTCCGTTGTTCCGGAAACAGGCGGTTACGGCGTTTTGTGCAAGGCGGAGTGCATCAACAGGCATCCGGTATTTCTGCTCGAAGTGCCCGTTCGTTTCGGAGTATTGCCGGTGGCGGATTTCTGCCCGCCAAAGAATTACACCAGCCAGCAGCAGTCCTGACAGGACGGTAAAAATGAGTATCGAGGTTCTGGACGGCACTTTCATTGCACCGATCCTTTCTGTTCGATCTGGATTTTGCTGAACTCCGCTTCGAGCGCATAGCCGCCATCCGTATTCGCAATCTGAACCCGTTTTTCATAAGCGAACGGATCCCGGACATGAAGGTTGTTCAGAAAAGCACTGATTCCGTTGCCGGAGCCTGTTCCTTTGATCAGAATATTGATTCGGGTGATTCCTGCCGGGGTCTTATCCGGCGGATCCTGCACAAGATTAATAGCGGTAACCGTAAAGTCGATATGCTCGGCCGCTGCGTTCAGCGTGGCACTGTATCGTTCTTCTGACAGTGCGGCCGTAGATCCGGTACGGTAATTGACGGCAAACTTGTCGAACTCTGTCAGTGCACTGCTTAGTTCAGGAATCAGATGTTCAAGCGCTTTGCTCTGCATGTACGTAATCTGCGCATTTTCCAGCATGCTCCGGGAAATCATAATGATACCGGCAATCAGAGCAAGCGGTGTAATCACCCATAGAGCCAGCACACTCCGTTTTCGCAAGAAACATGCCGTATCCATAATCATAACTCCTTAAATGAAGCCCTGTAGTTCATAACAAATACATCGTCGTTTCCGGACTTTTCACGGCTCGTTGTCGAGGGCGTAATGGACATAAAGTATTTCGCCAGTTCGACGTTTTTATGCCAGTTCTGCAAGAATACCGGTCCGGGGCTTTTCCGCCCTTTGGTCGGCACGGCAATACTGAATTCAAACACCGGGCGGCTGTCATTCTTCTGAGTAAATGTCAGTTTGTGCAGCTCACTTCCATCCGTCTGATTGACGAGGACATTCAGCAGGGGCAGCACTGTCCGGATATCGGCAGGCAGCGCTTCTTTAAGTGCCCCGGCCTGCCGTGTACACTCTTCGATCTGTTTTTGCAGCCGGTCGGCGTACTGAGGCATGGATTCCGCATCGGGATGCAATCGCTGAAACTGCTGTTGTATAACGCGGGCATGATAACGATAGCTTAGAGCTTCCTGGATATCTGTGATCGATCTTCCGACGGAAACAGCGAGCAGTCCGCCGGTCACCAGCAGGTAAACCAGCATGGCATGGTAAATCAGACGCCGCTTACGGGCGGGCAGTACAAGGCCGTTGGCCAGATTGATTTCAAACCGTTTCATTACCAAGCCCTCCCAGGGCCAGACCGATGCCGGTGGCCGCATTAAATGTATCCGGAATGGATAATTTCCGGCTTCCGCCGGTCGTCCGGGCTTCCGCGCCGGGATCCAGAATCCTCACCGGAAGTGCAGTATTTTTCGCCAGTGTCCGCGGAAAGTTTTCCTTATCCGGAATCCGTCCGACGAGTACGATCTCTTCAATCGGATATTGTTTGGTTTTAAGGTGATAGTAGAGCAGGGCGTTTTGAATATTCTCCATCAGATAGCCGAGATTGTCCTCCCAGCGTTCATTGGCGGAAAACAGTGTGCGCGGATAAATGCCGCTGTCTGAGAGCATGATGATATCCGCAGTCCTGTCTGCCAGATTAATCAGACAGACCGGCGAGGCTTTATTTGCCGCACGGAACCATGTGTAGAAGTTGTAAAGTGCGGAGCAGCTGATCTCCACATTAATTGAATACAGCCCGGCTAACCGTATGATGTTGAGATGCCGGATTACCGTTTTTCTTGGAACGGCAACCAGAATTCCGGACAGTTCAGACTGCCCGGATGGATTGTTTTTCAGGAGGATTCAAATGCCGGTCAAACACCAATTCATCGACGGCTGCTGCAGGAGCTTCTTCCGCTTCCAATGACAGAGTCTGGGGCAGTTCGTCAATATTCAGGTTCCTGTAGTTAAAATAACGGACAATGAGCGATCGGCTATGCAGACAGGTGCGAACAGTGCGGGTCGGCAGTTTTTCTTTTTTCCAGAATGAGCGGAGCCACGCCGCTATCTGCCGGTCAGAGAGCTGGGGAGAAAATTCCCCGGCGGCCAGCCGGTCCATCCAGAGGTCGCTTCCTGTTCTGGAAAAATGCGATGCAACGACCCGTCCGTAATTGATGTCCAGACCGGCTACATCTTCTTCGCATCCAAGCAGGCTGTTCCTCACTGTTTTCATTTCCACCTCCGCCGGTTCCGGACTCTGCATCCGCAGAGTCCGGTTCGGGG
This sequence comes from Pontiellaceae bacterium, assembly GCA_044224855.1. Lineage (GTDB taxonomy): Bacteria > Verrucomicrobiota > Kiritimatiellia > Kiritimatiellales > Tichowtungiaceae > Tichowtungia. The sequence goes on from JBGAJP010000057.1 coordinate 7,647, forward strand.
ATTGTTTATTGTATATCCACCTGTCCTGAGCCGGTACCGACCATTGTTCCGCCCCATGTGCCGGTATTATTCAGTGTCAGCGTTTTTCCGGCGAGTCCGCCGGCGTTTGCTGCCGCTGTTGCCGTGATGGTATAGGCATCGTAGGTGCCGCCGATTGTCGGATTATCATTGAAGTATTTTGCATTGTTCACTTCATTTTTGACAACTGCCGGCAAGTCTGCAAACGCCGGCCAGGTACCTTTTTCGGCATAGTAAACTTTTGCCGAAGTAGCGACCGTACTGCAGATGTTCTGTCCTTCCGTGGCAATCGCGCGTTCGCGGTTATTTGCCAGCAGAGGGATAATGATAGCCGCCAGAATGGCAATAATGGCAGCAACAACCATTAATTCAACCAGGGTAAACCCTGACTTTCTATTCGCTGTTCTCATGGTCTTTCTCCTTTCCCGTTTCTTCGTTTTTTGTGTCCGTGAACCCGGCGGTCCGGGCGGCTCGGCAGCTGTGCTTTTTATTTAATATTCATGGATACGGTGAATACAGGCAGATAAATGCTGAGTATCAGCACCAGCACCATCAGTCCGAAAACGCAACCCCTGATGACCGGCTCCAGGAGAGCCGTTGCCGTAACAATGGAAGCTTCAACCTGATCTTCATAGGCATCAGCAACCCGGTCCAGAACGTCAGGAAGTTTGCCGGCGCTTTCACCGACCCGAAGCATGCGGATCAGCAAGGAAGGGAATATCCCCGTTTTCCGCAAGCCGTCTGCAATATTTGAACCGGATATGATTTGCGCCTGTCCGGAGATAATCGCCTTCTCGATCACCTGGTTATCACCGATCGCGGAAACAATCCGCAGTGTGGTGGAGATCGGCACACCGCTCTTCAGCATAATGGCGGTGCAACGGCAGATACGGGCGAGAATGTAACGTTTCAGACAGACACCGGTGACCGGCATCTTCAGTTTGGTTCCGTCAAGCCACAGCCGGACAGACGGAATCCGTTTGCAGTATATAAACAGTATTACGATCAGCATCGCAAACAGCGCGAGGAGCGGAACGTTTTGTAAAATGAAGTTGTTAACACCAAACACTCCCCGAGTCATGGCCGGAAGCTTGGCATTCAGATCGCTGAAAATTTCTTCAAAGCGCGGAATGATCGCAAATACCATGACCAGGCTGATGAAGATGAAAAATGCCGCCACAAAAGCCGGGTAGGCCATCAGACTTTTTATTTTCCGGCGCAGTTTATCGCTTGATTCCATGTATCCGGCCAGCCGGTTCAGAGTTTCGCCCAAAGAGCCGGACTGTTCCGCAGCCTGTACCATGCCGATAAAAACCGGAGAGAACACTTTGGGATGCGCCGCCACGGCACTCGAAAACGGGATGCCGTCGTACAATTTCTTAATGATGTTTTCCAGAACGGCTTTCAGCGCGGGCACATCCATGTCCTCGTAAATTCCTTCCAGCGCTTCTCTTAACGGAAGTCCGGAGTTTACCGAAATGGCCAGCTGCCGGCAGAAAACTGCCATGTCTGTTAAACGGACTTTTTTTACCCGCATTTTTTTCTTCGGTGCCAGCAGTAAATCGCCGGACTTGCGCCGGGACCGCTTCGATGCGGTATCGTTTGGTTCAGCCGACTCTGTCTCCATAGTAAAAATTGATTCGACATCTGTCAGGCTGACAACTGTTAACCCTTTCTGCCGAAGGGTGGTCAGCGCACTTTGCCGGGAGTCGGCTTCAATCATATCCCGGATCAGGTCGCCTGCTGTATTTTTCGCGGTGTAATTGAATTTTTTCATTTTGCACCTCTTCTCTTAAAACTGCGTCACTCGCAACACTTCATCCAGCGTGGTAATGCCGTTTTTAACTTTCATCATCCCGTTATGAGCCAGAGATTCCATTCCGTTCTCCAGCGCCGCCTTGCGCATAACCGTATCGCTGCAATGCTCCACGAGCATTTCTCGCAGCGTGTCGGTTACTTCCAGAAACTCAAAGACCCCGGTCCGGCCCAGAAAGCCGGTCTGCTGACAGTCCGGACAGCCGGCACCCCGGTAAAACTTCCATTTTTCAGCGCCGGGACAGAGCATCGATGCCAGTTTTATATCTTCAGCTGCCGGAAGATATTCCTCCCTGCACCGCTCACAGATTACCCGGACCAGACGCTGGGCAATCACAAGCTTTACGGTAGCGGCAATCAGATAGGCGGGAACTCCGATATCTTTAAGCCGGCTGAACGAAGAGGGCGCGTCGTTTGTATGCAGCGTGCTGAGCACCAGATGGCCGGTCAGTGAAGAGCGCGTTGCAATCTGCGCAGTCTCCAGATCGCGGATTTCACCGATCATAATAATGTCCGGATCCTGGCGCAGGATGGATCTGAGACAGTTCGCAAAATCGAGTCCTATCTTCGGTCGGATGTGCGTCTGGTTGATCCCGTCGATCAGATATTCAATCGGATCTTCGACGGTCTGAATATTTACTTCCGGGTTCTTCAGAAAACTGAGCGCGCTGTAAAGCGTAGTGGTTTTGCCGCTGCCGGTCGGTCCGGTCAGCAGAATGATGCCGTTGGGAAGCTCCAGAATCCTCTGGAATTCTTTCAGCATCGGCGGGTCGAATCCCACGTCCTTCATATCCACCAGCAGCGACGCCCGGTCCAGAATCCGCAGTACAATCTTTTCACCATGTGCTACGGGCAGTACCGATACACGCACGTCAATAACCCTGTCATGCACTTTGAATTTAAACCGGCCGTCCTGCGGCAGGCGGTGCTCTGCAATGTCCAGTTCCGACAGAATTTTTATCCGGGTGGCAATGGCGGCATAGATTGCCCGCGGCGGCGGCGTAACTTCTCTCAGCACCCCGTCGACCCGGAACCGGACAGCGACGTATTTTTCTGCCGGTTCAAAATGAATATCGCTGGCCCGGTCGCGGATTGCTTCAAGCAGCAGCAGATTGACGAAGCGAATCACCGGAACATCATTTGCCTTGTCCTTCAGTTGATCCAGTTCGACATTGATCTGATCGTCAATTTCGACTTCAACATCAATATCCTCCAGCGAAACAATATCCTGAAGACCTTCTTCGATGTAGGCCTCTTCTTTGTAGGATCGGTTGATCAGAGCCAGAATATCTTCTTCCACTCCGACGACCTGATGAATTTCCAGTTTCGTCTGCGAGCGGACCGTATCCACCGCATCCAGATCCAGAGGATTGGCCATGATGATTTTCAGAGCGCTTTCATTTTCCTTCTCAAAGGGGATCAATGTGTAACGGCGGGCAATTGCTTCAGGAACCAGCCGGATAACGGAGCGTTCAATGTGATATTCTTCGGGAATTTCAACAAACGGAATGTGCATCAGGTCGGAAAGGGAGAGGGCAAGTTCCCGCGAAGAGGTCAGCCCGCATTCTGCGGACAGCCGCTGCAAGGCACCGCCTTTATCTTTGTGATCCAGGAAAACCTTCCTGAGCTGATCAATCTTAATTTTTCCGTCTGTGCTCATACCCTTTTATCCAAAGGGCAGGCGGGAAGCGCGCGATTGCCGCGCGCCCCGCCTGCGATTTTTATTCCTCATCAATGATCGACTCATTTTCTTCTTTCACCACCGGCTGAATTTCCGGAGCCACAACGGGCTTAACGCCTTCCATCGTTGCTTCGCCTTCTTTGGCGATGATCGTATTGTAATTATTGGCATCAACGATGGTTGCAGAGAGGAAGATCAGCAGATCAATGTTCTTGGTGTTGTCTGTGTCGCGGCGGAATAACCGACCGAGCAGAGGGATGTCTCCCAGAATCGGAATCTTCAATTCCGTGGTTTCTTTGCGTTCTTCCAGTAGTCCGCCGATCACTATGGTTTCAGTATTTTTCAGCATGATCTGCGTTTCTGCTTCGCGAACATTGATGCGTGGATAGCGTGTCAATGTCTGAGCAGTGTCACCCGAAGAAACAACGCCGGTTTCGAAATCCGCAATTGCGCTGACCGACGGGTGAACGATCATATTGATATATTCGTCCCCGCTGATCTGCGGAACTACATTCAGCTGGATGCCGATGTTTTCATAGTAGTCCAGCGTTGTGGATCTGGTTCCGGAATCTCCCAAAGAACTCCCGCCGGAAACATCCGACTCAATAATGGGAAACTTTTCGCCAATAATGATGGTTGCTTCCTGATTATTCAGTGTCAGCACCCGCGGGGCGGATAGCAGTTTACTGTCATCATCTTCCTGCAGCAGATTGATCAGGGCATTCACATCTGAGCTCTTGAGATTTATGGCACCGAAGGTATTCAAAGTACGCTTTGCATTAATATCGACACTGGCAGGATTGAAGGCGCTGGGCGTGGCATCAAAGAACTTGTCGGTAAAATCCAGATTGGCGCTGGATAGATCAAAATTACCGGATAATTCGACGCCGATATCGCGCAGAAAGCTGTCATTCACTTCTACAAAGCGGGCTTCCACCAGCACCTGCTGAGGCATAACATCGAGTTCAGTAAGCATGGCTGATACCCGGGCAAGACTGCTCGGCACATCCGTAACAATCAATGTCTTGCTTTTTCCATAATCATCTTTAACAGCTGTGGCGGTGGCGGCAGTACGTGCAAGCTTGCCCAGATTGCTCGATGCGCTGCGCCCCAGACCTGAACCGCTGCGCGAGGCAAACTCCCAGCCTTTTTGACCGCGAAC
>JBGAJP010000058.1:0-11951 GCA_044224855.1 Pontiellaceae bacterium
TGATAAAGGCCGCTGGAGATCATCGACGCCATGGCCGGAATCAGCTTCGGCGTATACTGGTAGTCGGGATGAATCATGATAATGATGTCGGCGTCCTGTTCCAGCGAGATGCGGTAGCAGGTTTTCTGGTTTCCGCCGTAGCCGCGGTTGGCGGGGTGAATGTGCAGATGGATGCCGGGGAGCTGTTCGGCGATTGCCGCTGTCCGGTCGGAGCTGGCGTCGTCCACCAGAATAATCTGATCGACCACGCCTTGAGCCATCACTTCGTCATAGGTTTTCTGCAACGTCTTTTCCGCGTTGTAGGCGGGCATAACCACTGCGATTTTTCTGCCGTTCATCATGATGCGCGAACCATCCCAAAACGGCCGGAGGTTTCCGAGATAAATCAGACCGCAAAGGCCTGTTCAAAGGTTCGTATACGGATACGCCGTTCGAACCGATGAAAACAGGTTGATTTAAGTGCGGACAATCAATCCGTCAGATTGCATTTATCACAAATCTGCTGGCCGGTTCCTTGCGCTTTGCAGAAATAACCGTGGGTTTTAGCCTGCCAGGTCGCTCCGCTGTTGGGGCAGCGTTCGACAAACTCGGCGAAACTGACAAACCGTTCCAGAACATGATCCGGAATCGTGTGTTCCATGCTGCAGGCGAATTCCTCGGCTTCTTCGCGCGGGATATCGAGGACGTTGATGAAAAAGTTCAGCAGTGCAGCGTGTTTTTTTGCTACGGAGCGGGCGATTTTTTTGCCGGCAGCGGTCAGTGTCACCACATCATACGGTGCATAGTTAACCAGCTCTCTGGCCGCCAGCAGCTTCAACGCTCCGGTAACTGACGCTGCGGCAACCTTGAGCCGGTCGGCAATATCTTTCGGGCGTGCCGCACCTTTCTCTTCCGTTATGGACAGAATGGTTTCCAGATAATCCTCAAGACTGGAGCTGAGCTTTTCCATGAACGGAACATAGCAGACTTCCGCGCCCGCCCCAAGCGTTTGACAGACTGAAAATTTCCGGACAAAACCTCTTGACTAAAATTTAGGCGCAACTAAATTAATTAGTCTTAACGAAATAAGAGGGGCGGCGTAAATGAACCGGACAGACGGCTGGATTATAGAATGTATGGTGTTGAGTGTGGCGCTGGGAGTGTGCGCTCAGGAGACAGCGGCCAGAGGAGGACTTCCGGAAGGGCTGGAGTTTGGCGCTTTGCTTGAGGTTGAAGCCGGATACAGCCGCACAAAATCCGAAGACGAGAGCGATATCACAATGGCGACGGTCGAGTTGTCCGGCGGCTGGCAGATGGCCGAGTGGCTTCGCGGTGATCTGGTTTTGCTCTACGAAGAAGACGATACCGAACCGATGGAGGTTGATCAGGCTGCGGCCACACTGGGTAATACGGAAAAATTTCCGCTGTTTCTGACTGCCGGCAAAATGTATGTGCCGTTCGGCAATCTGGATAGTTTCTTTATTAGCGACCCGATTGTGCTGGGGCTGGCGGAAACCCGCGAAACGGCGGCGCTGCTCGGATTTGAAAAGGGCGGCTTCAGCGCCAGTGCATCCGCGTTTAACGGCGATGTCGAAACCGATGGCGAAAACCGGATTCAGAATGCGGTGCTGGCCGCCTCGTACGGGATCGAAGGCACAAACTCTTCGTTTCGTTTCGGCGGTTCGTGGATCCGCAATATCATGGATTCCGACGGCCTGACCGGTGTTCTGAAAGACAGCTATGCCTATACTTACACGGAAGATCACACGGGCGGTTTAAACCTCTGGGCGACCGCCGCACTCGGTCCAGCGACCTTGATCGCAGAGTATGTAACAGCGCTGGACGATATCAGTGTGGATGGCGTGAGCACCGGACTCAGACCTTCTTCGGTCAATCTGGAACTCGCTTATGCGCTGACCGAACGGCTGGAAGTCGCCGCAAAATATGAAAAGGCGGACGATGTAACGGACTGGTTTGCGGAAAACCGGTACGGCGTGGTCGGGCGCTGCCGGCTGTTTGAAACGGATCTGTGCTGCACCGGTCTCGCGCTGGAATACATGAAAGAGGATTTCGGCACCGGGGCGGAGGATGCAGATGTTGTTACGGCGCAGCTGTCTGTTGAGTTTTAGTTGCAACTAAATTATTATTCTGTATTTTTAAACCGGATTTTTAACAAACAAAAGAATCATGAAACAGTTCACTATAGCTTTGGCCGGAAATCCCAATTGCGGGAAAACGACGCTTTTTAATGCCCTGACCAGTTCTCGCGGACGGGTCGGCAACTGGCCGGGCGTTACGGTTGAGCATCTGGAAGGCGACTACCTGCATAATGGCGCAAAAATCCGCGTGGTGGATCTTCCCGGCATTTATTCATTCTCTGCCGGATCGCCCGACGAAAATGCTGCGCGCAATTATATCCTTAAAGAGAAACCTGATGCCGTCGTGAACATCATCGACGCCCGCAATGTGGAACGCGGACTTTATCTGACAGCGCAACTGCTCGAAATGCGCGTACCGCTGATTGTTGTTCTTAACATGCTGGATCTGGCCAAACGGCGGCATATTGAAGTGCAGATTGACCATCTGGCCCGGCATCTCGATTGCCCTGTGATTCCGACAGTGGCTGCCCGGAAAGAAGGGCTGGACGAGCTTAAAGCTGCCGTGGCTGCAGCGGCCTCGACACATCGGGTGAGCTCCGCGAATGTGACGTACGATGAACAGGTTGAAAAGGCACTGATGCGGCTGGTTCCCGCCGTTGCGCCGGCTGCCGAACGGGTTGCTGTTCCGGCCCGCTGGCTCGCCGTCAAACTGCTGGAGCGCGATCCGGTTGCCGAAGAGCTGACCGTCGGGGTTTGCGACGAGCTGCTTGCAGCGGAAATCGCCAAGGTTGGAAAACATATCGGCGAAGATATTGAAATTGTCATGGCCGATGGCCGTTACGGTTTTGTTCACGGCCTCGCGCTCGACGTCGTGCGCCGGACCGGAGAACTGCGTAAAAATTTTTCCGATGCCATTGACCACCTTGTTCTCAGCCGCGTACTCGGCATTCCGCTGTTTCTGGCCGTGATGTACCTGGTGTTTACAGTTACGATAACTTTTTCCGGCCCGCTTATCAGCTTGATCGACGCCGCTTTCGGGGAACTGCTGGTGGACGGATTCGGCGGCTGGCTTACCGGAATCGGCGCGCCGGTCTGGCTGAAAGTATTGCTGGCAGACGGCCTTGGCGGCGGCATCCAAACGGTAGCGACTTTCATTCCGCCGGTCTTTTTCATGTTCCTCTGTTTGTCGCTGCTGGAGGAATCCGGCTATATGGCGCGCGCGGCTTTTGTGATGGACCGCAGTCTGCGGGCCGTCGGCCTGCCGGGTAAAGCCTTCATTCCGATGCTCGTCGGCTTCGGCTGCAATGTGCCGGGTATCATGGCGGCGCGGACGCTGGAGAATCAGCGCGACCGCACACTGACCATACTTCTAAATCCGTTTATGTCGTGCGGCGCGCGCCTGCCGGTTTATGCACTTTTCGCGGGCGTCTTTTTCCCGCGGACCGGTGGTGCTGTGATCTTTGCGCTTTATCTGACCGGCATTCTGCTGGCCGTGGCAAGCGGACTGCTTTTCCGCCGCACCATTCTGAAAGGCGATGCGACCACCTTTGTCATGGAGCTTCCGCCGTACCACGTGCCGCGTGCCCTGGCTATTTTTCAGCACACCTGGGAGCGCCTCAAAGAATTCATCCTGCGCGCCGGGAAAATTATTCTGATCCTGGTTCTGGTTCTGAGTGTTCTCTGGTCGGTCGGGACAGACGGAAGTTTCGGCAATGAGACGTCCGAGAAATCGGTTTTGAGCGCTTTCAGCCGTGCGGTGACGCCGCTGTTTCATCCAATGGGGATTACCGATGGCAACTGGCCTGCCACGCTCGGTCTCATCACCGGCATCTTCGGTAAAGAGCTGGTTGTCGGTACGCTCAATACGTTTTACAGCGCAGGCGGCGCCGATCCTGCCGCGGCGATGCTTGCTGCATTCGACGGCCAGGCAGGCGCGTTCGCCTATTTGCTTTTTGTGCTGATCTATTCGCCGTGCGTTGCCGCGATTGCCGCCATCCAGCGCGAAACCGGCTGGAAATGGATGAGCTTCAGCGTCGGCTACCTCACGGTGCTGGCGTGGACTCTGGCGACGCTCTTTTATCAAATCGCCACCTTCGCCGCGCATCCTGCACAGTCGGTAATCTGGTGCGGTGCGATTCTTCTGACGGGACTTTTATTTGTATTTTCCCTTAAACTGGTTTCTCTGAAAAAAGGATAAAGCATGTTCGGACGGTTTTTCAGCAAACGGCAGCAGCAGAGGTGCGGACGGCGGGCCGGCCAGGGGTTTTGCTGCGCCCATCCGCTCAGCGATTTCGCGCAGGGCGCGGATGTGGTTGTTCTTTCGAACGGCGACCGCAAAACACTTGAAATGGGGCTGTTTAGCGGCGCGCTTGTACACGTCATGAAAAACCGTCCCGGTGACACCAGTATGGTTGTCGCCGCAGGGGAAAGCCGTTACATCATTTCCAAGGAAGCTGCGGCAAAAATTCAGGTGCGCTGATGCTTACAGAAATCATCAAACTGCTCAAAGAACGCGGGCCGATGTCGCTCGCCGAACTGGCGCGCCATTTTCAGACCGAGGTGCCGGCGATGACGGGCATGCTGGAGGTGCTGGAGCGCAAAGGACGCATCCAACGTTTGGAAAGCAAGTGTTCGCGTTGCAAAGGCTGTGCCGAGGTTAAACCCGAAGACGCCGCGATTTTCAGATATCCGGAGCAGTAGTCGCCGCGCAATCAAAGGTTGAACCGGCTTTGCCGCAGCTCTATGCTCCGGCTCTGAACATCGTGAATAACTTTCATCCATTCAAGCAGCGTGTCAGCCCGCAGGCGTTTGCGCTCAGCTGTCTGCTGCATATTGCCGCCGGAACACTTATTTTTTTTGTGGCACGTAAAATCGCTGTTCAACAGTGGCCGTCGATGGGGCCGAAATCAGACAATCTGAATGTTGTGCAGATGGAATTACTGCCGGCTGCAGCTTCGCCCGTTCAACCCGTAGCACCGCCAATGAAACCTCTGTCGCCTGAACCGGCGGTTGTTCCGCTTGAAGAACCGCAAAAGATTCCAGAGGCTAAACCGGAACCTGCCGTGACGAGACCTCCTGAGGCAACGGTTGAAAAAACTCCTGTTGCGGAGCAAACGGCACAGGTGGCGCAGGCGGCCGCTGCGCCGAGTGCTCAGGTCGCGGCGACGGAGCCGTTGACGGGACAGGGCCGGGGGGATATCGATTGGCGCACGCTCGCGATTGCGAAACTCCGCGCACTGGTTGAGCGCGAAAAATACTATCCGCCGTCGGCGCAGAAGGCCGGCTATACCGGACGGTTCAGTGTGCTCATTCGGATCGATCCGGACGGCACGATTTCCGGCTGTGAAATTGCAGAGCGGCGCGGACATCCGATGCTGGGGCGGGCGGTTGAAACGGCGATGCAGAAAATCCGTGGTACGAATATCGGGTGGAGTTTGCCGGAGCGGTATGAATTTCTACTGCCGGTGGAGTTTGAGCTGAAATGAACTGGGATGCGATCAGGAATTGGGCGGCGATTATTCTCCTGCTGGATGCAGCGTTCGGGCTGTGGAACCATGAGCGGGTTCGGGCTCTGGCGCCGAAGATCAATGTTGCGCGAATGGCTTTGATTGAGGCGGGTGCCGCACTGATTCTGGTTCTGCTCGGTCTGCTCTTATAAATAGAGAGCGGTCTTCGGTTTGCTTTCGAGAATGTTGTACTGCCGCAGAGCCGTCATCCACCACGGTGCGAGCTTTTCCGGCGGCAGCAGCCAGATCTGTTCGTGCAGCCACGCCATACATTCAGGATTGAGCAGTAAAGCCATCTGCTCGCGGCGACTGAGGACGTCCGGGCCTTCCGCAACAACGCGGTTCTGCAGCTGTGTGAAATAAGCGCTGTCCAGGCGGCGGTGTTTATTCCGGCGCCGCAGGAGCGCGATATGGATGGCGTTGACATACGGGTCGATGACGACCTGCATAAAGCCGTAGTTTTTCCGGAGGGGCTCGAGCGGCGGAATGTGCTGCTTGCAGGCATCGAGATTGGTTTGCAGTTCAGACAGTTCAACCGGTGGACTGCTTTCCTGCGGGGTCATAAAAAGTCCATATCTGTGGAACGCAGCGCCTATTGATGTTTTGCTGAGTATGACCGAAAGAGGAATCGAGCCGACCAGACCGATGAAAATCGGACTCATCCACCAAAAGAATGCCGGATTGATCCACCAGGCCAATATGCCCCAGATGGATCCGATGAGAACGTGGCCCCAATGCGCTTCAATCGCTTCGCCCCACTCAATGCCGTCATCTCCGCCGCGCCGCTGGGATCCCCAGCCGACTTCCTGCCCGGCCATTACGCCGAGGACAAACCGGGAGTGGAACAGCATCAGAATGGGCGTGATCAGCATGGAGAACAGATGTTCGAGAAAAACACTGGCGGTTACACGTAACCGTCCGCCGAACGGCTGAGCAGCCTGTTTCCGGCGCAGAATGAGAATCAGCCCCAGCAGTTTCGGCAGGAAGAGCAGAAAGATCGTAGTTGCGAAGAGAATGATCGCCAGCCGGTTGCCGCCGATGTCGAGGAAAGAGGATAAACCTACGTCGTAGTCGAAGGTTCTCTGCGTGAAACGGGAGGCAATAACGAACTGCATGGTTCCCAGCAGCATGAAGAAGAACCAGAGCGGCGAGGAAAGATAGCTCATGATGCCGAGCGTGAGGTGCAGGCGGTTGATCGGCCGGACGTGCGGCGAGAGCATCAGCCAGCTGTGCTGGAAATTTCCTCTGCACCAGCGCCGATCGCGTTTGGCCATGTCAGTGAGAGTCGGCGGTCCGCCTTCGTAGCTTCCGCCCAGACCGTAGGCCAGCCAGACTTCGTAGCCGGCGCGGCGCATCAAAGCGGCTTCGACGTAGTCGTGGCTCATGTATTTGGCGCGCGGCGTCTTGCTGGCCGGCAGGTCGGGCAGAGCGCAGTGTTCAATAAAAGGAGCCAGACGGATGATGGCGTTGTGACCCCAGTAATTACCTTCATCCGCCTGCCAGAAATTTAGTCCCGCTTGGAAAATCGGACCGTAGAGAGTTCCGGCAAACTGCATGAAGCGACCAAATAAACTTTCACTCATGGCCTGTACCGGTGCCGCCTGAATAATTCCGGACTGAGGATTCAGTTCCATAAGCTGCGCCAGCTTGATGAGGCAGTCTCCGCTCATAACGCTGTCGGCGTCGAGAATCACCATATAGCGGTATTTGCCGCCCCAGCGACGGCAGAAATCGCTGATATTTCCGCTTTTCCGGTTCAGGGCGATTTTCCGTTTACGGTAGAAGATGCGTCCAAAAGCGTGTACCTGTTTGCAAAGTTCTGCCCAGGCCATCTCTTCTTCGATCCATTTGTTCGGATCATTGGAGTCGCTGAGGATGAAAAAGTCGAAATGGGAGAGGTTTCCGGTTTTTTCGACAGAGCGGTAGATGGAGCGAAGTCCTTCGTAAACGCGGCTGACGTCTTCGTTGAAAATCGGCAGAACAACTGCTGTGACAGGAAGTTCGATCGGAGTTTCTGTTTTTTCCAGCAGAGAAAGCAGGCGGGCCGGGTCGCGGCGGCGCCAGAGTATATAAAAGCCGGTTAAGGCCTGAACGATACCGAAAGAAACCGGCGTGAAGAGTACGGCAAACAGAATCAGAATAGCGACTTCACAGCTGTTCATGCCGCCGCGCCAAAGAATGTCTGCCATGACCCAGGTGGCCAGGGTGATCAGCAGAAGCACCAGCGAAAAGAAGAAAATCCGCCGGCGCACTTTTTGCGCGCCCGATAGAAGTTTTGCAGCCGTCATCGTGTCATCCAGAAGAGATAAGTTAGAATCGCCAGGAAAATCAGCCAGCCAATCAACGCTTTGATAACCGGCATGCGGTTGAGAGCATCCATGGCGTCATCCGCAAACTCCGGAATAAGCCCCAGATCAATCGGGCGGGGAACCATGTTGCTGATCTGCAGTTCAGGTCCGGCTCTCATGAGGCTGCTGCGCATGGCGACTTTAAGATCGTCCGGAATCTGCTGAGTCGTCAGAAAAGCGTAAGGCCAGCGCAGGGGTCCATCGCAGAGAAACAGGGCGACTCGTCCGTCAGCGGCGGTGAAACTGGCATCGGTTCCGGCGGGCAGATTCATAATGCGGGTAAACCACTCATTGAGCAGGCTGTTGGCTTCTTCGATGGCAAGCGTCGCCAGAGGCGCCGGCGGAGTCTGGCCCTGCCAGCGGCGGCTGACGCGGCGCAGGATCATCGTGGTGATATGCGCACGGTGCAAATGACTGTCAACCTCGTGAGCCCGCAGGTAGCTCTCGAGTTTTTCGTAGGCACTGTTCCATTCCTCCGGGCTGCCCCACGTAGGAACGAAGGGTTCTATGGGTTCCAGAAGTAGGTCCACGTTTCGCTCCGCGGAAGTCCGCCTGATTGCAGGAAACAGCGCATTTCAACAGGTTTTGTCCGGTCGATGGGCTCAACGTCAAAGAAGACGCGCCACGCATTGCCGGGATCATTGCGCTGAAGATGCTTGCCCTTTAGATTCCCGTTGGTGAGGGATAGAACCGGCGTAACACCGTCCGGATTATTCCGGTCAAGTCCCGGTGCATTGCTGAAATCCAGCACGAATTTTTTGGAGCCGGGATATTCAGTGGCATTACCGATTCGGGTGGCCATCGCCCGTGCAAGCGGCGGCAGATTGGAGTCATCTTTAAACCAGTGCAGCTTATATGAAAATTCGAGCGGTTTTTCGGGCGTCAGCGGCGCGGCGGGCTTCCAGAAGGCAACAATGTTGTCGAAGTATTCTTCTCCGTACGGCAGTTCGACAAGCCTGACTTCTCCTTTACCCCAGTCCGGGCCGGGCTCGACCCAGGCACTCGGCCGGTTATGGTAGAAAGTTTCGAGGTCTTCGTAGCTGGAAAAGCTCCGATCGCGTTGCAGGAGCCCGAACCCACGAGGGGCCTTATCCTCAAAACAGGAAATTTTAACGTCACCTTCTTTAGAGAGCGGACGCCACAGCCATTCGTCTGTGCCGGTGTGGACGAGCAGTCCGTCGGAATCATGTACTTCGGGACGGAAATCCCCATGACGGGAAGTGGAATGTTCTCCGAACCAGAACATGCTGGTCAGAGGAGCCAGGCCGACTCCTTCGACCGGCTTGCGGGCGAAAAGCGCCGCCTTAATTTCCATGACCGTATCAATGCCGGGAATGAGAAGCATTTCATATGCTCCGGCGAGGCTCGGGCTGTTCATTAAAGCGTATATTTTTATGCGGTCTGCCCGGCTGTCCGGCTTTTCAATCCAGAAATCGGTGAACTCAGGGAATTCTTCGGGAGTCTGGCCGGCTACATTGATGGCCAATCCGCGGGCTGAGAGTCCGTAATGAAGTCCTTTGCCGAGAGCCCGGAAATAGGAAGCCCCCTGAAAGGCGATGATTTCGTCGAGGTACTCCATGGAGTTGAGCGGATAGTGAATGCGGAAGCCGTTGAATCCCAAGTCATCCGGAAGTTTTCCATTTATTTTCACCTGCGAGTAGTTGAACAGGCTTTTTGAAAAAGGAATCGGCTCAACACGGCCTTCTTCTACGGAGTTGACGGTGATGTGGCCGGTTTGAAGTCCGCCGCGGTGGACAAACTGTAACTGAAAGGGCAGGCGCTCCATGCGCCAGATAGCCGCCTTGGGATCAAAACGGACATTGCGCATATCGTCATAATTAAAATGGCTCAACTCTTCAGGCAGGGTTTTGTCCGGAGCCTGATAGGGTGCGGCAGCCAGATTCTGCGCCCGGTTTTTGAGCGCATTGAAATCAAAACGGGAGCCCGCATCCTGCGCAATACCATTAAATGCTGCGCAGAGCAGAACAACTGGAGCAAGATTGTATTTATTCACGTGCGGAGCATATTCAAAGTGTATGTAAATGCACGAAAAAAAGAAGAGGCCGGTAATTTAAGGGCTCGAGGAGGTAATCTGCCGGGGTACACGCTTCATTTCCCGTTTTAATTTGACAACGATAGGGGCTCTTTTTATGGTTCAACGCTTCTCTCGCGGAGGGAGGGGTGTTTTTTTGTCATTAAACGGGGGCTGCCCGATAGTGTAATGGTAGCACACAAGATTTTGATTCTTGGCGTCTAGGTTCAAATCCTAGTCGGGCAAATCCACCACTCGGCGGACGAACCGGCGCAAGAGAACACGTTATAATAAGGAATGAAGAAACTGTGAAAATTTTGTCAGGAACAGCCCATCGGGATCTGGCGGAGCGTATTGCCGCTAAAACCGGTGAAAAGCTTTGCGATGTGCAGATCAGCCGGTTTCCGGATGGCGAAATCTTCGTAAAGATCGCCGAAAATGTCCGCGGGCGTGATGTGTTTATTATTCAGCCGACCTCTTATCCGCCGAACGAAACGATAATGGAGCTGCTGATTATGATTGATGCGGCGAAGCGTGCGTCGGCTTCGCGCATTACTGCCGTTCTTCCTTTCTATGGTTATGCACGGCAGGATCGTAAAGATCAGCCGCGTGTTCCGATTACCGCCAAGCTGGTGGCCAATCTGCTGGTGGCGGCCGGGACGAACCGTTTGTTGACGATGGATCTGCATGCTCAGCAGATTCAAGGATTTTTTGATATACCGGTTGATCACCTCTATGCCGCTCCGGTGTTTGTGAAGCATCTGCGGGAGCAAAAACTGGACAATCTTGTGGTGGTGGCACCGGATACCGGCGGCATGAAACTGGCGGCAACTTATGCCGATATGCTTGATGCGGGAGTAGCCGTTGTCGGAAAAGAACGCAAAAGTGCCGAACATGTTTCAGCAACACATCTGGTCGGCGATGTGAAAGGTTGCAATGCGGTACTGGTGGACGACATGACGTCAACCGCCGGTACGCTGACAGCTGCAGCAGAGCTTCTACAGAAAGCCGGTGCGGCTTCAATTCGTGCTATGGTGAGCCACTCGCTGCTGAACTGCAAAGGCGTCGACCGTCTGAATGCATCGCCGATTATTGAGCTGGTGACCACCGACAGCATACCGGCCCGATGTGATACCGGCAGCAAGGTGAAAGTACTTTCAGTGGCGGAATTGCTGGCCGAAGCAATCTGCCGCATTCACGACAACAATTCGGTGACATCACTTTTCAGAATAACTTGAGGAGAAAAGAGCAATGGACGCAAAGATTACAGTAAAGAGCAGGGATGTAAAAGGTTCAGCCGGTGCACGCCGTCTGCGCCGCGACGGCTGGGTGCCGGGCGTAATTTACAGTGAAGGCGGTGTCGCCCGTATGGTCTCGCTGCCGAAGCATGACTTCGAGCAGATGCTGCGCCATCATGCAAGTGAGCATGTAATGGTTAAAGTTCAGGTTGAAGGCGGAGCTGAGGAATCTGTGCTGCTGAAAGAAGTGCAGCACAACGCACTTTCCGGCGGTGTCGTTCATGTGGACATGCAGAAGGTGGACATGAACAAGAAGCTGTGCGTGGAAGTTCCTGTTGAGCTCGTTGGTGAAGCCGACGGCGTCAGAAATCAGGGCGGCGTGCTGGATCATCTGCTGCACCACCTCGAAATCGAATGTTTCCCGGCCGATATTCCGGAAGAAATTGATGTGGACGTCACCGATCTTAAGCTCGGCGATATTCTTACGGTTAAGGACATCAAGATTGATGCTTCCAAGTACACGATTTTGATGGATGCGGATGTTGGTGTTGCTGCGGTTACTGCGCCGAAGGTTGTCGAAGAGCCGGTTGCTGAAGAAGCCGCTGCTGCTGTTGCTTCCGGACCTGAAGTGATCCGCGAGAAGAAACCGGAAGAAGAAACAAAATAAACACGCTTCCGCGGAGACTGTTTGAGTGAAGGTTATTGTTGGGCTTGGAAATCCCGGGCGGGAATATGAAATGACCCGCCAC
>JBGAJP010000059.1:0-11510 GCA_044224855.1 Pontiellaceae bacterium
GGAACTCCGACCGACATCTCAGCATTCAAATACGCTACAGACCATACGGTTGGATATTCCTTCGATCTACAGAATGCGACCAACGTGGATTTGACGATGTGCTGGGCCAGCACCCGTTATATCAGCACGGTGATCGGATCGAATGTCACCGGCAAGGTTCGCATCTTTAACTCGCCAGGGCGCTCCAGCGGTATGGAAGCTTTCTCCATTCGCGGCGGAACGGAGGTTCAGGTTGTGAACTGTCAGGTTGGAAACAATTGCAATCCATGGCAGCAGGTTGTTCCGGAAAGCCGCCCGCTTTGCGGAATCTACATCGGTAATGCCGTCGGCAGTGCCAGAGTCGTTGGCGGATTTTCAGGTTGGGCGTTCAGCGCGGACTACGACAATGCCGCCATTAATTATAATTCGCAGGACTGGGGTATAATTCTTGGGTCGAGCATTACGAATTATGCCAGTTATGGCGTGGATCTGTACGGTAATGGTGATGTAGAAGCCCAGAATCCTTCAAGTCCTCCGGGGTATCAACGCGGTCTTGGCCGGCAGACGGGCAATACTACGAATGCAACATGGATTTCGGATGCCTCGAATTATCCGTAACGCACGGTCTCGTTAAATAAAACTCCCGCTTTGCAATCCGGCAGGGCGGGAGTTTTTGTTTCAGCGCTAAATCAGTTAATGATTTTTCCGCCGGCGATATCGAAAACGAGGTCAGCCCTGTCGCGCGGATAAGTTCCGTGGCTGGCGATTACCAGCGAACCTTTGCCTGCTGAAACGAAATCCGTCAGCTGCTGCATGATGTTTTCGCCGGTTTCCGGATCGACATCGCCGGTAGGCTCATCAGCGAAAATAACTTCGGGCTCAACGGCCAGAGCCCGCGCCAAGGCGACCAGTTGCTGCTGGCCGGCGCTAAGCTGCGCGGGTAAGTGATCTGCTCTGTCGTTCAGGCCGACTTTGCGCAGCCATTCGTGCGCCGACTCCAGAGATTCTTTATGAGAAGCGGCAAACGGCATCAGCGCAGCCTGCACATTCTGCACAGCGGTCCAGGAGGATAGCAGGTTGAAGTGCTGGAACAGCACACTGACCCGCTTGCGCCGCCACACGGACATTTCCCCGACGCCGAGACTGGGCATCTCGTCGCCCTTGAAAAATATCTGTCCCGAGGTCGGGCGGTCGAGTCCGGCCAGCAGGCCGATCAGCGTGGATTTTCCTTCGCCAGTCCGGCCGGTGATCAGAGTGACCGCCCGTTCCGGAATCCGGCAGGAAATGCCTTTGAGTACTGGCAGTTCACGGGATTGAATGCGAAAGGTGCGGGTGACATTCCGGCATTCGAAGAGAGGAGCTGTAATTGATCTGTTTTCAGTTGTCATGATGTAATTCCTTACAGTGTTCTGAAACCTTCAGCTGGCCATTGGCGGGCGGCGTAGAGAGCGGGAATGATACCGGCCAGCGCTCCGCCCAGCAGAATCAGCGCAGTGGCCGCTCCCCAGACCGCCGGCAGTATTCCGTTCCAGCCTGTAAAGTGCGGAGCGGAAGAGGTGTGGAGGAACAGCAGTCCGGCCAGAACGCCAAGCTGACTGCCGATCAGCGCCTGAAAGATCGATTCCGCCAGCAGCATGGTGAGAATGGCCGAAGATGACCAGCCGACGGTTTTTAGGATGGCGATGTCTCGCCGCCGTTCGATCATGCTGGCCCATTGGCTTTTGAGCGCCAGTAATAAAGTGCTCACGCCGATCACGATCAGCAGGATGGTTCCGGCATTTTTATTGATGCCCATGACCTGCGCGGCGGGGCGGAAACAGTTGTAGGAAGAAATAGAGCCGCCTGAAAGAAGAGCCTTCACGTCAGTCATCGACTGTTCGTGTGTAATGGAGTCTTTGGCTTCGACCAGCAGCAGGTTGTAAATATCCGATGGCGGGTTGTACATCCGTGAATAGGCGACGTCCTGAGCATCCTGAATCGTAACGTAAATATCCGCTTTGGCCGGCCGGACGCCGGTATTGGCGATTCCTGCTACGGTAAACGCGGCGTCGCCGATTTGTATAATCGCGCCGGTTTTAAGCCCCCGTGCATCAGCGTACGCTTCTTCCAGCACCGCTTTACCCCGTTCGCCCGGCTGGAGGAATTTTCCATCAGTAATATCAGTGGCGGAGCAGCTGGTTGACTTTACGACAACAGGATTGGCGACATCCAGTCCGGCAACGAAATACGGACGGCTTTCCTCAAAATTCATCATGCGCAGCAGCAGGCAGGGCGAGGCATCGCGTACGGTGGGCAATTCGGAAACTTTTTTCAGCAGTTCCGGCGTCAGCAGGCGCGTAGGCACGCCATTAAACCAGAAACCTTCGATTGTGCTTCCCGGGAAACAGCAGCCGCTTGCGCCGTCACAGTCCTCAGGGCGTTCCGGCGCGAAGGCGATAAAGTGTGTGCCGGTACTGGCCAGTACGCCGTCAGCGGATCGTTTTGCATTCAGCCACAACCCGCAGAAGGTAATCAGGCTGGCGGCCGCCAGCGCATATCCGGCCATGCAGGCCAGCGTGCGGCCTTTATGACGGTGTAATTCCCGGATCGAACAGATAAACAAATCCTTCACACTCATCGGCAGGCTTCCTCTCTGATTTACTGGTTACACAGAATTTCTCTCAACCGGTGGTCGAAGTAAATATCACCAGCTATCTAGATATGTCAACGGTTTAAGCCGGTTTTATATATACGCGACTAGATTGAGCGAAACCGGATGTAGCAACAGCCGAGATCCAAACCATCTTCCGCTGCTATTTTTGGGCTTATCCGGTACTCGATGGTTCGTCCGTTGCGGGAACATTCGACAACGCCTGCCAGTCGCATCCGGGCGAGATGATGGGATACCCGTGCCGCAGTAAGCCCGGTTTTTTCAGAGATTGCGGTGACGTGACATGCGCCGGGGATCAACGCACGGATGATGAGCAGCCGGGATTCCTCGCTGAGCACCTTCATGATTTCTGCGCATTTTGAAGGCGCATCACAGAACCGGTTTTCCGGATTACCTGAACAGCATGTTGTTTGAGTATTCATTTGAAGTGCTCGAAGTTGTGGGGTCAGTTTCTATGTCAGGATTTGTGTGAAGTCAATCGCGGCCGCCGGAGCGGGTTTTTAGTTTTCGGATGAAGCAGTGATCCGGCTGAGAACTTTACGGGAATGTTCCGGCAGAGAGCCCACGTTATAAAAGGCGCGGATGCAGTCGAGCGCTTCGCGGGCATTCTGCATCTGTTTTTCCAGACGCTGGAAAGCCAGATGTTCCAGCTCTTCTTCCTGCGTGATTTCCACCAGATGCGACTCGCCGTGTGCGTTTTCTCCGGCGTAGGCCGGAAGCCGCCCGAGGATTTTGAGTACATCGCGGTGCAGATCGTCCGGCTGGGCTGCCTGCAGTTCGTTGCAGAAAAACTCGTAACAGATCGGCGGACGGCCGATCTCCAGCGCACAGCCGGTTTCCGTCAGGAAGCCATACCGGTCGCTGTCCAGCTCATCTTTGCCGTGTACGGCGCACAGGAACGGGCTTTCCAGCGCTTCTTCGCACAGATCGGCGCGGCAGCAGCAGGATGTACAGAGTCCGCAAACTTCGCGGCACTGCGCGCTGACCAGTTCCTGCACCTCGCGTTCCAGGTCGGTATATTCTGCCAGCAGATGTTTCAGTCCGGATTTCATTTTAAATTTATTTCCATGGATTTTGTCCGGAAGTATTCCAGCCAGCTCTTTTTTACAGCGCTGGCGAGATCAGAACTTTCCTGTGCGTATTCGTCAATGGTTTTGCCCCAGTAAAAACCGACCCAGCCGCTGGTGACGGGTTTTGACCTGTCGATAAACTGATTCAGTTCGGGAATGCTGCATTTAAGCGGAAACATTTCTTCGATAACCAGAGGCTTGCCGATCTGATAGGCGTTCAGTGCTTCCAGAGCCCAGTCGATTTTTCCGCTTTCCGGATAGAAGTGGACGCTGACGAAATCCAGCGGGCCGCTTACTTCTTTCGAGTAGAAAAGCGGTTTGGCTGTCGGGAAAGTATAAACCCACGGAATGGCTCCGACCGTGATCAGGTGGCGGGTGTCATATTTCCTGATCGCCGCCGCCATCTGCTGTACCCAGGCTTGAGCAATCTGCTTCTGAGTCCGGCCCGCCGGATCAAGGGTCAGCCGCTGTACAAAGTGGGAGCCGCCGAACTCGCCGGGAGTCCAGTCGTTCGGATCGCCCGATCCGCCGATGATCGGTTCGTTCATCAGGTCGTAGCAGAAAACGGCATCGCTGCCGGCGCATACTTGCGCAACGGCTTCCCAGAAGCAGCTTTGAACGTTCCAGCGGGCGGCTTCGTCCATGGCATCATACCAGCCCGGAACATCCTGTTTATGGTAGCAGCCGAGTCCGGTTAGATCCAGATAGAGTCCCGTTTGTTCTGCCAGTTGCACAAGACGTTTCAGCTGTTCGAGATTACCGGTATTCACCCGATCCGGCGCTTCCATAAAGGCGGCGGTCTGGAGATGAATGCGGACGGTGTTGGCGCCGAGCGCTTTGATTTCCCTGAAATCCGCAACAACGGTTGCCCATTCATCCATCCAGTAGTTTTCGATCAGCCGTTTGTTTTCGTCATGATCGTAATTAACGCCCCAGATAACAAATGGAGCGCCTGCAGCCGTGACAAATCCTTTGCCGTTTTCACTGACACGAATACTTTCCAGTGATGCGGCGGTGGCCAGTTGTATTCCGGCGAGCATCAGCCATAGAAAAATACCGGTTTTTGTTCGCAGGTTCATTTTAGTCGATTACCAGCTGGCCGTTCTTGTCGAGAGACGCTTCAGCCTGCTTCTTGCCGCCGGGAGAGAACACAGTCACTTTGACGGCTTTGAAGAGATTAGTGCCCGTATAGTCGCCAACGATTTTCCAGCTCAGCGCGTTTTGCTTGTTGTCCCAGGTGAAAGTGGTTCTGCGGGTTGCACCCTTGAGATAGTCATAGGTCTCTCCGTCATCTTCGACCAGCGTGAAAGTTGCATCCTTGCCGGAATAGACCTGGAGTTCCAGCAGGCCGCCGGGCATTTCGGATGTATGCTGGACAACCGGTCCCAGCGGCAGAATGGTGCCGGCCCGGACATACACAGGAATTTCATCGAGCTTGGCGGTCACTTCGATCACTTGGGGGCCTTCAAGCGTTACGCTCTTTTCGAATTCGTACCACTTGTCGGCCGGCAGATAGACGGTTCGCTTTCCGCCTTCCGAAAGAATTGGTGCCGCCATCAGGCCGGTTCCCAGCAGCCACTGGCTCGAGCAGTTCGCTAAGTTGGTATCGGCGGGAAACTCCATCAGCAGCGGACGCATGATCGGCGCGCCGGTGGCGTGGCCTTCGTGAGCCAGGCTGTAGATCATCGGGATGAGCCGGTACCGCAGCTCCAGCGCCTTGCGGATAGGGGCTTCCGCGCCTTCGTAGAGCCAGGGAAATCGCGGCGTTCTCGAATCGGTCGAATGGCTGCGCATGATCGGCAGGAACGTTCCGACCTGCATCCAGCGCACCAGCATTTCCGTCGAGGGGTTGCCGCTGAATCCGCCAATATCGCATGCGCCGTAAGGCATGCCGCCCAACCCCCAGTTCAGCAGATCCGTTGGCGTTTCCAGTAAATCCTGCCAGCGGGTTTGAATGTCGCCTGTCCAGGTGCCTGCTCCAGTTCGGGCGAGGCCCGGCGTGAACGCGCGGTTGAGGCTCCAGTACCGCACGTTGGGACGGTACTTGGCCTGAGCCTCCGTTTGTGTCAGATTCCAGTAAGCGTAAGTTGTGTATGAGGCTTCGCCTTCATCATCCCACCAGCCGTCGATGCCGGTTTCAATGAGCGCTTTATGCTGTTCTTTATACCACGCGCGGACGGCGGGGATGCTGTAATCAATATTTCGCGAGTCAAAGGTTTCATCTTTTTTTCCGCGGTGGAGAATCCAGTTTTTTTCCCGGGCCATTACCAGCAGTTCGCTGTTGCCCAGTCGCGGCTTGCGGATGACAACGGTACGAATGCCTTGCTGGCGGTACTGTTTAATCTGAGCGGCAGGATCCGGGAAAAGTTCATGGTTCCAGCCGAAGTCCGCGAAGTTGGAATTGCCCTCGGGCGGGAGTTTGTAATCCGGATTCGGTGTGTACCATTCAAAGTCATAAATGAAGGCATCGACGGGCAGTTTGCGGTCGATGAAGTTTTTGAGAACGTCCTCGATGTAGGCGCGGTCTTTCCAGCCCCACCGGCTTTGCTGATATCCGAAGACCCATTTAGGCGGAACCTTCGGACGTCCGGTAAGGAGGGTCATCGCATCCAGCGCCTCGTAAAGATTGGCCGCCGGCAGGATATACAGGTCGCCTGATTGGCCGGCGAACGACCACTCGATAGTTCCTGCACTGGACCGGTCTTTCCATCGGGCGGGAGACAAATCGTTTTCTGACACGCCGAGCAGGGCGTATCCTGCCGCACACCAGTAGTAGGGAATAAGCGCCTTGCCGTTGCCCAGATGGCTGTTTCCCGACTTCTGCATGAGATTGGATTCACAATTGCCGCAGCCGTACGCAAAGAACTCGCGCTGATTGTCCCATCCGACGTTAAGGATGGCTGAGGGCTTGTTGTCCGGGCCGGTCTTTTTGCCAATCGACTGGAGCGGGATGATTGTCTGCCCTTTGGCATTGAGAACCGTCCACTGCTTTGTCGCGGGTTTAAACAGCAATTGTCCTGCCGCAGATTTTACGCCGACCAGACCATCTTTCTGAACCGCTTCCCCTGCAGCAGGTGCAGCGACGGACGTTTCATCCAGAAATATACTCGCATGAGCCTTGGG
The DNA here is from genome assembly GCA_044224855.1 of Pontiellaceae bacterium. GTDB lineage: Bacteria > Verrucomicrobiota > Kiritimatiellia > Kiritimatiellales > Tichowtungiaceae > Tichowtungia. The sequence continues at coordinate 6,823 of JBGAJP010000059.1, forward strand.
GATTCCTGCATACGAAACGCTCAACCGGAATGCGCCGGAAGGCGTGACGGCCAGCTCGGCCTGTCCGCCGTCCAGTTGGACAAGGATACCGTGGGTGGATTTTTCCGGCAGGCTTTGGGTTGCTGCCGCCGGAGCGGCCAGAGAGAGATGGAAAGTCAACATGAGTGCTGACGCAATTAGAATGATCGTGCGAAAGAATTTCCTTTTTAACATCTAAGCTCTCCAATTCGGTTTATTGAATCTGTCTGCCGTGGTCACTATACGTTGAAATTTTTGATCAGTGCCAGAATTTCTTTGAGCCGGGTAGCGGTGGTGCGGGCTTTCAGGCGCGGGTAGCGGCTGTCGGGCATGACGGCTGCGCCGTTGCGCATCAGGATAATTCGTTCTTCGCTCACGCGCACCGATTGGATGTTCGCCTGTGCAGCGGCAATCCGGATGCGGGCGATTTCAAACAGGTTGCTGACGGCGGCAGGTAGTTTGCCGAAACGGTCGGCGAATTCTTTTTTCAGCTCGCGCACTTCCGTTTCTGTCGCCAGCGACGAAATGCGTCCATAAAGTTTTACGCGCAGGTTTTCGTCGTCCACGTAACCGTACGGAATAAACGCGGAGTTGCTGGTTAAACCGCCAGCTGGTGAGCGGTCGAGAAAATCGAGATCGACGGCCGCATCAATGATCGGCGGAACTTTCTTCCCTTGCAGTTTGGCGACGCTGCGTTTGAGCAGCTGGCAGTAAAGGTCGAAGCCGATGGCGGCGATATGCCCGCTCTGCTGTGCGCCGAGCAGATTTCCTGCGCCGCGGATTTCCAGGTCGCGCATGGCGATGCGGAATCCGGTGCCGTGGCCGGTGTAGCGCTTCAGCGCTTCGATTCGTTTACGCGAATCATCCGAGAGCGTACTGCCGGGCGGCAGCAGCAGGAAAGCGTACGCCTTTTGCCGCGCGCGACCGACGCGGCCCCGAAGTTGGTAAAGGTCAGCGAGTCCGAACCGATCGGCGCGGTCGATGATGATGGTGTTGACGCGCGGAATGTCGACGCCGCTTTCGACAATCGTTGTGCAGATCAATACGTCGAAGAGTCCGCGCACGAAACGATGCATCACTTCGGAGAGCTCATGTTCGCTCATTTGTCCGTGGGCAAATTCCACGCGCGCTTCCGGAACCAGTTCTTTGACGGTCGCGGCGACTTTGCCGATGGTCTGCACGCGGTTATGCAGATAAAAAACCTGTCCATCGCGCGCCAGTTCGTGGCGGATTGCCTCTGTGACGATTTCGTCGTGATATTCCAGCACGATGGTTTCGACCGGCTGGCGCTCCTGCGGCGGTGTCTGGATGGTGCTCATATCGCGCGAGCCGGTCAGGCTCATGTAAAGCGTGCGCGGAATCGGCGTCGCGCTGAGTGTCAGTACATCCACCTGCTGGCGGAGTTGTTTCAAATGCTCTTTGGCGCGCACGCCGAAACGCTGTTCTTCGTCGATGATGACGAGTCCGAGATCTTTGAATTGAACATCGCTCGAAACCAGCCGGTGTGTGCCGATGACAATATGTGCTGCGCCTTCACGTAGCCGCCGGATTGCTTCGTTCTGTTCATGGTGTGTGCGGAAGCGGCTGAGCATTTCAACGACGACCGGAAACACCGCCATGCGCTCGGTGAAGGTATCAAAATGCTGCTGCGCCAGAATGGTGGTCGGAACAAGCACCGCGACCTGCCGGCCTTCCATCACCATCTTGAATGCCGCGCGCATGGCGACTTCGGTTTTTCCGTAACCTGCGTCGCCGCAGATCAGACGGTCCATCGGCTGCGGCGATTCGAGATCGGCTTTGACCGCTTTAATCGCTGTGAGCTGATCGGGCGTTTCCATATACGGGAAGGAGTTTTCGAACTCGCTTTGCCAGTGAGTATCCGGCCCGCAGGCACGCCCTTTTTTCAACGCGCGCGACGCCTGTGTTTCGAGCAGTTTAGCGGCGAAATCTTCAATCGCCGACTGAGCCGCGATTCGTTCGTTCTGCCAGCGCGCGCCTTTCAGATTGTGCAGGGCCGGGGCGGAATTTCCCATGCCGACGTAGCGTGTGAGCAGATGCGCCTGGTTGGTCGGCAGATAAATCCGAGCGCCTTCGGCGTATTCGATCAGGAGCATCTCCTGGCGGCGTCCCGCCATCTCCATTTCCATCAGCCCCATGTATTTTCCAATGCCATGGTCAACATGGACGACCAGTTCGCCGGGCTGAATATCCGTCCATTCTGCGACGCGTATGCCGGCAGCTTTCAGTATTTTTGCGCCGCGCCGCAGGTGTGCGGTTTTCGGCTGATAGCCGTAAATATCGGCCTCGGTGATGAGCAGATATCTCTGCACTTTGCTGATAAAACTTCCATGTACGAGTCCAGTCAGAATTCTGACACCTGACTCCTGACCTCTGACCTCTGGCAGGTAAGCCTCTCTGAGGCGTTCTGCTGCTCCGGGAGTCTCCATGTAGATATCGATTACCCAGCCTTCAGCCGCCATTTTTTCCAGAGTTTTAAAAAACAATTTGCGCTGCTGTTCGGCGGCTTCAGGACGGTGCAGTTCGCTGACCGGTTTCAAATTGGTTTCGTAAAATCCAAGATCAATATCAAGTGTATCGCTGGTGACGCATCCGATGTGAATGGAATGCAATGAAGACATTGTGTTTACGTTACTGAAGATACGGAGCGTATTTTCCGGAAGCATTTCGGCGAGCGTGATGTTTCCCTGAGCGTTGAGCGGAAAAATTTTGATCTGCTCAATTTTTTCTACCGAGCGCTGAGTGTCCGGTTCGAAGGTGCGCAGGCTTTCAAGTTCATCGCCGAAAAACTCAATGCGCACGGGCAGGAGAGAAGTCGGCGGCCAGACATCAATGATGCCGCCGCGACGTGCTGCGAAACCTTTTTCATAAACTTCAACGTCGAGTGTGTAGCCGTGTTTTTCCAGGATTTTGAAAAGTTCATCCGGATCGAAAGCGTCGCCGCATTTTAAAGCGAAAGCCTCTTTAATACTTGGAAGTTTTTCTTCCAGACATTGAAAGACCGTGATCAGCACGAATGCAGACGCGACGCCGCCGTCACGTTGCAGGAATGAAAGAGTATCCAGTCGTTCGCTTTGCGCCTCCATATCTTTTCCGTCAAACGGTGGAAGCGTCAGCAGGGTTATTTGCGGGCAAAGCGTCCGGACGCTGTCGGCCAGTTTTTCAAGGGTTTGCAAATGATCGACGATCCACAGTTGCGCGCGCGGTTCCTCGTGAAGCAGTTGGCATCCGAGAAACGCCTGCGCCGACGGCGGCAGGGTACTTTTTTAAGCGCCGCGCTCAATGGTGTGAGATCGAAATCCATGCGGTGAATTTACCATACAGGCCGCAATAGAGTGAACGGTTTTGCATTTTTCCGGTCGAACTGGCATGTTCAGAAAAACTTTAACAGGAGGATTTGTTTATGATGCGTACAGCCAATCCGGCTTTGAATGCCAAGACGTTTGATGTTGCGAATACAGGTGCAGGTGTGATGACGATTCAGGGGACAGTAAGTCGCACAGCAATGCTGCTGGCATTGCTGTTTGCCTCAACGATGCTTACGTGGAATCCGTCTGCTCCGCAGAGCGGTACAGGTTGGATTATGATCGGCGGAATTGCCGGTTTTATCACGGCGTTGATTACAGTTTTCAACAAAAAGGCGGCACCGGTTACCGCGCCGATTTATGCAGTGTGTGAAGGAATTCTGCTGGGCGGCATCTCAAGTCTGTTTGAAGCCCGCTTCCCGGGCATTGTCATGCAGGCTGTCCTGCTGACATTCGGAACGCTTGGCGCATTGCTGCTGGCCTACACATCACGACTGATCCGCGCTACAGAGAATTTCAAACTTGGCATTGTTGCGGCGACGGGCGGCATTGCATTTTTCTATCTGATTTCGATGATTAGGGGACTTTTCGGACATCCGATGAGCGTGATTAGTTCGTCCGGTCCGGCAGGGATCATTTTCAGCGTGGTTATTGTGGTTGTAGCCGCGCTTAACCTCGTTCTGGACTTTGATTTCATTGAGCAGGGCGCAGAACAAGGCGCACCGAAATATATGGAGTGGTATGCGGCTTTCGGGCTGATTGTGACGCTGGTCTGGCTTTATATGGAAATTTTGAGGTTGTTATCGAAATTGCAGAGTCGCAAATAAATAAACAGGTTTTGGTCTCTGAGTTGCGGCATCTTCCAGATATTGGGAGATGCCGTTTTTATTTTTAAATAAATATTCAAAACGTTTACGATAAAAAGCTTACAAATTATATTCTCAGTTGTGATTCTGAAGTTTAATCGGTTTTTCAAGGCTCGATATATGCGAAAAACGTTTATTATTAACCAGTTACAATTGTCATCTTCGCGTATACAGCATCGGGATGTCGGGAAATAGTCGAGATATTCAGTTTATGTGAGCAGATTTTTAGCCGGTTTTATTGGGCTTTTTGATGATTAGGGCTTCCGGCTGAAATTATTTTGCAAAAAAAGTTGCGCGGTTTTTTTTTGCGCGTACTATCACCCGCCTTGTTCGAAACAAAACGAGTTGCAAAGCGAGTGAGAATCGAGCGATAAATTGTTCTAAAAAATAATTTAAAAAACGGGTTGCCAAACAAACTGAGGTGCGTATGATGACCCGCCTTGTTCGAAACAAAACGAGCTGCAAAGCGAGTGAGAATCGA
>JBGAJP010000060.1:0-11336 GCA_044224855.1 Pontiellaceae bacterium
CCTACAGCGCCAATACCGGCTGGGGTGTGTTTGAGGACCTCGGGAACCCGCAGGTTGATCTGCAGACGGGCGCTCTCTCTGGTTTCGTGTATGGTGCCAATACCGGCTGGATCAGTCTTTCTAATATTCATGCCTATATCCGGACCGTGAGGCTGGATAGCGGTTCGGATAAGGATGAAAACGGAATCCCGGACGCGTGGGAGCTCAGCCGCTGTCGAATGATCGGGCTGAAGCCCGAGGGCGACCGTGATGATGACGGTATAACCGATTTTGATGAATACCGGTTCAACACCGATCCGGAAAAGCCGAACAGTCCGTTGCGGTTGACTCTTATTCGGGAGAAAAAAGAAGATCGGTTGTTGTGGCTGTCGAGCCGATCCCGTGAATACCGGCTTCAGTCGGCCTCATCGTTGACCGGCTCATGGACGAATATAGGCAGCGTTACCGGCACCGGCGGGGATATGAGTATTTCAGGCACTCCGGCGACGACCGGTTCTGCTAAATTTTACCGACTGAATATTACCGTGCCGTTGGAGTAGTTGTGATTTTGCAGATTTGGCGCTTGCCAAGCAGCAGGTCTGTCCGTAGATTACGCCACTCTTTGAGTTAAATTTCTGAAGTTTGTGAGGAAGAATTATGGCTAAATGTGCAATGACAGGTAAGGGAACGATTTCAGGCCGCCGGATTGTCCGTAAAGGTTTGAGGAAGTGCAAGGGCGGTATCGGTCTGCACGTGACCAGCGCCACGAAGCGTAAATTCAAAGCAAATCTCCAGCGTGTCCGGATTAAAGATGAAAACGGCACGGTGCGCCGCGTCTGGGTTTCAACCAAGGCGATTCGCGACGGTCTGGTGACCAAAGCCTAACCTAAACGAAAATTTTTTTCGGTATGCCGGCCCGATGGGCCGGTTTTTTTGTGGGCATGTGATGCTTAATGAACGGTTTGTGACGGTGTGATTGTAAAAAAAACGCTCTCCGCGAACGGAAAGCGTTTTATACAGGAATTACTTTTCTGGCTTTACCAGCTGGCTTTGGTCATACCGGGGATAAGCCCGTTTGAAGCCATTTCACGCAGGGTGATGCGGGAGAGACCGAATTTTTTATAAACAGCGCGCGGACGTCCAGTTACGCGGCAGCGGCTCTGTACACGGATCGGGTTTGCGTTGCGCGGCAGTTTGCGCAAGCTGTCAAAAGCGGCCATACGGTCTTCGTAGGATGTCTTCGGGTTACGGATGATTTCTTTAAGCGCCATACGCTTGGCAAAGTACTTGTTTGCCATCTTCGCGCGCTTTTCGTTTTTAACGATGCTGCTCGTTTTTGCCATAAATCATATTCCTCAATTAGTTCGTCGAAGCGGGGATGAAACAGGAAAAGGCATCGGGGTGCAACCATTTTCTACGCAAATGTCAGGCTGGCCAAAACAAAGGCGGATCCGGTTTTTTATTTTGTTTTGAAGGGTTGTTTGAGGCAGACTTCGAACCTGTTTTGTTCGGATTTCTGAGAGGAATGATTTATGTGCGGAGTAGTCGGTTATATTGGAAGTAAAGAGGCCTCCCCGATTTTGATCGACGGACTGCAACGGCTGGAATACCGGGGATACGATTCTGCCGGTATTGCGGTGCTCAGCGGCGGTAAAATCGCTTCAAGCAAGGAAGTCGGACGGCTGGCAAATCTGGAAAAAATGCTGGTGGCGGATCCGATCGAAGGAACGCGTGGTATTGGTCATACCCGATGGGCGACGCACGGTGCACCTTCGCAGGTCAATTCGCATCCGCATTTCAGTTCCGACCGGGCGATTGCAGTGGTTCACAACGGGATTATCGAGAACTATGCCGAGTTGCGCGACGAATTGGTCGCAAAAGGGCATAAATTCCTATCCGAAACCGATACCGAAGTGGTTCCTCATTTGATTGAGCAGGCGCTTAAAGACGGCGCAAAGTCGCCGGTAGAGGCGATCCTTCTGACGCTAAAGCGGCTGCGCGGGGCGTATGCGCTGGGAATTCTGTTCAGTTCTGAACCGGACGCCATTTACTGCGCCCGCAAGGGCAGCCCGCTGATTATCGGGCTGGGCGATAAGGAGAATTTCATCGCCAGCGACGTTCCGGCTATCATCAACCGGATCAAAAAAGCCATTTATCTGAACGATGGCGAAATGGCCGTTTTGCGTGCCGACAGTGTGGAAGTCCGCACAATTGAAGGCAAAACGGTTACGCCGGCAGTCAAGGAAATCAGTTTTCAGGCCGAAGCCGCCGAATGCGCCGGTTTTGAGACGTTCATGCTGAAGGAAATTCATGAACAGCCGCGTATTCTCCGCGCAATGCTGGATAAACACATTTCGGCAGACGGTAAGATTGATATCGGATCAGGACTGAGCCCGGATTATTTCCGCAAGCTCAACCGCATTATGATTGTTTCCTGCGGTACGGCTTATCACGCGGGAATGTACGGCAAGCTTCTGCTGGAAAATCTGACCGGCATTGCTGTTGAAACCGACCTTGCCAGCGAGTTCCGTTACCGCGATCCGAAAATCGACCCCGGTACACTGATTATTCCGGTTTCGCAGTCTGGCGAAACAGCCGATACGCTCGCCTCGATCCGCATGGCTAAAGAGTGGGGCTGCCGGGTTTGTGCGATTTGTAATGTCGAAGGCAGTTCCGTGGTGCGCGAAAGCGATGCGGTGTTCTTTACGAACTGCGGGCCGGAAATCGGCGTGGCTTCAACCAAGGCGTATACCGCGCAGTTGATGGCCTTTGCTCTGTTTGCTCTTTATGTCGCGGGTGTGCGCGGCAACCTGACGCGGGAGCAGATTAAGGGATATCTTGCTGATCTGCAGGAAGTTCCGGATGCTGTGCATTATGTGATTCAGAAAAAAGAGCAGATCAAGGCAATCAGTGAAAAACACCACGACGGCCCAAGTTCGCTCTATCTCGGCCGCAAATTCAACTACCCGACGGCGCTGGAAGGCGCGCTGAAGAACAAAGAAATTTCCTATCAGCACGCCGAAGGCTATGCCGCCGGAGAGATGAAGCACGGCCCGATTGCGCTGATTAACGATACGCTGCCGGTGATTTGCATCTGCACCAAGACGGCCGATGAGGTCTACGAAAAGATGCTGTCGAACATCAAAGAGGTCGAAGCTCGCAGCGGCCGCATTATCGCCTTGGCGACGGAAGGGGACTCTGAAATCGCGAAACTGGCCGGGGACATAATCTACGTGCCGGAAGTTCGGGATGAATTTACGCCGATGGTCAATGTGGTTGGATTGCAGCTGCTGGCCTACTATGCGGCCCGTGCCCGCGGTACGGATATTGATAAACCGCGCAATTTGGCTAAGAGCGTGACAGTAGAATAGCCTTCCGGTCGGAGGGCTTTTTGCTTGAAAAAGAACCTTGGTGGCAAATACACTCCCCGACCCCTGTAACTGGAGAGGTTGATTATGAAGCTAGATAAAATCGGCCAGGCTGAAATACATATTGATGACCGCACCTTGGTTTGCCCTGTTTATGAGGGCACTGAAGGCGAACGGGCAATCGATATCGGTAAGCTGCGTAAAGAAACCGGAGCGATCACCTATGACCCCGGCTTCGGCAACACCGGCTCCTGTTCCAGCGATATTACTTTTATCGACGGCGAGAAGGGTATCCTGCGCTATCGCGGTTATGATGTGGCTGATCTGGCTGAAAAGTGTGAATTCATCGAAGTAGCCTATCTGCTGGTTCACGGTTCGCTGCCGACGCTCGCGCAGCGGGAGAACTATGCAAAGCTTCTGAACAGCCACTCCATGATCCATGAAGACATGAGGGAGTTTTTCAGTAACTATCCCGAGCACTCTCACCCGATGGCGATTCTTTCTGCCATGGCGGTTTCACTTTCCTCCTTCTATCCTGAATTACGCAGCGATTTAAAAGAAGATGTGGATATGACCGTTACGCGGCTGATTTCCAAACTGCGCACTATTGCCGCTTTTTCCTCTAAGAAATCAATCGGTGAGCCGGCGGTTTATCCTCGGCACGATATGAAGTACTGCGAAAACTTCCTGAACATGATGTTCAGTTCTCCGGTGCGCGGCGAGCCGATGGATCCTGTTATGGCAGACGCGCTCAACAAGCTGCTCATCATTCATGCCGACCACGAACAGAACTGCTCCACCTCTGTCGTGCGCAGCGTGGGCAGTTCCGGAATTAATCTGTATGCTTCAATTGCCGCAGGAATTTGTGCGCTGTGGGGACCGAAGCACGGCGGTGCCAACCAGCACGTCATCGAGATGCTGGAAGACATTCAGCGTGAAGGCGGCGATGTGGATAAAGTGATTGAGCGCGCCAAAAACCCGCGCAGCCCGTTCCGGCTGATGGGCTTCGGCCACCGCGTCTATAAATCCTACGATCCGCGCGCCAAGATCGCCAAAGAGCTGTGCAAAAAGGTCATTGCGGCAACTCATACGAAAGACCCGCTGATGGATATTGCGCAGGAGCTGGAGGAAAAAGCACTGGCTGATTCCTATTTTCAGGAGCGTAATCTTTATCCCAACGTGGACTTTTACACAGGACTGACCTATCGCGAAATGGGTATTCCGACCAATATGTTCACCGTCATGTTCGCCATCGGCCGACTGCCGGGCTGGATTGCCCAATGGCTGGAAATGCAGAACGACAACGATGCCCGCATCGCCCGTCCTCGGCAGATTTACACCGGTCCGAACCTGCGCAAAGTTACGCCCATCACCAAACGTAAATAACGGATTTTTAAAACGTGATACCGACCGACAATCAGCCGGAAGACCTCCGCGAAAATAAGCAGGAACTTGAATTTCTTCAGGCCATCGCACGGCGGCTGCCTGAAGATACGGATGTATTGAGGGCTTTAGCTGATCTCTATACCCGGACCGGATCCTATGCCGACGGCTTGCGTATGGATGAGCGTCTCAGCCGCTTGTGTGCTGAAGATCCGCTTGTCTGGTATAATCTCGCCTGCAGTCTGGCTCTTCTGGACCGGGCCGACGATGCGTTTGACGCACTGAACCGCGCGGTCGAGTTAGGCTATAACGACTACGAATGGATGAAGAAGGATCCGGATCTGTTTGCCTTGCACGGTGATGCCCGGTTTGAATCCTTTCTGGAATGGATATACAGCGCGTTTGAGCAGATGCCTGACTGCGACGGACTGTAAGTCTGCTGTCTAGCCGGTAAAAACGGTTGCTCCCTGTTTTTAATCATTGTAGCTTCAGTAAATCTTATCCGCAGGAGGTAATTTGTGAATAAATCACTGCTTTGGGCTTTATTTCTGATCGCACTGTGCGCGCTGTTTTTTATTTTCACCGGCGGAAAAACCACCATCACCATTTTTGAGTGGGAGTACACCATGAAAACATCGCTTGCTCTACTCTTCTTTACAGGAGTCGGAACAGCCATCGGAGTTCTGCTTAAATGAAGGATGCCTTTGCTCAAAGGGGATTTTTCATCGGCCCCGAAGTTGATCCGGCGCGCATTGCACCGGATGCGGAGATTTATCCCGGCTGCCGTATTCGCGGAGCAAAAACTTCCATTGGTCCCGGCTCTGCACTCGGTGCGGAAGCACCCGTTACAATTGAAAACTGCCAGCTGGGCCGCGGCGTACAGCTTAAAGGCGGATATTTTTCCGGCGCGGTTTTTCTCGACGGGGCCAATATGGGCAGCGGCGCGCATGTCCGCGAAGGAACCATTCTTGAAGAAGAGGCGAACGGCGCACACACGGTCGGACTCAAGCAGACGGTTCTGCTTCCGTTCGTTACACTCGGCAGTCTCATCAACTTCTGCGACATCCTGATGGCCGGCGGCACCAGCCGGAAAAACCACAGTGAAGTCGGCTCATCCTACATTCACTTTAACTTTACGCCGCATCAGGATAAAGCCACCGCCTCTCTGATCGGCGAGGTTCCTCGCGGCGTACTGCTTAATCGGAAGCCGATTTTTCTCGGCGGGCAGGGCGGACTGGTCGGTCCGGCACGTATCGCTTACGGAAGCGTCATTGCTGCAGGCGGTATTTGTCGTAAAGACGTGCTTGAAGAGAATCAACTTCACGTTCCGGCTGCACCGGCAGAGCAGTCCGTTCCCTATGAGCAAGGTGTTTATAAAAACATCGGGCGTATCGTCAAAAACAACCTTATTTACATCGGGAATATCCGTGCGCTCAAGGCGTGGTACGAAAACGTCCGGGTTCTTTTTATTCGTGATGAATTTGACCGTGCCTGCCACGCCGGCGCGCTGGCCAATCTCGATCTGATCCTGGCAGAGCGTATCAAGCGGCTCGGAGAGTTCGCCGGCAAGATGGAGTACTCTTTCAAAACCCTGGATAAGGCGGGCGGTGATTTCTTGCAGGTTGCAAATAAACAGCGTGAATTTTTCGGCGTTTGGGAAACCCTGCGCCTGCGGCTTGAAGCACCGCTTACTACGGTTGCCGATGCCGGCCTCGTGAGCGAAATCGGGAAAGCGGACAAGGCGGACTACATTGCCGCTATAAAGAGTTTGAGTGAAGCTTCCCGCGCCGGAGCAACAGCGTGGCTTCAGAGCATTGTGGATGAAACAGCGGTTTTGCACAGCTAGCAAAGGATTTAAACATGGGAAAGCTTTTCGGAACAGACGGCGTTCGCGGTATGGCCAACATGGGCAACATGACCGCCGAGCAGGCGCTGGAAATCGGCCGTGCGGTCGCGTATGTCTGCAAGGAATATCATAAAGGCAAAGGCTCCCGCCCGCGCATCGTCATCGGTAAAGATACCCGCCTGAGCGGTTATATGCTCGAAAACGCGCTGACTGCCGGGGTCTGCTCCATGGGCGTAGATGTTCTACTGCTCGGCCCGCTGCCGACGCCCGGCGTGGCGTTCATCACGCAGGATATGCGCGCCGACGCAGGGATCGTCATTTCGGCTTCGCACAATCCGTACCACGACAACGGGATCAAGATTTTTTCCCGTACCGGTTATAAATTACCCGATGCTGAAGAAGAGCAGATGGAAAAACTGATTGCCGGGCGCGTATTGCGCGATATCCGTTCGACCGAAGACGATATCGGTAAAGCTAAGCGCATCGATGATGCCGTCGGACGTTACATCGTTTTTTGTAAAAACACCTTTCCGGAAGACCAGACACTCGACGGCATGAAGCTGGTGCTCGACTGCGCCAACGGCGCTTCCTATAAAGTGGCCCCGACTATTTTCTCCGAGCTGGGAGCCGTCGTAACGGCGATTCATGTGTCGCCCAACGGCATGAATATTAATGATAACTGCGGATCGCAGCACACCGGTGATCTCAAAGCGAAAGTGCGTGCGACCGGTGCCAATGTCGGTTTGGCCTTCGACGGGGACGCCGACCGGCTGATTGTGGTTGATGAAACCGGTGCTGAATTATCCGGCGATCAGATCATGGCGATTTGCGCTGTTCACTATAAGAAAAAGGGACTGCTCAAAAATAATGAGATCGTCGGAACAGTTATGAGCAACTTCGGCTTCTTGTCGGCCATGAAAGAGCTCGGAATTGACGTGGCAATTACGCCTGTCGGCGACCGGTATGTGCTGGAGCGGATGATCAAGGATGACGCCGTTCTCGGCGGTGAAGCCTCCGGCCACATGATTTTTCATAATCACCACTCAACCGGTGACGGCATCATCGCCGCGCTGCAACTGCTGGCGATCATGCGCGAGACCGGCAAGCCGCTTTCTGAGCTGGCAAAAGTAATGAGCGTTTTCCCGCAGAAGCTTATTAACTTCGATGTTGCTCAGAAACCGCCACTTGAAAATATTCCAGAAATTCAAAAAGCCGTCAAAAAAGCCGAAGCCGAACTGGGCGATAAAGGCCGCGTGCTGATCCGCTATTCCGGAACGCAACCGATGTGCCGAGTCATGGTCGAAGGCCCGACCGATGAGATGACGAACCGGCTCGCCGAAGAACTCACTGCTGTGGTCAAAAAGTGCATTGGGTAAATTGCTTTGTACAGAAGCTCTTGAGTGCGTGGACTGGCTGTTTTCTGTCACCGAAGAAAAACAGAATACAGGAAGAAAAAAATGAACGATGATGGAACAGTATCATGGCTTGTGATTGGAATCATTTGCTTCGTCGGATTTACGATAATCTGTTGTATCGCCGGTTTTTTCCGCTGGATGTTTAGGATCAACACAATCATAAAACTTCTCGGAGAAATAAAATCCAACACTGAGCCGAAATGAACCTGCCAATCATTTGTAAAATATCCGTCACATTAGCGATCATTCTGTTTTCCGGTTGTGCCGGACAGGATATCCAATGGCAGCGCGCGGCCATGCAGCACCAAGGACAACCGCCGGCATACGTTGACGGATACGGCGATGGATATTCAAGCGGAACACGCGCCGCCGGAAACCCCTACTTTCAACCATACAAAAACGTCAACCGGTACATATCCGACCCGCTTTATAAACAAGGCTGGGACGACGGATACGACTGCGGAAAAACCAGATATACAAACCTCGGTCGCTACTGATTTGCCATACATATTTTGTCAACTTTTAACAAAACCAACGCCAATAAGTAACTTTTCACCGTTCGGGACGTAGAAGTCGCATGCCCGCAGTGTTACGAGAAACCTTTTGCGGGTTGGGGTCGGCTCTGGTAGTTTCTGCGCCTGAATGAAACGAGCATTTTTAAAAGGTTTTATCTTCCTGACGGCGGCGATGCTATGCGGCAAGGCTTCCGCAAGCAGTTTGTTCCCGTTTTATGACAACCTGACGACCGAGCAGGGGTCTTTCTTTGCGGTTCGCCCGTTCTATTCGCATACCGTCGTCAAAGAAGGCCAAATCCGTGACTACTTCTGGCCGCTCTATTCGCGCAAGGATTTTAAGGACGAGCAGAGTTCACGCGCGCTGATTTTCTGGTTCACCCATAAATTTGATTCAAAAGATGCCAGCCCGCGTGATCGCAACTGGCTGCTGCCGGTTTATTTTCAAGGCCGGGACGTAAACGGCAAAGGATACTTCGCGCTGTTTCCTCTCGGCGGGACGATTAAGGAATTTCTCGGTCGTGACGAAATCATGTTTGTGCTTTTCCCGGTGTACGGACAAAGCCGGATTAATGACGTAAAAACGACCAGCGTGTTTTGGCCGATCTACTCCCATACGCGCGGCGAAGGAATTCAGCGCGACCGCGTTTTTCCGATTTACGGGAAATCGGTGCTTGAGGGGAAATACGACAAGCGCTTTGTTCTTTGGCCGTTCTGGACCTCCGCTGAGTATTTTTATCCCGGCGATGCCGGAAAGTCGTGGATCCTCTTTCCGGTTTGCGGACAGTCGAAGCTGGAACAGGAGAAGACTCTTTGGGTGCTTCCTCCGTTCTTCCGGTTTACAAAAGGCGAAAAACAGGATCGGCTTTTCTGTCCGTGGCCTTTCGTTCAGAAGATCGACAGCAAGCCTCACAGCAAATTTTACATCTGGCCGCTCTGGGGCGAAGACCGGTACGCCGCCGGCCCGACGCATCGCACTTTCCTGTTTTGGCCTCTGCTCTGGTCGGAAAAGACGGGCGATGACAATCTGCTGAGAACCCACCGCATGGCGCTGCCGTTTTTCTATCAAGATTACAGCGTTCAGCGCGAAAAAGACGTTTCGCTGGAAAAGCAGACGACCGTTTCCAATTACTGGAAAATCTGGCCGCTGATGAGCTGGCAGCGCGAAGGCGACGTTTCCCGTTTCCGGATGCTGGAGCTCTGGCCGCTTAAAAACAGTGCACCGGTTGAGCGAAACTGGGCTCCGCTCTGGACGCTGTACAAACGGACAAATAATGACGGAATCATCCGTAAAGATGTTCTTTGGTTTGCCTGGCACAGCGAAAAAGAGCCGGCTGTTGAGCGTAAGGAATGGTCTTTACTGAAGGGACTTCTGGCGTATAAAAGAGAAGGTGAATCGCAGAATCTACGCCTCTTTTACTTCATCCGTTTTGGAAATTAGAAATGATTGCGCCGTTTAAAGAGATATATTGGTACCTGGATCTGCCGGTGAGATCGTTCCGCCGTCTTGGCCGGATCATTCTGGTGGCCTGCCATGATATGGGCAATGCGCTCCTTATGCTTTTTTCCGCGACGCTTTATATCCGTACGCTCTGGAAACCACGCGCACGTCACGAAGCCGCCTTGCAACTTTATATCGCCGGGATTAAGAGCCTCGGTGTCATTACCGTTGTCGCCTTTTTTACCGGCATGATTCTGGCCCTGCAGACCGGTCTGGAACTGCGCCGCTTCGGGCAGGAAGTCAATATTGGCACCGCAGTCACCATCGTGATGATCCGTGAAATGGGGCCGTTTATGACCGGCCTGATTATTGCCGCCAGCGTCGGTTCGGCGATTGCTGCACAGCTCGGCACGATGGCGGTTTCGGAAGAAATTTCAGCGCTGGAAGTGATGTCGATCAATCCCAACCGCTTTCTGGTGATGCCGCGACTGGTTGCACTGGCAGTGATGATGCCGATTCTGACGGTTTACACTAACATTCTGGGCATTCTCGGCGGCGGCATCGTCGGCTCCACCCAGCTCGGTGTGGCATTTCAGGCCTATCTCGATAACGCCACCCGCTACGCTGAAAACAAAGACCTTTATGTCGGGCTCTTTAAAGCGTTTGTCTTTGGTATCATCATCGCCACTGTCGCCTGCTATCAGGGTCTGAGCACTACGGACGGAGCTGTCGGTGTCGGACGCGCTACCCGGCAGACAGTCATTATTTCATTCCTGATGATCCTGATTATCGGCTACATGATCACAAGGCTGTTTTACATATGATTACCTTCGACAAAGTCACCAAACGGCTCGGCGGCAAAACCGTCCTCAATGAGGTCAGTTTTACAGTGCCGAAAGGTGAGACGTTTGTGATCGTCGGGCTTTCCGGCGCTGGCAAAAGCGTTACGCTCAAACATATGGTGCAACTGATGCGCCCCGATAGCGGTACGATACGCGTCGGCGACGATATTATCAATGAAGCGCGCGGGCTGGAGCTGGAACGTATGCGCCGTCGGTTCGGAGTGCTTTTTCAGGGCGCGGCGCTTCTTCAGTGGCTGACGGTTTTCGAAAATGTCGCACTGCCGCTCCGTGAACTCACGAAAATGGGTGAAGAGGAGATTGAGAAAACAGTTCGCGAAAAACTGAGCCTGCTTAATATGGAGGACGCTGCGGATAAAACGCCGGCCGAACTTTCCGGAGGTATGCAGAAGCGCGTCGGTCTTGCCCGTGCCATTGTCATGAATCCCGAAATCATTCTCTACGACGAACCGACTTCCGGTCTCGATCCGGTGACTTCCCGCCTGATTGATAAACTGATCGAAACCCTGCGCAAAGAACTCGGCATCACCAG